>NZ_CP093302.1:0-600000 GCF_024362765.1 Alkalihalobacillus sp. LMS6 | reverse complement strand
AACACAATCACACTTTCCAAACACGATTGTAGAAAGTTGGGACAATTTTTATCAGTCATACACGGGATAAACCCTTCTGAACTTGAATGTTTTGAGCATCTTCACACCTTGACGTTTTGGAGCGATCTTTACTCATCCTTACATACGAAAGTCTTTCCATTTTTAGATGCTAACGTAACGATTCACATTGATCATGTTTTTCAAGATTTTTTGAATCAATTCGATACCACATACAATATTGATCAAAACGTCCCGATCCACGGTGATTTAACGACATCCAATATGATTTACAATCTAGAAGATAAAAAACTCGCTGGAATTATTGATTTTACAGACGCACAGTTAGGAGATCCAGCTTTTGATTTTGCTGGTTTGTACTGGACTTATGGCTCTAACCTTGTCAAACAAGTATTGAGTCATTATCAAACCACTCTGTCTAAAGAAGACATGATTTATAGAATTGAGCACTTTTATGGCTTACAACCGTTGATTCATCAACTTCTTCATCTCCAAAAACATCACCGATTCGATGAGGCACAACGAGCTATTGAACGATTTTTAGAATTAAGAGATAGGAGTTTTTTATGAAGTATAAGGTCGTCTTTTTTGATGTGGATGGAACACTTACCGATCATCAAACGGGGGAAATTTCAGCGTCGACACGAAGAGCCATACGCTCGTTACAACGTAAACAGATTCTTGTTGTTGCCGCAACGGGAAGACCCTTATCGATGTGTAATGAATTAAGAGATTTAGGTATCACAACGTTTATTACCGCCAATGGTGGGCTTGTCACCCACCATGATGAAGTCATTTATCACACGAGTATGAGCGAAAAAATCGTTCAGGCGATCGAGACATTTGCATGGGAGCACCAGCACGCTTTATCCTTTTACAGCCAAGGCTTCCACATGAACGGCGTCAAAAATGAAGCAGTCCATCTAGCTTTAAAAGAGACGTTATCTCTTACAACTTACCCATCAATAAGACCGATTCATGCAAAGGATCCAATTCACTTACTATGTCTATTTGCAGACGAAGCAACTGAACACTTGTATAAAGCGGCATTCCCCACCCTCCATTTTCGACGCTGGCACCCATATATTTTAAATGTGTTAGAAGAAAACATAGACAAAGCATTGGCGCTTAAAAGTGTATTGCGTTATTTTAACATGGATCAATCACAAGCCGTTGCCTTTGGTGATGGCCATAATGACATTGATATGCTGTCTTTTGCATCAATTGGGGTCGCCATGGAAAACGGTTCAGAAAAACTAAAACAAATTGCTAATTACGTAACAAAACCAGCGTCAGAAAACGGAATTGAGCTAGCGTTAAAGCATTTTCACCTTATTGAATAATCGCTACGCTTCTCCATCCTTCTTTTCCCGATCATGGATCATCATTTTTAATCCCCAACTCGGTTGGATTACTTGTTTACGTGGATGAATTCATTCATGACCGCTTCATGTTCAAAATCGGTGTACCATTAATTCCATTTAAACCCCTGTAACAAGTTTATTGACGCGTCTTCCATTGAATCTCTTTTACATTGAATTAATGATTCATTAACGCTTTTACCACGTCCTATCCATTTTCTTCAACGCCATCAAACCTTATTCTTCAGATAACATCTATGTTCTTGCATAATCATTCGTCTAGATTGTTTTCTGGAGACACCTATACAACTAATCGTCATACGAATCACCCTCTACATAAAGGCAAATTTCGACAAACTCTTTTGACAATCTAGTAATCGAAACCTTATACTAGTTTTTTGAATACATTAAAAAAGGAGTCATGTTTATGGAGGCAAAAAAAGCAATAGATCCAGAGTCACATCATACTAAACAATACACAACCCGAAATTTAGTTGGACTTATCTTAGGGCCCCTACTTTTTGCCTTAGTTTATTTCCTTATTCCTGAAAGCGCTTTATCTCACGAACCGAAGATCGTCCTTGGTGTAACACTTTTGGTTGCTACATATTGGGTAACAGAACCTATTCATATGGCAGCTACTGCCTTGCTACCGCTTGTTCTATTTCCTGCCTTTAACGGAGTTGAGATCGGATCAATTGCACCAGCGTATGGAAGTTCCGTTATTTTTATGTACGGTGGTGGCTTTGTCATTGCACTGGCCATCCAAAAGTGGAATCTACATAGAAGAATTGCATTAAACATCATCAAAATGATTGGAACGCGAAGTAACCGAATTATTCTTGGCATTCTCATTGCGACCGCGGCGATTTCTATGTTCGTATCCAATGCTGCTACCGCTTTGATGATGTTACCTGTTGCCATTGCACTAATCAATGAAATAAAAGATAAACAAATATTGAAAGGGCAAAATTTCGAGTTTTTCTCAAAAGGTATATTACTTGCGGTGGCGTATGCAGCCACAATTGGTGGACTCGCAACACTCGTTGCAGCCGTTCCAAACGCATTGTTGGCAGGCATTGCCTCTTCCCAGCTTGATCGTACTGTAACGTTTGCTGAATGGCTGTTATTTGCAGGTCCAGTAGCCCTTATATTACTGATTGTTGTCTACTTCTATTTAACGAAGATTCAATTTAAGGTTAATTCCAATAATGAAGATTCAGAAAGTACAATGGCTTTTATTAAAGATGAAATCAAGAAGCTCGGTGCCTTCACAGCAGACGAGAAAAAAGTTGCCATCGTGTTCTCCATTACTGTCTTGCTGTGGACATTGTCTCCATTTATTTCAGCAATCGGATTTATTCCTGAAAATATCGGAAACTTCTTTGATCAATTAGATGATGCCACGATTTCCGTATTTGGCGCTTTGTTACTCTTCTTTCTTCCTAGTTCCAAAAAAGGTGTACGTATACTTGAATGGACTGACATGAAAGAGCTTCCTTGGGGAATCCTCATTTTATTCGGTGGAGGTATGTCGATAGCAGCAGCGTTCGGGGAATCTGGATTAAATGAATCGATTGGAGATGTTCTTCAAACACTTCAAGGTATGGAATACATTTTTGTCTTATTGCTTTTAGTCGTGTTTGTACTCGGCATTACAGAGGTTCTTTCCAATACGGCGGTTTCCAATTTAATTCTTCCACTCACTGTCGGGCTTGGTATTGCCCTCGGCATTGATCCACTGCTTCTTATGGCTGCCGCGGCCCTTGCAGCAGGTTCATGCTACATGCTGCCAGTTGCAACACCTCCAAATACCGCCGTATTTAGCGCAGGCTACCTCTCAGTCGGCGATATGGCCAAGGCTGGTGTATGGTTAAACATCGTCTCCATCATTGTTATTACCGGAGCCGTTTACTTCTGGATGCCAATCGTATTTGGATTATAAGATAAAGCACCCCTATTCAGAACGTTGAATAGGGGTATTTTGTGTTGGGGGAGGATTGCAGTTGAAGAAAAGATCTAAATCAACTCTAACCTTCATAATCTCAAACCCGTACTCACAAGGAGTGTGATCATTCCCATTTGATTTTAACAACGATTTTAGCAACATTTCAATCCACGCACTCACAAGGAGTGCGATAGCGAAAATCAGCTGCAATAACCTTGACTTCCGCATAAAATATTCTTAAATAGACTAAAACAAAACAAATGTTCTTAAACATCAATTCCCTAATTACACATTCAATCGATTTTTTGGTGCGGGTTCCCTAGTGATTTTATGTTTACTTAAGGTACGCACGAATAAACCTGTTAAACTTTATCATTCTAAAACTTATTACCCCATATTCGATAAGCCACTGACATTTCCCTCCCTTATTAATCGTTTATTCGACAAACGCCTGCTATAATAAAAGGAATATAAGGATTTAGGAGGAACACTATGACACTACCAACTAGTAAATTAGTCGAATACTGGTACAACCAGCAAGGCTTCTTTACCATGAAAGGTGAGAAGGATGAATTCGATCTTTTAGCTGTCCAAAGCAAAGGAGACAACACTTGGCGCTATATTCATTGCGAGTTACGTGTTCAGTCTGATGGCCTATTTTTAAAAGAACAACCGCAAGAAAAAGGGCATTCATCTACTCCTTCCTTCAAAACAGAGCGCTGGTTACAAGACACATTCACTTCTTTTAAAAGACGAGCTTCACGTGAAAAACGAGTCCCGAATGCTGAGTGGGAGTATCATTTAATTTATGGGAACGGCGTACATCAAGATGAATTAGATCGACTTACTGCAAAAGGGGTCGTCATCCACCCGCTCAGTCAAATTATGAAAGACTTGAAAGAACAGATTTAAGCCTTATCGTTGATGTGGTAAGGCTTTTTAGCGATGGGGCAATCCATGAACAAAATGAACGATATTTTCTTTATCTCCAGAACATCCGATCTAAATGGGAATGTGCTAATCTTATCAAAATATAAAGATATGTAAGCGCAAACATTTTTGTTTTACATCAGGAGGGTTTTAGCTTGTTAAGCATTATTGGAATTTCCATTATACTTATTACTGTTGCTTTGCTTATATGGGGAAAAGCAAGTCCTATCGTTGCAATGATTATTGTTCCATTAGTCGGGGCCTTCGTTGCTGGTTTTGGTCCAAGTGATATTACGAGTTTCTTTGAAATTGGGATTGATCGTGTATTAGATGTCGCGATTATGTTTATCTTTGCGATACTATTTTTTGGCGTGTTGCAAGACACTGGCTTTTTTGAACCGATTATTCGTGGCATGGTTCGTCTTACAAAAGGAAATGTTGTAACTGTGGCAGTTGGTACAGCTGCTATCGGAACAATTGCTCATTTAGACGGCGCTGGCGCGACAACGTTTCTGTTAACGATTCCTGCTCTTCTTCCTTTGTACAAGCGTCTTGGCATGAGTCCTTACTTACTTGTCATGCTTGTTGGGATTAGTGCTGGAATTATGAATATGGTTCCTTGGGCGGGTCCAACTGGTCGAGTCGCTAGTGTCATTGGTGGCGACCCCGTCGATATTTGGGTCCCACTTATCCCAATGCAGTTAATTGGGATCATCCTTGTATTAACTCTAGGCTTTGTTCTAGGACTAAGAGAGAAGAAGCGTATTCAAAAAACAGCTCACTCTGAAGCTGCTGCGACAACGATGACTGATGCTGATTTAAATGAAGCGCTAGAATCGATTAGTAACTCTGGTGATCCGAAATTAAAGCGTTACCATCTTATCTGGGCAAATGCGATTCTGTTTATCTTATTGCTCATCGTCTTGATTTGGAACCCGCTTCCATCTGCTTATATATTTATGATTGGTCTTGTATTAGCCCTTATGATCAACTATCCCAATGTACAAACGCAGATGGATCTAATTAAAGCACACTCACCTAGTGCCTTGCTTATGGCTGCGGTTATTTTATCAGCAGGAACTTTTCTTGGTGTGCTAGATGGCTCTGGAATGTTAGAATCGATTGCTGTTGATAGTATTGCGATCTTACCAGCAGCTGTGTTACCTGTGTTACATATCATTGTTGGTATGTTCGGTGTTCCGTTCGACATTATTACAAGTACCGATGCCTATTACTTCGCCCTCATGCCGATTGTGGAAAGTATTACATCTGAAGTTGGTGTAGTAAGTGCTTCCTCTGCTTACGCCATGATGATTGGGAATGTGGTCGGTACGTTCGTCAGTCCTCTAGCACCTGCTGTTTGGTTAGCAGTTGGCCTTGCTGGAATCGACATGGGGAAATACATTCGCTATTCTTTCTTCTGGTTCTGGGGTTTCAGTATTGTCATGGTCCTTACTGCCGTTTTGATTGGCGTTGTATAGATTTTCAAAAAGTTCCTTGGTCGTGTGCCAAGGAACTTTCTTCATTTCAATATTTCTCAGGTAGCAACTCGAGCACATTCACTTTGACGGTTTCCCCTTTATAGGGCAAGATGACGTCCACATTTTTTCCGTAATCGCTAATTAATTCCCGACACATTCCACAAGGAGCCACCACCCAGCATTGGTCCATCTCTTCATGTGGATGCGGGTGTGCGACTGCTACCATAGTCGAAAACGAATGATCCCCCTCAGAGATTGCTTTCCCTAAAGCCATTGCCTCTCCACATACAGCAATTCTGCCAATATTGGCTTCTAAATGAACAGCCGAATAGATCGTACCAGACGTTGTTCGAACCGCCGCGCCAATGTGATGCTTGCCGTAGCGATAGTTTCGCTCGATCACTTGTTCAGCTGCTTCAATCAATTTTATATCCTCTTTTGTTAGAGGCTTTACCTTCATCCCTCTTCCTCCCCAAATACCGCTTAACTGTTCAGTTGATCTTCAATGTCTTGCAAACGAATGCTCATTTCTTCATCCTCGACCCGTACTTCCCATGCTTTCGCCTGTAGTTCTTGGTTTAACGATGCAAAGACTTCCGCTTGCAGAACCCTTGCTTTAAACAAAAATAAACCGGACGCGTCATCACTACATGTTCGAAAGGCCACTTCTATAGATTGGTTCGGTTTCGATTTATTACAGTCAACGGTTGTTTATCCATTTTTCAACACTCCTTCAAATTATCCTTCTTCCCACTTACTAAATTAAAACAAAGGATAACGTTCCTCGCCTATTAAATGATTTGCACACACAAAAAAAGAAAGAATTGGCTATATGCTTATGGACCAACTAATTTTAACAAATTGTATATTGGGAAATATTCAATTGTTCTTACAATTATTTGCATTTTCTAGTAAGATTAGACTATAAATGAGGAAAGGAGGTTCATAAATGTCGGATTCTATCCGTTCAGAAGTTGTGGGCGCGAAAATTGTAGAGTGGTATAGCTGTATCATCGCTCGTTCCATTGATCAATCCATTCTTCTACAAGTTGAAATTAAAGACATGCTTAAGAAAATGGAACAAAGTGATCAAATTCTTGCTTACTATGCCCTCGTCGAATACCGCTTTGACATGATGATGAACCAAACAACCGATAAAGAAGCAGGCGACGCAATGCTTAAAAACGTTGATCCTGTCGTAAGAAGTTCGATGGACAATCTCCTACATTATTTTTATTATTTCATTAGCGGACAACATGAGTTCATGCAAGATCATTATCGTAGTGCGATTAAACTGTTTCGTAAAGCAGAACGATTACTAGAATATGTAAACGACGACGCAGAAGAAGCAGAGTTCCATTACTATATGGGATCTGCGCTCCAACGTATAAATCAATATGTTTTTGCCAGTTCATACTTAGAAGATGCGATTGTTACGTACAAACGTCTCCAATACACCGAGAAAGTAATCTTTTGTTATAACATCATGGCAGGTTTATTCTCCGAAACGGAAAACTATGAAAAAGCAAATGATATCTTACAAGAAAATCTCATTCATGCAAAGAACTACCCTCTTGCTGAAATCATTGTTCTCCGGATGCTCGGTATCAATGAATACCGCTATAAAAATTATTCAGCTGCAAAACAATATTATGAAAATGTTTTAGAGAATATCGGGACGGAGCCACACCCACTTGCCGCTAAAACAAAGTATAATCTAGCACAAACGTTATTTAAAATGAGCGAAACGACAGACGCCACCGCACTCTTAGAAGAGGGCTTAACAGAAGCAAGACAGTTTGACCTAGTTGAATTTATTTCGAATTGCTACATACTAAAAGGGTTATATGTAGACAATGACCTTGATCTTATTGATCAATCTCTTCATACACTAAAAAAGCATAATCTTTATTTTGAAGCAGAAGAAATAGCGGATGAATTGGCAGTTTACTTTGAAGAACAAAATCGATTGGAACTGTCCATAAAATATTTACGTGAAGCGTATTCATCGAAGAAAAACCTTCTTAAATTAGGAGTGGATTAATTATGAAAAAGTGGCTCTCTCTCATCTTACTTACTGTTTTCCTCGTTTCAATTACACCAACGAATTATGGTCACTATTCTAGCGATCATAATGTAAATACATACACAAAACCCGATACTGGACACTAAGTTTTTGAACCCACCTAGGGTTCTTTTTCATTCGCTTCCCATCACTGACTCACGATCCCTACAACACATTTAAATCTTCGCTGTTTCTTCGACTGCTTCTTAAATCCTTCTCTAAGATCTATGATGTAAACAGCTCGCCCAACCCAGACTCTAATATAGAAGGATTGACATACAATCGGTCCCTGCCATCCACGGTACTCAACTTCCGTTCCATCTTTATGTTCAACTTCAGTCCGCAACAACCAGCGATTGCCAATCCCACACTCCAAGTATTTCAACAAACCACCCTCCAAAAAAAAAAAAAAGACGACCGTCTATATCATAGCGGTCTTAATCGAATCTCCTGTCTTCATTTGTAAATTGATAAAAAAACGGCAGCACCAATGTAAGTGGAATGAACAGGATTAAAACAGCGCCAACATGAGCTGTAAATGAAAGTGAAGCAAACACTTGAATGACAAACTGCGGAATCAACAAAATTAGTACGATCGGTATACCCATTGTAATAAAACTATTTTTCGTTTGGTATTGCTTTTCTTTACATGCTGGGCATTTTGAACGACCGAACGAGCAAGCATACGCTTCTTTGTAAGAATATGAATGGTTGCAATACCAACAGCTTGGTAAATTCAATTCGTCGCCTCCTTCATTCCATTGTAACAAATTGACATAAAGTTCACAATTCACACTTATATATCAGACGACTTCATAACTTTTTCTTTTAGTTCATTTATTTTATGTTTGCTGACTTGCAATGTTGTATCCGTTCCTCGTAAAACAAGATTAAAGGAATTCATAAAATCATCTTTTGATAGCGATTCGACACGGGCTAATGGAATTAAATACGATTTGTGAATGCGGTAAAAGTCGTATTTCTCTAGCTTCATCTCGATATTATTTAGGCTTTCAGTAATTTGAATCGAATCTTTTTTTTCTAAGTGTATCAATAATTTCCGATTGTATTTTTCTATAAATAAAATATCATTCACTTCAACGAAATGGAGTCCTTCTTTCACTTTAAATCCGATTTTTTGCGTTGACCCTTCCGCCCCCTTTTTATGAGCAAGTTTGTCCAATGTCTGCGCTAGCCTTACTTTATCAATCGGCTTTAGTAAGAAATCAAATGGATAATGTTCATATCCATCGATCGCATACTTATTGTGGGCGGTTACGAAAACAATTTCAATATGATAGATCGCTAAGCTTCTAGCAAGCTTTAGACCTGTTGTTTCCTCTAGTTCAATATCTAAGAGAACTGCATCCACGCAGTTCTCATTTAAGATATCAAACAACTCGTGGCCGTTAATCAACGATTCAACTAAATGGTGTTTAGAATCGTTAAAGAAAGCTTCATACCATTGCAACATCGTGGGATCATCATCTACTACAATTATGTTTAACGGCTTGGCAAGTCTCATGATTACTCCTTTGCTTTTAAGGACTCTGGTAATTCCGGTTCATGAGAGAAATAAACAGAAGCTAACGTCCCCTTAGAACTTGCTAAACCAAATACCGCTAACATTTTTAAAACAAAATTTGTCATACTGCCCCACTCCTTCTTATTGTTGTTTTATCATCAACCCAAGCAATGAAATGGTGAAAAGGCTTGGTTAGTGATACGGCTTGAAGAAAGACTGATAACCAAATAATTGTCGTAATCGTTGGAGAAGAAAGCTCCAATACGAACGTAACAAGCATAAGAAAGAGAATAAATCCAACTGTCATCCATTTAAACACCCGTTTCTTTTTATCAGTAAACAAATGTTTTGTTTTATGAAGGACGGGCGCATAGACGGCGTATGCCACTAAAGAAAACAAAGCAATAATCATCAAAATCGGCTCACTAATTGTTATCCAATAAACAGGAGCCAGCACAATCAGCACAATTACACCAATACTGTAGATGGCACATTTCATGTAGCTTGCGAAATGCGCGCCCCCACCGATGGCACGTAGAAAAATACCTACAAATAGACAGATCATTGTTTCAATAAACAGGTTAACTATAAGTGAAAAAAGGACAATCACTGAGATCTGAAAAATGACTGCGAATGTCCATTCTAAACCGTAACGTATTTCATCTTGTTTAGGCGCATACTCAGGGATACGTTCAGCAATTAAAGCTGCCAGCGACACACTTACATCACGAGGAGAGAGTAAGTTCATTCGATTTTGTTCACCTCCTAGGTATAATCAGAACAATCGTTAGTTGATTGTCCGCATTCAGTTCAGGAAACACTTGCCCGTTATACGAATGAATGGTTTGAAGTACATTTAATAATCCATACCCTCTTTCTTTTGAAGCATCTTGGACATAAGGCTCTTCAAAATAGGCTATGACTTTTAATTCGGCTACTTCATTTGTAACCTCTATTCGATATGAAAAATCATATGCATACACACGTAATTCGACTTCTTGTTTTACATGTGGGTGTTTTTTCACATGTTCATACGCATTTGTTAATAAATTCGCAAAGACACTTGTAATTTCATGAGGTTTGAGCGGCATGCCTTTAAGCGTATCGTCAATTTTGATATGCAGTTGAATGGCATCGTGGTTCATCATTTGCTCAAAATTGATGATCAAATTTGATAAAGATACTTCTTCTAATGGCAAACTCCGATAGACGAGTCGTACTTCTGAGCTTAACTCTTCAATATACTCCTTTAATTCCTTTGTCTGACCTAAATCAGCCATTGCGTATATTGTATTTAAATGAAAAATAAAGTCATGCCGGATTTTCCGTTCGTTCATAATATTAATTTTCAGATGTTCCTCATGGGTACGCTGCATTTCTCTCTCCATATCCTTTATTTGCTTATTAATGGAGTACTTAAATAAGAATACAAAAAAGCAAAATAAGATAAACGTAATGTACCATGTGTTTACTTGGTAGCTTCCAATCTGGAGAAACAAGAAAATCGCACATAAAAAAGAAAGGCTCAATACACTCGATATCGTTGCGATCGGTTTTTTAGTACCGTTAAAAACATTTGAGAATGCGAAAATATCAATAAAATACAGTTGCTTCTTTCTAAAAATAACCAACAGGGCACCCATTAATAAAATGTTTGCCGTTATTGCCAAATTTCTTACCAACCCTGCTTTGTAATAGTCTTCTTGATCAACCGGAAGAACTGAAAAAATAACCATTTCAAGAAACAGCACAAGAATTATCGAAAAAAGTACACCAACTAGTGCATAATACATGGGTATCATTTTCTTAATCGCAATCGTCCATGTTAACAAAAATGCGAATATGACTAAGCGAATTGCATGTAAATCGATTTCGTGCAGAATAAATGTCGTCGCAGCTAAAAATGAACACGATATAATAAAAAAAACGCGCTCATTCCTGTGAATCTTCATTCGAATAAATTGTAGTGCAATTAACATAATGAACCATGTCTCGACAATGGTTAAACTAAACGTGATGAAATGAGGCATTTGCGTTACTCCTCTTTACTCTACTGGAATCCTATAAACATTATGCAAATAAAACTCATTTCCCTTTTATTTTACCCTTGTTTTGCGTTGGGAAAATTCCCTGTTATTCCGCTAAGTTCCCCTCTTACGCAATTGCTTTATTTACCTTACTTCCAGGCTTACAAGAGAACCCATCTAGCATTCTTTCATTTCCAATCATCTTCAAAAAATTTTGCAAAGCATTGTCACATCCGCCATTGTGACCTGCTTACATAAATAACAAAAGTTGGGAAAGTAGGTAGATGAACAGTCTTTTTTTCCTAAAATACGATAAAAAAACTTCATGAATGATTCTCTCATCATTCATGAAGACTTTGACAACAACTCTTTTGTATGTGACCAAATCCTGTCCTAATAAACATGATTCTTTCCCTCATCTGCAGCTTTCACCTTTTTCATCACCTTGTTCGCTACAATGGGTTTCAAAAACCAATTGATTGAACAGGAGAGATGAGAATCATGGGGAACATCGTATTAGTAGGAACAGGCACTCATCATACAAAAGGATTTTTATTTAAAACGATCATTCATTCTGGCTATAGCATCACATTACTCGATCATGGTCGAGCGCCATACAATGCTCTCGCGGACTACCATATTTTTGCTAATCCCAAAAATGAGTTGTTGGGAGACTCTGTTTTAGATCAACTTGAGAAAATCCATGAGCAAGACCCCATCATTGCGGTGTTACCGCTAGCCGAATTTTCCGTCACCCTAGCTGCACAGATCAACCAACATTTTTTATTAGGTGGACTTCCTCCTTCCATGGCTCGTTTAAGTCGCGATAAGTATGCATTTCGTGAAGCGCTACAAGAGAAGCAGCTTCGCACAGTTGCCTTTGCAGCCGTTGAACAACGTGCCGATGCCTATGAGTTTGCAACTAAACACGGCTTCCCAATTATGATTAAACCAAGAACGTTAAGTGGCAGTGTAGGTGTATTTCGCTGCAATGGAACCGAGGATTTAGAAAAAGCGTTTGATTATTTAATGGACCATAATCTTGAACAGGACTGTATCGTAGAACAATTTGTCGAGGGTCCTGAATACAGTGTAGAAAGCGTGATGTCGAATGGTACTTTTGTATTTGCTTCCGTGACGGATAAATACAAACTGGGACAAGGCTCATTTGCGGAAGTTGCTCACATTTCGCCAAGTGCGATGGAACGAGAGCAAACGCTAAACACCATTCGTTTCGTTGAACGAGCGTTGAAACGAATCGGATTAAAGAATGGCATTTCCCACACAGAGATTATTATTAATGAGAATGGCGATCCTTTTATTGTCGAGACTGCATTTCGAGCAGGAGGTGACCAAATCCCAGACCTTGTTTACCACTCGTATGGGATTAACCTTTACCGGCTATGGATTTCTTCCATTACACAGCGAACCGTTGAACATCCGCTTGTAACAAAGGCAAAAGCAAGCTCAATGATGTATTTCTTTTACCCGCAAACCCATGCGTTTAACGGGATTGAACGGATTGAAGAATTACGTACCGTTGAAACACCTATTACGCTACTAGACTACGAACAGTACGAACCGCAAGAGCATCTAAATGAAACGCCCACGAATAATGATCGTGCTGGACATGTCATGTGCACAAGCAAGAACGAGCACGCCTTTCAGCAATTTTTCAGTCGTCTACAAACGATGTAAAGATTACACAACATACATGAAACGCTCTCCCACAATGGAAGAGCGCTTTTTTCACTTATACATTTTCTCCAGTTGGTAACTGTCTAGCGTGATCATTAAACGTGTGGATATCAAGTAATGCTAACTTATTGTTAATCAGGTCTTGATACATTTGATAAGAAATCGTTGCTGAATGAGCGCCTGCTTCCAACGCTTGCACAACTTCTTGACTCTCATGAAAGCTTGCTGCCAAAATTTGCACGTCCAGCCCTTGATTGTCGATAAACTGACGCATCCGTTTAATTTCTACGTAAGGATTCAAGCTGTTTGACGCCATTCGATTTACGTATGGAGATAAGTAATGGCAGCCTGCTAATGAACCAATGATTGCTTGTTCTGCCGTATATATAGCCGTTCCCAATACTGGAAATTGCGGATCCGACTGCTTTACTTTCTTAATAAAGCGAATCCCTTCATGATGTAAAGGTACTTTCACCCCAATAGATGTACCGTGCATATGATCGGATTGCTCTAACAGCAATAAATAGTCTTCCCACATGTCTTCCATACGATCGCCAACCACTTGTACAAATAAAAATGGAATGCCCATCTGAGATGCTAATGTCATCATATCGAAGCGACTCCGGTGTTCTTTTAATAAAATAGTGGGGTTCGTGGTAACACCATCAAAAATTCCAAGCGCTAGCGCTGCTTCAATTTCTTCATAGTTTGCTGTATCTAGAAACATATCTTCACTCCTATTTTTATAATGAATGCTAGTTTACTAGATATTTTCGTATTACATGATCTCATGTAAAGTAAGGGAACAATTGATTCTTATGAGGGCAAGCTAATAGACTTTTAGGGGATCAAAATTTAAGAAAACCATCATAGCTTTGTAATCAAAGGTGGTTGCTCGTGATAAACTAGGATGAAGGGGGAGTCTATATGTCTACTTTTTTGTTTTTACTCGTTATTGGACTTTCTACTAGTCTACTTTCTTATTTTCATTACAAAAACAAAGAAAAAACCGATAAAGGCTTTATTGTAAACTACTATCACTTGTCTTATCGAAGACGTTTTTTGCGTGATCTTACCTTTACGCTTCCACTTTATATTGTTATCATTATCTTCACTTTTTTTCGGACGGACTGGTCTTTTCTAACATATTTCCTTGTTTGCATTGGCCTCGGGTTGCTTCTCTTCGGGAGCACCTCTTTTAACTACTATAAATGGAAGCAAACTGAACAAGATTGATATGAATGCAAGGAGATTTCCGAATGAATCTTTACAATAAAATTCAACCTTTACTTATCTTAATTGCAGCAGGAATAGGGCTAATCCTCGGGCAACTTCCACCTGTTGGTGACTATGCGGAATTAGCCATTTTTCCATTTTTGTTTCTTATGCTTTATGGGATTTTTTTATCTATACCGTTTAAGGGATTAACCCAAGCCTATCAACATAAAACCTTCTTCATTACGTCTGTTGTCATTAATTTTATTTGGACACCCCTCCTTGCCTGGGGATTAGGCGCACTTTTTTTAGCTGACCATCCTGCTCTTTGGCTTGGTTTCATTCTATTACTCGTGACGCCTTGTACAGATTGGTATTTGATTTTCACTTCTATCGCCAAAGGGAACATTTCCTTATCTACATCGATCTTACCGATCAATCTTATTCTACAAGTTTGTCTTTTACCGGTTTATCTCCTTATTTTTGCTGGGTCCATGGCTTCCATTCAGGTGGACACACTTATTGAAAGCATTGTCGGGATGTTTATACTGCCTTTTCTTTTTGCAGCAGCGACTCGTTATTGTTTAAAGAACCATCCGCAGCTTTTAACTCAAAAAGTCGTTCCATTTTTTTCTTCTATGCAACTGGTTTTCCTATGTCTCGCAATTGTTTCACTATTTGCGTCACAAGGCTCTTTATTAATTATGCATCTGGACGTATTATGGCTCATGCTCATCCCTTTGCTTTTGTTTTTCGCCATAAACTTTATTGTAGGCCAATCGCTTTCTCAGTTTGCTCAATTTTCCTACGAAACTAAAGTAAGTTTGACCATGACCATTATTGCTAGAAATTCACCCATAGCTTTGGCGATTGTTTTGACAGCCTTTCCTGAGCAACCGCTTATCGCCTTAGCTTTGATCATTGGACCATTAATTGAACTCCCAGTTCTCGCCTTTGTCTCTTTTCTTTTATTAAAAAGGAAACCAACAAAAGTCGGGCACTAAAAGTCGCAAAAAATATGTTAAAAGATATGAAACTTTCAGTATATATTGACGAACCAAGTTGTTACAAGTAAACTTACAAGCGTAAGATGATCGTCACTGCTACCCTCATGGGTGGTACATATTCCTAGTAATTGGTTAATAGGAAGAATCCCCCTTAGTTCTTCCGATCCCCCTCGCTTGAAGCGAAGGGGATTTTGTTTATCTATTAGCGTAACGTTTTCACATAACACATGCACTCGTGTACGCGCTTGAACGCTTTTAAGCGAGGATCCGCTCGATCTCCTATAAAATGAGCAAATCCTTGTATCGGATGAAAGTCCGGTTCAACACCTGTAAACACTGTTGAAAGCTCTTCTCTTCCTTCAAGCAACACATGCATATATGAATCAACTTTGGTGAATCCATTACGCACATACCATTTGTTCACCCACTCATCATCCCTTGTCCAAGCTTCTAAATAATCTAGTCCTTTTTCTCTACAATGCCTCTCTGCTGCATGCAACAAGTTCGTTCCCGCCCCTAATTGTCTAAAATCAGGGTGAACGGCTATATGCCAAATCATTCCGCCGCCCCCAGCACCTTGCGTGCATACCTTACCTTGCTTCTTTTCGATTTCAATGTCAATCAAACCAATAATCTGTCCATCCTTCTCTGCGATAAGTTCAATAGACGGATTCTCATAAGTTTCTTTTTTTCTTAACACATGGTCAAAATAAGCCGTATCTAAAAAAGACAAGACTCGGCAGCGAACCCATTCCCGCTCATCTTTCTCTTCATAAAAACGAATGTTCATTTTTTACTCCTTCAAAAACTGACTTAGATTCAATTTTCTTCATATGGAAGGAATTATCCTTCTCAATAAAGTGGACAAACCAATTAGATCAATTGCCTTTTTTACTAATAATTGGAATAAATGTCTATTCATCATCTAATGGTTTACGTAGTATACCTTGTCAGCTGACAAAAAAAGATGAAGGAGAAGATCAAATGGCAATTACACTTCCAGTTTCAGGCGTTGGTACTGTTACCATTCTTTTGACGGAAGGAGAAGTTCTAACGTTTAATTGTCCAAATTCATTCAATCCTCCACCTCAACAAACCATTAACGTAGAGCCAGGCACATTATATCGAGTCTCTTGTGGGCCTGCAGGAACATTGGGTGGAGTGAGCGTCACGTATATACCGAACTTTAATGAAATTGATTTTATTGAGTTGTTTGCACTCATTCAAGGACTTCCTGTTGATGCTCGTCAGGGCGCACTTGTGAACACGTTTATTGCAACCAGTAATGCTTAATAAAAAAGAGTAGGGCTTCCCCTACTCTTTTTTTCTACCTACTAAGATATAAAGAGGTTCATTTCCAAGTTTCGTCGCTGGAAATGCTTTATCTACAATGGTAAACCCTGCTTGAATCATTTCTCGTTCCATATCTACTGAAGATACTCGTGGCCCTGATGCATGATCTGTTTTTTCAATATCCACGCAGACAAAGAGACCTCCTTGCTTGAGCACCCTCTTCAGTTCATTTAATACTGTTGATAAAGGCTGCACCTCATGTAATGAGATGGAGGCAATCACCGTATCTATTTGATTTTCTGGCAGATGAATCTCTTTAAAATCTCCGACAATGGTTTCTAGATTGTCGATTCCACTCTCATCACTTATTTTAAATAAATAATCCAGAATGTCTTTATCGGAATCGAACGCGTAGACCTTCTTGACTTTTTCTGCGATTGAACGGGCAATATACCCTGTACCTGCACCTAAATCCAAAATCGTATCTTCTTTCTTAATTGGAAAATACGAAAACAACTCTTCTGCTGGAAACCGTTTAATGCTTTCTAAATTTTTTATCTTGCGCTGAAGACGACCCTTCATTTTATTCACCACTCAATTAAAGATATAAAGACTCTTTAATAACTATAATATAAATAATCACCTATGTATATCTATTTGAATCAACTTAAAATAATTAGAATATAATGGTAAAATTAATTTAACTCAATAAACTCGTTCAATTTAAAGGAGGTATCGTGCCTATGTCTTTGCTGCATAAATATGTGGATGCGATTCTTGTCCATGTTGAAGCGAACGCGAGACACCGAGAGGATTTAAAACAAGACCTTTATGAGGAAATTCAAAAACATCAGCAGGAGCAGATGAATCTCGGGCTGTCTGAAGAAGCAGCCCTGCGAAAAGCCATTCATGATTTCGGAAATCCTCGGAAAGTGGGAAAGCAACTGTCAAAATCTACCGTTCCATTTCGAACACTCTCCTTGTGGTCTCTACTAATCATTTCTGTTGTTTATATCACATCCCTTACCATCTTTATCCTTTCACAAGCCCTATTTGTTCCTTATTTCATGATAAGTTTTCTAGGTCTTTTAGGCATGATCATCGTTTGTTTTGAAAGACGACGCTATTATATCGCGCGCTTCCGTTTGTTTTTTCTGTTCACATGTTTACTCTATCTTTTGCCTTGGGGCTACAGTCAATTTTATCTCGACAGCCTGGTTGAAACGCCTTTTTACTGGATTGCCGTGAGTTTATCCGTACTTTTTTTACTTTCCATTATTGCAAACATGATTCTTGGGGCTGTTTATCAACCTATAGGAAAACAGTTTTCCAAACAGTCTGTTAAAAAAAGAGTTCTTCTGATTAGTTTTCACACCATTAGTGGGTTCTTTGTTCTTTCAAATGCCGGAATCATAGCATTTGGCTTTATGATTTTTGGAACTGGCACAATTCACGACTTGTACTATACGTTACCAGCAATCATCGTTACCATTGTGTGGCTATTCTCCCTTATCCTAAGCAACCAACTTCCAAGACTTTCTTGGCTTAGTATGCTAATTAATGCCGCCCTGACAGCTTTCTTAATCATTAGCTATGTTACGGTTTAATCCTATTAGTATATCGCAGTGTTTGCTTTTATTTTCGCTTACTTTCCTTTACGTAACTAAGCTACATGAAAGTGCCTACTTGTTTTTAATGACACAATGCGTACACTTACCTTAAACAGCTATAATAAATCTTTTTGTTTTTACTCATACTAATAGTGAGTCAGTTTAAGGAGGAACGTACATGGAATTTGAAGGACAAGCAATCATTGTGACAGGTGGGGCAAGTGGGATTGGTAAAGAAACAGTTAAACAACTTGTGGAGCGCGGTGCTGCTGTTGTCATTGCAGATTTTAATAGCGAAGCAGCAGAATCTACTGCAAAAGAAATCAATCGTGAGGATAAAGTTGCTACATACAAAGTCGATGTGTCAAACAATGAAGAAGTGAAGCAACTGATTGACTGGACCGTTGATCGTTTTGGTACGTTAAACGGCATTTTCAATAACGCGGGGATCGGCCTTGTTAAACCTTTACTTGAGTTAGACCCTGAGTCTTATCATAAGGTTATTGCGGTTGATCAACATAGTGTTTATTATGGCATTCACTATGCTGCGAAAAAAATGGTTGAGCTTGGTGTCAAAGGGACAATTGTGAACACCGCATCGATCTATGGTTCGATAGCTGCTTTAGGAAGTTTTAATTACAATGCCGCTAAAGCCGCTGTTGTGATGATGACAAAATCAGCTGCTTTAGAGCTCTCAGACTATGGCATTCGAGCGGTTGGCGTGGCGCCAGGATTCATTGACACACCGATTCTTGGTGATTCTGAAGAAGCGAAACAAGCACTTGCGGAACAGCATATGCGAAAACAGCTAATTAAGCCAGAACAAGTTGCAAATGTGGTGACGTTCTTATTTACAGAAGCGGCAAATGCCGTGAACGGTCAAACCATTCCTGTTGACGATGGTTTCTTAAGCTTTAAGACAAAATAATTGAAGAAGGCTGTCAACATAGACAGCCTTTTTTCATTATCCTTTAATACCCGTAAACGTAATCCCACGAATAAATGTTTTTTGCATGAAAAAGAACAGAATAATGATGGGTAGCGTCATCATTGTTGAGACTGCCATCATCAAGTGCCATTGCGAACCTTGTTGGTTCTGGAACTGCTGCAAGCCTAACGATAATGTATAAGACGCTTCTTCCGTTAAATAAATGAGTGGGCCGAGAAAATCCGTCCAAGCCGCCATAAACTGAAACAGTGCAATTGCCAATATTGCCGGCTTCGCTAGTGGAAACATAATCTGCCAATAGATTCGCCACTCGCTTGCACCATCAATCTTGGCCGCTTCACGTAATGTATCCGGCAACCCTTTAAAAAACTGACGCAATAAGAAAATCGAGAACGGAACCCCAAAGAATGCTGGTACAATAAGCGGTAAGTTTGTCCCAACCCAACCAAATTGATTAAACAACAAGAAAAGTGGGATCATTGTCACTTGAGCCGGAATCATCATAACCGCAATCGTAATCGCAAACATCGTATTTCGTCCACGCCATCTTAGCTTTGCAAAACTATAGGCAACGATTGGGCACGAAATCACAACCCCCAGCGTACTTAACCCCGTAATAACAGCCGTATTGTACGTATACGTCCAAAACGGAATATACTGAGTTGCTTCGATATAGTTTTCCCACTGAAACGGACGAGGAATAAACTCTGGCGGAAAACTAAACACTTGCGTAATTGGCTTAAACGATGTTGACACCATCCATATAAAAGGAACGAGGAAGATGATTGACGCGATGACTAACACCGTATGCGCATATACTTTTCTAAGTCGTTTCTTAACTGTTGCATCCACTTCTCATCCCTCCTCAATCGCCTTGGTAGTGAACCCATTTTTTTGAACTCCAAAAGACAATACTTGTTAGCACCACGATGATTAGGAATAAAATCCAGGCCATTGCTGACGCATACCCCATACGGAAGTAGCTAAATGCATTGTCGTATAAATACATGACGTAAAACGTTAAGGAATCAGCCGGGGTACCCGTTCCGTTTGTCATGGCATAAGGCAGTGTGAACTGTTGAAACGCCCCTATAAAGCCCATTACTAAGTTAAAGAAGATGACTGGTGTTAAAAGTGGGAGCGTAATCTTAAAGGTCTTCTGTAAAAACGTCGCCCCATCGACTTCCGCCGCTTCATAATACTCTTGAGAAATGTCACTTAAGCCTGCTAAGTAAATAATGACCGCTTGCCCAATTCCCCAAAGCGACATTAAAATGAGTGCTGGTTTTGACCAAAACGTACTTCCTAGCCACGGCGGCCCTTGAATGCCGACAAAATCGAGCATCGCATTGACCAAACCAAATTGAGGATTTAAAAGCCACACCCACAAAATCGCTAACGCCACGTGAGGCACAAGAGTTGGTAAAAAGAAGATCGTTCGATAAACAGCCATTCCTTTTACTTTCATATTGAGAACCATGGCTAATGCCACGCCAAAGATAATGCTCAGTGGGACAAAGAAGACGGCAAAGTAAATCGTGTTGTAAATCGAAATCCAAAATAAATCATCTTGTAAAAGTTCACGATAATTCGCTAATCCAATAAATTCACCACTTTGAAGGATGCTAAAATCTGTAAAGCTATAGTAAATTGATGTAAGCAATGGATAAGCAAAGAATAGCAACAAGCCAATTACCCATGGCATCGCAAACAGCCAGCCTGTTACATTCTCGTTCGATCGTCGTTTGCTCGCTCGTATTTGAGGAGGTTTCGTCGTTTCAAGTTTCGCCACATCTATTCCCCCTATTCTTCAGCCTCTGCCTGTTTTACTCGTTCCGCTACCCGTTCAAGTAATTCTTGGGGTTCGCCTCTGCCATGAATGGCATATTCCACTGCTCGATCGAGCTCATTCCATAACAACTGACCACTTGGGATCGGTGGGCGCGCATTTGAATTCGGTAAAATATCAATAAATTCAGTCATTATCGGATCGTCTGCATACAAATCTGCATTCACTTGATCAAGCACAGACATTTGATTATTCATTTCACTGTACGTCATCTGCCCATCATAGCTTCCAAAATACTTCATAAACTCCCATGCTTCCTCTGCATTATGGGCGCCTTTTGGAATAATAAGCGAAGTTCCCCCAGACCACGTCGCAAAATTGTCGCCAGTTGGTGTCGGTACAGGTGTTACCCCATAATTCATGTCTGGATTGTATTGTTGAATCGTCGAAATAGAGAACGGCCCATCGACTTTCATACTATAAATGCCTTGTATAAACGGGTCCATTTCATTGCTTCCTTGGGCCGTGTCGAAACTCGTTACGGTGGCAGCATCGTATTCATCTGCAATGGAAACAAGCCATTCCAGTGCTTCAACATTTTGTGGATGATCAATGGATAAGGTATTGCTGTCTAGATCATAAAAATCGCCGCCAAACGCCCAAGCCCATGTATAAAGCCAACCTTGCGCTGTCCAAGGAACCATCCCTAGCTCCGTCACCCGTCCATCTTCAATCGTTGATAAACGCTCAATCGCACCTTCTAATTCTTCAATCGTTTCAGGTGGATCTTCAGGATCAAGACCAACCTCTGTAAACCGATCTTTGTTATAGAAAAGCAATCGTGAATCCGTTGTAATTGGCATCGCATAAATTTCTTCTTCGTAGGTTGTCTCGTCTACAGCATAATCATAGTACATGCCCATATCATATTGCTCTTTTTCAATAAATGGCGTAAGAGACTCTAACGAATTTTCCGCAGCATACTGCGCTACTTTAAACCGATCAAAATGGGCGAGATCTGGAGGATTGCCCCCTGCTATAGCCGTCAATAACCGCTGATCATCCCCTTCAGTCGAGGCACTATATATTTCTTGCACAAATATATCTTCTTGACTGGCATTAAAATCGGAAACGACTTGTCTAATCGCGTCAAGCCCTCTGCCTGTATGATTGTGCCAATAGGTAACCGTTGTTCGACCTTCAACACTTATGGTTTCCTCGATTGCATCTGATTCTTCTGCTGAACACCCAGCCAAAACCGCAAGAACCATCACGCTTGTAATCGTCCATTTTTTCGCTTTCATATCGTGCACCTCCTCCAATTTTTAAAGTAAGCGTTTTCAAATGGTTACTCAATAGGTTACCATGCACAATGAAAGGATTATACGCCAAAAATGCCAAATTATTTAGATTATTTGTCATTCACGAAGAAGACCATTCTAAAGTCATAGTTAACCATTTTCTTTCGTTCTCCATCTTCTGTCCCTTCTAAAAACCATACAAAAGTCCTGATTTGTACCTATCTTCCATCAATTGCTACGTAAGGATGCCCAACATGCTTATTAGGGCTTGTTTTCTGTATGTAACGTTAGGAAACGCACTTTTTCAAACCACAGTATCTTCATATAACCCAGCATTCAACGCAACCATACATCCCTTGTACCACAAGGCTTTTCACCTTTTAAACACTCCCCTTTATGACAGAAGTCCTTTCCGTTTGCGCTTTATTTAACAGGGAAAGCAACCAACACTAATAAAAAAGGAGTGTTTCATATGTTGATGAAAACTGTTGGCTTTTACAAAAACTTACCCATTGAAAATGAGGAGAGTCTCGTTGACTTAGAACGGACAAAGCCGATTGCAACAGGAACAGACTTGCTTATAGAAATAAAAGCAATCTCAGTCAATCCAGTCGATACGAAGATTCGCCAAAACACCGAACCTCAAGGGAACGAGCCCATCATTGCTGGATGGGACGCTTCTGGTATTGTGGTTGGTACTGGTGAAGATTGTACATCGTTTACTGTAGGAGATGAGGTCTATTATGCTGGAACGGTTTCCCGAGACGGTACCAACAGTGCTTTCCATCTAGTAGAAGAAGCCCTTGTCGGAAGAAAACCTTCTCGTTTGTCCTTTGCAGAAGCTGCCGCGCTCCCTCTTACCACCATTACAGCATGGGAAACGTTATTTGAACGAATGAAGTGGTCCACCGACAAGGAAGAAAATAAAGGAAAGAGCATCTTAATTATTGGAGCAGCTGGTGGTGTTGGTTCCATCGCTATACAGCTCGCACACTGGGCTGGTTTAAAAGTAGTCGGTACAGCTTCAAGAGAAGAGTCAAAAGACTGGGCACGATCATTAGGAGCCGATCAGATCATTGACCCGCACACATCTTTTCTAGACCAAATGGATGCTCCCGTTGACAGCATCTTTTGCTGTAACAATACCGATGAACATTGGGACAACATGATTGAAGCTATTGCACCTCAAGGGCATATTGTGACCATTGTTGAACCGAATCAAAAAACCGATCTAAACAGCTTAAAAAGCAAAAGCTTGACCGTTTCGTTTGAATTTATGTTTACGCGCTCGCTGCATCAAACCGCCGACCGCTACAAGCAGCAGCAGCTATTAAATCAAGTGAGTCAATTAATAGATGAAGGACTGCTAATATCAACCCTAAGAGAAACGTTAAGACCGATTAACGCGCACACTTTGCGAAAAGCACACACAATGATTGAGCGCGGAAAAACGATTGGAAAAGTTGTGATAGAAGGGTTTTATCCTTATGAAGAAAGTAGTGTTACACATGATGGTCAAAAATAATGGCGGTGATGATCATCACTTTTTTTCCGAGATAATCAAGAATATATCAGAACAGACAACGAAACTAGTAGTTGTGCTACACGCCGTTCCAGGTGTTGAGGTGTTTGTCGATTTTCTTCATCAAGTGTGTCCAATTGCTTTACTCTTACCAAAACAAAGCTCAATGGATTCAAAGGTAGTTGATCGCTTAGCTCAGTCTTATCCAGTTCTTCATTATTCGAGAAACGATATCAATCAGCACTCTGAATCTCTTTTTCTAGACCTTGATACACATGTGCAGCGTGATCCATTTGCCATCATTGACGTCGGTGGCTACTTCGCCCCTTTTCTACGAGAACTTGGGGAGACATTTAAACATCAACTAATCGGTATTGTTGAAAATACGGAAAATGGCCATCAAAAATACGAAAGCCAGATTACGTCCGAAACGGATAAACCGACCTTTCCAATTATCTCGGTTGCCAGAAGTCCGTTGAAAAGCCCTGAAGATTATATGGTTGGACAAGCGATCGTCTTCTCAGCAGAAGCTATGCTCCGTGACTATTTTAGCGATATCTTAACAGGCAAGCACGCGTTAGTTTTTGGCTATGGCAAAATCGGTCAAAGTATCGCCGAAGGGCTTCGCAAAAAAGTTCGGAAAGTATCTGTCTACGATCAAAATCCATCTCAACAAATGCTTGCCCTTGCTCACAACTTTGCATCAAGGCAACGGAACGTTCTTCTGAGCGAAGCAGATTTGATTTTTTGCGCTACTGGGAATCAATCAATTTCAATAGATGACCTTGATCTGATGAAACATAAAGCACAATTATTTCTCGCTACTTCCGCCGATGATGAGGTCGAAAACTATGACCACTTTTTGAAGCACGGTTATAAAGACCCTCATCACGAACACGTTTGGGTCATGCAGAACCCTTCGCAGACGAAGCATATCTATCTATGTAATGATGGAAAATCCATCAATTTTCTACATGGAGGCATAGTCGGACCCTTTATTCGAACCGTACAAGCAGAGCTTCTATGTGCAGCTGTGTCCTTACATGACACGCAACCGAATGGACTTATACAATCTCTTAACACTTCAAAAAGACAGGATATTGCCGAAACGTGGCTTGATTTTTATCTTAAATCCCACGTGACGATTAAACCTAGCACGTAAGGTTTAAAAGGGCATTGGTACACGTCCTTTTTTGTCACTTTCGTGCGATTCATTGCTTATTATATAGAAGAGATGCATGTCTCTTCTATAATATTATTAGGATGTGGACCCTTTTGAATAGAGAGCAGTATCCTACGAATGCATATGCAAAAGCATTTATTGCAAAGAACTTTATTCATTTTAATACACCAGGACATCGGAGCACTGGCATTGAAACAAGCTTTAATACACTTACTCAACAACATTTGTTCAAACTCGATATGATTGATGTCAATGTTCTTGAGGCAACTGTTCTTAAAGACGTGAATGAACAAATGGCCTCTGCATATAAAGCAGACCGTTGTTTTCTTTCGACGCAAGGGACAAGTACAGCCGTAATGGCTATGATACTTGCGACTTGTACGGACGGAGGAAAGGTAATCGTGCCGCGGAATGTGCACCGTTCGGTCATTTCTGGAATTATCCTTGCTGGTGCTGAACCACTTTTTCTCGAAACAGAGTTTAATCAAACATTTGGCATTTCCAATCATTTTACTAGTAAAGCTTTAAAAAAAGCACTCGCTGAGCATGCAACCATTCAAGCTGTTCTGTTAATTAATCCCACTTATTTTGGTGTATGTACGGATTTAAAGAACATTGTTTCAATCGCGCATCACAAAGGTGTTCCCGTCATTGTAGATGAAGCACACGGTGCACACCTCCGTTTTAACGATAATCTCCCAATAAGCGCAATGGAAGCAGGCGCTGACCTAGCAGCAACAAGTCTTCACAAATTAGGTGGATCGATGAATCAAACGTCTATCCTTCTCTATCGACAAGGACTTGTAGACGTCAATCGCGTGCAAAATGCCATGAATTATTTATTGTCGACGTCACGACCTTATCAAATGATTGCCTCTCTTGATTCGACTAGATATCAACTTGAAAGAGAGGGAAAGAATCGACTTCAATCGACGTTGACCCTAGCGAATCATTTCCGATCAAAAGTCAATCAACTTCAGGGACTATCTTGTCCGACCGAGAATGATCTCCTACACTCCGATGCTTCTTTTGATTACGATCAATCAAAAGTACTCATTCAAATTGATTCGCTTCCTATCTCTGGTTACGAGTTAAAGGAGAAACTAGAGGTCGACTACAAGATCTTACTAGAGCTAGCTGACGTTCGTTATGCACTAGCAATCTTCACGACTGGCACATCACCAAGCGATATGGACAAATTATACGACGCCCTTGAAGACATTGTGTCTACAATTGAACCTTCCTCACCACCTACGACCCCTGTTATTCAACCACCAAATCCAACAATGGTTCTTACACCTAGACAAGCTAGCTTTGCCACAACGAAACTAACCAACCTAAATGAAAGCTTAGGAATGATCAATACTGAATTTGTCATCTCCTACCCTCCTGGCATTCCTATTCTCATACCAGGTGAAGAAATTACGCAGCAGCACATCGACTATATCGTGACTCAACGAGACAGCGGCGCAACCTTTGTCGGTTCACATGATCCTAGATTAGAGAACATTACAATCGTACAGAAATTGAATTAAATCATATAGTAAGAGGGGTCGATTTTCCCCCGACCTCTCACACCACCGTACGTACGGTTCCGTATACGGCGGCTTCAGTTCTGGCGAAGTGGTTCATAACGTTCCATTAGTCCCTTGAGCCCTTAACTCTTCTAATAAGCTTAGTTGAGGGTTCTTTGTAAGATGGGGCTTTTGGCAGTTCGCAAGTACGGTTTACATGTATTATCCCTCCGCCTACTGTGACCCTCGCTGTTCAGGACTTGAACCCTAGAGTTTGTGCACATGCCGGGCACACCGTAAAAAATGTTGTTTTGCTTAGAGCAAAACAACATTTTCTATTAGTTCATATTCATTCGCTCTAATAATGTTTGATAGCCACTATGACTCACTTGCAAAATGTCTTTTAAAGCTTTTAAATACAGCAAGTGTATATTCGTCGATGCTTCAACCCGTAAAATTTCAAACACATTTACGATGTAACTGCGATGAACTCTAACAAACAATTGCTCGTCTAGCTTTTGTTCTAATCGTTTTAAGCTATCACGAATGCGGATCTCTTTTAAAACGTCTCGCTCTCGATACTTGATGACGACTTCTTTACCTTGAGATTCTAGGAAGATAATACTCGATTGATTAATAAATTGTAAGCCGTAGTTATACCTTACGCAAAGAAACAGACCTTCCGTATTTCCCTTCATCTAGTTCTCCTCCGCTCATGTCAAAGCTAACAACCATTCCTCTTCAACTATTTGTAATGGTCCAACTGTTTTTGTATTGGTTCCTTGAAAAGTAAACCCTGAGTGTGCGTACCGGTTTCGTGCTGGCACTGCGTTCGGTTCCACATACAGCACGATCTCTTGATAGCAACGTTGCTGGCAAAATGAAATGGCTGTTTGCATTAAGTTCTCTCCAAAACCTTTACCACGGTACGCATTTTCTATATAGAACGAGTGTAAAATAGCCTGCTTTTCGTTCTTCTCTAAAATAGCAATTGATCCTACAACTTCTTCATTTTGTTCGAGCACCCAAGCCGCATCTCGATCATTTTCTCTATTTTTTAATACGTCCATTGTTTTCACAACAATCTCTCGAATGTCGGAATTTTCTTTTTCTGTTGTAGTGTGAAATAATGCGATATTCACATCAGCGAGATAAGCATACTCAGCAAGTTTAATTGTTCGTATCACTTTTTAATTCCCCCTAACTAGTTGGTTCCATTGTATCGCCATAATTATCTCTATAACGGTTCTTTTCCTGTAAGGGGAAGCCACTTGCGTTACAGGTCTTTTTTCTTGTTAGACAGGCAAAAATTCTTCATTTACGACAGGATTTGTGGGAATGATACCGAGAAAAAGACTGTTCACGACAGCAATCTTTTATTTTTTTAACAGTACGATAAACTTAAAGGAACCTAACAGAGAGGAGGTTTTAGAATGAATAAAGAAGCACTAGAAGCGATCAATGTACATTCTGAAGATTTCTCAAGTTTAGAAGAGAAAACGGAAGGCCCCGTTTTATCTCTGCTCACACAATGCTAAGGATCAATTAGTCAGAGGCGTGCAAACACGCCTCTGTTTTTATAAGGAGATGGTAGAATGCCGCGAGCTCTTGAACGGGATCGGATAAATAAATTACTTCAATTAGATGAATGGAAAAAAGCTGTTTATCTGGAAGAAACGATTCACCATAACACCGTGCCTAAAACCATGTCTCAAGAAAATGCCTCTGCATGGGCAGACTCAAGCAAAGTGAACTTATCTACTTTAAAGAAACGACTATCATTAGCAAATCGCTCATTTATCGATGTAGAAAATCACCCTTTTGATAGACTAGATACTTCTATTGAACAATTCTCTTGGTTCAAAACTCTTCAAACCATTTTCCAGACAGATGCAGATCGACCCATTTTATCGATACATGTCGATGCGTTCGAGCCTTTTTTTCAACCATTCCAATCCTTCGCCCTCCATCAATTAACGAGTCAACATTCCAATGTATCCTCTTCATTTTCACAACAATTCTCAGACGAATTATGCACACGATTGTTTCAATTATCCGTTCAAACCCTTGTGTATGAAGTCGTTAAAAATCGTATAAACGGAACCCTTCAAGGCGAAACACCAGAAGAGCGCTATCATGATTTTCTCGCTTACACTCTCACAGAGAAGCAGGATATTCTCTCATTCTTAACATCATACCCTGTATTGTCTCGACTATTATGCGAGGAAACGACTACCTTTATAGAAGGAACATCGTTGCTTTTATCTCGACTTCAACAAGATCAATCTCTGCTTTTCACACATTTTTCTATAGAAGAAATAGGCGTCAAATCCATTGAATACTTAGGTGACCCCCATAAAGACGGCGAGAGAGCGGCACTAATTCTGTTTAATTCTGGTCAAAAACTTATGTATAAACCACGCTCCCTCGCAATTGATCAGCAGTTTCAATCGGTTTTAACATGGTTCAACGAACATATGACTGCACCGCTTCTTCAGTTAAAAGCCGTCACGACCGTCGATTGCGAGAAATACGGCTGGCAACAATATATTAAGTATGAATCTTGTTTATCCCAAGCCGATCTGCATCATTTTTACACAAGAGCCGGTTCGCTTTTGTCGCTTATTTATGCACTAAATGGAACCGACTTCCATTACGAAAATGTTCTTGCTGCTGGCGCTCATCCATACCTGATCGACCTTGAAGGACTGTTTTCTCCTCAAATTGACGAACCTATTACCGCGGCAAACAACGTCATGCTCACTTTAAATCAATCTGTACTTGGTAGTAACCTCTTGCCAAATCGCTTTTCCACAAAAAAGCAAAAGCAACAACTATCCGGAGTGATGCCATCAATTGAAGGAATTAAAAAATCAAGAACTGTTTTAAAACGAGGGCAAACTGATGAAAATTTTCTTACTAAAGAGGTCTACGAAGAGCACGTGTTTAAAAACCTGCCATCCTACAACGGCGCCTATGAACCTGCTCATGCCTATATAGCTGATTTCATAAATGGGTTTACGCATACGTATAATCTATTGCTTCAAAAAAAACACTCCTTTCTACGTGGTCCAATTGCAGGGTTTAAACCATGCTTAAACCGCGTTATTTACCGGAATACAGAAGAGTATCAAGCATTGCGCCTAGCTAGTCGTCACCCGAAATATTTAATGGATGCCATAGATAGACAGCAACTATTTGATCATGTGTGGCGTTTATTCAAACAAGAACCTTCCAAAGCACACTTATTCTTTTCAGAGTCTACCAGTCTTCTAACAAACCATATTCCATTCTTTCAATCTCGTGTTGATGACACCGAACTGCTCGATGCTAATGGAATAATCGTTTTTTCTATGCATCAAAGCGGTCAATCATTAGTCGAAATGAAAATCAATCAACTATCTCAACAAGATTTAACCACTCAACTTCATTTCATTCATGACGCACTCACAACGGAAAAAAGACACCCACTTTTGAATGATGTCCGTGCTCCAGATCGGATAAACCAAGCAGTCTTTCCCCCACTGGCACTTGCCCGACAAATCGGAGACTTGCTTATTCAAACGAAAAAAACAGGCATGGGTGGTGATGTAAGCTGGATCGATGCCCGAGAAACGGAAGATGGTTTTCAATTTGACTCAATTCGTCCAACGCTCTACGACGGCCTCATCGGTATCGCTGTATTTTTTTCTTATTTACACAAAGAAACCGGCGAGCAGTCTTATCTCGACATGCTCAACGAGTTAACAGCTACTATCTCTGATCAGATTGATAATGTAACCGATCCGTCTGCATTTTTTGGAAAGACAGGTATACTTTACTTAGCCCTTGTTATTTATCGAAACCAGCAGGACGACGTATTGATTTCGGTCGCTGACGCGTTTCTACAATCTTTTGCTATACAAGAAAGTACATCTCTTGATTATCTGAATGGGCACGCAGGCACCCTCGCTGTGTTAGTGGAATATAACAACGTCACAGGGAGCCAATTAGCTTTAAAACGTGCAAAACAGTTAGGCGATTTTATTTGCGAAGACACATCTACGAGAACAGCTACACTCAGCCTATCAACTGGATTTAGTCACGGAAAAGCAGGCGTAGCTTATGCGCTAAGCAAGCTTTATCGCGTCACAAAAGAACCCAAATATAAAGATATTGCTTATCAATTAATACAAGAGGAAAATTCGCACTACAATCCAGCTGACATGAACTGGGTAAACAGTAAAACACAGCGCTTTGATACTGTCCAATGGTGCCATGGCGCTACAGGAATCGGTCTTGGCAGGCTAAAAATGTATGAACATCTAGAGGATGCTGTATTATTAGAAGACATTCATCATGCCATCGAAAAAACGACAGCTTTTTTTTCGGAAATAAAAAACCATAGCTTATGCCATGGCTTCTTTGGAAACATTGAGTTGCTGCAGAGCTACTACCAACATTTCAATCGAAAAATCGAGGATGACGTCGTACAAGCAATCATGGCAGACGTTTGTGCCGCACCTGAATTTAAACCGGGGCTTCCTTTAAAAACGACACCACCTGGTCTTATGCTTGGCTACGCTGGCTTCGGTTACGGACTTTTACGTATTCATAACCAAGCCATACCGTCAGTATTAATGCTGGAGTAAGTACAGGTCGGTGTGAACACACTGACCTAACCAATGAGGTGAGGACGATTCCTAAACCAATAGAAGTCAGTCAAAATGGCTTCCACAAAACGAATCAGGCATGTTTTCCTAACAAGTACTAAAATGCTTCTATTTTAAAAAAGGCAAAGAATAAATTGGCGTGAAGGAGTTGTGCATCATGGATCTCATCGCACATATTAAAGCATTAGAAGAGAGTCACCTGCATACATCTATACGCACTTCTGGCGAGGCTCTTGGGCAAGTGTTAGCAGATGATTTTTTCGAATTCGGTAGCTCTGGCAGGATTTTTTCCCGACAAGACTTTAAAGATGGTGCAGGCAACAATCATCTCACGCTTCACGACTGGAACATGCACCAATTAGATAATAAAGCTGTTTTAACAACGTATCGTGTCATCAATCATGATTCCAATAAAGTGACGTTAAGAAGCTCAGTTTGGAAACTAGTTGGGATTGAATGGAAGCTCTTTTTTCATCAAGGAACGATTGTACCAACTACCTCCTCTTAATTCGTTCATCGATCCACTTTATGACGTAGTAGCCCAATACACCACCAGCTGTGTTCAAAATCAAATCATCGACATCAAAAATTCGGGACATGATTAAACCGGTTGAACTTAACACAAGTTGAGAGATTTCAATAATTAAAAAAAGGTTCCATCGCATAGTCGCAATGAAACCTTCTCGTTTACATTTGGTGCTTTTGTCTATGGAGAAGCTTTACTTTCTTCGCTAAATCTTCATCAGGGCCATCGACTTCACTTTCTTTCAGAACGTCCTGTATCCGCAGAGCGTGAAGATTTCCTTCCCTCACACCCATTTCTTTTTTCCATTCTCTTAATTGACTGGAGGAGCTTGCATACACAATTCTACCTAACCCAACGAGTCCATGGGCGGAGGCACACATCGGGCAATGTTCGCCTGATGTATAAACAGTTGCTTGCTTTCGTTCTTCAGCGCTTAGATGCGCTGCCGCCCACCTTGCAATCGCAAATTCTGGATGTTGGGTTTGATCGCCTCCGGAAACGTGGTTATGATCTTCAAACAGTACATCATCATTCGCTGAAACCAAAATCGACCCGAATGGCTCGTCTCCTTTATCTAGAGCTTGAGCAGCTAACTCTACACAACGTGCTAGATACGTCTTGTCTTTTTCTGTAATCATGCCGTCACTCCTTTTTCGTGTACAAGGTTTCCTTTAAAGAAACTAGCGTAGATTTCGCTTTGCCGCGCGACAAATTCAGCTGAAGAAGAGCTTTTAACTAGAATAAAAGAAGCATCCATACCTGTCTTCAACCAAGGTTGGTTTCCTTCTAACGGGATCGGTTTTCCGGTGATCAGTTGAAGCGCGTTCGTCAGTGATTGTTGAGACGTTAGGCGGAAAATCTCTGCATAGCGATTGACCTTTTCTACAATACGTCCCGTTCCAAAAGGCGACCAAGAGTCATACACATTGTCGCAACCGATTCGTACATCGACTCCATAAGAGCGCAGTTCTTCAAGGGGAGGCACGTTTCCGTTAATGGGTATGCTCGATACGATCGCGATTCCAGTTTCAGCAAGATCCATGAAAACGCGCTCTCTTACTTCCCCATCAAAGTCATTTAAGCCAAACGCATGACTGATGGCCACTCTCTTTTGCCAGCCAGTTTGCTTCGTGTAATCGATCAGTGTTTCAACTGTTTTTCGTCCGTGTTCACCACGATCATGAACATGGATATCAATAGGAACATCGAATGTTGTCGCTAATTCAAACGTTTGCGCAAGCGATTTTTCCACATCCCCATCTAACGAAGAAGGGTCAACACCTCCAATGATTTGAACACCAGATTGCAAAGCCATCTTTACCTCTTCAAATGCATTCGAACGAAGCATGCCGTGTTGAGGGAACGCAACAAGTTCATAGTCCAACATCCCTTTATACTCTTGCAATACATCAAGAACGTCTTCCAAATACCGTTGCCCCACTTCAGGGTGGACATCAATGTGCGATCGAAAAAAGGTGACTCCGTTCGCTAATTCAAGGTTAATGAGGTTGCGGGCACGCTCTTTTAACGATTGCTCTAAAGCGTCTAACTCCTTAATTTCATTTGTAAATCGCTCAACAATTGAATGGGCTGGGGTAATCGGTCGCCATGGTACCCCTAATTTACTTTTATCAAGATGGCAGTGCATGTCATGAAGTGTCGGTAAAAGCAGCATGCCTTGCCCATTAATGTCTCCATTCCTTAAAGGTTGTTGCTGTGCCGGTTGGAGAATCGTGACAACTCCTTGGTCTACTTTCACATCCATTAATTCGGTTTTACTTCCGTAAGTAAACCCTTCTTGAGCGACATATCCTGTCTCAATGTTCACATTACGAATCCAAAAGTCCTGCTTCAATTTGCTTCACCTCACTCGGATTGTTGCATCTACTGTATCCTTTTTCTTAATACTCAGTAAAGAGAAGTGACTTCTTTCGTATAAACGGTACAAGTGCAATGAATGATTGCACTTGTACACCGCTTTTTTCGTTCCTTATTCTTCAGCCGCAAGCATGTTCTTTGCCATCTCGTGCATCTCTTCAAGGCCTGATGAGAGAGCAAATTCAGCGACGAGTATAGGACTCGCGGCACGAAGCTCAATGATGTGCTCTTTCATCCCAGTCCATGTGCGACCACCAGCTTTTTTATAGGCTTGAATGAGCATTACCAACCCTTCTTCACCAAAAATTTGATAGTGAGCGGTAAAATCATACGATACGTCTCCCACCCCTACTTCTGTCCAATCAATCAAGCCCGTTACTTCGGCTTGTTCATTTATCAATATGTGACCCGGGTGTAAATCGCCGTGTTTCACTCCTGAAAATTTCGGCCAAAGGGCATCATTGTTTAACCAAGTCTGCCAACGTTTCCAGAGGTGTGGATCAATGTCAAACTGTTGCTTGACCTTCTCCATTCGCTCGGCCATTTGCTTCCTCACCGCTTCACCAGTAAGCATCTCTACACCTGTTTTGCCAAAATGATCTGTTGAAAGACTATGCAAGTCTGCCATCACATTACCTAAAGACTTGTGATACGCTTCTGGTGCGTTGGTTTCATCAAACGTCCAAACGTATGCTTGTTTTTCCACATCAATCGTAGCTGTCGGCACGCCACTAAGTTGTTGATAAGCAATCAATTCATTCGAAAAAACCGTCCACTGCGGTACTTGAAAACTTACTTCATTTCCAATCAAGTCAAGGGCCGCTTTTTCTTGCTGCCCATGTTTCAAAGAGTCTTCTCTTCTAGGAATACGCAAAATCCACTTCTTTCCTGACTGATCCTTGGCATGCGCCACACGAAAATCTAGCCCTGATTCATTTATCTTTATTGAACTCTCTTCTATTCCTAATCCATGTTTTTCGGCTAATTGCTTTATTTCAGTTTGATTCATTTTTATTCGTCTCCCTTTAGTCGTAGTTGCTGCTCTTCAATCTGATACACAACGTCCGCTACCTCTTTAATAAATGTCCGATCATGGCTAACAAGAAGAATCGTTCCCTCATACGCTTTTATGAAAATTTCCAAAGCGTTCAAGCTGGCAACATCAAGAAAATTGTTGGGTTCATCTAAAAGTAAGACGTTGTACGCTCCTAGGAAAAGCTGGCACAACTTCAAACGAATGGACTCCCCACCGCTTAGATTTTGCACGTTTTTCTTTATATCATTCCCTACAAAATCCATCGCATGAAGCACAGCACGTATTTGCCCTTCCGACTTATCACTCATGCGTTTCATAAACTCAATGACTGTCATGCTCTTATTAAATTGATAGCCGTGCTGCTGATACACGCCAAACACAACGTTTGGCGATAGCATGATCCCTTGTCCTTGATCTTTAATATGCTGTAGCAAACTCGATTTTCCTGATCCATTTGCACCAGTGACCGCAATCGTTTGCCCGAGAGGGAACTGAAAACGAGCTTCTTGAAGCAATGATTGATTGTCTCTTGTAAGCGTTACGCCATCGCCCATAATTGGGAACTTATTGTGCATTTGTAAATAGACAGGTTGTTGAAAACGAAGCGGTTTAGCCTTTTCAACTCGATCGACTTCTTCCAAATGTTCAGCTCGTTGCTCGAGCGCTTTTGCGGTCCGTTGCATCGCTTTTTCACTCGTCCCTTTTGATTTTGTCATGAACATTCGATTTGCTGTTGCGTTCGTATCTTTTTTTGACATTCCTTTATTGGCTTGCGTGATCTTACTAGCCTGCTTCCTTTTCTGTTGTGCAGCCTCCATCAGTCGTTCTTTTTCTTTCTTTACCTTTTCGTGCTGTTCTTGTTGCTGCTTCCGCTCCAAGTCTTTTTGCATTTCATAATCGGAATAATTCCCGCTATGCTCTCTAATTTCCCCATCATCTATTTCCCATATTTTCGTTACAATTTGATCAAGTACATAACGATCGTGGCTTACAAGAAGGAGGGTACCGTAATAGTACTTGAGTTCTTCAATTAAAAAATCAATCCCTTCCTTATCCAGATGAGTGGTTGGCTCATCAATAAGCACCCCACCATGGTCATAGGTGAATAGTTGAGCAATTTTCAGCCTCGTCTGTTCCCCACCGCTCATATGCGCTATGTCTTGATTCGGTACTTGCCATTGTCCTTCAAGTTTACGCTCCGCTTCTATCTCAGCAGGTGCTTCTTTTTGCTGGAAGTAAGAAAATTCAATTTGACGTCTAACATATCCAGTTTCTCCAACAACAGACCCGTATATAAGTTGGAGAAGCGTACTCTTCCCACTCCCATTCTTACCAACGATACCGATTCGGTCATATTGATGAACCTTCAAATGGTCGATTTTCACGATCGTTTTGTCTAAATAAGAAACCTCTACATCTTGTAACTCCACTACTAACTGTTCCATTTTCACACGTCCTTTTCGTTTATTCCGTAAAGGCGTGTCATCATAAAAAAACCCACAGACATATGGCGTCTGTGGGTGCGAGTAAACGAGGCGTCACTAAAGACACGTCTCCTTTTTTGGATAACAAAAAGAAAGACAGTTCAATCTGCCTTTCTTCACGCTTCTTACTTTTCCGGCGAAGATGGTTAAAAATGTGCAGACTACTCCCGTTTACTCTGTTTATGAAAACAGAGCCTTTGAACATATTGAATTACTTATTGTTCAAAGTTTGCTGGCGTAATCTTGCTGGTAACATTTTTAACATCCCTCCTGTCTCTAAGTTAGTCTCACTATATAAGAGTTCGTTTCTAGCGTCAAGTCTAGATTTACACTCTTATCGTTGCATACTTTGCTAAGAGCTAAAATCGGTCGTATAGAAAAACGTATTAATTAAAAAAATCCTCACATTCATCCCGTTCTCTCGTTCTCGCAACTACCCAATGTAGAAATGCCTGTTCTTCCTGATCAACCTTGCGCCCAAGCTTCTCTTCAAAATCAACAATCAACCTGTGTATGTCATCATCGATTCGATTCATAGGTCCTCCTGCGTACAACCTTTTCTACATCTTATGGTATATACACGAGTAATTGCAAGAGATTTCAGATAATAGAACGACAATTTTGTTCATAGTTTTCATTTTGTCCATTTTGTTCACGACCTCATAACAAAAAATACTTCTCATGCATGAACGCACATGCGTATACTAAAAGGAATTTCGAATAATAGAAAGAAGGCATCTATCATGATTGGTACGTTTGTAAACGTGGCGACGATTTTAATAGGTAGTTTCATAGGTTCACTAGTCAAAAGTGGGCTAAACGAACGCTACCATACCATTCTCATGCAAGGTATGGGACTAGCCGTTATTGGGTTAGGTATTAGTGCGATCTCCACCAATCTCCCAAACAGCACATACCCTGTTCTGTTTATTATTAGTCTAGCTCTCGGTGGATTAATTGGCGAAATCATAAAATTTGAAGACCGGTTTCAGAGCAGTCTGTCTTTTCTCCTCAAGGGCAGAGTAAACGAAGGTCTAACAACCGCGATTTTACTTTTTTGCGTTGGGACGCTGTCCATCGTTGGTCCCATTGAAGCAGCGTTAAACCAACAGTATACATACCTTTATTCAAACGCGATTTTAGATGGCTTCACTTCAATCGTTTTAGCAGCTACGTTCGGGTTTAGCATTGCGTTTTCTGCAGTGGTCTTACTAATTTGGCAAGGAAGTATCTACTTACTCGCAAGCTATGCATCCATTTTCTTCACGTCAGAGCTATTAACGGAGTTCTCGATTATTGGTGGTCTGCTCATCTTAAGTACTGGCTTAAATATTGTCGGCATTCATTCGTTTAAAACGTTAAATCTTTTACCAGCTCTACTTATTCCTGTAGTCTTTTTTGCTGTAAAACTGTTGTTCGTTTGAACATTTCCCAAAAAAACGACAACAATCATCGTGAATGCTAGCCTATTAGATTAATATTTTTTTGTTTTTCTAGTTTTCCATCAGCAATAAACTAGTCACTTAAACGCAAAATCAACACGTTTACAGCGACTTTTTTCCCAAGTCTATTTGCGCTTAACACGAGTAAAAGCCGGGTAACTCTCTTCATGTACCACCCATTATCCTGAAGGGAGTTTTTTGATGAAAAACGCAGTTTATGGCTTTATCACCGTACTTATTTTTATGCTCGTCATTGCAGGAGGGTCTTCTAGTGCGAATGCCAAAAATGAAACAGCAACCATTCACACAACCCCTCCTGAACATGCTTATTATGAGGAGTTAAACGGCCTGTACTTAGAACTACCTTATGCGCAAGAGGACGTCACGGTTGAAAGAGGGGCAGATACCCTTACCATTCTGGATGCTGAAACAGGAGACTTGGTTGAAAAGATTCAGTTAACGGAAAGTGTAGAGGCGCGAAATGACCACCCGTTACTTCCACCACCTATAACGGTTCCACCTGAAGAAGAGTTTATGGAGATGAATTCCACTCAGGAACATATGGGGCTTGAAGTAGTACTAAACGTTCGCTTTGTTGTTACAAAGAATTTGGATGGTGTGTATGAGGATGTTGTTGATATTCGAGATGCATGGTGGACGACAGGAAGCGGCCCTCATACGCTAGAAGACTCGAATACCGATATCTTGCACGGTGATTTCCCTGTAAAAGAGTTTACCGTCACTGGCCAAACGACGATTGTCACGCAAATTGACGCAGGCGCACAAGCTGGTTTTGAAGCGGCTGGCTTTAGCGTAGGTGTAGATGTGTCAGGGACTTATTATGCCCGCATGACGGTTCGTGATACGATGGTTTTTGATTTATTTTAATTCACGCCTAAGAACCGCTCTAGTTCATAGAGCGGTTCTTAGAACAAATGAGAAATCAATCGCAAAATAAGATATGCACCTCCGATAATAGCAAAAAATTCTACGACTCTCCTAGTCTTCGATTTCCGTCTTCTCTTCAATTCTGCTTTCCGCTGTCGTTCAATCTGCTTATCTTCAGATACCACGAGCCACATAATCGTCACACCAATGTAGGCACCAATTGTATAAATAATAAATGTCCGTATGGGCGGAAATCCTGTATCTAATATGAAAAAAGCCATCATGTACCCTAATAAAACAGCCGCCGGCGTGATGAGAAATGTATGGATTTTCACCTTTCGCCATAAGTACTCTTCAGAAATTTTTTCGCTCACGATATCTACCTCCCGACACTTCCTTTATTTACCTCTTACCCGCAACACCACTTAAGAAAACGCGTTCAAGCCTTTACGAGCAAGGCTGATCCTCTCCCTATTTCTTCATTGCCAGTCTATTGCCACAGATGTGATATTTTTCAGTCTTTGGCAAATTACCGAATCAAGCTATGATTAAAACAAGGTGATGCACATGTTAACCTCTAGACAAAAAATTATTCTAAGCAAATTACTTGAAAGCGATCAGTTCATGACTATTGACGTTTTGGCGAAATGGCTAACGATCAGTGGTCGAACTGTTCGCTATGACCTCGATGCAATCGATGCGAGCATGGAGGATATCGGCGTAATCATTACGAGAATGCCGGGGAAAGGTGTAAAGCTTCGAGTTAGTGAGAACAAACGACCTGCCGTCATTGCGATGCTCGATGAAAAGCAAATGATGACAGACAAAAACGCTCAACGCTTAATGATGAGTCTATTCGTTACCCTTACAGGCACATTTACCATTCAAGATGTAGCCGATGAATTTTCGTTGAGCCGTTCAAGTGTACAAAAATATCTAGTCGATGTGGAAGAATGGCTTGACCATTTTGACCTTCAAATTACGAAACAAGCTTGGAAAGGCCTCCAAGTCATCGGAACCGAGCGCAGCATTCGACTCGCCCTCTATCAAATGCTTGAAGAAAAAGATACAGATTTACTAAAGGTTCAAACTTGGCTGAACATGGATAGAAAAGATTTTGAGCTCATGAAAACGTGGCTAGCATTTGTTCAAACCGAACGAGGTATCCATTATAGTGAGTCAACTGTTGATGTGTTTTATCTCTTCTTGTTTTGGTGGAAGCAACAAATTGCGATGAACCACTATGTGTTTGTTCCGAAAAACAACCGCCATAAACGTCATTTTCACTTAGGTGTAATTGAATCGTTTATTCAAGAACATGTGAAAGATGATCGCTCCATTCTTCATGAATGCGCCTTTTTGGACGATTTATTCGATCAAGCGAAAATCGTGTCGTACAAAAAAGGAACACCGCATCTACGAAATTATGAACGCGAGATTCAGTTTTGCAAACAGTTATTGTCGCAAGTATCGACCATCTTGCATACGGACTTACTGGCCGATGAAAAGTTAATGAACGATTTAACCCATCATGTAAAAGCTGCGTTTATGCGAATCTCTCAAGGGGTTGAAGTTGATAATCCCTATACAGAGGAAATAAAAGTTCGATATCGCGCGATTTACGAAATGGTTTTTCAAATGACATATGATATGGGCTTTGAAATGGTTGCTAGTGAAGTGGCCTATATCACGATGCACATTAGCGCAGCCTATGAGCGAAACAGAAGTCGAAAATTTCTCCCAACGGTAATCGTTGTCTGTTCATCTGGTCTAGCAGCCTCTTCCATTCTGACATCGAAACTTGAACAAATTGAACCAGGATTTCACTTAATCAATGTTGTTCGGACACAAGATTTAGAACGAATGCTTGATGAAACCAACCCTGATTTTGTCTTGACGACACAAGATATCCAGATGCCCGAATGGCAACAAACAAAGTGCTTTCGCGTGAGCCCGCTTCTTAGCGATAACGACAAACGATTGATTCAACACGAAGCTCATAAAATCATTAATCGGCAACAGCTCGCTTCTTTTAATGAATTATACGGAAAAGCTAGTCTAGTAGAGCCATCCCTCTTTGATGAAACCATTCATACAGCGCAGACACAAGATTGGCGAGAAGCCATTACATTAGCCGCTCAACCACTTTTAGAAGCAGGCTACATCGAACAGGGCTATATTCAAGAAATGATCATGTCCGTGGAACGAAATGGTACCTATATGGTTTTTCTTCCAAACGTGGCGTTTGTACACGCTAGACCTGAATACGTAATAAAAGAAGGCATTAGCTTAACCGTCTTGGACCAACAAATTGAATTCGGAGATTTAAATCCTGAGCGCGTCGATATGATGATTGTATTGGCAATTAAAGAAGTGCATAACCAAGACTTTATGCAACTTTTCCATTATCTAGAGCACCAAGCATCAAGAGATCAACTTTTACAAAAATGGAATCGACGAAAGGACGCGGCAGAATGACAAATTGGATACGAAAAGAACATGTTGCTGTAGATGTAAAAGCAGACGACTGGGAAGAAGCGATACAAGCTTCTGGAAATTTACTATTAGCTACAGGTGCCATCTCCCAACACTATATCTCTCAAATGATCGATTCAGTAAAAGAAAACGGGCCCTATATTGTGATTGGACCGGGAATTGCCATGGCCCATGCACGCCCGAGTGAAGCCGTTCATGAGGATGCGATTTCTCTTGCAGTATTGGAAAAATCAGTCGCTTTCGGCAGTGAGCAAAATGATCCTGTTGACCTCGTATTCTCTTTTTCGGCAACAGGGTCCGACGCTCATCTCAAACTGATTGAGCAACTTTCACACATCTTAATTGACGAAGAAAAAGTCAATCAGCTTCGACAAGCCCCCTCAAACGAAGCATTATATAACTTAATTTAAAGGAGCGATTTCAAATGGCAAAGTTAAAAATTATGACTGTATGTGGGTTCGGACTAGGCTCTTCCATGGTGTTAAAAATGAATTTAGATGGTGTCTTAAAAGACCTTGGCATTCAAGCAGACGTGTTTACGGGTGATGTCGGCTCTGCCCAAAGTACACCAGCAGACTATATTTTCACAAGTAAAGAACTAGGTGAGAAACTCCAACAAACGGCCGGTAAGCCAGTTGTCATCATCAACAGCTTTGTAAACAAAGCTGAAATAAAAGAAAAAGTAGAAGCGGAACTTCAGGCGTAATTGCCGAAGTTCCCTCTATATATAAGGGGGGTTACACATGCAAACTGTGATGGATTTTCTAATTGAAGTTATTCGTGAACCAGCTATTTTCTTAGGACTCATTGCCTTAACTGGTCTTTTATTATTGCGGAAAGACTTCTCCTCCGTTGTTTCAGGAACAGCTAAAACCGTTATCGGTGTTGTCATTTTGACACAAGGGACAAATATTTTAATGAACTCCATTGCACCATTAACAGAAGGGTTTAACGTCATGTACAACATTGACAACCCAGAAGTCGCTCCCGCATTAGGAGCAGATACAATCTTAAGCCAATACGGCACCCAGATCGGCCTATCGATGTTAATCGCTTTTATGATTAATTTACTTGTCGCTCGCTTTACACCCATTAAGCACGTATTCCTGACTGGCCACATGTTGTTCTGGTTTCCGTTTATCTTTGTTGCAGTCGGAATCGAAAATCATTTAAACAATACGCAACTCGTTATTTTTGCTTCTATTCTAACAGCTCTTTATATCATTATTGCTCCTGCTCTATTACGTCCATTTGTTCGAAAAGTGACTGGGTCTGACGACTTTATTATTGGTCATCCTACGACCATTCTCTCCCTTATTGCCGGCATGGTCGGTAAATTATTCGGGACAAAAGGACGGTCATCGGAAGATATTAAGTTTCCGAGTTCGACGGAATTTTTACGAGAAATTAGCATTACGTCATCGATTGTCATGTTTTTCGTTTATATTGTCGTGAGCTTTATTATTGGATTTGATACAGCGGCTACAGCTTTCGGTGCGGAACAAAACTTGTTCATTTATAGTGTCATGCAAGGAATTCTTTTCGGAGCCGGACTAACCATTCTCTTACTTGGTGTCCGTATGATGCTCGCTGAAATTATTCCAGCTTTCCAAGGAATCTCGCAAAAATGGATTCCGAATGCAGTGCCTGCCTTAGATGCACCGATTCTCTTCCCATATGCACCAAACGCTGTCTTGATTGGATTTGTCGTCTCGATGATTACATCGGTGGCAACGATCTTTATTACAGGAAGTATGGGCGTCTTCAGCTTCGTCATTGTCCCACTAACCATTACTTGTTTCTTTGAAATTGGGACAGCTGCCATCATTGCAAATGGACAAGGTGGTTTACGAGGTGCGATAGCAGGCTCGGCTGTTGCCGGAATTGTGATGATCCTACTCGTCGGTCTTTCCGTTCCGATCTTGAGTGGAACAGCAGCAGATTGGATTGTCATCTTCGGAGGGAATGACTTCTCTTTATGGAGCTTTATCGGAGACTTATTTGCACGAATTTTTCCAGGGGGGTAATTTGAATGTCTTATGTAAAACAGTACTATCAATCGATTGAAGCGATTCTTACGCGGATTGTGGACGAGCAAGAACCCACCCTTGAGCAAGCAGCATCTTTAATGGAAGAGGCGGTCAACAGCGGCCGCTCTCTCTACCTTTTCGGAGCGTCTCATGCTGGTATTATTGCCGAAGATGCGTTTTATCGCGCCGGTGGACTCGCACTCTTTAATCCACTTTTCAGTCCAGCGTTAATGTTGAATGTCGAGCCAGTGACGCTTACTTCGCAGCTCGAACGGTTAGAAGGATACGGCAATATCATTCTAGACTCAAAGCCAGTCCAAGCTGGGGACGTCGTGTTTATCCACTCGGTCTCAGGAAGAAATCCAGTTGCGATTGACCTCGCCATTGAAGCAAAAGCGCGCGGCATGCACGTCATTTCACTCACAAATTTAACCTATTCTATGGGTGTGACATCCCGACACTCTTCGGGAAAGCGGTTATTTGAAGTGAGCGACATTATCATTGATAATTATGGCGAACCTGGGGATGCCACTGTCTCAATTGATTCACTCTCACAAAAAGTCGCCCCAACATCAACCATTTCAGGAAGCTTTGTGATTCATTCCATCGTCTTGAAGCTCATTGAAAAACTAGAAGCTAAAGGTAAGGATGTCCCAATTTTTCGTAGCGCGAATCTTGACGGTGGCGATGATTACAATGCCACGATGATGGCAAGATATAAAGATCAGATTCATTATATGTAACAAAAACGATTTTCTATAAAAAGAGCCTTCATGAAGGAGAATATGCCCTTCAAGAAGGTTTTTTCGATTACGATGCGTCTTTCTTTTAGACAATTATCGGTATAGAATGTCGAAACGAAACACAGTGAGCGCAGCGTTCGCCACACCACCTTTAATCGTTTTCTATCTATTTTTCGTAGTGACATTTATTCTTCTATTAAAAGAAGCCGATGACTCCTAATATACTAGTAAGAGCGAAGCCAATAAGCAAAATCATGACAATCGTTGATTTCTTCATTTTCTGCACCTCCAAGATGATGCCTATACCATTTCCTTTACAACACTTCTTGAAACTAGGGCGAAGGGTTTAATTTTTCCTTTTCGCGTCTTAACAAGCTAGTTTCTCTTCTTCTTTTCCCTTATGATGAACTGAATGAAAGTAAGGAGATGCATACAATGAAAACTGAACAACAATTAAATAGTCTAATGACATCCATTCGCGTCTTAAGCTCGACTCGTGAATTACCTGATGTCTTGCGCCAACTTTTACAAGAAGCGTTACATGTTATTGATGGGTCAACAGCTGGCGTCTTGTTTTTATATGACGAACAACAAAATGCCCTCTATGCGGAAAGTGCCATTGGATTCAAGATGGCGTCACTAGGAAAAGTCCGCTTAAAGCCTGGCGAGGGAATGAGCGGTAAAACCTTTCAGCAGAAACAAGGTAGTATTTATATGCACATGCACGATACGAAAAAAGGGATGGGGAACCTTAGTGCCCAAAATGCCCAATATTACGAGCAGTCTCTTCCTGAATTGACGTATCCTGTAAGCGCCCTATCTGTTCCGTTATTCCGTATTGATGGCAGCTGTATTGGTGTGCTAACAGTAGATATCTTTAAGCGAGACCACCTGTTTGATGCCTATGATTTAGAGCTATTAGAGACTTTTGCCCGCCAAGCATCCATTGCGATTGAGAACGCTCGGCTATATTCTCAAAATAAGCGAACACAAGACATACATCATGCGCTTTCAAAAGTTTCCCTTTCCAACGGTGGGATCGACGACATTACAGCAGCATTAGCTCGGTTGCTTTCCAAAGATGTCGTCGTGTTGAATGAATTTGCTGAAGAACTTTCTCGCTTTCCTCAACAACTTCAGTCTCCTATTACAAAGGAACACTTTACCGAGATTACGCACTCCTTTATAAAAAATCAAACAACAGGCGTTCAAACTACGTTATTCCGACAAGAAGGCGTTGAACTCTATACATTTCCTATCCAAATCGAGACCGATCCTTTAGGGTTTCTAATCGTCATCAGTCATGCAGATTCCCTGTTAAACTCGTTGGACCAAGTAGCAATTGAACAAGCACTGCCTATATTTGTGATGGAACTACATCAACGCGAAAAACAAGATGTTGACGATTTGTTGTATACTGGGCGGTTACTAGAAATGGCGATCCATTCTATCCAGCCAGAGAGTGCCGTACAAGAATTGTTTATGCATGTTCCCACTACAAATGAACACCACTACATCATTGCCAAAATTCAGCTGGAACACGGGAGTATGCTTTTGCAACAAAACAGCCGATTAAAACAATCGTTCATGCGGAAAGTTTACTTTGCCCTTTCTAAACTACCAGAACCAGCAATTGTTTATGAACGACATGTTGATTTAACGTTTTTATTCCCAGTCTCGTCCCAACATTCATACGCCGCTATTGAGTCCTGTTTAGTAGAACTGCTCGACTACGTAAAACAAAAATGGGGGTTGATTGGCTACGCTGGAATTGGACAAGCTCGAAAAAAACTAACCGACTTGAAGAATGCTTATACGGAAGCGGTAAAAGCCATTCACTTTTTAAAACGTAAACAACAACCCCATCAAGTTATACACTATACATCCCTAGGTCCTTACCAATTATTTCTGACGATGGATGAAGAAGTATTGAGGAAATATGTACACGGACAGCTTGGTGATTTGGTGATGGACGAAGCGAACAAGGATCTCCTACACACCTTGTTTGTTTATATGGAACAAGGACAACGATTGAAAGAAGCTGCACGAAGTCTCTTTGTTCACGTGAACACGGTAAAATACCGCTTAAAAAAAATCTATGAACACTTCGATATAAGCGCTTTCACATCTAGTCATAGTTTCGAACTTCATCTCGCACTTAAAATTGCTCACTATTTAGAAATTATCTCATTTAGCGACAGCGGACAAAAAAGACAGTGAATTTTGTCGAATAAAACTATAGAATGTTCAGTCTATTTCCCTTATAGTTTTATTCAAGCATTTGTTCAGACTCTTTTGTCAACGAACAGTGCCAGACTTTGGCAAAGGGGGGAATTGGTTTGCAGCCCATCTATTTAGCTTTATTATTTATCGCGATTATCGCAATTGGAGAAATTATTTCGATTCTATCACGTGCACGCATTCCGACTTTACTTGTTGTTGTGGCCACTGTATTCCTTTTCTTGCAAACAGGACTTATACCCGAATCTTACATTGAAGATTCTACGTTTGTTGCAGTCGGTGGCGTGCTTGTACCTGTATTAATTGTTCATTTAGGTACAATGATTCCATTAAAGACAATGATTCAGCAATACCAAGCTGTGGTCATTACGCTTATTGGACTAGCCTTTTCCGTGCTTGGTGTACTTAGTATCATCACTCTTTTATTTAATTATGAAACAGCCGTAGCCGGTGCGGGACCCATTACAGGCGGCATTATCGCCTACATCGTAACTTCAGAAGGATTAAGGGATGCCGGATTTACAGCGATTATGGCTATCCCCATTGCCGTCTTCACGATTCAAAATTTCTTCGGCATGCCGCTTACTTCTTTTTTTCTAGCCCGCTATGCCAAGAAAATCCGAACTGATGAAACAGCGGCAGCCATTCAACCTACTGACGAAGAGGCGTCAGAATCGAAAAAACCCTTTGTCCTTCCTCATTCATGGATGCAAAGTCATTTCGTCATTATCTTTTTGTTATTTGCAGGGGGTGCATTTGCGGTACTCCTTGATGACCTCACAGGCGTCAACGCAAGCCTTTGGGCACTCGTGATCGGTGTAACAGCAGCAGCCTTACGGTTATTGCCAGAACGATCGATGGAAAAAGCCAATAGTTCAGGGATTACAATGATTGCGCTCATATTTGTCGTAATGAATTCGTTAATTGGCGTGACTTGGGATCAAATTGTCGCCTCCCTTCTACCAGTCATCGTCATTATGGTGGTTGGAATTGTCGGACTGATGATTGGCGCACTGATCGGCGCAAAAATTTTTAAGTGGGATCGAAACAAATCAATTCCAGTTGTATTAACCGCTTTGTACGGTTTTCCAGGAGATTACCTCATTGTTGAAGAAATTAGTCGAAGCGAAGGAAAAAACGAAGCTGAACAAAAACGGATTATGGATGAGCTGATGGCCCCTATGTTAATTGGTGGTTTCACATCGGTTACCGTTGGCTCCGTAGCAATCGCAAGTATTTTAATTTCAACTCTATAAAAGGAGAGGATAGAAATGGCCATTACCGCACTTACAAACGTCGTCATGATTGATGGAACAGGAAAAGAACTGATTGAAAACGCGGTTGTTCTAATCGAACAACAACAGATTATTGCGGCAGGTACTGCACAAGAAATTGATCTACCAACAGAAGCAACGATCATTGATGGCGAGGGACAATACCTTCTTCCAGGACTCATTGATACCCATGTACACATGGCATTAGAAATTAAAAACGTACAAGAATCACTGCTCACACCGTTTTCTTATCGTTTTTTTGAAGCAGCTAAACGACTTGAAACCACGTTACAAACAGGTATCACATCTGTGAGAGATGCCGGCTTTGCAGACGCCGGTATCAAAAAAGCAGTAGAGGACGGTCTTGTTCCTGGTCCACGTATGCAAGTCAGTATTAACCCTCTGACGATTACGGGTGGACACGGGGATAGTTGGAATCTCTCTGGTATTGATACGACTGCTCCTGTTTATCCAGGCATGCCGGACGGCAAATGTGACGGACGTGAAGAAGTAAGAAAAACAGTCCGCGAGATGCTACGAGCCGGAGCGGACGTGGTCAAAGTTCATGCAACTGGTGGCGTTTCAAGCCCGACGGATCACCCTGAATTTACTCAGTTCTCGCAGGAAGAGCTTGAAGTCATGGTAGAAGAAGCTACCTTTCGTAAAGGCATTAAAGTGATGGCACACGCCCAAGGTGCAGAGGGCATTAAAAATGCCGTACGCGCAGGTATTCATTCCATTGAACACGGCATCTTTATTGATGATGAAGCGCTAGAATTAATGCTTCAAAACGGCACATACCTGGTACCGACTTTGCTTGCCCCACTGGCTGTTTTAGAAGCGGCTGAAACGACAAATACAATGGCCCCTTATGCCATTGAAAAGTCAAAACAAGTCATTGATATTCATAAACAAAGTATTGAAAAAGCCTATAAAGCAGGCGTAAAAATTGCGATGGGAACGGATGCAGGCGTCTTCCCACACGGTATTAATTTACGAGAACTCGGACTCATGTGCGAGATTGGTATGTCGCCAATGGAAGCCATTGTCGCTTCAACGAAAACAGCTGCAGAATGCATGGGCTGGGGTGATCGCGTCGGTACAATCGAGCCCGGCAAATGGGCTGACCTAATCTTAGTAAACAGCAACCCCCTTGAAAACATTCACGTTTTAGAACAGCACGAGAACATCACCTTCGTCATGAAAGACGGAAAAATTTTTAAAGATACCGCAAAAAAAGTCGCTCACGTCGCGTCAAAATAACGCCAAAAATTAAGCTGCCCTTTTTCGTGAGGGGCAGTTTTTTTCGTTCATAGAAGAGGTGCATACGTTTCTCTATTTAAGACATGCTAAAAGAAAATCGTTCAGCTGAAAGGAGTTCTTTTAGTGCCAAGCAGAACAATAAAATGGGTGTCTGGCGGGTTAGAAGCGCTATGGGGTTTGCCTATACTCGGTGGAGCCCTAATTATCTCACTTTCCTGGACACCACTCTTCTTTATGCTAATCCTTCATATAATCGGTTTAGCTTTTGCAACAAGAGAAAATCGCAAGAAAACAGGCCATATCTTAGGGATTCTCGCATCTGCATTAGGCTTAATTCCAATCGTTGGTATGATTCTGCACATCCTTGCTGCTATTTTCTTACTCGTCGAAGCAGGAAAAGGTCAATAACGCAGCTAGGATGCTCCTCCTAATTAAGCAAAGACTCAGTTTTACCCCGGTAGCGTTTAGTTCAAACGGGATAGCTATAATGACAAAGAGAATGAAGGCTCGAAAGCCGCTCGTTCTCTTTTTTATGCTAGACTAGGAAAATACCATTCATTAGGAGGTTTTTGAATGTTTGAACCGATTGAGTATAACAGTATAAACATCCTCTTTTCTTTAATACCGCTCTTTGCGCTTATCGGCATTGGTCTCCTCCTGATTGTCTTGTATCGAAAAAACGTATCAAGACAAACCAGTGAAGCACAAGTAATCGAACAACTCCAACAAGATCAACACGTCACTCAAAAGCGTTTAGAAGAAATGGAAGCTACGCAAAAGCAACTGCTAGATGAACTCCAGCAACTACGCGAAGAAAAAGGTCGCTCTGACGAATGAGTGGCTTTTTTTAATGATCTTTATCGGTAATTTCACCTTTTAGTTGCCTTCCTTCACCTGTTTAAATAATTGTATAAACTTAGCATGCTGGCTTGATCGAGATAACATATAACAAGTTCGTGGTGGTGGCGGGTCCATTAAACGATATACATGCAGTTGAATGTCTTTCGCCAATGCTTTAACAATAGAAAGAGGAACAATCGCCCAATAATTACCGTGCAGTAGTTGCTTTAAATGATGAGCGGTATCGAGCTGGATACCACTTGTTGCATTCGTTTGCCACCACTGATTATGCCATTCTTGATAATCAGGGCTCCAATTAATATAAAGTTCCTTTTCCGGGTTTAATTGTTGATTGTCAATCATTGATTCTTTCGTGTAGAGCTTCTCATCCACTCGCATAATGACAAACATCTCTTCAGAAAATAAAGGCTCAATGTCGAATGAATAGGTTGCTCGTTGCTGTAAAACAAACCCAATATCAATTTTACGTTGCTCCATCAATGCATAAAGTTCATGAGACTGGTGAGTCTGAATTCTCAATCTTGTTTGTGGCCATTTTCTCATGATCGTTTCAAAAATTGGATAGAGAATAAATGAACTTACACTGTCAACGGAGCCAATACGTAACTCTTGTCTGTTAGATACATATTTAAGTTCTTCTGTCTCTTGCACAAGCTTTTCCCATTCATCTGCAATACGCAAAAATTTATGCCCTGCTTCAGTTAAGCGAATGGTCGCCTTTCCTTTTCCCCTTGTTATTAGCTTTGTGTCGAGCTTCTTCTCCAAGTTTGCAAGTCGTTGACTTAAAGAAGATTGAGAGACATATAGCGTAGTCGCCGCATTCGTAATCGTTCCACATCGCACAATTGCTAGAAAAGCGTTCACTTCCTCTTTATTCATAAAGTCCCCCTACTAATATCGTAAAAACTTATAATAAATGCTGTAAAATTGTATTTTACTCTATTTTTTCAGTCGTGATAAGATCATCTCAAACTAAATCTTGAAAAAGGGTGTTTAATTTGTCGGACAGTCTACTATTTAACAAGCCACTAGATTCCTTTATGCAAGAGCAATTCTACTATTTGGATGAAGATATCACTGGAAACAAACGTCTTTTTTTTGAAAACTCAGGCGGATCACTCCGTTTAAAAAATGTTGTACAAGCAGATGCGCGCATTGCCTCTTATCCTGATTGTCCCGAACGCCTTCATGATATGGCTTTAGAAATTCGCAAAATTATTGAGAATGGGTTAAACGATGTGCACATCATGCTTAATGCTACATCTGGTAGTATCTTACCCATTGACACCGCTTCACGAGCGATGTTTGAAATGATTGGGTCATTTAGTCAGGCAACAGCTGGCGGAAATATTGTTACTACCGCATTAGAACATCCATCCGCATACGATGCGTGTGTCCATTACGCAGACTTGCATAAAAAAGAATTACGTGTTGCTGAAGCCGATCCACTTACAGGAACGGTTTTAACAAAATCAATAATCGAGCTTATCGATAAAGACACAAACCTATTAGCTTTTGTCGCCACATCAAATATCACAGGTGCCATTCTGGACATTCCTGAAATAGTTAAACAAGCACGAGCCATTAACCCAGAAATGTATATTGTCATTGATGCCGTTCAATATGCCCCTCATGGTGTCGTTGATTTGGAAAAATGGGATGTAGATGGGTTAAACATTGCCCCTTATAAAATGTTTGGCAACCGCGGAATGGCATTTGCGTATATCTCTGAACGTGCAGCAAGTATTACTCACCTAAAACTCGCAGCTGCTCCCGCTGATAAATGGGGTCTCGGTTCGCCAGCACCTGCACATTATGCTGGTTTTAGTGAGATTGTTAACTATATTTGTACACTCGGTTCTTACGTCAGTGAATCAACGGACAGACGTGAACAATACGTAAACGGGATGACACTCATTGAAGATCGCGAGCGTGCGCTTCATACATTTTTATTACATGGTGATCAAGACACACCTGGCTTGCTCCAATTAGATGGACTCACTGTCCACTTTAAAGATCAACCTTTAGAGCAAAAAGATTTTATTGTAGGGTTATCTTTCGATGATCTTTCTTGGTCAAAAGCAGTCGAGCTTTATACAAAAAAAGGCGTTCTCGTATATGAGCGACTCGCCACAAGCTATTATTCAAAACGGATACTAGAATCTGTTCAATTAGAAGGGCTCATACGTGTCTCTCCCTTACATTGCCATACATTAGACGATATGAGGACATTTATTCACATTACACAATCGTTGTTACGTGTGAATGGACGTTAAACAATTTTAACGAAACGTCTCGTCTTTCATTAATAATGTAAGCGGTATACATATCATTGATTCTATTGGAGGCGGATACAAATGAAATGGTGGTTTAACCGACCTTTATATACGCAAATTGCCATTGGAGCAGTTCTTGGTATTACAGTTGGTTTGATTCTTGGAGAACAAGCATCACTGATCGCATTCGTTGGGGAAATTTTTTTATCATTACTTAAAATGCTCGTCGTTCCACTCGTTGTTACCTCCCTATTATCAGGAATAACGAAAATGAAGGATGCGAGATCTCTTGGTCAAATAGGGGCTCGGTTTATGGGCTACTTAGTCCTAACGAGTATTCTTGCTACCAGTGTAGGAATTATCGTTGCATTATTAATGAAGCCTGGGTCTGAATCCGTTGGTATGTTTTCGAATGGCGAAGAAATTGAACCTACTACCTTTCAACTCACTGAACAATTTCTGTCTTGGATTCCGTCAAACGTATTCGCTTCTCTAAGTGAAATGAATTTACTACAAATTATCGTATTTACCTTGTTTATTGGCATTGTCTTGATTACGCTTGGGGAATCAAAAGTCCCTACGATTTACTCGTTTATTAATGAAAGTGCTGACGTCATGTTGAAATTAACCGAATTTGTTATTAAATTTGCACCTTATGGTATTTTCGCTTTACTTGCGAATTTAATAGGCACATTTGGCAATGATTTAATCGGAACCGTTACAACGTTCATCCTTTCCGTATATATCGGGTTATTAATCGTCTTATTGGTTGTTTATCCGCTTATCATTCGATTAATAGGTAAGCAGAGCCCGATTCAATTTTATAAAAACGTTTCACCAACGATGTTGTTTGCTTTTACAACATCAACAAGTAGTGCAACTATACCTGTTTCCCTACAAGTTTCAAAAACACGCTTAGGGATTCCGGAGAAAATTTATTCATTCACCGTTCCTTTTGGCGCAACTGTAAACATGGACGGATTTTCAGTAGCGATCGGGGTTATCTCCGTATTCGCAGCTTACGTTTACGACATTCCCATTACGTTTACACTCATCCTTCAATTTGTTTTAATGGGCATTCTTTTGTCCATCGGAGCGGCAGGGGTTCGAGGAGCGGGAATTGTCATGACGACCGTCTTATTTGAGACGCTCGGTATGCCTCTTTATCTAATTCCAGTACTAGCTGCAGTTTGGCCTATTATTGATGCTGGATTAACAACAACGAATATGACAAGTGACCTCGTTGGATCCACCGCCATGGCGAAAATGGACCATACACTTGATGAACAACAATTTCAGCAAGCCAATGAATCATTTCGAAAAGAAGCGTAACCAAAAAAGAGAAGATTGGCACCTTGAGCCTCTCTTCTTTTTCAAATAACGATTGTAACTCTCTAAATTAACCAATTTTTTAAAATATTGGTTTCATTTCTCCGAATTACGGATATGGATAAACACGTTTTACATTAACGGAAGGAGCTTAGCTATGAAGCCGAACAATCTCAAGCTTTTAAAAATGTTCTAATCGCTTTAGCACTCTTACTTTTCATTGTTTCTCTGACCATAACGATTATGAGTTTTCGTAATGGCCATCATTCCATCATGCTGCCAAACATTCTTACGTTAATCGGCTTAGTAATCGTATTTATCACAATTGGAATGAGACGCAAATTAAAGCAAAGAATGTAAAAAGCGGATTGAGGAGAGGGGATCATCCATGACCAAAACCTATACACGAAGAGAAAATCAATTTTTCATGGTGGAAGGATGGCTATGGATTTTCATTTTTCTCTTATCTATTAGTTATAGCTTGCTTCGCATATTCCAAGTTCAACCGTGGCTAAATATTCTCTTTTATAGCATCGCGACACTCGTTGTAAGTGTTTTAATCACGAAAGTAATAAAAATGAACGCATTCCGTCGCCCTAAAAGAGCACTCCTTTATGGAGTTTTAACCATTCTGACGCTTGTTTTTTTCTTTTTGCCTTGGCAATCACTCCTATTTTAATCGTTAGTCCTCTTTGAAAGAAGGACTTAATTCACTCCACACATCAAATAGATTTCCATCCAAATCATAGAAAACAAAATTTTTCCCAGCATGTCCTCTGCTTTCAATGTCGCCTACTTTCACCCCTTTTTGCCGATATTCGTTGTGGAGGGCTTCTAAAGCATGCAACCCATCAACTTCAAACGTCACCGAAAACCGTTCTGCTCCATTACAATCATAGAAATTTGCAGTTTGATCTTCATGCGATTTCACTAAAAATACGCTTAGATTCGCTACATTTAAGATTGCTTTCTCTTCATCTTTATAGCTTAATTCTGCACAAAGATTCTTTATATACCAGTCCGCAGAAACGTCCACACTTACTACCGGTAAATAGATTGTTCCAACTCGTACTAACCCTTGATTCTTCAACCTAACACCCCTTTTCATATAAGAAACTGCTTTACTGCTTTTATCCTTACGCTGTTAAATTTAACGAATGGATAGGATAACGACTACTTTATTTTCTTCATCTACTTTATACTGTTTTTGATAATGCATATTGTTCAATAATAAAATGAGCAATCTCACGCAATTTTTTCTCAGTCAGTTTCGTTAATCTTATTTCGTAGCCCAAGTATTATATCCTCCATAAACTTTTCAAATGATACCGTTTCCCACCCTTTAACAGCTCATTCTCGCTTCGTAAAATATCAATTATGATATCTTTCTCATTATTTTTTTCAATCAACTCGTTATAGTCATCATGCTGCAAAATCACCCCATGAGCAGATCCTTGTTTAAATGTACATAATTTTGTATGAAAAATTAAAAAACGCTGCACACGGCAGCGCCCTATTCCTCAATGTTCTCTGGCACATCAAACATGCCTCGCTCTTCAATAAATAAGTCATACTCAAATCCATCATTCTCTAACGCTTCTTTTTTCTCTTCAGCTTCTTCTAACGAAAAGTAGTAGCCTTCTTCCACAAAAAGCGTACTGTCAGCTGAATGCACGATTCGTACGTTTTCCGAACCTTCTTCCATAAACGCCATCTCAGGCCCTTGGGTTTGCTCAATTGCACCATCATCCGCAATAGATGCCGTTCTTAACGAAAATACTGGTGCATACTCCCCTTCCCGATCAACCGCTCGAACATCGGTGACAATTTTAGCTGGTTCGTGTAGCTCATACACTTCAAACTCGGTGGAATCTTGAAGATACGCGGCTAATTCAACCGTTGTATCATCAAACATAGGCGTAATTGCCATAGAAGAAAAATAAGCAGCACTCTCTAAATCCGGAAGATCCTCATGGCTTGGCTGAGCACGCAAGCCTTGTAATGAATAAACAAGGCGGGATGGATACGCTTCTTTAATCACTTCAAAAGAACTCGGCACGCTTTTCGGCTCTCCTGTCTCCTCAGGTATCCATTCATGTAGATCTAAAACCAAACGCTCGAATTCCTCGTGAATGCCGTGCTCAATGTTTCCAATCATTGTGGCATCTTTCATTTCTCCACCAGTAAACACCCCACCTTGCATGTACTGATCTTGTTTGGTTACACCAGCCTCTCGCTCTTCCCCTTCTTCCGCTGGATCAAATTGAATTTCTACAGGTTCCTCTTCCGATTCAGCGTCATCATCTGAACTCATTTCTTGCTCTTCGTTTTCTTCATCGATATCAGTCTCTTCATTTGTTTCACCGCTCGTACTGTTAGGATTCTCTACTTCGGTCTCATTGCCTGTTCTCTCGACCTCATTACCATTCGCCGCTTCCTCACCGCTTCCACATGCCGCCAATAACGCAGCGCTAAACATAATCGCTGAGCCCGTTTTCATAAATACTTTCATCTTTGCTCACTCCCCATAAATGACAGTAGATGTAAGAACTTCCTCTACAGCTTCATCTACCCGAAAGTGAAATGTTTAATGCGATAAATTTAATAAATCAAAAAAAGTTGATTTATTTTTCTTGTTAATGTAAACTCTAATTAATCAAATTAATTTGATTTAAGGAGTATCTATCGATGATAAAACAAATGAATACGAACCTATCTCTTGACCAATTAAGAACATACGAAACACAATTCAAAGCATTAGCAGACTCAAAAAGACTGGCGTTGCTAAACTTATTGAGCGTGAATGGTGAGATGTGTGTTTGCGATTTGACGGAAAAAATGGATATACCACAATCTAAGCTCTCCTATCACCTCAAAATTATGACGGACGCCAATTTTTTAATTAAGGAAACAAGAGGAACTTGGAGCTATTATCAAATTAATCGCAAGCACGTGGATTCAATCCTGTCAGAACAACTGTGTTGTATTTTGAAACCGTCTAAATAACGGTTTTAATTTATCTATAATTAATCAAACTAATTTGATGAAGGAGAAATTTTATGAATGTACATATTGGATTACATGTGAAAAATTTAGAGGAGAGCAAAGCTTTTTATGAACGCTTTTTTAGTACCCCTCCCGAAAAAGTAAAAGACGGATATGTGAAATTTTTAACTATAGAACCAAAGCTTAACTTAACGCTCACACAAGTAGATGAGGTTTTCGGGAATACGATTAATCACTTAGGTGTTCAAGTTCACTCGAGAGCAGAAATTTTTTACCACAAAAGTAGACTTGAACAAGAAGGATTTTTCGCAAGAGAAGAATGGGATACAACGTGTTGTCATGCCGTTCAAGACAAGTTCTGGGTTACCGATCCAGATGGAAATGAGTGGGAATATTTCTATACTAAACAGGATGTAAGCTGATTTTTACATTCTATATAACCATTGACTTATATTACAAACCACTTATATAATACGGTTTGAAGAGGTGAGTCAGATGACCAATAAACTATTGAGCATAGCTGAACTGACAACTTGTTTAAAAGTTGTTGGCGATCCAACTCGATTTCTTATCTTAAAATTGGTTGAGAAAAAAACGTACTGTGTATGTGAGTTTGTGGAGATGCTTCAAATGAGTCAACCTGCAGTAAGTCAACATTTACGAAAATTAAAGGATTTAGCTATCCTAAAAGAAGAACGAAGAGGGCAATGGCGATACTTTTCTTTAAATAAAGAGTCTATGTATTATTCGCTCATTCAAGAATTGCTTGATCAAAGTAACGATGACGACGAACGCTACGCAGAAGCGTTAGAAAGAGAAGGGCTTGCACGTTGCTGAGGAAAATAAAACATGACTGATGTGATACTTGCTTCCCTCATTTTTATCGTGACGTTAGTGTTTGTCATTTGGCAACCAAAAAATTTAAATATTGGCTGGTCGGCTTGTGGGGGCGCCGTTCTTGCTTTGTTGCTTGGCGTAGTTAGTTTTTCTGATGTTTTAGAAGTGACCGATATTGTCTGGAATGCGACGCTCACATTTATCGCGGTTATTCTTATTTCTCTAATCTTAGATGAGATTGGCTTTTTTGAGTGGTCGGCACTACATATGGCTAGGGTAGCAAAAGGCAACGCGGTTCTCATGTTTATTTATGTATGTTTACTTGGCTCAGTCGTGGCCGCGTTTTTTGCCAATGATGGGGCGGCTCTTATTTTAACACCTATCGTGTTAGCGATGGTTCGTTCGCTGAATTTCAACGAAAAAATGGTCTTCCCGTTTATTATTGCGAGTGGCTTTATTGCGGATACGACTTCCCTCCCGCTTGTGGTGAGTAATTTGGTCAACATTGTCTCCGCAGATTTTTTTGGAATTGGCTTTATTGAATATGCGACGCGAATGATCGTGCCGAATTTATTCGCTTTACTTTCCAGTATCGTCGTGCTGCTTCTTTATTTCCGAAAAAGCATTCCAAAACGCTACGATTATTCCGAGTTAAAAGCGCCAGCGGATGTGATTAAAGATCCAACCATGTTTCGCCTTTCGTGGATTGTTTTAGGGCTTCTTCTTGTCGGCTACATGGTAAGCGAATTTGTTGCCATACCTGTCTCGTTTGTAGCTGGTATCATCGCGCTTATTTTTCTAGTTTTATCACGAAGAAGTTCTGCCGTTCATACGACTAGCGTGTTAAAAGGGGCTCCTTGGAACATTGTGTTCTTTTCTATCGGGATGTATGTCGTTGTGTTTGGTCTTCGAAATGTTGGCTTAACGGATGTATTAGCAGACGCCATCTTTGTTATTGCCGACCAAGGCCTGTTTGCGGCGACAATGGGAATGGGCTTTATCGCAGCGATCTTGTCGTCCATCATGAATAATATGCCTACCGTTCTGATTAACGCGATTGCGATCGCGGAATCTGGCACAGCTGGCTTAACGAAAGAAGCGCTCATCTATGCCAATGTGATCGGTGCTGATTTAGGACCAAAGATTACGCCGATTGGCTCTTTAGCAACCTTACTTTGGCTACATGTGTTAACAAAAAAAGGTGTCAAAATTTCTTGGGGAACGTACTTCAAAACAGGAATCGTCATCACCCTACCTGTTTTGTTTATCACGTTACTTGGTCTTTACCTCTGGTTATTACTGATCTATTAAAGGAGACTATCCATGAAGAAAACCATTTATTTTTTATGTACCGGAAATTCTTGCCGTTCGCAAATGGCAGAAGGATGGGCGAAATCCCATTTAGGAAACGACTGGAATGTGTACAGCGCTGGAATTGAAGCCCACGGCCTGAATCCGAATGCTGTAAAAGCAATGAAGGAAAGCGACATTGATATTTCTAGCCAAACATCGGATACGATTGACGAGCATATTTTAAATCATGCTGATCTCGTTGTGACACTTTGCGGTGACGCAGCTGACAAATGTCCGATGACACCGCCACATGTCAAACGTGAACATTGGGGATTTGATGATCCTGCAAAAGCAGAAGGATCTGACGAAGAAAAATGGGCATTTTTTCAACGTGTTCGTGATGAAATCGGTACGCGCATCAAGCGTTTTGCTGACACAGGTGAATAAACGAAGAAGGCACTCGGTGGCGAGTGCCTTTTTATTACGCGTTATGCTCGTTGATATGTCTTGCCTATTATAAGAACGATAAAATCAATAAAAGCAGCTGTTAGCGCAAAGATCAGCACCACTCATTGAATCGAAACGTCACCAACCACAAAGGTTAGAATCACTCCATACACATTGTAACCGAACAGCGGCTTCAAAAAATTAATGGATAAGTTTACCAATTAAACTGGAAGGGAATAAAGAAAAAGACTATTCTGAAAGGATGATTAAATGAACAGAGGATTAAAATATGCGCTCCTAACAGGTCTTTATACTTCCGCTAGTTTTGTGACACTGGATTTGATTTTATAAATGATCAGACACAGTTCACTTTGCAAAAAACGATAGCTTCATTTATTGCGGGTGCAACATTTATGTATGTTTTTTTCCATGCAGAACTTAAAAAGAAACTTAAAGATCAAAAAGCTTAACGTTTAATGAGCTGTAGCTTACAAGCTATAGCTTTTACTATTTAATTTTCTCATTAAATCTCACCTACAACTTTCTTTCAACCTCTCATTCACTCCACTCACCTCCCTCAACCCTTTACAAATCCCTCTATACCAAGCTTTAAATGACCGTGGTACCATTCACGCTCCTTGGGCTCCATTCAACAAAAATTCTCCTCCTTTCGGCTAAATTTGAATGCGCACTAGCCGAATTAACACTACGATAAGGGAGACAAAACAAACAGGAGTGAGTCTAAATGGAAACCATTCAAGACCTTTTACTAACATTAATAGAGGCAGATACATGGGTGCAATATGTAAGTGTATTTGTTATCTCGCTTATCCCTTTCTTTGAGTCCTACGTAGCGGTACCAATTGGTGTTGTTTTTGGATTCCCGAGTATTCCAGTCATTGTCATTGCCATCCTTGGAAACTGGCTATCTGTCATGGCTTTTATCTGGATCATTGCCAAATTTCGTAAACCTAGCAACAAGAAGTCATCCAAACGTTCTGCTCGTGCGCAAAACATTTTTAACAAGTATGGCGTTGCCGGCCTTTCCTTTGCAGGTCCGCTTATCTGTTATCATGTATGTGCCGCTATCTCCATTGCTTCTGGAGCGAAAAAAGGCTACGTAAGCCTTTGGCAAGGGATTGCCATCACCACGTGGTCCATTGCTTTAGGAGTCGCCTTTCATTATGGTGTAAATCTTTTAGAGTACGTGCCAAATCTAAATCCATTCTCATAAGAAAGGAATGGTGTACCATGAGGTCGCCGATAAACATTTTCCTCATCATTTTAATGATTGGCCTAGCAAGTTTTCCGTTTCTAGTGATTTACGACTCGCTATCCCAAGCCATCACATTTCTGCCGAATTACGACTCTCCACACTGGTTTGTTCCGGCAGGCTTCCTCAGCATCATTGCGATTGTAATTCTTTCATTCGTTTTAGGTAAAGGAAATCACAATAAACGATTTTGATTTTTCGTTCCTAGCGTATACACTAAGGACATCATGACAAAGGAGTACCGACGATGGCTTTCTCTTTTAATCACTTAACAAAAATTGAAGGAAACACGGTGAAATTACCAACTTTAACCCTTACTGCTAATAAAGGGGACATTTTCGCCATTCAAAGCGAAAACGAGTATATTCAGCGTTTATTTGCGATGTTCAATGACCCCAAACAACTAAAATCCGAGATGATCACGCTTCCTGATGGCGGGTTACGCAATGTCTATCTGTTTCAACGTGATGATGGGCTTTACCAACGCTTGACGGTTCAGCAAACGTTAACGTTCTGGCGCGGCTTGTACCAACATCATCTAGATTTAGATACCCTATTAACGCTATGCGAATTACACGAATGTGCCTATAAAAAAATCAAGCACCTCACGCCATCAGAAAGCTGTCGCTTAAGGCTTGCCTCAGCTCTCATCCAACAAGCGGACGTATACTTATTTGAAGACCCTTCGCTTATGATTGATCTGCAGTCAAAGCAAGTGCTCCATACGTTGCTTTTACATTTAGCGAAAAACGGGGGCACTGTACTCGTGTTTACAACAACGCTAGAAGACGCAATTCGACTCGGTCAAAAAGTCTATCGCTACAACGAACGAGGCCTGCAAGAAGTCGAGCAAGAGGTTGAGGAAACAGAGGAATCGTTTGAAGAATCCACTTTGACAGATAGCTCGAATAATCAAGTTCAATTAGATTAAGTAAGCGCAAAAGTGGAAGACAAGATCTTTTTATTTAATCCAATGGAGATCGATTATATTGAAGCTCGGGAAGGACAGACGTTCTTATTTGTAAATAACGAAGAGTTTGCCTCATCAACAACAATTAAAGCATTAGAAGAACGGCTCCAGCCATTAGGCTTCTTCCGCTGCCACCGCTCGTATTTAGTTAATCTTCAACGAGTAAGAGAAATTATTGTGTGGAGTAAAAACAGCTACAGCCTTAGCCTTGATAACGCATCCAAAAGTACGATTCCGTTATCGAAAGGCAATTATAGTAAGTTGAAAGAGTTGATCCACCTATGAGGAAACCGACATTCAAACAGTGGCAAGCACTCATTTATAAGGATTTTTTAGACTTGAGATGGAACGGTCAAGTCCAATTTAATTTCATCATGTCTCTCCTTATTACTATCGTCTTCTTGTGGTTTCCAAGAGAGAGCTTCCCCATATCTTTTGTGATTGGCTTTACATTTGCGATGGTAACGATGTTTACACAAGGCAATCTCGTTGTTGAAGAACGAGAGCAAGGTACATTTAGACGCTTACATCAAGTAGGCTTTTCCTTAAAACACATGATTATAAGTAAAATGATTGTCACGCTCTTTGTCACAACCATTCTTGTTCTGCTCTTTCTCATTTTTTATCGTTTTGATCCGAGTATTAGTTTCAATCTCATCATGTTAAGTATTCCAGTCGTTCTAATCATGATTCTTGCTGGAACGTTCATTGGGTTAAATGCTAAAAACACGATCGACGTCGGCCTTTACGGGACACCGATTGCATTATTTTATTTATTTCTTGAAGGCCTGCTAATGAGCCATCATCCAGGAAGAATGGACTGGCTTGGTTTCTTTCCGAATTACCATTTGTATTACGGCGTGACAAGTTCAGCTGTTACACGTCACTTACTCGTCCCCTACCTTTGGATGACGATCATTCTACTACTATTTGTATGGTGGTTTAAGAAGAGACAAACACGCACATAAGATGATCCTTTTTTATCGTCCATCCATAAATGTTCACATGTAAGCGGTATGATTTCATTTTCACTCATTTTCTTATTGCCTAATGTCATTATCGTCGTTCTGCTTATATCATGCATTATTGGACTAAAGCTCGTTAAAGACGAATTAGAGGACAGCGCTTCAGCTGGAGGCGAGGTCTAACATGTACTGGACATTTTTGATCTTAGCCGGTTGCTTTGAAGTGTGTGGCGTCATCAACCTTAAATTAACAGAAGGCTTTAAAAAGCTAAAACCAACGATCTTTTTCTTTTTTTGGGGCTCAGCCTCTTATTTTTATCCCTTTCCTTTGTCGAAGTCCCCATTAGCATCGGCTACGGCATTTGGACAGGGATTGGTGCAGCAGGAAGCGTGCTCTTAGGCATGTTCATGTTTAATGAACCAATAAATGTAAAGAAATTAGCACTCGTTGGCGGGATCATTGCCTGTATTATTAGCTTGAAGTTAATTTCGTAGGGAAAATGTCTAACCCTTTCATACACGATATTTATTTTGAGTTGACCAACTTACTTATCATGTATAAAATAAATAGTAAGAACACAAACTTAAAAGACCTGAACTCATGTTACAGCATGAATTCAGGCGTAAAACAGATAAGTCAACCCTAGGTCGGCGCATTTGTTTTAGAGCATATAGCCCTAAAAAATAGCCCTTTTCAGAGTTGTGAGCTCAAGGGCTATTTTCTGTTTCTTAAGCAAACAATCGCGATTACAAGTGTAATAATCGACAGCGTAAATGTAGAAGTTGCTACTGCTACCGTCATAACGAGATTGAATGCTTCATAGAGTGACAAAGGCTAACACCCCCTTTCGAAAAGGGTGTCGCCGCCCATTGAGCTGTACTGTTTTAACTTATAATCATTATAGCATACTCATTAATTCTCCCTCATTTCAAAATATTTACTTGCTAAGCTAGTATTCCCTACTCAAGCTCTCGATCTCGTTCTTTTCGTACGAGAATAAAATATTCCCCTCCAAGATCCGTTACTTTACGAAAGCTTAGACGCTCATAAAAAAAGCTTTTCCCAGGAGAGGCACCTAATGAAAACGTTCGTACTCGACTGACTTTTTCATGGTCAATCAATTGCTTTATTAACTCTGTTCCAATCCCTTTTACTTGAAAGGAATCATCCACCACCACGTCATAAATTTCGCCCCAACGTACAAAATCCGTTAAGAATCCTCCCAATCTTGTAGATCCGTAGGCATTTTCCAATCGGCCACCCGTTGAAATAACAGTTTTAATTCTTGAATATTAATGGACGATTTGTCACTCCTATAAATAATAATCCTAACTCCCCTCCTCTAAAACTGAAACGCAACAACCGTTTCTTCCCCAGATTTCATATCTTTGATTTTGTACTGATTATTCCTCACTTCATCCTCTCCAATAAGAACCACATACCGATAGTTTTCTCTATTCGCTTTCGTCAGCGCCTTGCTCACTTTCTTGTTCCCTAGCTCAACCTCCACGTTATTCCCTTTACTTCTCAAGTCCCCTGCTACAAAGAAGGCTTCTTTTTCTTTGTTCAAGGGGACAACATAATAATGGTTTGTTGAATCGACCTGACGTCCCTGTCCTTTCATCGCCGAATAAATGACGTCCAGTCCAAACGAAATGCCAACCGTCGACACCTTTTCATCTGTACCAAGTAACCCTCCAATTGCTTGATCATACCGACCTCCACTTCCTATGCTTGAGGTAATGGACTGATCTGTTAAAAACAATTCATATACAGTACTCGTATAAATATCAAGACCTCTTGCTAAAAATGGATTAAACACACATACCTGATCTAAACCAAAATCTTCAAGATAAGTGGCAAATGACATTAGTTCCCGTAAACCTTGTTTGATGTCTTCGTTTTGTTCCGCAAACGATTCAACATAATCGAAGCTGTCATTCTCCTTGTCTTGTAAAAATCGCTCAATTGCCGCAATCGTCTCATCAGCTAATCCTTGTTCACCTAGCTCTGCTAACACCGCTTGTACACCATTCTTTTTCAGTTTATCTAACGTAAGCACAGCTCGATTCATCTTGTCAGCCTCTACGCCACAAACAGTCAGCAACCCCGTTAATAACGTCCGATTGTTATACTGAACCTCAACCTTCAAATCAAGCCTTTTAAATACTTCAGAAGCAATCAACATACATTCCGCCTCAGCAACTTGAGAATCAACCCCAGCGATATCCACATCACACTGCGTAAATTCACGGAAGCGCCCTGCTTTAATGGGACCATCCCGAAACACTTTTCCAATCTCATACCGCTTTAACGGCATTGGCAATGTTGGATTCAAGGCCATCACTTTCGCAAAAGGCATCGTTAAATCATACCGTAATGCCAAATCTCTTTTTCCCCTGTCCGTTAGTGTGTACATTTCTTCAAGGATTTCCGCACCACCACCATATTTCGAAGCCATCAGCTCGGTATAATTTAAAATCGGCGTTTCCAACGGCTTGCAACCAAACTGGATAAACACATCTTCAAGGGTTCTCCTAATCTTGAGCCTCACCACCTCTTCATTCGGCAAATAATCTTGTGTCCCTCTTACATTTTGATAGTCCATTTTCTTCATCCTTTTTTCCTCCTTTTTTGATAAACATAAAAAACCGCACTTGATTAAAGTGATCCACTTAATCAAATACGGTTATGAAAAATAGTCTTCCTATGTGCGATTTTTTGAAATCGAATAGCAAGACTACTTTATATGATGATGAAATTGTGAGTTAGAGCCGGATTTATTTAGAGTAACTTCCATAACACTCACCTCTATTTTTTGTAATGTTACCACAATTAAGAGTGCCAAACAATATGCAAATCACGAACGCTTCATTTTGTATCGATACCAGACTCCAATAATGGTAAGGATTAAACCGGTCACGCCAAAAAAAGCACTAATAGCAAGAAAGCCCATTCCTCCCCACGAGCTTTCATCCCCCGTTGGATAATAGATCAATACAAATAATAAAAGCCCCACACTCACAATCAAAGACACAATCCCCGCTGACAACGGCGGGTTTTCTTTCATGAAATCACCTCCTAAAATAAGGAACTCCCTTATCCTTACCCTAGGTGGGGGTCGTTTAAAACAATGACTGATTTTAGCAGGAACGATTCGTCTCTTCCATTTGTTCTCATCTTCTTTTTTATAAAGAATACCACCAGTAACCAAGGAACATAAGGATGTAAAAACTTAACGTACCAATTAAATTTAATACCGCAAGGAAAAAATGCTTTTTTATGAGCGCGAACACTATACCAACAGGACCAATAATAAACGTCAAAAGAAATAACGGACTTGCTACCTGAAACACAACATTAGGAACCCAAAGCAACACACAACTAATAAAACAGATGAATGACCAGAACTTGAATGATTTCATTGCAATCCTTTCATGAAACACAGTTCGTATATTCAGATAGTAACAATTTCCCTCACTCACCCCCACACAAAAAACCCCCTCACATCACGTAAGGGGATCATTCTCTAACCATTTTTGTTAACAGAAGCATCATAAATGTCATCCACAGCCGTTTGCAACGCGGAATTAAATTCCGACTCAGACTGTTCAACATTTAAATCTTGGCTAAGCGCTCTGGAGAAACTTGCGATTAACCCTGCGTTGGCTTTTAATTTCTCATTTGCATCGTCACGGGTATAACCACCTGAAAGAACAACCACTCGAACCACGCGCTCATGATCAACAAGCTCTTGATAAAGACCTGATTGGGTTGGAATGGTTAGCTTCAACATGACGCTCTCATCATCACGCAACAGATCTAAGTGAGTCTTAAGCTCTTGTTTCAACAGCTCTTCAATCTCCTCTTTATCCGCACTGTGAATGTCGACTTCTGGCTCAATAATCGGTACTAACCCAGCTGCAATGATTTTCTTACCAATCTCAAACTGTTGCTCGACAACTTGTTGAATGCCATCTTTGTTTGCTTCTTTAATGACGGAGCGCATTTTCGTCCCAAACACATTCCGCTCATTCGCACGTTTTAACGTATCATCAAGATCATCAATCGGCTTCATAAGTTGAACACCATTTTTTTCTTCAGCCAACCCTTTATCTACTTTTAAAAAGGGGACAATCCCTTTTTCGTTCGCTAAATAATCGGAGGTGTACGCCCCATCTATTTTGCGATCCATCGTCTGCTCAAACAGAATCGCGCCAATGATCTTATCCGAGTTAAAAGCTGGAGATTTAATAATACGGGTGCGCATCTCATGAACAAGATCAAACATTTCGTCCTCAGACGAATAGGCATCTTCCTTCACGCCATATTCAGCGAGGGCTTTCGGCGTACTACCGCCACTCTGGTCAAGTGCAGCGATAAAACCTTGTCCTGTTTTCATTTTTTCCAGTTGTTGTGCATTCATCTTGAAAAGCTCCCTTCTTTTTTTCCGTACATCTTTTTCTGCTATCACTTTATTTTTACCCCATAAAGGCTTGATTTACACATGGCAGTTCCAGAAGAGCGCTAGACCTCACCGTATTTTATGAGCTTATACCCTAACATTCCGAACCAAACCAAGAACAACATTCCAACCGTTTCTGTGAACAGATGGATGTTTTGGTGACCAAGCATTAAGAAGACCCACGATAGTAAGTAAGAAACAATAAGTAGTGTCCCTACCATATGACCGATCCGACGTAACGCTTTACTCTTTTTGGAGAATAAGGTGGAGGAAAGAATGACCCAAACCGCGATCAGTAAATTAGCCATAATGTACAGACTTGTTGAAAAGCCACCTTGCAACATCGTCCAATCAAACACATACATTGCAAACTGTCTGCCAAACTCATTTGTTGCCTCGTCGTTATACAAATGGATCGCGTATGATACGCTCACTGCTTGCAACATGAAGGATAGCGCGTATAAAAGAAACCCAGACACCCCAGCTATAAGACCTGCGAGTTCTACAAATGAACGTTTATGAAACAAATGGTATAACCCAATCGGAACAATCATTGTCATCAACATGACGAGTGATTTACTTCCATGATCGAATGCTAAATACCCAACCAACGATGCATGATAGTCTAAACCTACCTCCATCATTGGTCGGTCTGCGTCAAATGAAGCAGGGTATAAAATCGAAGTAATGATGTTTATGATAAGCCACATCAAAATAAAGAATATATGTACGAATGCGATCCAACCAACAACCCTCATGATCTTTCTTTTAACATAATCTACTTCACTCATCGCGCCTTCCCTTCAACCATTTTCGATCTTATTTCCAAAACAAGTGCCAAGACCGCCACACTCCCCTGCATCGTTAAAAGTACGACATTTACCTGATTCCACAGCATGCCGAACAATACAAGAAGAAAAGCGATCCCCATCATGAACAAGAACGTACTTGATCGCATACGATCCACCTCTTTTCAATTAATCTTTTCTAAATTTTAACATAATTCTATCGTTTCAGTATGAGATGATTAGGAATGAAAATAGGATGATAGAATTGAGAAAAAAACCGACCACTCAAACCGATGAGTGGTCTTTCCCCATAAATCCTTCAAATAACAAATAAAATGCAGTAATAATGTGGAGGGTCATGCCCACGACCGGAATCCAGCCAAGGCTTGAAGTAACAATGCCTAACGTATGTCCGGTTGTCGACACATTCGCTCGTCGTGATATACGAAATCCTATAATATGTAAAAGTAACATAACGAGAAGTGGGGTCCAATACAGCGACAAGATGACAGACCCTCCAACAAACGGAAAGCCTAATGACGCTTCCACAATGCCCGTTATAATTTTGTAAATGCTCATATGATTGGTACATTCACCCCTTCTTCAATTTCCTACTTTAAAATTTAATGTTTTTTACAAATAGTTTAAACATTTCCAAATAAAAACATGTATAATATAGTTTAATACCAAATATCAGGCTAAAAGGAGGAGTGCAAATGGTAACAATTTCTGCTGAAAACGTTGGTGGGAAAATTGTTGAATGGCATAGTTGTTTAGTTTCAAGAGAGATTTCTCAAGCAAAAATTCTAAAATCTGAAACTGAAGAACTCATCAAAAAAATGGAACCAAATGATAAAATGCTTGCTTATTATCAGCTAGTTTCATTTTATCACGATATACTTATTAGTAATCGTGATAATAAACCGATAGGTAACCTAAATCTTAACGAGATTGATGTTCGTATGGATGATTATTTGAATTTTATGTATTACTACGTTTCTGGCCAACATGAATTTTTTCAAGGGAGGTACAAGTCTGCAATTCGTACGTACAAGATAGCTGAACGTTTAATAGAGAAAGTAGAAGACCTTGCAGAAAAAGCAGAATTCTATCAGAAGTTGGGCATTAGCTATTATCAAATAGATCAATACACTTTTGCATTTTCTTATATTGAACAAGCCCTTGAATTTTTCGAAAAAAATGACACCTATAAAATTAACGAAATTACTTGCAAAATGGTATTAGCTGCGATAAATACTGAAATGCGACGTTTTGAAGAAGCCGAAGAAATATATTCTGACCTTCAGATATTATCAAAACCTTATCCTTTTACGCAATCATTGGTTTTCCACAACATTGGGCAAAATCGAATGTCTCGTAATATCTTATTTGAAGCACAAGATTATTTTTCAAAAGCTTTGCTAAGTACTGAATTCTATAATTCACGGACAGGATATAAGGCAAGATATAATCTAGTCAACGTGAATATAAGGGCAAATACTTATACTTCAGGTTTAGATGAGTTAGAGAAAGAAGTCAATAATAATAATATGTCTGAACTTGCTGCAAAGTGTCAAATCACAAGAGGTTTGTACCTTCAAAGTGATCCATTACTTGTAGAAGAAGGCCTTTCAAAGCTTGAGGAGTTGGAGGAGTTTTTTGAGTGCTTTGAAATAGGACTAGAGATTTCGGATTATTACAAATCCAAAGATGAATATAAAACCGCATTACGATATGCACTTTACTCTCTTGAAAAAGCGAAATCACAAACCATTTTAGGAGTTGATCAAACGTGAAAAAATTAATAACTGCTCTATTATCAGTCTCACTCTTACTAACTTCATTTCTTTTCAGTAGTTTAACAGCAGATGCATCACCCAAACATGATTTCGAACAAATGAATATTGAAATTAAATCAATACCAAAGCATGATTTCGAGTAAGATTTATATGATTTCAGGGAGTTAGTCAAAACTACTCTCTGGAATTTCTTTTAATATACTTTTATACTCGCCAATTGTAAAATTAAGCTAGACACATAAAAAAGTCATTCATGATACACTCAAAATGAATTTCCGACCAAAGAAATCATAGGAGTGATCACGAATGACCTACATCCATCTTGGCACGGATGAACTTGTATTCATAGAATCCTATTTCCATCAGAACACACCCGTTTCAAAGATCGCCACGCGGATAGGTCGCGATCGTCAGACCGTGCATAATGTGGTGACATTCTTGAAAGGTGGACGCACTGCACTTGATTATTATCAACTCTACAAAGTGAACAAAAAACGTTGCGGAAGAAAAAGCACGCTCCTCTTAACCGACAAAAGGACTATGTCAAAGACAAAGTCCCGTTGGGCTAGACCCCTGATGTGATTCTTGGTAGACGGGAACGTTCGCTTCCATGTTCTCCGCACACGCTGTATCATTTATTTAAGCGACAGGCGTTTGATTGTTCGAAGCTGCCCATGAAAGGGAAACGAAAATCCAATGGATATAAAGAACGCCGAGGAAGACAATATAAATTTTGTTGAATCTGGTCTTAAGTTACTTGAAGATAAAGAACTTTATTTCGAGTGTTCTGAAGTTTGCGAAGAGATATCTTGCCACTTCGAATTAAAAGGAGATTTGATCGTTGCATTGAACTATTCAAAGTTAGCAATTAATTTCAAGAAACACCAAACTACATTAGGAGTTGATCAAGCTTGAAGAAACGAATTTTAATTTATCCTTTGATTATTGCATCAGCAGTAGTTTTAACGTCTATGTCAGTTGACGGAAATGTATCTCCTTTTGGCAAACATGAAATTGAACGTACAGCTGGCAAACACGAAATTGAACGTCATCAAATTCAACTTAATGGTAAACATGAAATTGAGCAAGCGAGTGAAGGTTTCGAAGGTATTAACGAGATTTATTAAAAAACACAATCTAAAATTACAAAAGTTGTATACAGGTAACGAACTTGTCTAGCTATAATGTTTTAAGATCCGTCAAATTGACGGGTCTTTTTTTTATGTCGAAATTAAAGTACAGTTTTACTCCTCAAAAAATTCATCATAACCCATATATTCCCATAATTTGTGCTACAGCATAATGATATACTTATTTTAGATAAAAAGTCACATTTCCCAAATCCAAAATACAGACTTTTCGCTGTTTTTTCGTTATGATGTATATACAAATAATAGGAGGTTATGTAATGGAGGCAATTCTGTCAAAGCATGATATCGAAAATGGCATTCTCGCATTTATTGAACACCATAATGAAGTCGACTTTGAGCAAATTGTCCTTTCTGCACAGAAACATTTTTCTACGCAAGAGAGCCTTAAGATTCTCACTGAATTTTGTTTACGTGCTGAGAGGCTCGATGATGTGAAATGCGCATTTGAATATACAGCCATTCATAATCTCATCCCTCAGTTAGAACACCTTTGTGAACAGCATCAGTTTGACGATCAGTTTTATGAATATGTAAACGTTTATCGACTTGCACACAGGATGGCAGGAGAACCTACTAATCACTCATTTTTAAAAGAAGCCCAACAACTCCACCGGGAAACCGAAGACGAGACATTGCTTTTTAAAATAGAGCTTATGATTTTATATTTTCATACGATGAATGGGTACAACACAATCGTCAATCAAGCGGATGAGTTAAGAAATAAGCTACAAAAAATGAAGCCAGGCTATCTCAAAACAGCGTTTGCGGCTCGGCTGACGACATTTTTAAGCTATTATTATTTTTATTCTACGGATGACTTTGCCTCTGCTGAAGGCTATTGTCTAGCCAATACCGTTAATCCAGCAGCACCACCGATTTTTAAAGCCAGCGCGTATCATTCGTTAGGACTTCTTTATTCTTTTAAATCTTTAAAGGATAGCTTACGAAACCTTGAATTAAGCTGTAAGCATTTTGAGCTGGCTGGAATGAAGGAGAAATCTGACATTCTGAAAAAATTTGACATTCCTTTCATTTTAAACCTTCACGCCGCGCACTATGAGCCTTATAATAGACTAATAGAGGGTGCAGATAGCCTTGAAAAAGCTCATTACCACATTATATCCAAGTCACCAGAGAAGGCTTTGCCTCTTCTAGAGCGCTTGCTAGCTGAAGATCCAGATGATTTCTTTGCAAAGCTCTATTACTACTATGCCAAACGGGATGTCTACAGCATTACTCAACAATTGCTGACTCCCGAGCGGAACGCCCATGAATTAAGAGTGATTCGATTCATTCTACGAGCGTTAATACCGAGACAAGCTTTGTAACGATTTGGCTTCTTCCAGTGTATTGCCTGCGCGATTACTCTGGGAAGGAGAGTGGGCTTTATGAAAAAGAGACTTAGCATCGTCGCAACATCTTTAGTCGTTGCCTCAGCCGCTATTGTTCCACTTGGCGGATCTAGCATCATCATCATCCCAATGTCTGTATTCGGTTTATAAGAGTAAGAGGCCCATCGCACGTAGATGGGCTTTTTGATTTGCTAGTTTGAGGCTTAAAGCAATCTCACAATACCTACCACACCACTTGAAAGAAAAAATAGAGGAAAAATGCACATGAACGCTAGCATGATACGATTGTCATTTTTCTGATTACGTAAAAATGCGAAGACGATTGTCAGCGTAAATAAACCAGCTAGAAAGAAGTCTACTATAATTGAATAAACGACACTCGACTCGCCTGAACGTAGCGAAAAAACAAGATTTACAATCGTTGCAAGAACCAGTACAACACTCATTACAATAATTAAACGCTTCATCCCTTTCAATCGATCACCTCATTTTAAGGAACATTAAAAGCCATCACGACTTTTATTCAATCAAGGGATACAACACACGCTCTTGCAACGTGTCATTCATCAACTCTACTTTTGACGCATCGAAATCTAGTGCCGCAAGCTGAATCGCATTCTCAAACACAGTTCGATCCGCTTCTAATACGCTCTCTTCTTCCATCGTATACTGAACAGACGCGACGCCATTATCCATCCTCGCATCTACGATCTCAATTCCTTCAACAATGGCGGAATCATAAAAAGCACCATCTTGATCAATCGTTGTCATCTTTTCAACGGTCTCTGAAAACGATAAAAGCTCATCCTCATCATTTAATACCTGTTCTTCCACTGCACCACCGGATAAAAACAACGTTTCCTCTAATGCTTCATCGTAGACTGTGTAATAACCCCGTGTTGCACCTCGTTCCTCTTCAACATTCAGAGGTGCATTTACTTCTCTTTCTGCAACAATGATATCCGTTTCCCCGTCAGAATTTAAAAAGACAATTTCCTCTATCCCATAAAGATCACTAACCCCAAATAATGACTCGTAAAATAACGCCGTTTGTGCCGATGTTGTGGCTAATTCATTACCCTCAGCGTTGAATTGCACCGTTAATCCTTGCGATTCAACAGATAAATCCGCATAAGCGCTCAACATCTCTTGTTCAGACGGGTCACTTTCAACGAGCGAATTTTCAAGTGTACCGTTCTCATCTCGATTGATGGAGTAAGCCGTATAAAAAGCCTGATCCTCGTCTACCAAATGGGCATTAATTGAATAACGCTCCTCCGCCTCAATCGTTTCATATTCTGGCTTCTCGTCACTAACATCACCGCCTGAACCACCATTTTCGTCATTGTCCATTTCTGGTTCCTCTAATTCGCTGTCATCCGTTTCCATCGTTTCTTGATCCTGCGCATTCAACTCTTCTCCCGAACTCTGACAACCAACAAATAAAAATGCTAATGAGACCATACCTGCCATTGCAGTCACTTTACGCACGAATACCAACTCCTTTGTAATTGTGTACCCGGTTTGAATTATTTTAATTCTTCATTTAATTCAAAATCAGTTCATGAATAATTTAGAAAATCTCATTTACCTAGAAATTTTATGGGCGCGAGCACTGCCGATGCCATGCTATACTACAGGAATAATCTAAAATAAGCTTGAAGAGGAGGAGAATCATAATGGGTCCTTTACAACTGTCGGAAGAAACGGCGCTCGCACTATCAAAATCATTAAATATCCCGCTAGAACAATTAATGCATATGCCAAAACCTGTGCTGATGCAAAAGCTAGCTGAACTAAATAAAGAAAAGAAATAGAAGCAGGTGAAAGCCCGCTTCTATTTTTGGATCACTTTTATTAGTTTCGTTAAATGGTTAACTCGATAAACGCTTCTTTTCGTATCTTAAAGCAAGCATTCACCTCATTTGCCATCGTTCTACTGTTTGATATAAGAAGCAGCCTATGATATTCTCGATCCATAGGGATAAACATTCACCAAAAGACGTTGGCTACGTCGTACTAAAGCGTCCTGCACTGCTGAAGTCGGGCGTTTTTTATTTGAGTTTTTTTGTATGAAGAATTATAAATAAATAGGTATTCAATGAGCTTCTTTATCGATTCTTCTAAAGCAAGATATAGAAGTCCACTCAAAGCTGCGGAAATGGCTAGTTTCCGACGGCTTTTTTGTTTTACTTTCTTCCGTTCCATTCGCTGTTTGCGTGTGGGTAAAAGGATACAACCCTCAAAGATAGGAGAAAGGATTACAAGCCTACTACTCTATTAAACTATACTTTGAAAAGTATACTTACACCACAGTTAGTCATTAGAGTTTCTTTAATTCTCCTAAAAACCTGCCACTTTGGGTTAGGCATAGTGCGATGATATGGTAGGGCGCTACTGTCTGGTAAAAGTCATTTCAATCTACGCACTCATACAGAGTGCGATAGCGATTTTTGCTAGATTTTAGCACATAATTGATTATAAAACTAACAAATAGCTACTAATCCCCAATTTTCGAGACATATTCAATTAACTTATTACACATTATTTCACATTCGACATAATTATTGGTGCGGACCTTCTAGGGTTTTTATGTTCACCTGGGATCCGCACCAGTTAAGAAAGTCTAAACCTACTTCAAATGAAAAAAAGATTTGGAGAATTTCTACCCCAATTGTAACATTTGTACTATCAGCTTTTATCTTATACGCTTCTAAATCATGTTATTTTATTCTAAGTGTCTGTTATCACCTAACAACCTTTCTTTGATCTCTTTTACCCATGTCAATAATTCGTTTGGTTCATCTATTATTACTCCATTAGATACTGATAATAGTAAGTTCCCTGCGTCTTGGCTGTTATCAATAATTAATAAATGATCTATTATCGGAGATATCTTTATTAAGTTATCTATCGTCGATGTACTCCTCCTCAAAATATCTTTAGTAGGAATGTGGTGACCACCGTTTCTAACTCTCATTGCTACCCTTTCAATATTTTGCTGTACATTGTTTAGTCCAATATAAAACATTGTTATTTCATACCCCATCCGCTTTGCTTTATGGATCTGCCTACTTGCTAGCTTTCCAGCTAATGTTGTTTCTATAGAGAAGTCATTACCTTCTGATATATTTTTATTTATAAGATGAATAACTTCTTTCCCTGCGCTTAAACGCCTTTTTTCTGGCTGAGATACATCAAACCTTCTTGCAATCATATCCGGATCTATGTTGGTTTCAACGCCAATTTTATCAACAATTAAACTTCTAAGCGTACTTTTTCCACTACCATTGTTACCCGCAAAAACAAAGAAAGTTGGTCCATGTGTGTGCATTCTACAGCCCTTCCTTTATCTTAAATTCTCAATCTTGCCATCCGGAAATTCTTTAACAAGCTGACCGTCTTTTTCATAAATAATATAAGTATTATTTACTTTTGCATCAATCCTTGCGCGATCTCCCGTCATTTTCGCCCATTTTTTAAGCCAAGAATATTCTGATTTATTAGAGTTGTGACTACTTTCCATTTATATTACCTCCACTCACCTGTAAAAGGTGCGATAGATTTATAAAAATCAAGAAAACTGAAAAGATATAATATTATCGTTACTAACACAGTGTTGTATGTATAAAATACCATGGTATTTTATACATGTAAAATTGTTCTTCATTACAATAAACATTATTTTAAACTACTCTAATTGATAGGCTAGTCCTTTCAATCAACTTAATTCTCTCCCTCTTAAAATATTGATATGCCAATTTCAATTGCCATATACCTTACTAAAGGTTAGCAACCCAGAATCAAACCATTCCACACCAGACGCTCGAGCTTTTATCCCAACTCAGTTCTTCTCCTTCTAACGTCATTACCTCTACCCCAGCTTCTTTTGCAATTAAACTTGCAGCAGCAAATTCATAAGGTGTTTGATTTATTGATAAGAATATATCAGCATTTCCTTCAGCAACCGCACAAATCTCAAGGGCTGTTGGCAGTTCTGTTTGCCTTACTCGTTGATAGATAGGATTTTTAGGCTGCTCCTTTCGTAGGAAGGATGATTGAATACGAATTTCCGCCTCTTTTAAACTCATTATTTCATCCCGAAATATTCTTTTACCATTTAAGTAAGTACCTCTCCCTTTTTCAGTATGAAAAAGATTGTTTGATAGATTATCATAGACCCAGCCATGTATTGGCATTCTATCTTTCATGATTAAGATGGATAAAACAAAAGACGATTTTGAGTCATAATGATAAGCATTAAGGGAAATCAACCAGGTTAAATGGCTAGCATTTATAGCAACTTCTTGGTGTGGAAAACAGAGGATGTCAGATGGATAAGTGTCTGTCACACTTCGTTGGATTATGGTATAAACTTTGGATTGGATTGTCGTGGCGTTTGCTTTACTTGTTTTTGAAATGGTACTAATCACTTCATTAATTATTTTAAATACAAACTGTTGTCGCGGGAACATCGAATCACCTCAAAAAAAAGACCTTTACACTATTATAAAAGCAATCAGTCATGAAAGTTGTACGCATAAGAGTACACAATAAAAAAACTACACACTAAAAAATCCGCCGCGCTACCCTGTGTGATATGGCTAATGAGGAGCGCGAACGGATTCAGTTAGAACATATTGAAAAAATTGCTGATGATTTGGCGATTGATGATATGAATGAGATATTGAGGTTTAAGTGAGAAGCCAATCATTTACTTGGTTTCTAATACTTCTTTAAGTAATTCAATCGCATTTTCTTCTAATGGGTCGTTGGTTCCGAGTTCACCTTTGAAAGCTTTAGAGAGGATGGATTGTTTAACAGTTTCTATATTAATTTGTCGACTTAAGACACTTTTAGCTCCTCGTTCTTTATTTAATAGCTTATCAATTCTTAACATTAAACAATCTTGTTCCTCTTTAATTGGAACAGGAACTAATATTTCCTTTAAGATCTTTAAATTAATATTTTTTTGAGCAGTTGCGGGAGCGTAATGCTCTAATTCGTTCTTAACTGTATTAATAAAAAAATGGATATACTCAGAACTAACAATATGTTCATTGGGGGTAAATCCTACTACACTGTCTGGGAAGCAGCATGGAAAATCTAAAATTGCAGTGTCAGCAATATTTGCAGCAATAGTTATACATACCGTACCTTTAGAAAATAATCTACTCTGCTCATATCCAAATTCGCTCAATGTTTGTGAATATCTTCTGACATAGTCATCAGACTTCGCAATATCTCCCGTTTGAATAAACGGATAATCCCCTCCAAATAATTTTGGGTCATTTCTAGGTCTATGCTTTGACTTTCCTCTTTCTAATTTCCCTAAATCGTCTAGTTTTACCCAGTTCCATCCATTAGGCAATTCATAAGGTCCCGTATTTTTGGATGGCATTTGTTGAGAAGTATTTTGCTCTCGCCACTCCCTCGTCAACTCCCCTCGAAACGCCTTATCTAAAATCGCCGCTCTTCGCAGTTCAAATGATTCCTTCGCTTCGTCAATCAACTGCTTCGCTTCGTCAATTTTATTTAAAAGCCGCTCGACCTTATCAGCAATTCGTTTTTGCTCGTTGAGGGGTGGGAGTGGGAAAGAAGAATTCTCTAAATAAGTCTTAGGAACCCTCTGTTGTCCTACTGCGCCTGTCATGTATGCCTTAGCTTTTTTTCGAAATACTTCTGACCTGAAGGTGTAATAAACGTATTTTTCATCTAAATGCCCTGAAGTTCTAACAACATAAAATTCAGTAGAACCAAAACCAAATTTATGCTTCAAATTCCTTGCAATAACTGTATTACCATTTTCCATACAAGGTGTTATCTTAGCAAATAAAACATCGTTTTCTTCAAAATACGTGTATCCCTTCTTCACTTTTAAAAAAGGCTTTAGTTCTAGCTCTTTAACAATACCTAAATTTGGATCTACTTGCCCCATTGGTAAGAAACTACTTAATTCTTCGTCAGGTAATTCCAATTTAGGTTTTTTAGGATTAATTTTCAGCGCCTTTCCCATCTTTACCCACACCCAATTCTCCGGCACTTCATAAGGCTGCTCTTCCTCTGGCACTACCGCCTCTGCCAACAACTCTTCCATCGTTTGTTTCTTCTTTGCCATTAGTTCTTCACCTTAACTTCTTCTGATTCGCGTAATTCTTCCACTACTTCTCCAAGTAACTCCATTGCTTGTTGCAGTTTGGCAATCGCTTCTTCGGCGGATTCGATTGGGTCTGGTAAGTTGTCGTAGGAAGATAAGGATTCGTCGGCAATTAAGCCGATGTCTAGGCTGTCGTTCTTTTTGGCGATGTCCTCGCGGCTGAAGTTATTCCAGCGTTCGTCTTGAATGTCTTGACGGTTTTCGGCTACGTATGCCTTCATAAATTCTTCAAAGTGAGCCATCGTTAACTGGTTACGTTTTCCGAACGAAGGCATGTTTGTACGTAAGTCGTAGACCCAGACATCTTTTGTGCTGTTTTTATCTGTTTGTTCACGGTTGAAAAATAAGACGTTTGTTTTAACGCCTTGCGCATAGAAGATTCCCGTTGGTAAGCGTAAAATCGTATGAAGTTTACACTTATCCATTAAGTCACGACGGATTTGCGCTCCAACACCACTTTCAAATAATACGTTATCTGGTAAGACGACGGCAGCTCGAGCTTTGCCATTATCTTTTAAAGCATTATAAATAAGCTGGACAAAATTTAATTGCTTATTTGATGTTTCAAATGTTAAATCATCACGAGAAACACGCTCGCCGCCTTTTTTTGTTCCGAATGGTGGATTGGTTAAAATCACATCATAGTTTTTCATCCATTTTCCATTACTTGATAAGGAATCGCCATTTTCCATACGGCCTTCCATGTTATGAAGCAAGGCGTTCATTAACGCTAAACGATGTGTCCCTTTTACAAGCTCCATCCCATTAAACGCTTCTTTCTTTTGAAATTCTGCTTCTTGTGGCTCAATCTCAAAATAGTCATCGGTTTTGCTTTTTAAATATTGGTCAGCTGCAATCATAAAGCCAAATGTACCCGCTGCTGGATCACTGCAACGCTCGCCGACTTTCGGATCAACCAACTGCACCATCACATCAATTAAGACTCGCGGTGTGAAATATTGACCTGCTCCTGATTTAGTCTCGCTGGCATTCTTTTCGAGCAAACCTTCATATAAATTACCGAGACCTTCTTCTTTCGCGCTATACCAGTCAAGCGCATCAATTGATTTAACAATTTTCTCTAAGTTTTTTGGTTCCGTAATACTTGTTGATGAATCACTATAAATTAAACGTAAACGTGAATGTTCACTTTTTCCAAGATCCAACAATAATTGTTGATAGAAGTCTTTTAATTCCGTTCCTTCTTTTTCAACAAGTTGATTCCATCGATAGTCTGCTGGAATAACCGCTTCGGTTTTTTCGCCTTTTTCTTGCATCATCTTTAAGAAGAGTAAGTATGTTAGTTCCGTTACATATTGCTGATAGGTAATTCCGTCATCACGTAACACATTACATAAATTCCATAATTTTTGTACGATTTCTTGGTTGTTCATTATTGCCTCCGTATGCCTTATTTTTAACTTTATAAAGTATAAACGAAAAAAAGAGCCTCATAAAGAGGCAGTAAACTGAAACTTTCAACTGATATAAAGGTGGTCATTAATTGTGTCCACCACGATATCAATATGATCGCCAAACTCTTTTTTCATTTGCTTGTATCCTCCGTGACTTGCGAAAGGCTCTTCTGAAAAGGCGTCTTGAGAGGTAGGTGCAAGAACAGGAAATTGGATCAATTGCTTTTCAATTCGTTCGAGCCAGTTCTTTTGCCTCGGCTTCCAGTCATGTAAAGCGTATACTTTTTGCATTGCATTTTTAATACGGGTCTCATGGTCGATTAGTGCTTCGCCTAACGCTGCTTGGCGAATAAAACTAATAATATTAGCAGCGATTTCCTCGTTCTTAGCTTGCTTCCATGCTGATTGCAAATGCGACTGTTTGAAGTTTTTCGTCTCAAGAATTGCATATAATTCTCGTAAATCTTTTTTTGTTAAATCGCGAGGGCTCGTGACGACGACTTGCAAAGCAGGAATTTTATTAATGTTTTCGCGGATGAATGCCGTAAAGCCTTCTAAATAGTCTTCTGGCTTATCATTACCTTCTCCATAACCTCTTTCAATGGAAACAACTTCATCTTCTGCATGTGAGATATAGCGACAATCATTTTTCTTTGTTTGATAGTTTTCCATATACTCAAATAAGATTTGGTGTTGTATTGCATCAACAGGTTGATAACCTTTTACATCATTAACCCATTCATCAACAGTTTGTCCACCAGCTAACTGCTCAAACTGTTGCTTCCCTGCTTCTGTTAAACGTTGCTTTTTCCGTTGTAATTTGGCAGTCAATTGTTCGCGATAAAAGCTCGTTTCTTGTCCTGTTTCTGCCTGAGCCAAACCATCAGCTAACTCTGGGATTGTCATGGTTTGTTTCTTCACAATAGGCTTCATTTCTGTGTAACTTTGAAGCTTACTGTAAATGCCTACTGCATCATATATATTAAAATGAGTTTTCCCTATTTCAGAATTTAACCTTGTTGCTCGACCTAGCATTTGATCGTACAGTATTCGAGACTGAATCCGTCGTAAAAAAACAAGGTTGGTTATAGCAGGTACATCAATACCTGTTGTTAACAAATCAACGGTAACAACTACATTCGGCAAGCGTTCATTTTTAAATCGCTTAATCGCATCTAAAGGCTTGTATATGGAGCCCGTGATCTTCATAATAGCATCGTCTTCAATCACATCACCAAGCTCCTGATAGGCTTCTTTCAATAAACGCACAATTAGATCCGCATGTTGATTCGTTGCAGCAAAAATGAGCGTTTTTTCTTTGCTTGAAGGATCAATATATTGCACAAGCTCTGTCAAGATTGCTCGATTAAACGATTCTGTAATCACACGACGATTAAATTGTTCAATTTCAAAATGGACCGTATCCTCCATTTTTTCTAGAACCACTTCCCCTGCACCTACATCAAATACTTCGACATCTTCATCTTTTTCAAACTGAATTCCATCTTCGGACAACTTTGTCTTAAATAAGTAAGGAGGTTCGTGGTCGACTAAAAAACCATCTAACACCGCTTCGCTATACGAGTATTTAAATATGGGCATACCAAAAATATCTGTTGTGTGTAGTGCTGGCGTTGCGGTAAGTCCAAGCACAGCCGCATCAAAATAATCAATTACACGCCGGTACTGGCTAATATAATCATCTTGGTCACGGAACGCTAATTCATCTTCTGACATTTCTTTATCGCTTGTATATCCCCGATGGGCTTCATCCACAATAATAAAATCATATTGACCAACAGATGGTACTTCTTCTGGATTTGCATTATAGAATAGACGTCTAACCATTCCCTGTACCGTCGTTATTTGCACTTTAGTCGCTTCTTCTGGCGTCATGTCTTCTAATGTCTTTACATCATAAATATCTGAGAACGCTAATTCTTCAAATTTTGTATCTTTTAAAGAATCTTCCGTTTGCTTGCCGAGCGAGCTTCGGTCAACTAAAAATAAGACTCGTCTTACTTTCTTCGACTTTATTAAACGGTACATTAAAGCGATTGCCGTCCTTGTTTTTCCTGTACCTGTCGCCATTGCCACAAGCATGTTTCTCTGTCCTTCTATTAAAGCTTTTTCCACAGCTAAAACAGCTTGTTGTTGATAAGGCCTTAATCCAAATTTTGTTAGATCCTCTTCTTCCAGTTTTCGATTCGCTTCCTGATCATCCTGACTTAAGAAGAGCTTTAAATCAGCTGAGGAATGCCATCCCTCTAAAGGCCTTGCATGTACCGTTGGTTTTCTCGAATCCCAAAACCAAATGCCAGATTCTTCTTTTAACTGTTTTAAGTAGCGTCTTCCGTTTGTTGCATACAAGAAAGGTACCTGATATTCACCAGTAGTAGTTGTAATAACCTCTTCACCTATTTGAATGACCTGTTTTGCATATACCTTGGTTTGACTTTCCAATGCACTTGGTACCGTTTTCCGAATTGCTTTTGCCTCAATAATGCCAACAAGCTGCAAGCCAATAAATAACGCATAGTCTACCCAACCGCTGTTAACTCGCCACTCTGCTATGGCCATGTTCTTATTCTTCTGCGGCAGTGTACCCTTTTTCTGGTAATTGAAGAATTGTGTGTCGGCTTCCCAACCAACTTCACGTAATTTACTATCAATAATAGACCGTGTTTCTTCTTCCGATAGATGCTGACGCTTTGCAAACCTTTTGGTTTTTCGTTTCCGTTCCGCTTTAACCTCTTCTTCTTCCACTTCCGCCTTAAGGCGTGATTGTTCAAGTTGCGCTTCTAATTTTTTAATTTCTACTTCATGTTCAAGTTGCAGCTGTTCTAAATCAACGACCATCTCTTTTTGAGGCTTTTTAAACTCAGGTGCCTCAAAACTCCAATCATCGCCATATACCTCCATAAACCAAACAGCGAGTCGATAAGCAAGATTCAGTAGCGTAATAGCTTCATCTGTTTCTCCATAACCAGCCTTGTGCATAGCGAAATTTCCTTTTGTTCGCAATGTATGTAATAAGTCAACAAGTTCAGGTTCAAGCAGACCTTCTCTCTTCATAGCGTTGATGCGATCTACTTGATTTGTGCCCTTAACTTCCTTAATGTTTTCAGATGCTAAAACAAACTGAGCCAATGTCTCCGCGAACAAACGAAGCTTCATAATTGTCGTATGTGGGTCTTGAAAAACATTTTTCTCCGCTGTTTCTCCTAAGTTTGAAAGAACTTTCCACTTCCCTTTTAAGAAAGAAAAATTGCTGGTCATGAAGTCACCTCTATCTTAAAATTTACTACTCTTGAAGTTCACCCCTTCAATAGATAGTTAATAATAATAATTCTTTATAACTAAGTCTAATATAACATTGCCCGGATTAACAATTACTTCTAATCAAACATTCAACTATACACGCTAAAAATCCACGATGTAATAAAAAGCAGCCAATTTTAATGAAATTGGCCAATAAAAATCATTACGATAATTTGCTACAAAATCAAGGCTAAAATTTTTTGGCTTTAACAAAATTTAAATAGAGACAAGAATAAAAATCACTCCAATTTATTTGTTATGATTGACTCTAATTCGCCTATTAAGGAGTTGTTTAAAGAATAAAAATGTTGTTTATTGCTACCGACATAATTATCTGTATACAGGGATTTTAATACAGGATTATTTATAGACCAATTAAAATCAGATATTGCTTTTACTTCATCCTCCCAATTACCAACCCACATTAAAAAATTACCGTCAATAGTGATTGTCTTAAACAGGTAATTAGCTAAAGCTTTCTGCATTGAATCATCACCGAGTGAAAACTTACTAATATCACCCGGCACCACAGGGATTGCATGCACAAACACGTCAAAAAACTTAGCAAGTAAGTTCAAGGTTTCATCATAATTGTTTCTTATTAAATGAAGATCCGCCGAATTAAGCGAATTTTTACCAAATAATATTATTGATAAGAATATTTTAAATTTAACACTTGTTGTAAACTCCGTATCTCTCGGTCTATACACTCTAGATTTATCAAATTGGATTCCCAGTGACCTAACATGTGAAGATATTTTGTAAAGATCAGTAGTCAAAATGTTCATTATGTCCCTAGAGTCATATTTAGTAATTAGTGAATTTGTTACTTTTTTTGACTTTGAATTAATATCTATGAACAAATTGCGTTCTTGTTCTATTGTTAATCCAATATAAATTTGTGCAGTTATACTACTCTCGAAGTTAGAATTGTTCAAATTAATATTATTTAACTCTCCTAGATAAAACTGATCTAGAGCTTTTAATCTATGCTGACCATCAATTATCACTAAATCATTCTCATTTTCTAAGCGCAGTTTTTGCATACCAACATCTACTTGATTTAGGTCTCCTCTAAATGAAAAAACAAACGCAGGAAAATAAATTCCAAGTTCTTCGCTTCCCTGCTTTATATATTTAACAATATTCGGAAACCTATTATAAGATAGATCTCTATTTACAGTCTTATCTAAAGTTGAGAATTTTAAAGCTATATCAATAGGAATTTGTGTAGACATAATCCCCGCATTTTCGTTAGCCATTGGAAGTATAGACCCTTTTAAATAAATACTCATATTCTCACACCTTTTTTGTAGATATCAGTCAAAAAATCAGTTACTTCTTTAATAGTTCTTTTGTTTGAATTGAAAGTCAATGTTCCTTTGATATTACTACGCTTATTTGCTAAACCAATTAAATTCTTATTAGAATGGGTCCAATCAATAATTCCTACTGTCTTCCTAAATAGTATTTCCATATCTTCTTTATACATGTTCTGATTTATGAATAGAGCGATTCCAGAAAGTACGGCAGGATTTAAAATTACAAATCTTTCTCTATTTAATTTCCCTTCAGGTGCGTACTTAATTAAAAGCGTTAGATATTTTTCAACACGACATTTATAATTCTCGTAATTAACCTTATTTATTTTAAAAGCACCATCACTCTCATTAATTCTTCCGTCATTTAAAGTCGTTGAAATCATCTTTAGCGTCCCTAATGTCATGAGTTTCTTTGTAGTTGACCTTGCACGAACTTCAAAACTATCGTATGGTATTGCTGGATGTCTTTCTATCACTTCCCTTACTAAACTGCCATATAACCCTCCTTCACCATAAGCAAGCATAAGGGTTTTACTAATCGGTGAACTATTACTATTGATATCACTAAATAATTGTCTTTCCTGCGTTATATTTAAGTTTTCATAAATTTGGACGGTTAGAGGAAACTCTATCAATTTGTTATATTCTTCAAAAAATTCATCCTGCCCCTCTAGTCTCTCTCTTAGCACTTTGAAAGCTTGGATTCTATGTTGACCATCTAAAATAGTTAGCTTCTCGTTTAATGTGAGCTTAAATTCTTCACACTCAAATTTACCGTTACCTCTTGCAGAAAAAATAAGTGGTGAAAAATAGATATCGTTACCACTTAACCCATGTCTAATATACTTAGTTAATGATGTTATCTTGCTCGGATCAAGATCCCTTTGAACTTCTCTGTCAATATTTAAGAAGTTTAATATATCTTTGGCTTTTGCTTGAAACGTAATAACATTACTATAAAACTGTTTTGAATATTGCGCTTGGAAAGCTAGATAATTCCTATTTTTCACATGCTCGAATAACATCTTATACACCCCTAAAACGATTTTGTACTCTTATTATAATGTAAAGTAACAGCAAGAAAAAGACTTTTTTTTTAGAAAATTCCCCCGCCTCAGTTTTTTTGTACTAAAAAACTTTTGAAACTCTCCTTTCAACCAATCTCATTACCACTAGGATCATTAACTATACACTTCTTATCATTAATCTATCTTTTCTTTCTGAGAAATAACTTGCGTTTCCATCTTTAATTAGGGACATCAGATCTGAAATTTTTTATTTATATGATTCAGCAATTATTTCATTTAATTGTTTGCTATATACTTCAACTAAAGATACTAAAAGAAAATTCATCATTACCTCCCTAAATCCTTATTTACAAACGGAAATAAAACAGTCCAAATAATACTGCACCAATCAATATCGACCCATTCTAAATAACTTCTATTTGTTCAATACAGTCCAACTAACGCATATTTTGTTTTGACTCGTTCTTGTCACAGATAAAAAGACATCCATCACACGCTGGATGTCTTTTTCCTTTACAACGGCAATGGCGCAACCGCTGAGATGAGTTGTTTTTCTATTAATTCTTGCCAGAATGCTTCTGGAATTGTCTCTCGTAAGGCTTCGAGGTCTTCGTTAATGCGATCAGGTCGGGTTGATCCAGGAATGACTGCCGCTACAGCTGGATGAGCCGATGAAAATTGGAGCGCTGCTGCTTTTAGGCTGACGCCGTGAGACTCGGCTACTTCTGTTAATTTGTTTATTTTCGTTTGAACGGATGACGGGACCTCGCCATAATTATAATAATCGCCGCCAAGTAGGGCTCCGGAACTGTAAGGTGCGCCTACAACAATGGATGATTTTGATTGCTCGACTTCCGGCATCATTCTGCGAAGAGTGTCTTCATGATCAAGAAGCGTGTACTGAGTTGCTTGCAAGTTAATGGTTGGATGCACTTCTTTAAGCTGAAGGGCAAGCTCAATGGGAATGGTGGTGTTTACGCCGAGTCCCCATCCTTTTATGACTCCTTGTTTCTTTAAGTCGTCCAGAACAAGGAACGCACCTGTTCGTGCTTCTTCAAACTTGGCAATCCATTCGTCTCCAAGAAAATCAGGTGACAGATCGTGCACGAACACAAAGTCTAGGCGGTTGGTCTGTAGTCTTTCCATGCTTTGATCAATGGAAGTGTGCGTAGCTTCCGCAGAGTATTCAGTTGTTATTTTATTGGTTCGGCCATTCGTAAAGAGTCCTTCTTTAAAGAGTCCTTCTTTTATCTCAGTTTCGTCTTCAATGACGCGACCGACCTTTGTGCTTAACACGTAGTCATCTCTGTTTTGTTTGGAAAGAAACTTCCCTAAACGAAGCTCGGCAAGTCCTGCCCCATAAAATGGTGCTGTGTCATAATAGCGAACGCCTGCATCCCAAGCCGCTTCTATCGTCGCCTGTGCTTCTTCTTCCGGAACATCACGAAACATATTGCCAAGTGGTGCAGTTCCAAATCCTATCTTTTCCGTCAGTAATGCGTTTTTATGTTCCATGCGTTTTTTTCCTCCGTTTCAATCATATGCATCTTTTACCGTTCAACTTGAAGGTTAAACCTCTTATTCATAGGATCGTTCTACCTTTCAAGATGATCATGGTGACGCAGAAGAATATGAACACACCGCACGTACTTCTCTTCACCCCAACCTCTCTCGCTCTTCCTTTAATCCTTGCCAATATTCCCAGCCATTTTTTGACGCACCGCTACATAGATCAGCTGCATAGCTTGGACTTGGACAGGCAATGTCTTCTGTTAAGCGAGCGGATTTGTCGTCGATAGGCTCAGCTTGATTCGCTTCAATGAGTTGCTTCATTTTTGCCTGTAATTTCTGATAGAGTCTCCCTTCGTCCTTATAGTTTTTTAATTTTTCTTGTGGATACAGGACGGTAGAACCCTTTGTAATGACAAATTGTCCATCGTGAAGATAGATGGTAGCAGGATGGTTTTTTTCGGCCGGGTAATAAATACGCTTTTCTTCATCAGACCCTACCTGCTCAGCTTGTTTGATCGTTACACCAAGCGACTCTAGTAAAAATGCAATTTGGCCAGCAAATGTGTTCATGGTCGCCCTCATGTACCAGTTGACATTTGGCTTATTAATGCGCATGTCCCGGTTCTCAACAATGTAAGTTGACGCGTTAAAACGCTGAATAAATTCGTATTCGAGATAATCAATCAATTGTTTATCAAAGCTATTGTTGTCGGTCACAAATAAGATGCCGAACTGCCAGAAGTCTTTTTGCTTTAAGTGTTCTTTTAATCGTTTAATGCCGTGTACCGATTGACCGATGTAAATGCTTGGTTCTTCGACATCCGAGATGAGGAAATAAACGGCATAGTTGTTGGCATGCTCTAGTTTCTCTACTTCTGCTAAAAGGCTCTTTTTAAAATAAAAGCCACGAATCTGGCTCGTTAACTCCTGCACCACTTTTAAAGAAGATGCGTAGGTTGAATCTGGAAAATACATCATTGCGGTTCGTTCGTTTGGCATATGGCGTGCAATCCTTTCTTCTTATCCTCTACCCTGTTTATCGGTCTCCCTCCCCTATACATTCACAACAAAAAACGATCCCCTTAGGAATCGTTTTTCTTCAGCTTTACGTGGCGAGACCGACATTGTCGTAGTCTTCTTCTTCCATGTCGCCGACAATTTCACTTAGAATGTCTTCCATCGTCACAAGACCGCTTAATTCACCTTGGTCATTGGTTACAATCACCATGTGGGTGCGGGTTGCTTTCATCTTCAAAAAGACATCTTGGATGAACAAGGATTCTTTCACACGTGGAATGTGGTGCAAGTACGACTCGATTCCGTTGGCGCGGCCTGCTGCGATACTTGTTAACATTTCTTTCGTGTTCACAAAGCCTGTGACCTTCGTTCCTTCCGCATTGATGACGGGATAACGGGTATATCCTTGTTGATCAATGGTTTTCAGAATGTCGTCGATTTCCATGGTTTCGCCTAAAGTCACGACTTGTTCTTTTGGAATCATGATCTCATTTAATGTACGACCATCAAACGAGAAAAAGTTTTCCAGATAGGCTAGCTCGGTTTGGTTGATTTCGCCGCTTTTGAAACTATCCGAGACGATGAGTTTCAACTCTTCTTCTGAATAAACGGTTTCGTGCCCTGCTGGTTTGACGCCAAACCAGCCGAGTAGTGTTCGTGCGGATCCGTTTAAAATTCGGATAAATGGTCCCATGATGACGCCAAACCAGTAAAGGGGTGGCGCTAACAGGAGCGTCATTTTTTCAGGATACTGGATCGCAAGTGTTTTCGGTGCCAATTCTCCAATGACAACATGGAGAAACGTGACGAGTGCAAGGGCAATGGCGTATGACATAGCGGTTGCTAATGCGTCTGGAACACTGTAATAATCAAAGACAGGTCGCAAAATGTTTTGCACGGTTGGTTCACCTAACGCACCTAACACAAGCGCGGTGATCGTAATGCCTAGCTGACAGGCAGATAGGTAGTAATCAAGCTCGTGGGCGACTTTTTTGGCGAGCACCGCTTTCTTGTTCCCTTCCGAAACGAGCTGATCCAGCCTTGACATTCGCACCTTTAGAATCGCAAATTCTCCGCCTACAAAAAGTCCGGTCATAAGGATGAAAAGTGCGACAAGGGTTAGATTTATAACAATAATTGGGTCCAATTAATCCTTCTCACGCAGAGAAGGGTTCACCTCCGTATGTTTTAAGTTACTCTATATCAGTGTTGCTGGTTGATGTTGCATGAATTTGACTTTCTTTATGTGATGATCGTCAGCTTCAACAACGGACCAAACATGTTCATCTAATTCAATCTTAATGGCTTCTTTTGGCTCATCAATGACTTTCATGTTTTGTAACATCCAGCCACCGACCGTATCCACATGCTCACGATGGGTAAAGGTTAAGCCGAATTGTTCTTCTAAGTCATCTAACAATACGCGCCCGTTAATCACGTATTCGTCCGTTCCGACTTGTTCAATGTCACTTTCTTCATCCATATCGAATTCATCGCGGATTTCCCCAACTAACTCTTCAATCACTTCTTCCATTGTGACAAGGCCAGCAGTTCCACCGAATTCATCAATAATGACAGCCATATGCACTTTTTCTTTTTGCATTTTGTGCATCACATCTTGAATACTCGTTGCTTCAAAAATAAACGGAAGTTCACGAATGTAAGATTTGATTTCTACTTCCTTGCCAGCAACAATGGCTTGAAGCATTTTTTTGGCGTTTACGACACCAATAATGTTGTCTTTGTCCCCATCTTCAATGACGGGATATCTCGTATAGTTGTAGTGATCCATTAACGAGACGAGCTCATCCATCGTCATGCCTTCGTGTATCGTCACTATTTCAGTACGTGGCACCATAATATCTTTGGCCACATGCTCGTCAAATGAGAAGACATTTTCCATATATTGAAGTTCTTCTTTATTGATCGCGCCGCCTTCATAGCTTTGCGCCATAATGATTTTTAGTTCTTCTTCCGTGTAGGCTTGATCATGGCCAAGTGGCTTGACACCAAACAACCTTAATAGTAACCGCGATGCTCCATTTAATGTCAGGATAAATGGGTACATGATTTTACCAAACCAGTACAAAGATCCAGACAAAAGCAGGGTCATTTTTTCCGAAAACTGAATCGCCAACGTCTTAGGCGCCATCTCACCAATGACGACGTGCAAGTAGGTCACAAGTAAAAACGCAACCGCATAAGAAATGGCAGATGACCAAGCATCTGAGACATTAAAGAAGTCAAAAACGGGATACATTAAACTGCTTACTGCTGGTTTACCAAGTGCCCCTAATCCTAGAGCCGTTACGGTAATTCCGAGCTGACAGGCAGATAAATAATAATCAAGATTTTGCGTAATTTTTTTTGCTACAATCGCCTTTTTGTTTCCTTCCGCAATCAGTTGATCAATGCGTGAACTTCGGATCTTTACGACCGCAAATTCAGACGCAACGAAGAAAGCGGTTAACGCTAAAAATAGGACAATGAGCAAGAGATTAATAAATGTGCTTAAATCCAATGATTTCCCTTAAATAAGGGATTCACCTCCAAGAATAATAGGTTTCCGACCTTTCTTGAAACGGATTGTCTCTTCTCTTTGTGCCCTTTTATCTATCTATTACGGACAGAGAGGGCAGCTTGGAAAAGCAATCGTTTCTTCCATTATTAAGCTTTACTCGTACTAGTTCCGTTGTATTTCGGTTAAAAAGCGTCGCCTTCCCAATGTGTGTCCCTCCCTCTCTTATACGTGTGTAAATCTTCCATCATCACCGTCACGGCAAGGTTTCTTTCCATGTTTGGTGTAAGAAGATTATATCAGAATAACGCTAAATAATACCGATTGCATGCAATCTTACAAAATACATTTACACAAACTTTACAAATGCTTATCCGAAATAAAAAACCATGGAGCGGCCATGGTTCAATTATTTATGTAAAAGTTGTTTTGTGTAATCGGTAAAATCTTGTAGATGGTTTTCAATGATTTCTTTTATGATGTCAAGGTTCAGTGATTGATAATCATGAACTGCAATATTTCGAAACCCAACCATTGCTTTTAGCTTTCTGGCAGTTTCTGCATGGATGTAGCCAAACTCTCCCAATAGATCAAACGCTTCCCGACTTGTCTGAGGTAATCCGAGCTTTTTGGAGGACACAACGTGCATAGCTAAATCAATAGACGCTTCACAAGCACGCTGAATATTTAAGACAATTGAGTCTTGTTTTGTATAATCAACTAAGTGCTCAGGGTTCGCTGCATACACCTCTTCAATTCGCTTTATACAACGCTCGATTGTCGTTATCTTATTTAACAATACATCATTGTTCATAAATAGACCCGCTTTCGTAAATTTGATCTAAGACTTCTTTTCGCTCTTCATTCAATTTGACGTACATACTTAACGTCGTCATCCGCTGCTGCTCAAACACCATTTGATCGTTCATATAAAGCACTTCGCCTGTATGAAAAATTTGTGCACCGAATACGGTTGAGGCAGTTTGAAGATTCACTAAATCCACTTCTCGTTTAACCTTTTCAGCTAACTCTTGCGCAATTATAAACAATTGGTAGGACGTTGGAGGATTGGTTCGATCCTCAGGATAAAATGCGAGATCAATATCGCTATCATTCCTTTGAGTTCCTTTTGCGAAGGAGCCAAAAACGATAATGAAAGCAGGCTTTAATTCTTTCATTAAATGTGTCGTAATAACATCGTTCATCTTCTTATCCATCAGACTTCCTCCCTTTTTAATCAGTATAACAAAATCCTCCTTGATTTCGTATAAACGAGATAGAGAAAGCCTGTCCCAAAGAAGCGAGACAGGCTAGAACTTCTATAACAACGCGACATAAGCAGGATTTCCTGTAATGTAGAGGCCGCTTTTTAATCGGTACATGAGTGATCCATTTACGGATAATGCCTCAGCAATGGTAAAGACTTCATTCCGCGATACGGTTGTATAGCGTGCATTCCAATCTGGTCGATTGTACACCCACAATGTGTCCGTAATGACGCGGAGCAAGCGCCCTTCCATTGGCGGGGCTGGATTAGTGTTTTCTCCATCTCGAATATCCGCAAGAAACGAATCCCACGAAGGCAACAAATTTGTTGGGCAATTCTTCCCTGTCCAATGTTGATGCGTCACAATTGAATCGATCCCAATTGATAGTTCGTTCATTAAGCGTCGAACGAGTGAGATGGCGTTCGCGCGAGCTTGCGGGAAGTTCCCATCGCGATTGACGCAAATTTCAATGCCAATTGACTGTCGATTGCCATTTGCACCGGCATGCCATCCGACTTCATTAAACGGCAGATGTTGAATGGCTTGTGTGTCGTCGACTGTGACGTGCCATGACACTTGTCGCGCCTGCGCATCTGCTCCTTTTACATAACGGGCGTGCATGTCGGCATTTGCTCCGGCGGAAGTATTCGCCGTTTCATGAATGGTAATAAGCGTTGGGCGCAAAGCCGTTTGTGGACGGTTCGAATTTGATGTTGGGATAAAATCTTGTTTTAGTTCCATGAATAATTTCCTCCACTTCTAGATTCGTTTTTTTAAGGCTGTAGCAAGTTCGATGGAAATTCGATCTGCCTTGCCTCTACACTAGAAAGAGAAAACGTTTTGCGAAAAACAACATCGCACCTTCTTTTTTTAAGATTGAGTCGAAATACTCAGTTTTGAAAGGTCGATAGAAGGTATGAAGAAGGATAAATAAAGATCCTGGAGTGATTCCCTTGCATTCTTCCTTCCATCAAGGATTTGCCACGATCGCTTTTCTTCTATTCTGCATTGCGCTTATTTCGAAATCAACGTTATTGCTATTCATAGCTGTCGGATTAATGGTGTTTCCAATCGGAAGGCATCTCGCATTAAGAGTCCGGAATGGAGACATGGCAAACGTTTTATTGATTTTCGTTATCCTTGCGTTTATTGGCTTTGTGGTCTATGAAGTATTTGACTTTTAAATCGCTTAAAGGAGTGTCATTGTGGCTGACAAGGAAACAAGCAAACGAAATGGGTATATTTACGTAGCAATTGGCGTTTTAATTGGAGGCATATTAACAGCGCTCTTTTCTTGATTAACGTTTGTCTCTTCCCTTCACAAACCGCTTCAACCGTGTTACCGTTAGTCAGGCAAAAAAAGAAAGGGGGCATTTGTATGGTATCAGAGGCAATGCAAGAGGCTCAGCGAATACTGAGAAGAAATTGGCTAAAAGCGATACTCTTTACGGGACTGAGCTATGTGCTTCTATTACTGTTCGGGCATCACTTTGCTCAAATACACTGGAACGATGGTTCTTTCTCGTTTAGCACGTTTACTGTATCAACAGGAATGGGGTTACTCGACATTTTGAACCCCGTTGGATCGTTTGTTTCAAGTATCATTGTGTTTGCAATTATTGATTTTATGTATGGATTAAAACATCGTGAAAAGCGCTTTTTTTCTGCTTATTTGTATGCGTTTAAGAACCCCCGCTTACTTTATAAAGGGTTGTTTATGACGATGATTACAATGGGTCTGACGTTTTTGGCGTTAATGCTGGTAAGCTTCTTTATGCTCTCATTGCTTATGGACGCTTCAACGCTTTTTGGCATTCTTTTATTAGGCGGATTGGCACTAACATTTACTTACCTTTACACTGGATTTGCGCACGGTATGTACATCTTGTATGAAAACCCGAAGCAGAGCTTTTTCTCGGTCATCTTTCATAGTTTCAAAATGATGCGCGGAAGTCGCTTTGCGTTTATTGGCTTTTTAATTTTATTTGCACTCATTCAAGCACTCGGTATGCTTGCACTCATGGTTGGTTTATTCGTTAGTTTAACGTTTTACCACGCTGCTAGAGTCGGATTTTACGAGAACGTGAAAGGCAGAAGCCCGATGCAAACCAATACCCAACGCGATTTTAAAAAAGCAATGAAAGAAATTGAACGCTCAAGCTCCTAAATGATTTAGGGAGCTTTTTTCTATTTCCCAACCTAACCACACAAATTTTTCACATTATTTAGATATCATTGCTGTATAGTTAGTTCAACTAACATTATATCATTATAATCGAAATGAGGAGTGACAGGTGAAAACAGGTACGTCTCGGTCGTCGAAGCGTTATGGGACGGTTTGGCGATGGCATTTCTACGCGGGTCTCATCATTGCACCAATTTTGCTTATGTTAGCAGTTACGGGTGGGGTCTATTTGTTCAAAGGCAATATTGAAGCGGCGTTGTACAGCGATTATTACGATGTGACGCCTAATCCAAATGGCATTACAGTTGCGCCTAGTGTGTTAATTGCCAATGCCAATCAAGCCTACGAAAACATTGAAACCGTCACCTCATATTCCCCGAGTGACGATCCAACGTCGTCCGTTGGAATTGGGGCAACATTTCAAGATGGATCAACCGGTACAGTCTTTATGAATCCATATACTGGAGGTCATTTAGGCGTTCTTCTTGATCAAAACCGTATCATGGAACGGTTAATAGAGCTTCATGGGGAGTTGATGCTCGGGACATTTGGTGACCGCGTTGTCGAACTCGCCGCATCATGGACGCTTATCTTGATGGCAAGCGGGTTGTATTTATGGTGGCCACGTCGTGCGAAACCGAAAGTATACGGCGTTTGGCTACCAAGATTTCGCAAAGGCAAACGCGTCTTAGTTCGCGATTTACATGCGGTTCCTGCAGCATGGCTATCAATTGGCATTACTTTCTTTGTTTTGACTGGTATGTTATGGACAGGGTTTTGGGGAAATGGGGTACAGCATCTAGCAACCAGTACAGGTCAAGGCTATCCGCCCTCCATTTGGGTCGGTGAAGCTCCTGAGTCATTAACGGAAGATGTAGCGGAATCGGCTTGGGCAGCGCAAAAATTACCTGCACCTCTATCTGGTCATGCGCAAGGCTACGAACAAGTTTCCATTGATGATGTGGTTACAACCGGTCTTCATCAGGATTTGCACCCGAGCTATACGGTTTATTTTCCAAGAAGTGAAACGGGGTCATTTACCCTGTCGGCTTTCCCTGATCAAGCTAAGGATGAAGCGACGATGTACATCGATCAATATACAGGTGCCATCCTGGCTGATTATCGCTATGACGATTACGGGGCAATTGGGAAATTAATGGCAACAGGCATAACCATTCATAAGGGGCTAGAATTCGGCTTGCTTAATCAACTGTTTGGACTTGTGATTTGCATTGGTTTAATCGGGATCATCGTGTCTGGGTTCATTATGTGGAGGCGTCGCAAACCAGACGGCCACATCGGTGCGCCGAAAGCCATTTCAATACGTCAAAGTCGGATTTTAATCGCCATACTCGCTGTATTTGCGCTTATTTTTCCATTAGTAGCTGTCTCGCTTGTTATTGTATTCTTGATTGATTTCTTTCTCATTCAAAAAATAGAGCGGCTGAAGACGTTCTTCCATGCATAGGAGGTCAATACCATGCGCTATCTCATTTTTGTAATGACACTCGCTCTCTTCTTGTCTGCTTGTTCAGTGAATAGTAATAATCATGAAGATTATACCGATTTTAAGGCGATTGAAGTCCGAGTAGAATTACCTGATTCGGTTTCAGAAGGAGGCCGACAGACCATCTTTGCCTATGTATCACAAGGTGGAGAAGATGTGTCAGATGCTGAACTCGTTCGCTTTGAAGTATGGTCAAACAATCATGAACAACATGAATACGTAACCGCAACACCTGAAGGAAATGGGGTTTATGCAGTCGACGTTGACTTCACACAAGAAGGGCTCTATTTCGCAAAAGCGCTCACGCAAGTAGGCGATTTATTTGCTATGCCGACGAAACGATTTGCGGTTGGAAAGCTTACGCCTGAAGAAGCAGAGCGTTTGATTAATGGGAATAATCAACCTTATACAAACGATCATTCTCATCATTGATAGACTACGATAAAAAGGTCTAGAATTGGCGAACGCTTTCCATGGGCACGGCCTCAGCCATTACGCTCAAAATCTGGCTTCATTGTCTTCGGACACGTGCTGTTCCCATAGGAGTCGTCGCCAATAAGGTCATACCTTTATCATGAATAGGAATTTAGACAATAGTTTCATGATTCTAGTCATAATTACTGGTTTCCCAATATACATTAGTGAGGGGTCAAAAGTACTGTTTATGAACAAGGGGGAGATCATTTGCCAAGTAGAGTCATGAAGTGGACGTTCGGTGGGTTAGAAGCGTTATTAGGTATCCCGATTTTAGGCGGAGCCATCATCCTATCTCTGTATTGGGCACCACTTGCAATCATGCTGGTGTTACACATCATAGGCTTAGTTTTTGCAGCCAAAGAGGAACGTAGTAAAACCGGTCACATCTTAGGCATTCTCGCATCTGCTTTAGGATGGATTCCTGGCGTGGGCATGATTATGCACATTTTAGCGGCCATTTTCTTAATGATTGAAGCAGGAAAAAATAATTAATAACGTGTACATACGAGAGAGCGATGCCAGTTATGGGTCGCTCTTTGTGCTTCATCATCCCATTTTCGCCTCAAGCTTTTCTAGACGTTGTTCCATTGCAAGCTTCCAGGTTTCTACATCAAAAATCTTTTGATTCAATACAAGGTGGCCATGCTTGATTTGATCAATTCCAGCTATTTCCTCTCGTATAGCAGCCAATTCTTCTTCCTGTTTTGTAAAGCGGGTTTCAAAATTGTCAAAGCGTTCCTCTAGGTTATCAAAGCGTGCCTCAAGATTATCAAAGCGTTCCTCTAGGTTATCAAAGCGTACCTCTAGATTATCGAATCGTTCTTCGAGTTGATCTAGGCGTTCTTCCACTTTTTCGACTTTAGACTCCAGGTTTGTTAATCTTAGGTCGAGCTTATCAATTTTTTCATTTAGTTCCGTACGCATCCCTTTAATATCGCCACTAATTCCGACTAAAATCTCTCTCAATTCTGTATCCATATGAAGCCTCCTTCTATACGTGTTTATGGTTCGGCCGTTTCTTTTGGTGACAGTATAACACACGTCATCCAAAACTCGTTACACTCATTTTATTAGCCCACATACCAATTCAATCCATTCTTCTCCTCCTTATTCTGACACTATTCGACTAGATCCTTTGTAAACCTTTTAGCAACTTGCTTAAGCAAAAAAAGCCGCTCAAGAGCGACTTACTTCTTTTCTTCTTCTCTCTTTTTATTCATAGGATCATCAAACGCACGTAGAAAATCTTTCACTACTAGCGTTAATAACCAAATCATCCCTACAATTAATAGAATAGCAGCAACATATTTGGCAAATTCAGCTAAGCTAGGGTTATACAGTCCATCCAGCTGAAGAACAATCACAAATCCGAACAGTATATACATCTGTGGGATTACGTAACGATTAATCCTACTCACTTCCTTCTCTGCAACTAATTTTTCACATTCTTTTTAATCATTATGGTTCATACTTTGTAAAATGAACAACTATTTTTCTCACCAAACACCCATGTTACTTCACGCTTTTCTAATAAAAATGCTTCTTTTCTTATGAAACAAGCAGAGCGAGTTGCATAGACTAGTATAGAAAGCTTGCCAACAGGAAAGAATAGGACATCTAGAGGTGGTTATGAATGGCGGATGTTGCGCTATTATTTTCGATGCTTGTTGCTTTAGCATGTTTTGGTGCACCAATCGTAAAGACGTGGAAATATCTTGTTCGACAAATGCTTATTGGTTCCTTTATTCTTATCGCCCTTTTCACTTTCCTCTTTCTTTATGACTTGGTTGAAGGAAATCTTCTCACCCTTCATGCTCTGTTCACTTGGAATTAAGACCGTACATGGCTACGGTCTTTTTGCCATTTCCAAAGAAAAAAAGCACATGCTTTAAAGCATGTGCCTCCTCTCTGAATCTGAGCGTGCATTTGATTAGTGTTATCAATCACTTTGAGGAAGACCTCGCCGTTTTGATATGTAGGATAGGAAGACCCTATCCTGTAAAACTAATCTGTAAATGCATTTTCTGTTTCTTCATGAAGGATCGCTTCTAGGTGATCGATTTGATCATCAATCATGTTAGCAAAGCGCGCTTCATGATCGGTCATCTTTTTCCTCAACGATTTGAGGAAAGACAACTCCCGACGAAACAGTTCGCGCTCAAAGCGATTCATGATAGATATCCTCCCTCAAATTGTGATTGATACCTATATGTAATTGTTACCCTTGATGTTTCTTCTGGAAACGTCCGATGGCTACTTGGCAAGAACTACTATCGTTCCCTACTCATACTTTCGGTACACCCCTTGTGACCGTGGCGCTGTATAGTTGAACGAAAACTTTTTATATAAATGATCAGCGTCTCCATCCGCAATCAAGCTAACATATGACCCTGGGTATGTATGACGGTCAAGGTATGTCGTAATTTCTTCCATAATGACTTTCCCTAACCCTTTGCCTTGGTAGCTTGGTTTCACCACTATATCGACCACTTGAAAAAAGGCGCCTCCATCACCGATCACGCGGCCCATCCCTATAAGCACATCTTGATCGTACAAACTAACCGCAAACAAGGAGTTTTTCAACCCCACTTCGGCAGCTTCTAATGACTTCCCGCTTATGCCGCCTTCAAGCCTTAACTCGTTATACGCCTTCGGGGTAGGTGGTTCAAATACTACTTTATAGTCCATGTTTCTATCCTCTGCTTTCTATTATTCCTCGTAAAGATCTTTTCCCTTTCCTTTACGGTCTTTTTGGCTAAATCCAACCGCTAGACAACAAAAAACACTTGCAACAAGCAATAGAATCGTTTCCACTAAGATTTCCTCCTCAAAAGTCGTTTCTTCTATTATACCCTTAAACTGTCGAAATAGTAGAACAGAAAAAGAGTACAGGTATTCGCCTATACTCTTCCCCTTCTTTTCACATCACATCTGCTAAATTCATAGCTTGGTTTAGAACATTTTCACCCTTCATCATGCCATAATCCATTTGATTAATGAGATCCACTTTGATGCCGTGTGGCTCTGCTTGTTTTGTCACTTGCGCTTGCATATAACGTACTTGCGGACCAATTAAAATGACATCGGTTTTCTCCAAGTAATCTTCTAAGTGCGAAGCAGAAACCGCATCAATCTGGCATGTTACGCCTTTTGATTCTGCTGCTTCTCTCATTTTTGAGACAAGCATACTTGTTGACATGCCCGCTGAACAAACTAATAAAATATTCATTTGCTACACTCCTTTTGGTAAACGTTGATAGAGTTCGACCATTTCAACAGCCATTTCTTTCACTGTCATTGATGTCATTAAGTGATCTTGCGCATGAATGAGCAGAATGGAAGGTGTAACCCCGTTCCCTTGTGCTTCTTGTTGCAGTAATTCCGTCTGACCATGGTGAGCTGTGACAAACGCTGCATCTGCTTCTTTTAGTTTTTCCGCCGCTTGTTCAAAAGCGCCAGTCTTTGCTGCTTGAATCGCTTCCATCGCAAAGGAGCGAGCGTTGCCTGAATGGAGAATAAGTGTAAATGAGATTTCTTCAAGGGTTTTTGTCATAACCGCACTCCTTATCTATGTGTTTTCCTTTTCGATCTTTTCTTGTGCACGCTCCGATATTTTTATAAATGGAATATAAATGAGCGTGGCCAGCGCTAAGTTAAAGAGCTGCAAAATGACGCCTGACCAGTGACCTGATACAAGAAAGCCACTAATAATTGGTGGTGTCGTCCACGGAATTGCGACTGCTGTCTTTGCCACAAACCCTAACGAAATTGCAAAGTACGAAATAATCGTTAAGAGAATTGGTGATAAAAGAAACGGAATGAACAACGATGCGTTTAACACGATTGGCACCCCGAACATGATCGGCTCATTAATGTTAAACGCCGCACCCGGCGCTCCTAATTTTCCGACTGTGCGATAATGAGACGTTTTGGCAACGATAAAAATGGCGGCAATTAACGCAAGAGTTGTTCCTGAACCGCCCATAAAGACGTACGCATCAAAGAATGCTTTTGTAACAATTGCTAATTCATCTCCAAAAATACTCGCTCCAGCTTGAACAAGCTCCGTATTTGTTACACTTGCTGTTAAGTATACACCTTCCATAATCGGCGACATGATATTCGTTCCATGAAGACCAAAGAACCAGAGAAAATGATTAAGAAACACAACGATTAAAGCCGCAGGTAACGAATTCGATAAGCTTAGTAATGGTGTTTGAATCCACTGGAATACCAGTTCATGCACACTCGTATTCATGACGAGCGCCATAAACATTTGGAACAAACTTAGTCCGATTAATATGAGTAAAAACGGAATTAAAGACCGAAATGATTTTGTTACCCCTTCAGGAACACCTTGAGGCATTTTAATTGTGAAGCGAGAGTTCACTAAGACACGGAATAATTCCGTAATAATGATCGCATTAAATAGTGCAACGAATAAACCTTGCGAACCCGTCCATGCGAGAGATAAGCCCCAATCTTCTGTAAAAGGGGACAACATCACAAAGGTTGAAACAGATAAAATAGCAGTTGCTAATCCATCGACCCCATACGATCGAGCAAGATGATAGGAAATCGACATGGTGACTAAGAGAGCCAGTATCGCGTACGAGGCGTCCCAAATATTTCCGCCAAACATGGTGAAGTTTTCACCAAAAATACCCATCATAAACCCTTGATAGCCTTCAATCGAAGGCAGTGGAAAATTGTTAAGTAAAATAGCAAACGAACCAATAATAATTAACGGAATGACACTAACAAACCCATCACGAATGGCAACAAGGTGGCGCTGTGCACCAATTCTGCCTGCAACTGGAATGACGTGCTTTTCTAACCAATGCATCATAAAAATTCCCCCTTTTTATGCTTGTTGATAAAATTGTGGCAAATCTTCTTTATGTGCTTCGAGTAAATCCTCCATTAAATCGTGCGCAAGCGCTTCTTCTCGGACGAGCGGATTAATAAGTAAGGCTTGATACAAACGTTCACGGTCCCCTTTTATAGCGGCTTCAATAACGAGCTCTTCTACATTTTTCATTAATTGAATGATGCCTCGGATGGAGAGCGGTAGTGCCCCAATTGAAATCGGCCTTGGTCCGCTGGCACCTATGAGCGCATTTGTTTCAATGACCACTTCATCAGGTAGATCGGATATCGTGCCATTATTTTGTACATTGACCGTCTGTACATCGCCTGTATTGTTATAAATACTTGTCATGACATTACAAGCGGCATCGCTATAAAATGCACCTCCTCGCTGTTCAAGCTCGGTTGGCTTTTCTTCTAAATCCTTATTCTCATACTTTTTAAATAACTCTGCTTCTACTTGTTGCACGACTTCTGCTCGCGTCCCATTTTCCCAGTACGCTTTCAAATTCTTTTCGAGCATGTCTGCGCCTTTAAAGTAATAGCTATGATATGGATTTGGTAACATCATAAAAGCTGATAAGAAAGTAGATGACCAGCCTTCCGATACAATATTTGCTGGCGCGTATTGATTGGTTGGGTCTTTCAACCGTTCTACCACAGTTGCCGTACGATCGACACCTTTTACAAGCACACGACGTCCAAATACAAAGTGATTCAAGCCAACAAATTCAATTTCAATGTCTTCTATATTACATTGAAGAATTTCCGCTACACCTGTGCGCATATTAAATGGAATGTTACAGACACCAATGACCCGCTTATGTTTGCCATATTTCAATAGCGCCTCTGTTACCATTCCAGCAGGGTTAGTGAAATTGATTAACCATGCGTCCGGGCATAACTCTTGCATATCTTTAGAAATCTCTAATAAAACAGGTATCGTACGTAATGCTTTGAAGATTCCTCCCGCTCCATTTGTTTCTTGACCAAGCGCTCCATAAGACAGCGGAATGCGTTCATCTTTTTCTCGTGCTTTTAATCCCCCTACTCGTATTTGACTTGTGACAAAGTTAGCTCCTCTTAACGCTCGTCGGCGCTCAAGAGTGGATGTAATGACGATTGGCTTATTCGCCTTTTGAACCATTCGTGTAGCAAGCCCCGCAATAATTTGTAGCTTTTCTTTCCCTTTCTCAATATCGACTAAAGCAATCTCCGTGACCGGGAACTGATCATAACGATCAATAATGCCTTCAATGATCTCTGGCGTATAGCTTGATCCCCCACCAATAATGACTAGTTTTAACGTCATCGAGATCCTCCTCCACTTCCATTCTATTTGTAGGAATAACCATATAAATGAAATCGCTTTCTTGTTACAAATTTAATTTATCATAACAAATTTAGAAAGTACAGCTTTATTTGTAATAACAATTTTAATTTATTCTTTCATTTTCGTCATTACCTTTGTATGATATCTTCACATCGTTTATGCTACAATATAGACACTGAACATGAAGGGGTTATGCCTATGTCTTCTATGCACCAGCAAATAAAAGAAAGTATTATTACTAAAATTGAAGCGAATGAATATGCCCCACAATCACAATTGCCGACTGAGGCGGAATTTTGTGAAACGTATGGCGTTAGTCGTACAACGGTACGAACAGCTCTTCAACAACTAACCCAAGAAGGCTATGTCGTACGGCGTCAAGGCCAAGGTACATTTGTTGCTGAACCTAAGATTCGGACTAATTTGTCGCAAACGATTACTTCATTCTCTGAACAAGTAACATCTCAAGGAAAAAAACCGTTTATTAAAGTGTTGTCATTACAAGTTGTACCTGCTGACGAGGCATTGTCTCACCTTTTAAAAACAGACGCCAATGCCCCCATTCAAAAAATTACACGGTTGCGCTATGTCGACGAAAAACCACTTCAATATGAGATTGCTTATGTTCCTTGGTCAATTGCCCCTGGATTAACAGCAGATCAGTGTTCTTCTTCTCTTTATTCATCTTTGCGGGCGCATTTTGACATACGCATCGCTCGAACAGAAGAACACATTCAACTTCATGCCATGGATGCAACCGTTGCCACTTATCTTGAATCGGAAGAGCAGACGCCTTGCTTTTATCTAGAAACCCTCGCTTATTTGGAAGATGGGACTGTTGCTGAGCACTCACAAACGTACTTTCACGGGGAACGAGCAAGCTTTCAAATTGAGCGACATTATCATTAAGGGGGAGAAAATCATGCCGATTGTGGTGTTTAATGCAGATGATTTCGGTTTATCAAAAGGCGTTAATTACGGGATTTTGGATAGTCATTTATACGGTGTTGTTGCTTCTACAACGATGCTTGTGAATATGCCCGCAACAGAACATGCTGTTGCGTTAGCGAAACAGCATCCTTCTTTACAAGTTGGCATCCACCTTGCTTTAACGATTGGCGCACCTGTTTCAAGTGAGGTTCCTTCTCTTGTCGATCATTCAGGGCAATTCCGTAAGCTTCAAGCACAGAGAAATGAAGCAATTATTAATCCAGACGATGTATTGCGCGAATGGTCCCTGCAAATTGAGACCTTCTTACGTTACGGGTTAAAGCCGAGTCATTTAGATAGTCATCACCATATTCATCGTTGGGCTCACCTCCGAACCGTCATTGAAGAATTAAGTAAAACCTACCAACTTCCATGGCGTCATTCTTTTGAACAAATGCCTGAAGGAGCAGCCTTTTATACCGAGTCTTTTGATGATCGCTTTTACAAAAATGGCGTGAGCAATCAAGGCATTGATCAGATTCTAGCTGACCATACTGACGTACATTCACTCGAGATTATGTGTCATCCAGCTTATGGTGATGAACCGCTACAACAGACTTCTTCTTATGTAGAAGATCGTGTCAAAGAAACCGAGATCCTAATTCACTATTCATTACCGAGCGGCTGGACGCTACCTGCACAAAAAAAAGACACACCCTCAACTTCATAGGGTGTGTTTTACTCATCTGAAGGCGTTCGTTCTCTCATCATAAGGGTAAAAAATACTACCCACAGCACAATAATGAAGATCGTGACTACGATCGCCAAATAATAGAAGAAAGCAATCTCGATAGGTTCTTCTCTATTCAGAACCACAGTCCAAATAACCGGAATGGCTGTGATTGAGACGCACGATCCAATAAACTTAATCGCATACGGCTCCACTTTACCCTTTAGAAACTCATGTAGAAAAAGATTTAATACACTAATCATTACAACATATAAAGGAAACAACATCGTCATAGTTAATCACTCCGATTCTCGGTTATTACGAAGCTTCGGTCGTCGCTCCTTTTTTTCTGCGCCATTCAACAAGTCCAGCCCCAACTAGACCCATAACAATTGGTATAAGTGAACCGATGAAAAGAGAAGCCTTCATTTCCAGCATGGAAAGAGGACTCTAGCATCAACCATTCAATCGAGAACAACGCTCCCATTCCGTATAACAAAATTGTCACCCCGATAAACGTTAACAGCACAAGCATAAAACTAGATGTTTTCCTATTCTTCTTTTGCACATTTGCCTCCCCCTTCTTCACTCATCCCAATAACTCGTTTCCATGTCAATGAGCCAATGATTTTTTAACGTCAGTGCCCGTTCCATGGCCGCGAAAACACTTAATATTATAAGAGTAGTGTTTAGCCAATTAGGAAGCGTAACTGGGGATTGGAATGTGCCTATATGCTCCGCTACCCATGGAATTTGTGTCAATCCTTCAAGTAATTGTGGCAATCCTAAAAAAATAGAAAGGAGTAAGATCGCAATGGCACATGCGCCAATCGATGCGCTTATTTTAGGGAACCGCTGATCAAAACGTAATCGCAACCCTTCTGCTGACCGCTTATCTGGCTGAAGTTGCCTTGCTCCGTCCCTTGTCACATAGTCCATTCGACTTATCCCATAATCAGACGTGGCTACTTCAATAACGCCACCAGGAACAGGGAAGGTGGCAGGGAGAGAAGATGTGGCTATATGTGTTCCATCACGGTACAACTCTGTCGTTTCATCTTCACTAAAGAAGTGGACATTCACCGCATAAACATGTGCTTCCTCGTTCTTCTCAATCAGCTTCATATAAAAAATTGATCGAGTGAGTGGTTGCCAAAAACGAAATGGTTTGAGTTGATGTCCATCTCCTTCTTTTACCTTATTTATCTTTCTATTCCTTTTCCACCGTCGATATGATCGAAACATAGGGAGGCTCCTTTTTACACTAAACTGTTCATCTCATTTCTACATACGAACGTCCGTCATAGAGGTTTCATTTCCCTAATCAAAAAAACGCCCGGCATCAGCATGCCGAGCGTTCAATTTAAAGCGCTTGATTTCTTAGTCGTGCTTGATCCTGACTACCATCTAATCAAATTGACGGAACATCGATTTTTTTCGATAAAACGCAATTACGAGCCGATTAAACTCCTTTTACCTCCTCAACAAAGAATTTAGTTTCTTTTCGATAAATTGAAAGAAAAATCAAATTAAATGATTAATTAATAATATTTGGAGTATATGTAAAATTAAGGAGGCGATTATGTGAAAAAGTCAAATGCTACTAAGCTTATTTTTGCTGGTACTCTTGTTGTAGGATTGGGTTTGTATCCTAGTAAATCAGAAGGAAAGGAAGATTTAAAAAGCGTCACCGAAACAATATACATTGAAAGTGTATATGCTCTTCCGGGTACTATAGCTCCTAACGTATACAATGAAACAAACGGTTTAATTGAAACTAATGAGTTAACAAAAGAGGAATATTACAAAAAAAGAGACAGTATCAATACTCAAAACGATAATGATAGAACAGAAACTTCTTTAAGAGCTATGAGTACAACCCTTTCAGAAAACAATGATGGTTCTTATTCAATAAGACAACAAGTTAATTGGAATTCACAACCATCTAATCGAAATGAAGATATAATTGGTGTTGGGGTTGATAATTTAACAGTAACAAGAGGGTCGGAATCAGGTTCTCAACAGTGGATAGATGCACTTGGTAACACCGGTTCTGAACAATATGGAGAATCTGCTAATTGGGACCGAAGTGGACAAGGGTACGGTTATTCATTTAATTTATTACCTACAGGTAACCGCGGAATTACAGAAGTCGTTCATTTTTTGAGCTTTGATGCAGAATTGAATAATAGCTCCGCGTTGAATGTCTCTGCTTATGGACAGTATGCTCACTTACAAGAAAGCCTTAGTGTAACACCTTCATTCAGTCTTTCTGGAGCATCTTTTTCAGTAAGTACAGTCGCAGATTGGGAGTACCACCCGAATACACATGCATCTCTAAGTGTAAATTAAAAAGATTCCTCTTTAACTCCTCAACTAGTTAAAGAGGGATCTTTTTTGATTCATTTTTCTAAATTCTTCTTATTTTTCATCCAGTATATAACTCCAATTATACCTAGAAGAATAAATATGTACGATAAGTAATAAAAAAATGATTGTGATGTCCTAACATGAGGTGTTTGCACGGAAATTGCTAGTAATATAATACCTGAAAGTAGATACATTTTGCTTAGAATTAATATTTTCATTATTTAGCCACTCCTATATATATTTTTAAACAGTACCCTCACATATAGTTCACTCAAACATCCCCTCAGCCTTGATGCTCCTATCATCTAATCGAATTGACTGTACATCGATATTTTTCTGTACAACGCAATTACGGTTCGATTATCTTTTTTCCACTCTTCTTTACAAAGCATAGGAATTTGATATTGCTTCTCCAGGGCAGACATTTGAAGTGTTTTTGTAGTGTTTTGAATCACTTGAATGGAGAATGGTTTCGTATTGCTCGTTGTAGTATGTTAATGATTTCATTCAATTTTCTCCTTCAGGTTTTCCTTTTGTTGCTGCCAGTCTCGCTTAATGCGATAAATCGTATCTCTTGAGAGATCGGTGTCTCGACGAATGTCCATGACCGCCCCCTAAATCAAGCTTTTTTATCACTTCATCATAGACCAGCTTCGCTTTTCCCTTTGCTTTGTCTTCTTCTTTTCCACAACACACCACTCAAACCAATGATGCTCAACAGAAGCCCGCTTACGATCCATGTGGCTTGGTTAGCAGAGGTGTCAGGTAACACGCCACCTGTATCTTCTTCTTTCGCTAAAGCTGGTTCACTTTCTTTATTTCTTTCAAAATCAGCTTTCCGAATCTTTCCGTTAATGCCCTTCGTTCGATCGACGACTTGTGACACTTCATAATCTGTTGCCGCACTTAAGTAAGCCAAAGCATTTGCTCGGTCCATCCCATATTGGTGCTCGAGAAGGGAGATCGATTGGCGCGTCGCATCTCTCATCGCTTCATTTAGATCTTCATCCAATCCGATTGGCAACCAATAGTCATCTGTTTCTCCGACAGGGTGTGTGAAGGCATTTGCGTCACCAGGAATCGCCGGGTCACCGTCCTTTAATAGCGTTAAACGAAACGTCACGCGTAACGATCCTTCCAGTGCACTTAACGCCACTTCACCATCCCCTTGAGCAAAGTGTGGGTCACCTGTATAGAACATTCCGCCGTCCACTTCAATCGGCAAATAAAGTGCAGAGCCCTCACCTAAATCGTTGATATCAATATTCCCCCCAGTATGTGTCGGTGGAACACTATCGACTCGTTCCGTCGTATCCGTTGCAACACCCATCATGCCCATAAACGGTTCAAGTGGGAAGAAAACGTCTTCTCCAGGAATTTCACCATACCAGTCCCCATCTCGCTCTGTAATTGGAGTGAAAACCGAGACATTGTTATATAATTCTGGATTTTCAGCACTTGCACCTTCTTCAGGTCCTTCATTTTCAGGAAATTCTCCAGGTAGTGCACCTCGATCGTGACGATTGGAGATGACTCCGTATGGCACCCGAGGTGTTAAGGTCAACGTTTCCACTTTTAACACATCACCTGGTTCTGCCCCTTCAATCTCAACAGGTCCTGTTACAACATGTGGACCTTGTTCACCAAAAATATTTTCCATATTAGATGCAGCAATGTCAATCGCATCTGTTAAGACTTCGTCCGACTCAACACCGTATTGGCCAAAATATGTAACAGGATCGCGCCCTTGATCGTCTAAAATGCCTTCTGCTGAAACCGTATCAAACGTAACCGTTTCCCCTGATTTCATTTTCAAGACTGGCGAGCTTGTTCGGTTTGGAAGCTCTCCCCACCGAACATTCTCAAGGGTGGATGGAACATAATGCTGCCCCTCCGCTTTTTCACCATCGATCGTATTTAATGGAAAAGCCTCCTCTTTCGCTTGAACGCTTTGTGTCGCTAACAACGTGCATACGCCTACCCCAATTGCCATACGATACCGCTTTTTCATTTTCCACACTCCCCAATACTCATCTTTGTTTCTAATTAGCTTAACAAAAACAAAATTGGCGCAACGACATGTGGGTAGATCTTCTCACACGATTTTTTAACACTATGCAAAAAACGTGAAGCCGTATGTACGACCTCACGTTAGCGCTATTATTCATCATAGTCCCAATCAAAATCACCCGTTTCAATGGCTTCCAACAAGAAGTTTGTGCCATTCACATGAAAACGAGACTCGCCATAAGCAAACGTCACATCACTCACAATAATTGTCGGTGCGGTATAAACGGAATGCTCAGTCGTTTCAATTTCCAAATGGTAGTTAACAGTCGGTGCACGATCATTTGAAACAAGCTCTGTCTCATTTCCTTGTTCAAAAAGCGCCATAATCTCGTCGCGGTCCTCGAGCACAACTTCTCTTCTCGATGAATCGGATCGTTCATTGGACTCTTGGACAATTTGTAATGACGTAATCTCGCCGAACTCGTCTTCATAATTCGCCATTTCGTCCTCTATGGTGGTTTGGGAAGGGATAAAGTTTATTAATACAACAGCTGCTATACTGACAAGTAAAAGTGCAATGACAATGTAGATGATTTTTCTACCCACTTTTACATCGCCTCCTTTTTTTGACACGTCCTTCGTATCATCTCTCTTACTACACTAGCATAGCAGGAAATGATCTTCGGACAAAATCGAATGCCCAAAATCCATTCATTTTTCACATTTACTGTTACGAACAACTTAAAAAAGCTTTCCCCTTTATTGGAAAGCTTCAGCGATATTGGGAGGGGCTTCGAATTCCTACGATTAAGACCATTGCAATAAGTACACTCGGTATGAGCACAACCGGCACATGCACGCCCGTCACAAAGCCATAAATGAGAACTCCTATTGAAAACAGCAAGAAGATGATCCCTATTATGCGTTGGACATTCATACAGAACAACTCTCCTTCATTTGTTTTGTTTCAAATACCCTCACTTTCCATATTTAAACAAATAAAAGGTGATGTTCATTCTTTTCGAGGCCATCGCTTTATCCCTTCTGTACCAATGACACTCCCTACCATCCCTGCCACAACGCTAGCTGTCACGACTTTGACTGTGAAGTAAATGCCTGTTCCTGCGACCATGTCCAACAAAAGAAATCGTTTTAGCTTCGTTACTTTAATCGTATAGAATACAAATTTATGATTCCCTTTTTTCATCTGCATCGTCCGTCCATTCTTTTTTCTAGAAGTATGTCGTGAACAGATTGTCTCATGACGAAAAAAGCACCTATCTAAGTAGATGGTGCTTCTTTACGTAATATTTTTTCCATCGTCTTCCCTTTTGCAAGCTCGTCAATGAGCTTATCGAGGTAACGAATTTCTTGCATCGTAGGTTCTTCAATTTCTTCCACCCGCACGCCACAAATCACACCTTTAATCATAGAACGAGCCGTGTTTAATTGTGGTGCATCTGCAAAAAATGATTCAAAATCAGTTTTTTGATCAATCTGTTCCTGTAGAGACTCATCACTGTATCCGGTTAGCCACTGGATAATTTGATCAACTTCCGCTTGTGTTCGCCCTTTGCGCTCTGCTTTTTTCACATAGAGTGGGTAGACGTCAGCAAACGGCATCGTGTAAATTTTATGCTTCGCCATGTTGAATCTCTCCTTTACTCAAAGGCTTCATCATTCGATACAAGCTTAATGGCCCTCGAGCAATATGTCCAACCGGACGATACCCAATTCGCTCGTACAGTTGTCTCGCTTTTGGATTATCCTCACGTACGGTTAATGAAATTTTTGAAAAAGACGCTTCTCTTGCTAAGGCTTCTGCTTTTTGCAGAAGTTGCTTGCCGATACCAAGCCCTCTGCTTTCAGGCAACAGAGCAATAGACCCGACGTGAAACTCATCCTTCTTTCCTTCTTCCATCGTCAGCAACGCATAAATGGAACGAGGATGCTTTAGCGCATATGAAACCATCGCCATTCCCCGAATCTGTAGAAGTTGTTTGGCAGTAGGAATCGCTAATTTATCCATAACAGGTACTGGATAACACGTCATCATTCCTAACGTCTTCTTGCCCATTTTTGCTTCATACGCAAATTCATGGCTAAAGCGATTGTTCTTTCCTTGCCACAATGCAACCATCGTATTTTCTATCACCGTTTTGTCGCTTGATCCCGTCATGATTTCGACCATATCGCCAACAGCCATACTGTTTAACGTTGCCCCGACCGTTGATGCAGCCGACGCTTTTTCAATCATAATTTCTTGATTCATCAAAACACCTCTACCACTATCATAGCGAGTTCATGCGATTTTAATCAATCGGCATCTCTTATTATCAAAAAAATTTCCTTATATGCTCTTGCAATGCTTTAATTGGTCGATCAAATGAATCTAATTTCATCGCTCCATACACTGAAAAAGTAGGTAAAGCCGTCATACCACAATAAGCAAATGTCTTATGCACACTGAATAAAACTTGGTCTTCAGACAACCCTTCTAAAAAATCACCACTTGTCGCATTAAATTCTGCTTCTCGTGCTCCCCAGGTGAGTGAAAGCATGTAATTCTTATCTGTCATGAGACCACCGCGACCAAATTTAGATGACTTTGTAAAAAATATGCCTGGCACAAACACATCATCCATGTACTTTTTGACAATGCCTGGAACACTAAACCAATAAACCGGCGCTTGTACAACCATTACGTCTGCCGCTTTACATTTCTCGATTTCTTCTTCAACGCTATATCCTTCAACGATATTTGTTTGTATCGTTTGATAACTCCCCTTGAGCATTGTTTGAGTTTCTCTCAAGAGAGCTTCATTTAAATGCCCTTGTGCCCGTTCATAACGGTCGTGTCCATTCAAAATCAAGATTGTTTTCATGCTAATCTCCTCCTTCAACATCCTTCTCTTCTGAGCGTACATCACGTACACTAATCAAAACAGCGAATGTTTTTGATCAAACCAATCAGTTTTTTCGATAGGAGGCACTTATGGACCGTAAGCACTTAAGAACATTTTTAGACGTTTGTGAGACTCTTAACTTTACGAAGACAGCTGAAAGATTGCAGTACGCGCAATCAAGCATCACGGCGCAAATAAAAAGCTTAGAGCATGAACTACAGTGCTCGCTCTTCCAACGTCTTGGGAAAAAAATCATTTTAACAAAAGCTGGTCAACAACTTCGACCTTATGCGCATCAACTGATTCAATTAGAAGAAACCGCACGAGTCTCCCTGTTAAGCCAGAAAGAAACCATTGTCATCGGGGCGCAAGAAAGCCAATGTACATATCGTTTACCAACGTTATTACATACCTTTACTCAACAAAACCCCACTAGCAAGCTAGTTTTCAAACCTGCGCACTCCGACAAACTTGCGACTGAATCTTTATTGAATGGAGAGATCGATCTTGCTTTTATTATGGACGTGACGACAAAGGAACGGTCTTTATTACATACGGAAGCCCTGATTGAAGAACGACTTCTCATGGTCGTTGCACCAGATCACCCCTTCGCCGCTCAAAAAAACATCTCTCCAGAAGACTTGGAGAATGAGGCCATCCTTTTTACAGAAAAAGGGTGTTCATACAGAGTGCTATTAGAAAATCTACTCCACAAAGCTCATGTTACACCAAAGTCGTCACTTGAATTTACTAGTTTAGAAGCCATTAAAAAGTGTGTGGTCGCCAATATTGGAATCGCTTTTTTGCCAGAGTTGGTTGTTGAGGCAGAGGTACGGGAAGGATTACTTTGCGCCGTGCCGTTTGACGCAACTTTTCCTGCACTAAAAACTCATCTCGCTTATCATAAGGACAAGGAGATGAGTAAAGGGGTACAGCAGTTTCTTCAATTAACGAGGGAATTTTTCAAGGGCGATTAAAATCCTTGAAGAAGCAATCCTCCGAGAGCGCCAGTGACAACCACTAGCCACGGTGGGCATTTCATATACATCAGCATGAAAAACAGTAGTGCGGCGAGCGCAAAATCTATTGGACCAAGGATGGCGCTCGTCCAAATTGGTTGATAGAATGCCGCAATCAAAATGCCTACTACCGCGGCATTTACCGCAACAAAAGCGCCTTTCATGCGTTGATTGCTTCGTAACGCATGCCAAAACGGCAACACACCTAAAATCAACAGAAAAGCAGGTAAGAAAATCGCTATAGTTGCGACAAGGCCACCCGTCCATCCTGCTATATCCGCTCCAATGAACGAAGCAAAAGTGAACAGCGGACCTGGAACAGCTTGAGCGGCGCCATACCCTGCTAAAAAGGATTCCTCGCTCATTAGGCCTGTTGGAACAAACTCTCGTTCTAATAAAGGAAGAACGACGTGACCACCGCCAAATACGAGGGAGCCTGCACGGTAAAAGCTGTCGATCATGGTGATCCAAAGCCCCCCACTAAATGAAGCCATAATGGGAAGTAAGACTAATAACCCAAAAAACACCGTTAAACAACTTGCACCAAAGCCTTTCGTGATTGGCATCTTAAAAGCAGCAGATCGGTCTTCTTTTTTTGGACGAAGCAAGAAATAACCAGTCAGTCCTGTTGCTAAAATAATTCCTACCTGTGTTGCAAAATGTGGAATGTATAAGGATGCGATAAGCGCAACAAGTGCAATCGCTTTTCTTGTTATGTCTGGCGTAAGGTTTTTTGCCATCCCTAAGATTGCGTGGGCAACAATGACCACTGCTACAATTTTTAGTCCGTGAATAAAGCCCGAACCTGCCATATCAAACGCATGAGTCACATAAGCAAACAAAATTAATGCTATGACGGATGGCATCGTGAATCCTAGAAACGAAACAATACCACCAAGAACCCCTCCGCGCATGACACCAATGCCAATTCCTACTTGGCTACTTGCTGGTCCAGGGAGAAACTGACTAACCGCAACTAGATCTGAGTAGCTTTGTTCATCTAACCATTTTCGCCTCTGAACGTATTCATTGTGAAAATAGCCTAAATGGGCAATCGGCCCACCGAATGATGTGAGTCCTAATCTCGTTGAAATCATTAAAATTTCAAATAAAGTTCTGATCGTTTGCATGAATCCTCCACTTGGTAGTAATATCAAATGGTTTATTATACCGTAAAGAAGACGATTTTACAGGTACCTTTACAAAAAGAACATATTTATTCACTCTTCCATTCGGATGCCAGCATGCCATAGATGACGTGGTCAACATAATGATCATACAGCCATTCCGCTTGTCGAACCCCTCCTTCTTTTGTGAATCCTAATTTGATTGGGATGCTTTGGCTTTTCTTATTTTCAGTGGCTGCACGTATTTCTACTTTGTTCATGTTTAAATGGTGAAAGGCGTACTGTGTTAATGTACGAGATACATCAGTCATAATTCCTTTTCCTTGCGCCTGTTCACTAATCCAATACCCGATCGATGCCGTTCTATTTGACCAATTTAGTTGATTAAAGCTGGCCATTCCTACAATGTCGTCACGATAAAGAATGACTGTGTTAAGACTAGAATTGTCCGCATGTCCTTTTAAGCAATTTTTTATAAAATTGAGCGTGTCACTTTCTGCTTTGATATAATCTACCCAAGGTAGCCACTCTCTTAAATGCATTCGGTTTTGCTCCGTTAGTGTGTAAATGGGTTCCGCATCCTGAAACTCAATCATTTTCAAAGATAATTGGTCATGTATTTTCAGTTCAAACATAGCTGCACTCCCTTTTCTTCATCTCTGTTGTTCTAGCTTCTGTAGGCGGCTTTCTAAATCTTCAATCGTTTTCTGCTGTGTCTTTGCAATGGTTAAAGCAATCACCGCAATACTTCCGATCCCTGCAAGAATGACTGGAAGGATCGCGAGTAAAATTGATTGAAAGACATTCACATTGATCACCTCATTATCCTCTTGAATCTTCGGCAAAAAAAGACAAATTCCTTCCACAAAAAAAGAACTCCTCACGATTGAGAAGTCCCTTTTTACGAGATTAATATAATTGTTGGACCGCTCGTCTAACTGCTTCACTCACTTCTTGCTGGTGTTGGTTTGTCTGCACCAACTGTGCATCCGTTTGATTTGTTAAATAGCCAACCTCTATAAGCACAGCTGGGACACTGGAATCTCGAAGCACTTGAAAGTTAGATTGATACGTGCCTCGCATCTGATTTCCAGAGTTAAGACGTCCTATTTCTCTATTAATTACAGTCGCTTCTTGACTAGATTGATAGTAATGGGTCTCAAATCCACCAACGCTAGGATCGGCAAAGCTATTCGCATGAATGCTTAAAAAAAGATCTGCTTGCGCTTGATTCGCTTGATTAACTCGGTTAGCGAGAGAGACAAATTCATCGCCTGTACGCGTTTCAATTACATCAATGCCATCTGCTTCAAGCGTCCGCTTGACTTGATCTTTGTAGGCTTTCGTCACTTGTTTCTCCTGTAAACCATTCGCCACCGCTCCCGGATCGTTTCCACCGTGCCCTGCATCTAGCACGACGCGAACGTTTCCTTGATTAGATGACGTATTTACTACTGGTGCGGCAGGGGCTGGACTCGCTTCTGATGACGATTGTAAATAATCCATATGTATAAATCCAGTTGTTCCATTAAACGTCACTTGCGCCCAACCATCTTGTCGCTCCACATAATCGACTTGCGTTCCACCTGACAATTGTCCAACAATGGAGTCTGACGAGCTAGGACCTGATCGAACATTCAGCCCACCTGATGAATTTACCACCGCTTGCTTCACTTCTGTACTGGCTTGACTAGTTGATTGTGTCGCAGCATCGCTAATAAATGCATTGTTCACATAGCCAACTTGTCCAGCATATGTAATCTTTAACCAGTCTGTTGACGTAAGAAAATACTCAACTTGATGACCTGGTTCGAGTTTGCCGATGATCGCTCCTTGTTCAGAAGGCTGGTCCCTCACATTGAGTGGTGCATCACTCTCCACAAACCCTACGTTTGTCGATGCTTCAGCCCTTTCTCCATTCAAAAAAAGAAAGAGAATCATGACCGACATTATTCCTATAAACCTTAAAGTACGTTGCACCATGCCCCTCCTTTTGCCTTTGATTTCGTGTACCGATAAACAGCACACCAGCTTTACCTACCCTTTTCGCACACTCGCTAAACATTCCGTTTATAAGAGTCTGAAAAAACGAGCAACTTTTATGTTGTCCATCTTAGCAAATCTATGAAAAGAAAGATATAGGTTTTTTGAGCACGGCAAATGAGACTAGGAAACAACAAACATTTACCTGCTCTCCACAATTTTTCTTATTGAGTCTACGCCTACCAAAAAAGACGATCTACACCGATCGCCTTCACTACACTTCTCGTCTATATCTCAACCAAATAATAATCAACACACTAAAAAGTAATGAAATTGATACAAGACCTAAAATCGAACTATACATCATCGATTCCGAGCCTTCTACTCCCTCTGGGTTCAAGATACGACTAAGCAGCATCAGACTAAATGGATATAATAATAGAAAGATTGAATAGATTTTTTTCTTATTAATAAAGTACACCCGATACAGGACATACGCAGGCAAAGCTGGGAGGATGATGAACATAATTGTATAATACAGTATTGCAATAACTGACATCTTTTCACTTCTTTCAACATTTTAAAACGACGCTACACAACTTCCACCTCTACTGGTATATCATATTTCACAGTGAAAATCACTCTTTTTTCTTCTGTTGTCTCATAAAAATGATGGTTACTAGCCAAGGGTCATTTTATGCCCCTTACCTCTTATCATATTGGTCTAATTTCTTAATGTTGTACCAAATAAAGCCAACAAAAAGCCCTCCAACCGCGTACCCTAAAAAGTTAGATAAAAATTGCTCCAATCCCACTTCTCGGCCTGCAATGAATCGATATAGTGTGAGAAGCGATGTAACAACTAGAGGGAAAATGATGACACTAAACAGGAAAATAGATCCTTTTTTCGGCATGCTATCGTCTCCCTTCATAATCTACGAATGACTCCAAACTCCTCCACCACCGTGAGTAAATCCACATTTTTCATAAAAGTTCTGTTTATCGGCACCATAAGAGACTGTTACAATCTCTAATCCAAATGCATCCGCCTCGACTAAAAGTGCTTTGACGAGTTTGACACCAATTCCATTTCCTTGATAGTGCGGGTGTACCATGATGTCTTCTAAATAACCGTGTTCTAAGCCCATTCCACATACATAACCGAACCCAATTAACTCCTGATGTTCGTTTCTTACCCCTACCCAAAAGTTACAACGCTCAAGTAAAGCAGGAAAATCTTGATCTCTTCTAGCCCAACCTATCTTTTCTCTTAATGAGGGAACTTCCTCATGTTTTATTGGTAGATTTATTCTAGGATTGTACATGTTGAGTGAACACTCCTTTTTATAAATGAATTTTTTGAACCTTTAACGGTTTATGAACGTACTACAAATTTAATTAGAAACCATGGGATCATAGTCATTTCAGAAAATGAACTACCCGCATACCTTTCATCTATTTAACGATTAGTTTTTTAACCAGTATCACTATTTCGCTTTTAGCATCTTCTTTATAAGAACTTCCGTTTGTTGGATACTCTTCTCATCCAGGTTATCCTGCATGCGCGTAACCTATAGCTTGAAACATTTCTTTGTACTCGCCCGTTTAAGATAATTTTTTTAATCAAACGTTTAATTAGCTAACGAAACCCTATACATACAAGCTTTTTTCATGTGTGCTCGTTGCATTCTATACCATCTATTTATTCATCATTTTCTTGACCGAACAATTTAGATTGATCGTCTAAACTTATACACGACGGCTCCAGGCTCTTCATCAAGATTATTTGAGACAATCTCTTCTTGAAAAATAAATCCTCTTGCTTCGTAAAAAGGAATACCTTTTACGTTACCTCGTTGCACGGTGACGAATTGCTCTCTAGCTCCGAACGCTTTCTGTTGTTGTGTAACTGCATCTAAAAGCTTTGTACCTATTCCTTCATTTCGGCGCTGTGGGTCTAAGTAAATGACATAGAGCCAGCCCGTTCCCTTTTTCGTCATTCCGCCTCCTGCTGCGCCAACAACTTGACCATGATCTAAGGCTACAAAATAGCCTCCCCACGAATGTGTCGGCTCTCCTACTTCTTTAGCAATGCGGTCAGGATTGTAATACGTTTCACACTGCTTTTCTATGTACGACTCTGATAATATGCACTTAGAAACATCACGATAACCCGCGCGACAGACGTAGATAATTCCTGGAATGTGCGCGTCATCAGCTTTTTGAACGTCGATCACCTTCTACTCCTCCTCTTTTCTTTCAGTTATAGCTAATTCGATAAACTCAAACTGAATCCTTTTGAATAATTCTCTAGTCCACAACACAAACTAAGTTAAAAATCGATAAAGGATGGGTATAATGGATTATCCAACCATTCATACAAACATTTGGGACGGAGTCATAGCGGTTCCGATTGTGTTAGTGCTTACACAACTCATAAAAGTTGTCTTCCCTATTAAGCCTTCATTTGTCCCGACTATTGCCACATTACTAGGGCTTGCTATGTCTATTTTTATTAGTCATCCTCATAGTTTGTCCGCTGGAATTTTCATGGGTTTCTTTTATGGAAGTGCGGCTATCGGAACTTATGCCGGGCTCAAGAATTCTTGGAAACAATTTCGAGAACAGCATAATTAATAAGAAAATGGATAACACTTTTTGAAATATCGTTTTAGCGATATCTTATCTCACCTGTATATGTTTAATTCGAAATCGTTTAACAAGTTCTAATTAAGGGTATTGGAACCGCATACTTTATAGAAAGGATTGGTGGAATGTTTGAAGATGGATTTGCTTTAGAGTTACCTTTTTTAGAGGGGATTGTTAACCCAGTTAACGATATAATTTGGACATACATACTAATTGGTTTACTTATTATTGCTGGATTATATTTTACTATCCGTACAAAATTTGTTCAGATTCGCATGTTCCCAGAGATGTTCCGCGTCATCACAGAAAAACGGAGCAGTAAGACAGGAGTTTCCGCTTTCCAAGCCTTTACGATTAGCGCCGCAGCTAGAGTGGGAACCGGTAATATTACAGGTGTTGCCCTCGCCATTACAGTAGGTGGACCTGGTGCGGTTTTTTGGATGTGGATCATTGCAGCTGTCGGTATGGCAACAGGTTTTATCGAAAGTACGCTTGGTCAACTTTACAAGGAGAAAGATGGCGATCGCTATCGCGGAGGTCCAGCTTACTACATACATAAAGCATTAGGAAAACGCTGGCTAAGTATCTTGTTTGTCATTTTAATCGTTTCTTGTTTTGGAATGATTTTTAATGCTTTGCAGGTCAATACCATTACCGATTCCTTCCAAACCGCTTTTGATACAAACCGCTTGCTTATGGCACTTATTCTAGCGGCAGTCACAGCCGTTATTATTTTCGGCGGGGTCAAACGAATTGTGAAAGTAACGCAACTTGTTGTTCCTTTCATGGCAGTTGCGTATATGGGGGTTGCACTTTACATTATTTTCGTCAATATAGATCAAATACCTGGCGTATTTTCGTTAATTTTCAGTGAAGCATTTGGTATTACACAAGCAGTCGGAGGCGGCTTTGGTGCGGCGATTATGGAAGGTGCACGAAGAGGGTTGTTCTCAAATGAAGCTGGTATGGGAAGCGTGCCAAATGCAGCCGCTGCGGCAAATGTTTCGCACCCAGCAAAACAAGGGTTATTCCAATCACTTGGTGTGTTTTTTGATACGATGCTCATTTGTTCTTCTACCGCATTTATCATTCTATTATCATCTGGTTACATGGATGTCGATGGAGAAGGTGCAACGATTACTCAATTTGCGATGTCGCAACACATTGGAGATTGGGCAAGTGCATTTGTTGCCATCGCCCTACTATTCTTTGCGTATAGTTCTGTCTTAGGGAATTATTACTTTGGTGAAACCAACATTGAGTTTTTAAAGAACGGTGCTCGCTTTTTACCGATTTACCGAGTTGCATTTATCATTATGGGAATTCTAGGTGGTATTGCGACAGTTGAACTTATTTGGACAATGGCAGATCTATTCATGGCTCTAATGGCTATTGTCAATATCACTGTTATATTGCTACTCACAAAGAAAGCCGTTATTTTGCTTCAAGATTACACCGAACAACGGAAACAAGGAAAAGACCCCGTTTTCTATTCTTCTAAGTATCCAGAGATCAAAAATACAGATTGCTGGGGCGATGATGAAGAAAGTCGTTAATTCATAAGATGCCGCTCCTTTATGGAGTGGCTTTTTTAAGACTGAAAACCATCTATTCTCGGCTTGATCTATGACACAAGATCTTTCATTTGGTTTAATGACAAGATATTGTCATATGTGAATACTCTACGCTGGCGTTTGCTATGACAATAGGCTACAAACCAGCGTTCTTTTAAATACAAGACCGAAATGACTCTCTGTGAAATGACTCCATTCGCATTCATATAAATCATTGTTACACGACCTTTATTTTCTAGCGCTCGTTGTAATACACCCTTTATCATAGCAAGCCCTCCTTTTATTTCTTTTATTATACACGAACGTATATTCGATATCAAGAAAAAAACAAGAAAATATGTTCGTGTTTTTAATGGTAATTATTTCTTAAAGGAAAAAGGTTTATCAATTTCTTTAACGGGAATGAAAAGAACCAACAGCATAAAATGTCCCCTAGGGTTCCGCATGATTCATGGTCTGGTCCGAGAGGGGACTCATGGAGTAAAGCCATGTCACGGAGGGATAAAAGCCCGGGAGATATCACATTCGATTGTGATATTTCTCGGGCTTTTTCTATATAAAAATCATGTTAAGGAGTGTTGTAAAAATGAAAACCCATGGTCAACAAGCATTGGAACTCGCCATGACTGTTTCTTCTAAAGAAAAAGATCGCCAGCAAGAGAAAGCTTTAACACTAGGACTTACTGGGTCCGATCGTATAACTGATCAATCCATCCCTACATTTGTAAGAGGGGATCAACCTTCCTATGCTGGTTTAGCTACCTTTCTTAGAAGCCCTTATGTAGAAGATGTGTCCACCGTTGGCGAATATGATGTCGCGTTTATCGGAGCTCCGTTTGACGCCGGGACGACCTTCCGACCTGGAACACGGTTTGGTCCAGAAGCCATGCGTAGCATATCAAAACTTTATAACTCCTACCATTTTGAAAGTGGTGTGGATTTGAAAGAACAGCTTAAAATGGCAGACCTTGGTGATATTTACTCGGTTCATCATTTAGAAAAACAATTTGATCAACTTAGTAAGGCGATCAATCATGTCGTCAGTCACCAGACATTCCCGGTTATACTTGGCGGAGATCACTCCATTGCTTACGGAACCATCAGAGGGCTTGCCGAGGCTACAGAAGGAAAAGTAGGAATCATTCAGTTAGACCGTCATCTTGACTTGCAAGAAAAAGAAATGGATGAACGTATGCATGATACACCACTGTTTCATGCTAGCCAACTTCCGAATGTCGATCCTAAAAATATGGTTCATATCGGTATAGGTGGTTGGCAGAATGATATTCAGGGGGCCATCACAGCAAAAAAACAAGGGCATACGGTTTTGACTATGGATGATGTTGATGATCTAGGGATTGATCGTATTATAGAAATTGCGCTTGAAAAAGCTTGGGCAGACGGTGTACAAGCTGTGTACCTGACTGTTGATGTTGATTGTATGGACAGCGGGGTCTCTATGGGAACTGGCTGGCCTGAACCTGGTGGTTTCCTGCCAAGAGAAGTCCTTAAACTAGTAAGAGGCTTGGCGAAAAAAGGACTCGCTGGATTAGAAGTAGTAGAAGTGAGCCCTCCATATGACCATAATAGTCAAACTGCTTTAATGGGAACACGTATTATCTGTGATGTCTTAAGTTCATTAGTCAAACACAAACACCTCGGAACATAAATAATGGAAATTGTTTCTCCTTGATGATTTCATTTCCGTTTTGTATGATAAGAGGAATTAAATAAGAACTTTCTAGGGTTCCGCATCTACAGATGGTCTGGTCCAAGTGAAAGTGCAGAAACCTTTTTCTGTCCACGGAGGGATAAAAGCCCGGGAGATATCACATTCAATTGTGGTATTTCCCGGGCTTTTTTTATTGTAAAAAAGCTGGGCAAACTAAATAAAAAAGAAGAGGTGTTTTTAGATGTGGATTTTAGTCATTATCGCCGCTTTATTTGAAATCGGCTGGGCAACGGGATTAAAGTATGCAAACGACGCGACGACTTGGACATTAACAATCATTGCGATTATCATCAGCTTCAGTTTACTCATTAAAGCCGCAACAACTTTACCGACAAGTACTGTCTATGCCGTGTTTGTTGGCCTAGGTACGGTTGGTACGGTCGCCGTAGATATTCTATTTTTCGGTGTAGCTCTTAACATCGGCGTCATCCTTTTTGTCGCTCTGTTACTAACTGGTGTTCTAGGGTTAAAAATGGTTACAGGAAAACAGAAGGAGGTTAATGAATAATGGCGTGGGCAATTCTCATTTTAGCAGGGATACTTGAAGTAATTGGTGTAAACGGAATTCAGCGCTACATTCAAGGAAACAAGGTTTCTGGCATTCTGTTTGTTGTATTTGGTTTCGCAATTAGTCTAACGTTATTAGCATTGGCGATGGAGACTATTCCACTAGGCGTAGCTTATGCCGTATGGACAGGCATGGGCACAGTCGGAAGTGCCCTCTTAGGCATGTTCTTCTACAACGAATCTAGAGACCAAAAACGAATTTTCTTCTTGTCACTCATTGTTGTTGCGGTGATTGGCTTGAGAGTTGTATCCGGATAAAAAGCGCGAGAGGCAGCCTAGCTTAGACCGCCTCTTTTATCCTGTCTTGCGTATGATTGATGCAGTCGCTCTTTGCACGCTTCCCACTTTACATCTGGTGTTTTCACTTCAAAACGGACATACTGCAATTCATCCGCTAATTGGCGTGAGCGCTTCATTGCCTCCAAGTGTGCACTCCGATTACGGAATGCTTTCATATCCTCGGTAGACTCCCAAATCGACATGGTCCAATAGGTGAAAAATCCTTCTTTTTGATAAGAAGATTTGATTAACCCGTTTGCTTTTTTTATTTGAAAATGGGATCGCAGCGTCAACCAAGCGAAAATAGGTAAATGTCGAACACTTCTTATATGTAGTCTTGTAACCGATACAACCATCGTATCCCCCCTCTTTTCGTAAATGTCCATTAAACTGTAACGCAATCTGATTGAATTGAGCCCTGCCTTGCACTATGATCATACTAATAACATCTTTGGAAAGGGCTCTTTATTATGAAAAAATGGATGAAACGGATACTCCTTCTACTGTCTTCCATTATCCTTCTATTGATCATCGCTTTTTTTACTTGGACTCAATTCACATACGACCGAACCGACATTCAGGGGATTCAACTATCGGAGCCACTTCCTATAGAAGATGATTGGATCGTTTACACTGCAGAAGACGCGGAAGTTGGAATCGTTCTTTATCCTGGTGCAAAAGTTGAGCCTGACGCCTATGCTTATGCAGCACAAGAACTTTCAAAACAAGGGATAACAGTAGCTGTTCCTTCTGTGACTCTTAACTTATCCATTTTAGATCGTTCCAAAGCCAATGAAATTATTGATCAAGACCCTGATCTTGATTGGTATATCGGTGGTCATTCTATGGGTGGGGCAGCCGCTGCTATGTACGCTGATGAGCATTTGGACGAGATAAGCGGTCTCATACTATTGGGAGCTTATGCGGCAAGTAATGACGATTTGTATCAATCCTCTTTGCCTGTCCTATCCCTTTTTGGATCTGAAGACGGCTTAAGTACGCCAGAAAAAATTGAAGATACACGCGAAAATCTTCCACCTACCACCGACTATATTGAAATAGAAGGCGGAAATCATGCTTATTTTGGCGTGTACGGTGAACAATCTGGGGATGGCGATGCGGACATAACTGTAGTCGAGCAACAAGAAATGTTGATTGAAGAGGTTGTTTCATGGATAGATAATCATCTTTAAGAATGATAGAAAAAATCCGCACCCTTTTGACAAATCGGTGCGGATTGTATCTTTTATTTTTTATCTGCAAACGATACGCCATCTTTGCGATAGTGTAGCTTAATGTTTGACAGCAATTCACTTGCTCCTGATTCAATCGCATCTTCTTGTATCGACTTGATGAGCGTTATGACTGAATCAAAATCTCCCTCAATCACTGTTTCTAAAGGACCTACCTCATACTTTAAACCAGACTCCTCTACAAGCTTGAGTGAATGTTGTATCATTCCTCCTGTGTGGTCTTCTTTAAGATTTGGCAAGAGTTGTATTCCTGCGAGTACAGTTGACATGGATTTTCAGCTCCTTATTTGAGTCTAACATCGTCCTTCTATTATATTCCTTAACCGTTCGTTTCTTTTATCAAACCTCTTTAATTCACAATCCCGTGATAAATCACTTCTGTATTTATCGTTACTGTTAGTGGCGTTGTGGAATACGCTTCTTCCCAGTTCATACCCTGCCAATCGTCATAATAGAAGGCCCTTATCTGTTTTCCAATTCCATAATAGTCACAGTTGGCTTCTTGAATAATACGGAGTACTTCTTCTGATTCTTTCTGTAACTTGTTGTTTATTTCATCATTCAACTTTGTTACGTGCTCTTCGATGTAAAGCGTATCTCTAGGATATTCAACAACGTTCAAGGTTAACGCCACATCAATATGAGCTTTAAATTGTTTAGAAGCTTCTTTTGTCACGGTAAGTTCTCTATTCTTTTCTTCTACATCAACTGTGACATAGTTATGCACTCGATTCTCTTCGTTATCGGTTACTCTAATATTAAGGCGCTGAGGCTTTAATCGCTCACGATCCATTAACATTAATCGCAAGGTTTGATCTGCGTTCATTTGCCCAGTCATATGATCATTATCAAAGAGCGCCAAGCCTTCTAGCGCGACATTCTCATGATCAATGGTGTGCAATAAAGGTAATACGAAATCTATACCGTTGTCGAAAAGGGCGCTTAGCACATTCTCCATCGAAGCTTTCGGAATCGCATCCACTGCTTCTGAACCTACTAATAAATCCCCTAAGTAATCACTAATCAATGGGGTTTCAGCAGTTTTTACATAAAGCGCTCGTTTGGCATCGCCTTTTACTACAGCAATACGTGCGTTTGTTGTTGATAAAGGCGATCGATAGTGGACATCAAGTAAAGAGTAAATATTTTCTTCAGCTAATGCTTGGCTTAATAACGTGACGCGGTTTTTAGATGCATAAAGCTCGCCAGATACTTTTCGATCTAAGTTCATGCGACTGTCTCTAGGTGTATTCCCTACGGCAGAAATAATTGCCGGCTCTTGTGAACTTGCTGTTTGAGCTCCACTTTCATTAGGAGCTCCACCAATTGTTACAATCGTTGTCTCAATTAATTCTTCATCGGTCTTATCAAGCGCTTGAGAATAGATAAGGTTAATATCTTTTACCAACCGCTCATCCCAACAGCCAGATAATAAGATTAGTGTGAGTAAAATCAACCCCCATTTCCTCATAATTTCGCCTCCTTTTTCTTCCCAATCGATAAAAGAACCAACACTACCGGGAGCAAAAAAGTTAGATAGGCGCTAGGTTTATTAATATAGGAAACCAACTCACTAAACTCGTTAATTGTTGTTGGCAAAAATTTAATGACTGCTGTGAGCAAAACGAGTACAAGTACAACGAGATGGTACCGAGATGTGCGAAAGAGCCGCATCATTCCAATGGCACCACAATAAATAAAAATTACGTAGGTCGTAATTATGCTTATGGACCAAAATGACAGAAAGATTAAGTCTAATCGCTCAATAATCGTTAGAGAAAACGACTTGATCATGTATAAAAAGGGTTCGGGCAAAAGTTTCATTTCTCCGTGACTAAATGTTAGAAAAGAGGTCATCAAGACAATAACGTAGATGAAGGTGACGCTCCAGTGCGCAGCTGATAAGACTTTAAATTTTTGTTTTGGAGAACCATCAACATGCGGGAGAACAACCGATACAACAATAAATCCATTAATCGCAAACATTGAAGCAAATAAACCTTTTGTAATGCCCGACATATCCGCAACGCCAATAGGCAATAAATGAAGATAATCCCCATAGATAAAGGCATAACCTGCAACAACTGGAATTGTTAAAACGATTGGAGCGGTCAAGACAAGCATACGGCCAATGTTTTTAAGACTCGAAAATAACATCGGTAAACATGCTGCAAGAAAAAGAATCATAAAAATGGATTCTGGTGTTTTGGTCAAAATCCAAATAGCAATAAGCTGAGTAAATCCTTTTAATACAAGACCCGCCAACATGAAAAAATAAACGATTAATAACGCAATAAAAACCTTCCCAATCCATTTCCCAAAGACTTTTTCACAAATCGCAAAGATGGAATCGTGCGGATAACGTTTGTGAAGGAGATAAAGCAAATAAATGACTATTTGAACAATCACACCTGCCAGAAGTAACGATAACCAACCATCTGATTGTGCATAGTGATAAATATGATTAGGTAAAGAGAACACGCCAACGCCAATTTGTGCGTGAACGAAAAACCAAAATAGCTGTGTCCTTCCTAATGTAGATGCTGGTGGCTCCATACACAGAATCCTTTCCTATCTTTTTTGATCTCCATTCAATGGCTTAGTAGAAGACGTAAATGTATGACGCTGAATGAGCCATGTTGGAAATCGGACGATGGCATCTTTTATCCCTTTTCGATTAAACGGTGCGATAGGGGATAAGTAAGGAGTACCAAAAGATTCTAACTTTATTAAGTGCATCAAAATAACAAAAAATGACAGTACGACTCCGATTAATCCGAACGTTGCGGCTGCTAGCATTAAAGGAAATCGAGACAACCTTATAATTGAACCCATCTCTGGACTTGGGATGACAAAGGACGAAATTGCTGTTACTGCCACGACGATAATCATGATATTTGAAACTAAGCCGGCATTCACAACCGCTTCACCGATGACTAACCCTCCAACAATTCCAATGGTTTGACCTATTGGCGCTGGTAACCTCAGACCCGCCTCTCGAATCAGCTCGATCGTAAATTCCATAATTAACGCTTCAATAAGTGGCGGATACGGAATATTTTGAAGCGAACTTTTTACAGATATAATTAATGGCTGAGGGATAACCTCAAAGTGAAACGCAACGAGTGAAATATACAGTGATGGCAGCAATATAGAGATGAAGAGGGCAATCATACGAATAACACGTAAAAAACTTCCTAATACAAAATGAACGTTGTAATCGTCTACTGACTGCATAAAACTAAAAAACGATACTGGCAGGATTAAGGCTGTCGGATTGCCTTCTATAAACAAAACAATCCGCCCCTCCATCAAGTTTCCAACAACCGTATCAGGCCGTTCTGTATAAAGAATTTGTGGGAAAACCGATTTCTTTGACCCTTGTAAAAGCTCATTAAGGGTTCCTGGAGAGCTGATTAAATCCTCATCGATTGCTTTCAATTTATTCTCTATGTTCTTTACAATTGCGGTATCTGCTTTCCCATCTATGTACATCATGGCGACTTCTTTTTTTAACGACTGCCCAACAATTTCAGTATGAATGACTAGCCCTTCTACACGAGCTGTCTTCCGTACCATGCTAATGTTTATCGTTAAATCTTCTATAAATCCCTCATGAGCGCCTCTTAATGCCCGCTCATTAAACGGTTCTTCAATCGCACGCGTTCGTGTTAATGGTGTTTTCAAAGCCAAGAATTGTAATGGATTTGATTCAACTACAACAATTCCATATCCGATCCAGCAGAACGGGAGACATTCTTCAGCGCTCTTAAATTCCTCAACAGTAAGCGCCGTTATATTTTCTTTTAATGGCACATGTTGATCTTTCGTTTTCATCATTGAATCAAATAAAGCCCGTTCTAACCACTGCTCGTCTACTAACGAGTCCAAATAAATCACTAAACCATTTTGTTTTTGATACATAAAAGGTTGGATGACTACATCTTTGGCATTATGCAGTTCTTGAAGAAAAAAGTGCTCTATTTCTGCTAATGTTTGCATACGACGCTCCCTCTCTATAAAGGATAATTTTCACAAAAAAGGACTTGATTATGCGCAATAAAAAAACCACACTCCCATTTGGTCGTGTGGCTTCGAATTAATCGTCTTTTTTCGTTGGTGACTCTCGTTCTTCAGGCGCATCTTCTATGATTGCTTTTTTCACGTCACGCTTTTCTTGCTTTTTGCGTTCAGAGACGTTTCGTTTTTCTTCTTTCTTTTGTTCATTTACTTCTCGTTTTTCTTTACGTTTTTCTTTATTAATTTGTTGTTTTTGAATGCGATATTCTTTTCGTTGTCTTCGCTTCGCACGTGACTGTTCAATCTCTTCTTTTTCCTGGCTTAACGCTTTGATTAAGGAATACGCCATGAGAATCATAATGATTGAGAAAGGCAATGCGGCAATAATCATCGTATTTTGTAATGCTTGTAATCCGCCAGAATAGAGCAACACAATCGCAATTGCAGATAACATGATGCCCCAAGTAAACTTAATTTTTGTACTTGGATTCAATGTTCCATTCGTTGATTGCATCCCAAGCACAAAGGTTGCGGAGTCTCCAGAAGTGATGAAAAAGAATGCAATTAATACAATAGCTAAAACTGACGTAATTAAGCTCAAAGGCATTGCTTCAAGTACACCGAAAAGCATCTGCTCGGTTGCTAAAGGAGCTAAATTTGTTACACCGGACATTTCAAAGTCAATGGCGGTTCCTCCAAGAAAGGCAAACCAAATGAATCCTACTAATGAAGGGACGAGTAAGACACCAATCGTAAACTCTCGGATCGTACGTCCACGAGACACACGAGCGATAAACGTTCCGACATAAGGAGACCACGCCATCCACCATGCCCAATAGAAAATGGTCCAGTCGTTAATCCACGTCCGGTTTTCTTCATTTAATGGTGATATCCGAAAACTCATTTCCGGTAATCGTTGTATGTATCGACCCAATGTATCGGTAAATAAGTTAAGCGAATAAATCGTCGAACCAAACACCATAAAAAACAATAGTAAAACTAACGCTAAAATCATATTAGAATTACTTAAGATCCGTATTCCTTTATTAATACCGGTTGAAGCTGAAATTAAAAAGATAACGGTAATAATTAAGATGATAATAAGTTGAACCCAGAACGTATTCGGTACGCCCCATAAATAAGAGAGACCTCCGTTCATTTGAGCGGCACCAAACCCAAGCGTTGTAGCAATACCTGAAACCGTCGCGACAATCGCAATCACATCAATGACTTTCCCTGTACTCCCTTTTGTATTCATAATAGGAGAAAGAGTAGCGCTAATCATCCCAGGGGCTTCACGACGGAATTTAAAAAACGCAAGACTGATGGCAACCATTGCGTAAATCCCCCAAGCGTGAATGCCCCAATGGAAAAAGACAAACCGCATGGACTCTAATGCTGCTTGATTTGTACCTTCTTCAACTGTAGGAGAACTTAAGGCAAAATGTGAAATTGGTTCAGCTGTCCCCCAGAATAAGAGACCCGTCCCCATTCCAGCACTGAACAATAACGCAAACCAAGTAAGATAGTTGTACTCTGGTTTTTCATCTGGCTTTCCTAATTTAATTTTCCCGTACGGACTAATAATTAAATACAAACATATAAGAACGAAGAGGGTCACAATAATTAAATAATACCATCCTAACGTGGACGATATAGCAGCTTGAATGGATGCCGTTGTTGATTCTAAGAAGGACGGACTAATAATTCCAATTAAAATAATGACTGCTAAAATCCCTACTGACCAATAAAATACAGGGCCAACCTTCTTTGTTGATTCTTCTCCCATTTATACACCTTCTTCATTAAGATGAGTTAGTTTTCCCGTTTCCTAGTTTCTTTAAACGTGTTTTTGTTCGTAAGTATTCTCTAAAACCTTATAATTTGTTTACCATACATTCCAATTTTCTTAATCTCTCGGAACGTCCGTTCAATCCCGAATCGATCAACACAAGGAACAACATAGAACTCAACACCGGGACCAAATACAGCTTGATAAGTAAGCAACACCCTCCTAGAATGTGTTGCTTTGCATACAATAATGGCTTTTTTCACCGAGATGTTTTCTTTATGGACGTAGTCGCGAGAAAAATGTGCATTCTCATACGTATGTTGTGCGTATGGCTCCGTAAGCATACATCCTATTGGAATCTGCAAGGCATCGCCAATCTGCTTTAAATAGTCGCACTCTGTTTGATTCAAACCCGCTTTATATCCACCAGAAATAAGGATATATGGTGTAAACCCACCATGATAAAGAGCAGCTGCTTTCTCCATTAACGGAGGATGGTCAGAACCTGGAATAAACAGTATGTCGGCTTTTTCTACTGTCGATTCAACAAAAACAAAGTCCGTTATATCGGCATACATCTTCTTCATCCCATCTCCTTCTGTTCGCTTCACATTTCCTGCTGAATAGAAGGGCGTTTTTTCTTCCGTTCCACAACCAAAATTGCCGCATACAGCACAAGGACGATTCCAATAACTTGCCAAAAAGACAAGAACTCACCTAAAAACAAGACACCCGTCAATACTGCTACTAGTGGCTCCATCGTTGCTAGTATCGATGCTTTACTTGCTTCCAAGTATTTCAGTCCAAATGTATAGAAGAAATAACCTGCTACAGTGGAAATAAGGGCGAGAAGCAGCGCACTTACAAAGACTTCTGTCTGTTGAAATAAAACCATTTTCTGCGTCGTGTCACTAAAAAGGAGCATGAACACACTTGTATAGAAAAAGACATACGTTGTAATCGTCATGACGGAATACTTTTTTGTAACAGGTTTTGTGAAAATACTATAAAGAGCATAAAAAAATCCTGATAACAAACCAAACACCACGACCTGTAAGGAGATGGCTTGCTCTCCATACGGAAAGAAACCTACAACGAAGCCACAGCCAACGACTGCTAGACCTAGAGCCCCTATTTTTCGGCTCGTGATCGCTTCTTTAAAAAAGATTCTAGACAAAAGCGTCACAAAAATCGGTCCCGTATACAGGAGCGTTACAGCAATTGCTAAACTTGATTGTGAAAATACCTCAAAGTAAAAATAATTAAAAAATGCGATACTAATGACGCCAGCGCTTGCAAAAAATAGATGATCGCGCCAGTCAGTTTTTAATTGCTTTGGGCTCGCCACAAGCATAATGAGAATTAAAATCGCAAACGTAAAGACAGCCCGAATTGTTACAGCATCCCATGGCGTAAACCCAGCTTCGTATAAAGGCGCGATAAATAACCCAATTAATCCCCAACAAGCAGCGCCAACGATTGTTGCGAGATAGACGTGAAAACGTGTATCCACATGGCTCACCACCTTGTCCTACCATTTTTTTCTATTCTATCATGTACAGCTTCTTTTGTTTGCTTCGTCTTCCTCTCTTTCTGGTATTGTTTTGGTGTGAATCCATAAGCCCTTTTAAATTGAGAAATGTAATAACTAACGCTTGAAAACCCGCATATCATTGCAGTCTCTGTTACCGTACTTACGGTTTCCACTAATAAGATTCGACTCTTCTCTAAGCGATAATGATTCATATATTGAAAAGGCGTTTGACCTACATATCGTTTAAACAATCGGATCGTTTCAGCTTTCGTTAGATGAATAAGACGTGCAAGGTCTTCTAACGTTACCGCTGAAGCGTAATTTGTGTGAATAAAAGCAAGAATCTGCTTCACTCTCGCATCATACCAACCCTCTTTGTTTACCGGCACTCCTTCTTGCCTCTGAATAATGAACGATAAACAACGCATGTAGTTGCCCATAATTTCTAATTCATGACCAAACTTCTTTGTTCGGGTAGCATCATAACTTTCTTTTATCGCTTTAAGAATGATCTGGTCGTTCATTAATTTTGGTGAAAAGAGCATAAACATGAAATCATTTCTCGCTAACAGCGTGTCTACATAGGGCTGTAAATGTGCTTGTAGCTTCATTCCTGTATTCCAGCATATAAACGTTGTACTCGGTTGAAGCTCAAAGATTTTATGGACAACCCCAGATTGAATAAATGCACCCTCTCCCTTATTCAATTTTACATCCTGATCTAAGATTTGAACATTCACGCTCCCCGTTATTACGAGCATAAATTGAAATTCTTTGTGCCAATGTAATGGAATATACCCGAGTGTTGTTTCTGATAGTTTCGTCAATTCAAAAGAATGATGCCACTCTCCGTTAACGAAGGGAAATACTTCTTCATTTAATCCATTCAGGACAATCTCTCTCGTCATCCTATTCCCTCACTTTTGTGCTACTTTTTATTGCTAATGATGTATTTTCTTTCTCGTCTTCCATATAAAATGGACATATTCTTATAGTATAGGTGATTCAATGACAACGAACAATCAAAGATGGCTCGGCATTCTTTTTGTCCTTTTTGGGGCTAGTTTTTGGGGAATTGGCGGGACTGCAGCAGATTATTTATTTCAAACAGCCAACATTGACGTGAATTGGTATGTGACCACGCGGCTTATTTGTAGCGGTTTGTTGCTACTTGGCATTCAGCTCTTTTTAAAAGGATGGCAGTCGGTCTTCGCCATTTGGCTGACCTTTTCAAATTGGCTGCCACTATTTGCATTTGCGCTCTTCGGCATGTTGCTTGTGCAATACTCTTATATGGCTTCTATTCATGAGGGAAATGCAGCGGTCGCTACGTTATTGCAATATTTGGCTCCGGTTTATATCATTCTTTGGTTACTTCTAAGACGAAAACAGTCGTTTCAGTGGTTCGATCTTATTGCAATTGGATTAACAATCGTCGGCACGCTCTTGTTATTGACGAATGGCTCATTTTCACAATTAACCGTACCTGGTTCAGCCATTCTATGGGGAATCATCTCGGGACTTTCACTCGCTTTTTATACGCTTTATGCTCGACGATTAACAGCTCGCTACTCTTCCATTGTCGTTGTTGGATGGGCGATGCTTATTGCTGGCGTGACCATGTCATTTATTCACCCCATTTGGGCTGTTGACGTATCAAGCTGGTCATTCTCTACAAGCATGATTCTTTTTTTCACGATTGTCTTCGGTACAGCAATTGCGTTTTGGTTCATTATTAAGAGCCTCGATTACTTACAAGCAAAAGAAACCACCTTGCTAGGTACATTAGAACCTTTAACAGCCGTTGTTAGTAGCGTACTTTGGTTAAATCTTACTTTTGGTATTTGGCAGGTAGTCGGAATGGTCTTCATTCTCACACTGGTCGTCTCGTTGTCTTTACAGAAAACTAAACGTGCCGTCTAAATGAATTAGGCAGTACTGCTCGTCTCATCTCAACGCAAAGAATCTTTATGAATGATACCAACTCATCCATAAAGATTCTTTGCGCTACACTTCTAACACATATTCCTGCTGATTCCTTACCCGAATAATTGCAGCAACCGCTCTGCTCGCTTTACTACTGGATAATCGACCATTTTTCCATTGACTTGGACCGCAGCTTTTCCTTGTGTTTCACTTTCTTTAAATGCTTCCACAATGGTTTTTGCCTCATCAATTTCCGAAAGGCTAGGAGCAAAGCATTGATTCGCTTGCTCCACTTGGTTAGGGTGAATCAACAGTTTCCCTTGAAAACCAAGTCGCTTCCCGGCTTCTGCTTCATGGGCAAACCCTACTTGGTTCTGAATATCTTGATACACACCGTCGATAGGTGGAGCGAGATTCGCCATTTTTGAGGCAAGCACAATTCTTGAACGTGCATAAAGGAGTTCCGTGCCAGATGGGCTTGGATCAATGTTCAGATCAAGACAATAGTCCAGTGAACCAAAGGCAAGTTTTTCAACATTTCTTGTCGTAGAAATCTGTTCCACATGCCACATTCCCTTTGCTGTTTCAATAATAGGCACAATGGAACGATTATGATCTTTGCCGAGTGTTTCATTCACATACTCGATATCGTCTGAGTGATTGGCTTTTGGAAGGAGCACATGAATACCCGAGAGAGAGCTAATTGTCTTCAAATCTTCCTCAAAAGCAGCCGAGCCCCTTTCATTTATCCGGATATAAATCTTTTTTTCATCATGTTGATTTTCATTTAAAAATACAGCCAGTCGCTCTCTTGCTTCTTCTTTATGCGTGAAAGCGATCGAATCCTCTAAATCATAAATGACTTGATCTGCATTGGATTGTAAGCCTTTTTGCAACATCTTTGTTGAACTTGCTGGTACAAATAGCATCGAACGACTCTTCATCACGACCTCCCAACTGGAGCAGAAAATTCTTTTCGAATGGCTTCAGTATGCTCTCCTACAGCTGGGATTGGATTCATCACAACATCGAATAGCGGCGTTGTCACTGGTGGGATCAATGTTGGCACCCGACCATTTGGTGAATCCACTTCACGCCAGCGGTTTCTTTCTTTAAGCTGTGGATGTTCCCGAAATTCGCTCATCGTATTGAGTCTTGCGTTGGCGATTTTTTGTTCATCTAGACGCTTGATCACCGCTTTCGACGATAACGTCGACAGCTTCTGATCAATAATTTGCGCTAATTTATCTTTATCTTCGTTTCGCTTTGCATTCGTCTGATAACGAGGATTATTCGCTAACACTTCGTCTTCAAGAACATGCAAACAAAAACGCTCCCACTCGCGATCATTTTGAATACCTAAAAAGACGGTTTGATCTGCGGTTTGAAAAGGTCCATATGGAAAAATTGTCGCATGACTCGCCCCGGTTCGCTGCAGCTGGCCGTTGCCAATCCCCTCATAATAAAGCGGATAGTTCATCCATTCTCCTAGCGCTTCGAGCATGGAAATTTCAAGATGCGTACCTTCTCCTGTTTTTCCTCGAGCGAGCAATGCCGTTAATACGCCACTATACGTATACATGCCAGCAGCAATATCAGCAATAGAAATCCCTGTTTTTGACGGCGTTTCTTCGGTACCTGTCACCGAAACGGCTCCTGCTTCACATTGAATTAATAAATCATATGCTTTTTTGTCTCTGTAAGAGCCATTTTCCCCGTAACCAGAAATCGATACTGTAATCAATTTTGGATTTCGTTCCCTAACAACTTCAGTTCCTAGTCCTAACCGATCAATTGCGCCAGGAGCTAAATTTTGGATGAACACATCTGCATCTTTTAAAATGTCGAGCAATAGTGCTTTGCTTTCTTCTTCTTTAAGATCAATGGCTAATGACTCTTTTGAGCGGTTTAACCATGTAAAATGACTGGATAACCCATTAACGGTTTCATCATAATCTCTTGCAAAATCCCCTCGGCCTGGTCGCTCAACTTTAATGACTCGGGCTCCTAAATCCGCAAGTTGACGAGAAGCAAAAGGAGCGGCAACAGCTTGTTCAATTGATACAACCGTTATTCCTTCTAGTGGAAGCATTGGTCTTCCTCCTAACAATCTTTATTATGAAGATGATTGATCTAATGCTTTTTGCAACAGTTCGTTTGTATCTTTCGGCGCATGGTCTTCTTTATACACCATCATTGTTCGTTTAAATGTGATGACCGGAACACCATCTTGGTTGTACCCGACTGTTTTGATTTTGACGATGCCTACCTCAGGGCGTGACTTTGACTCACGCTTTTCAAGTACCTCACTATAGGAATAGATTGTATCTCCTTCAAAAACAGGATTAGGCAAACGTATTTCATCCCATCCAAGGTTAGCCATCACATTTTGCGAGACATCGGTAACCGATTGACCTGTCACAAGGGCAACGGTAAACGTCGAATCAACAAGCGTTTTCTTAAATTCCGTTTTGCTTGCATAAACATTATCAAAGTGAATGGGATTTGTATTTTGCGTTAATAACGTAAACCACTGATTATCTGTTTGTGTCACGGTTTTCCCTAGTGGGTGAGCGTACACGTCACCTATTTCAAAATCACCATAGAATCGACCATTCCAACCTTTTTTAATTGTTTTTTCATTTATCAATTTACACACGCTCCTTGAACTCTTATCAATAAACCGCTATTCTCTGTATAGAAGATTCAGTGAATAGGAGATTGTTACGATGGATATGTCTCAATTACAAAATTTTATCGTTGTTGCCGAAGAAGAAAATATGACGAAAGCTGCAGACTTACTTTTACTCTCTCAACCTGCTTTAAGTCGCTCGATTCTGACACTAGAAAAGGAACTTGGCGTCCCCTTGTTTGATCGAAAGAACCGTAAAATCGTCTTAAACCGCTACGGGAGAGCCTTTCTCCTCAATGCAAAACAGATGATGCAATACTGGAATCATGCAAAGTTAAACTTAAAAGAGCTTGTCGATCCTACAATGGGCAGCATTTCAATTGCCTTTGTACATAGTCTCGGAATCTCCTATATGCCTAGCATGATTAAAGCATTTAAACAGGTAAATCCAGACTATTCCTTGTCATTGCAAGAAGGGAAAGCGCCTACAATTATTAAAGATTTATTAACCAACACTGTTGATTTCGGCTTCGGAACACAATATAAAACGTTTCCTGAGCTTGAATATACAACGTTGTTTACTGATCAAATTGTTCTAGTTGCGTCGGAAAACCATCCGTTTGTGAGACGAAATAAACCGATTACCTTGGATGAATTAGAAGCAGAACCGTTTATATCCTACACACCAGGAACCGAGTTAAAGAAATTGCTTGATTCTACCTTCTCGTCTCAAAACCGAACCCTTCATACGGTTTACGAAGGTCTAGAAATTAACAGCATCGTTGGCCTTGTGAAAGAAAATGAAGGCGTTGCATTTATTGCGGATTCGATCGTCTCCTCCATAAACGGCATTCAGAAAGTGGAGGTCGAAGGATTAACGATTGAGCGTCCTATCTATCTCATTCATAAAAAACAAGGATACCTCTCGAAAGCCGCGTTAACGTTTAAAGAGTTTATGCTTTCGCACCATGCTGTTCATCAATAAGACCGCGGCATCTTTAACACATGCTGTCCAATGTATGAAAGAATCATATTGTTATTGACTGGCGCGACTTGATACATTCTTGTCTCCCGAAATTTTCGTTCAATATCATAATCTTTTACGAAACCGTTTCCACCAAACGTATCAATACACGCATTTCCAGCAGCCCAACTTGCTTCACTCGAAAGGTATTTTGCGGTGTTCGCAAGCTCTCCGCATGGCTGATTTGAATCGAATTGCGCACACGCTTGATTTCGCATTAGATCCGCAGCCCTTACCTCTGCATAAGCCTTCGCAATTGGAAACTGCACCCCTTGATTGGAGCCAATCTTCTTATTAAACACTTCTCGTTCACTTGCATATGTGACAGCTTGATCGATAAAGAAATAGCCATCGCCAATCGCCTCTGATGCGAGCAAAATTCGCTCTGCATTCATACCGTCAAGGACGTATTTAAACCCTTTCCCCTCTTCTCCAATTAGCGCTTCATGAGGGATATGCATATCTTTGTACCAAACTTTATTTGTTGCATAGTTAAACATTGTCTCGACTTGTTCAATCATGAGTGAATCTGGCTGTTCTTTTCGAATCTCTCTAAGATCAATTAAAAATAAACTAATTCCGTCTGTCTTCTTTTTTACTTGATCAAGTGGCGTGGTACGTGCCAATAACATGAGTAAGTCTGATTGAAGAATCCGACTGGTCCAGTTTTTGTGACCGTTAATGACATACCCTGAATCGGTCTTTTTCGCTTCAGTTTGAATCGCTGTTGTATTCGATCCTGCTTCTGGTTCTGTAATTGAAAAAGATTGAAAGCGGATGGTGCCGTCCGCAATTTTAGGTAAATACGTTTGTTTTTGACTGTCATTTCCGTGCTTTAGCAGCGCACCCATCGTATACATTTGTGCGTGACAACCAGCTGCATGACCACCAGCTCGGTGAATTTCTTCTAAAATGATGCTTGCTTCAGTCATCCCAAGTCCACCTCCACCGTACTCTTTTGGAATGAGGACAGATAAATAACCTAATCGCGTCATTTCATTTACAAATTCATATGGGTATTCTCTTTTCCGATCTAATTCGCGCCAGTAGCTATTTGAATAATTTGAACAAAATGATCGAACATCTTCTCGTAATTGTTGTTTCACTTCTTCTTGTTTATCAATTAATTGGGTCATGGCTAACGCCTCCTTATAATCATTTTACGTGTCAGATAATTGTGTAAGCAATCGGATTTATGCATTGGATCTATTACATTTTTGCATGGTTATCTTTAATCTGTTGATACCAATCATTTCCCTCCGAATCATTAATCACGATTACCGGAAAATCTTTAACTTTTACACTATGAATCGCTTCTGGTCCTAAATCTACGTAAGCGACTGGTTCCATTTCCAAAATAGACTTAGCGAGTAATGCCCCGGCACCACCTGTTGCCGCAAAATAAATAGCGTTATGCTTCTTTATCGCCTGTACAACACCGTCGCTTCGATGGCCTTTGCCAATCATCCCTCTTAAACCTTGTTCTAACAATAAGGGCGTATAATCATCCATTCTTTCGCTTGTTGTTGGACCCGCCGTTCCCACTGGATACCCCGGCTTCGCAGGCGTAGGACCAACATAGTAGAGCGTCTGCCCTTCAATTGAGATTGGTAATGATCCTCCAGCTTTTAACGCCTCGGCCATCTTTTTATGCGCGGCATCTCGAGCCGTGAACATGACGCCAGTTAACAAAACACGATCTCCTGCTCTTAACTTTCGTTGATTCTCTGTTGAGAGAGGCAAAGATATATTGATTGGTGCGCTCATCATTCTCCTCCTCTTTAAAATAAAAGTGTTCGATGTCTGACTGCGTGACAATTGAGATTGACGGCAACAGGAAGCGCAGCAATATGACAGGCTTCTAACTCAATGTTCACGTCAATGGCGGTCGTTTTTCCGCCTAACCCTTGTGGACCAATGCCAAGCTCGTTTATTTCATTTATAAGTGCTTCTTCAAGTTGCGCTGTTTGATGATCCTGACTTCGTTCTCCTATCGATCGAAATAATGATTTTTTTGCTAATACCGCACATTTTTCAAAATTCCCTCCAATGCCAACGCCTACAATGATAGGTGGACAAGCGTTTGGACCGGCTGCTTTAACCGTTTCTAAAACAAATGCTTTTACCCCTTCTACACCAGCAGATGGCGTAAGCATTCGTAGTTGACTCATATTTTCAGCTCCGCCTCCTTTTGCGGTTAATTGAATGCGCAGCTGATCTCCAGGAACATGTTCAAAATGGATGATGGCAGGGGTATTCATTTCGTTATTCTTTTTTCTCGTTAGCGGGTGCGCGACGATCGAATGACGCAAATAGCCTTCTTCATATCCTTCCCGAACACCTTGATTAATGGCATGATTGACATTTCCACCGACCACGGTACAATTTTCCCCCATCTCAACAAAACAGACGACCGTCCCCGTATCCTGACACATTGGAAGACGTTCTGCTTTTGCGATCGCAGCGTTATCCAACAATTGCTTCAGTACATCTCCTGCTACTGGTGAATCTTCACTCTCTTTTGCTGTTTGTAAAGCATCGACCATATCCTCTTCTAATTCGTAATTGGCATTTTGACAAGCCTCTCGAACGACTTCAACTATTTTTTCGTAATCAATTTTACGCATTTGTCTCACTCCTACAAATTAGTGATCAAAGTGATGCAAATCAATATCCCAAACGACTGGCATAACGTACATTGTCCCTAGTACAATGACGATTAATGAAAACACATTCATTGCAAAACCGACTTTAATCATGTCGCCAATTTTCAATTTTCCCGTTCCAAATATAATGGCATTCGGTGGTGTCGCAACAGGCAACATGAATGAGGCATTTGCTGCAAATACACATGAAATCATTAAAGCAAATGGATGTAAATCAAGTGCGATCGCTACGGCTGCCATAACAGGTAAAAGGATTGTAGCCGTTGCCGTATTGGATGTAAACTCTGTTAAAATTAAAACAACCGTGGTGGAAACTGCAATAATAACTAGCAAATGCATACCTTCAAGCATCGTTAGATTCGAGCCAATCCATTCAGATAAGCCAGTTTCCTTAAAGCCAGCCGCGATTGCCAGACCACCACCGAATAATAAAAGCACGCCCCAAGGAATATTTTTTGAATCATCCCAGTTCAGTAAACGACCGCGCATTTTGGCAGCTGGTAAAAGAAAGAGAAGGACTGCTGCGATCACTGCGATCATACCATCGGTTAAATTTGGCAGAAATGAATTCCAAATGAAGCCACGGGTTATCCACATAAATGCGGTGAAAAGAAAGATTACTAAGACCCATTTTTCTTCATAACTCGTCTTTCCAAGCTTTTGGCGTTCTGACACCATCATTTCTTGCCCGCCAGGTAATTGCTTCATCTTTAATCGAAAAGCAAAATAACATAGATAAACCCACGTTGCACCAAGAATAAGGATGACAACAGGTACAGCAAATAACATCCACACACCAAAACCAATATCCAAGTCAAAGAAATTTCGTAACTGCGCGATTAAAATAATGTTAGGTGGGTTTCCTACAATCGTCGCCATTCCACCAACTGTTCCCGCATACCCAATCGCAAACAATAATGCTTTTTCAAATTTCGGGAAATCCTCTTGATGAGATGGTTCAGTTTTGGTTTGCTTGACTGCACTAAGAAGCGCCATCCCCATCGGCACCATCATCATGACGGTTGCGGTAGCAGAGATCCACATTGATAAAAGTGCAGTCGCCAGCATAAAGCCAAAGATTAATTGCTTTGTCTTTGTTCCCATTACGCTAAGAATGATTAAAGCGAGTCGACGGTGCAAATTCCATTTTTCTAGCGCTACTGCAATAAAAAAGCCACCCATAAAGAGAAAAATAATGTCGTCTCCGTATGCTGATGTAACCGTTGCAGTTGGAAGTGCGCCTGTTAACGGCATTAAGATGATGGGCAAAAGAGCCGCCACCGGAAATGGAACTGGTTCGGTTACCCACCACGATGCTACCCAAGCGGTTACGGCTAGTGCCGCTTTTGCTTCAAACGATAAGCCATCCGGTTGAAAAAAAAGCAAAATGGCGATAAACAAAGCTGGTCCGAGAAATAAACCCATCCACTTGCCTTTCGTATATGCTGGTGGACCTTCAGGTTGTGGAGGTCCTTCTTCTTCCGCGGTATGTTCTTGCGTCCTCTTTTCACTTACCGCCTTTAAAGGCTGCGCAAATAAATAGAAATACCTTTTTATTGAACGATGAGATTGCCACATTTGGCTCCAAAACGTTTCAAGCACTGTCCTCACTGTATAACCCCCTCATTGAAAGCGTTTTCTTATTTATTCAAAAAAATTTCGTTCTCTTGATCTTTTGAATTGGGATTAGTATAGCCGACTAAATTATCTGAAAACAATCACAATTATGCATAGGTTTCATACCTTTTTTGCATCCGAAAGATTGATTCGTTTTTTGCATAAACATGATGCATAAAAGAGATTGTTCCATAAAAATAAAGCGCTTACAATAATGGGTAAACGCTTAGAGGGGGAACATAATGAGTGAAACAAGAACACTAACAAATTTTTGTTATGAGATCACGTATCAAAATTTACCGTCTGAGGTTCTGTTAATGACGAAGAGGTTGCTTATTGATTGTGTCGGAGTAACATTAAAAGGCATGCAGGAACCAGCCAGTCTCTCTATGTTGACCACCGCTCAAGCTCTTGCCACTACCGGTTCCTCTACGGTTATCGGTAAACGAAACTCCCTACCTAGCCAATATGCCGCTCTCGTCAATGGTACTGCTGCTCATAGTATTGAGCTCGACGATGTGACGAGTGAATCCTCTCTTCACCCTGGCGTTGTAATGGTTCCGACCGCTTTAGCTATTGCAGAAGAGTTTCAATCCTCACCTGAAGAACTCCTCGCAGCCATGGTTGCTGGTTATGAAATGATGATGCGCGTTGGCGATGCCTTAACAAATCCTTCGGGAAATTACGACAGTGGCTTTCATCCAACTGGAATTTGCGGAGTATTCGGAGCAACTATTACGGCAGGAAAACTGATGAATTTAACAAAAGAAGAGCTCCTTCATGCCATTGGTATTGCTGGAAGTATGGCTTCAGGGTCAATGGAATATGTCACAGATGGGGCATGGACTAAGAAATTTCATGCAGGCTGGTCGGCACATAATGGTATTATTGCAGCAAAAATGGCTCAATCCGGTTTTGAAGGGCCGACGACCATTTTCGAAGGGAAATTTGGCTTTTTTCAAGCATATGCCTCGGTTTATCACCCAGAAAAACTTACCGAAGATTTCGCATCTCCATATAAAATCATGCAAACCAATATTAAACTGCATGCTTGCTGTCGGTATATGCATGCACAAATGGATGCTGCGCTACACATACGAGAAGCACATTTGTTTGAAATAAACGACATTTGTCGTATTGATGTGACCGTCTTAACAGCTGGTGAAGCTTTAGTAGCTTCACCGATTGAAAAAAAACGAGCCCCTCAAAATCGAGTTGATGCTCAGTTTAGTTTGCCATACGGCATAGCAGCAGCATTCGTATTTGGACACACTGGCTATAATCAGTTTGAAAAACAACACACTCAACGTTCTGATATTCAATCACTTATGCAAAAAATTCACGTAACCGTCGACCCTGAGCTGGATCAACGTTATCCAACTAACTGGCCTGCTAAGCTACAAATCACGCTAGCGGACGACACGTGTTTATCTCAAGAAATCGAACATCCAGTAGGAGGTTGGCCGTCATCACTTCCGACAAATGAGCAAATCACTTCGAAGTTTACAGAGTTGACGAGCGACCTGTATGCGGAAGAAACTATAAACCAATTTACTTCTGATGCCTTTCAGTTTGAACGACTAACGTCCATTCAACAATTGCTTACTCATCTTAGAACTTCCCAGACTGTCTACTAGATTCCCCTTTATCATAAGGGACATTAACAAGCGTTCCTTATGATTTTAACGCTCTATACCTTTTCTTTGATCTACAAGATTATCATTTGCCTCTCAATCGCATCGCAGATAAGTCAAATGTAAAAGTTTTATTAAGAATTTATGAGTGAATACGGAGCGGTGCTTGATAATTGCTGTGAACCCGTGGGAAGTTGTGGGAACTGTTGCTGAATCAGCTTCTTACCACTATACTGAACAAAACATCGAAAACGTAATCCCAAAGGGGAGTAGCATAAAAGTAGCTGTCGTCATTACAGGAGAAATCCTCGGCACTACTGGCAACGAAGTTTGTTGCTTGCGAGACCTTTGTCCATTCATGGTGGGCAAAGGTCTTTTTTCTATCCTTTGCCGCCACTATTAAAGGAGCATGTCATATGAGTAAACTTATGAAACTTCTTAAGTCACAAGCGGTTCGCCAAGGGGTAAAACAAGCACAAAAACACGTTGTTCCACTTGTAAAGAAAGAACTCGCAAAACGAAAAGGACCGAAGAAAGGATAATGCCTTGTCTTGCACCTGCGTATGAGTGGTACGCTCATTCTGTAGCGTTTGAACAGATAAAATCCGGCTATCAAGTGATAACCGCTCATCCAGACTTAACCATTTGTGGCGTTGGTAGAAGTGCAATGGCGTTCAAAATTAAACATGAACCTCGTGTCATTAAAGTGTTTTACCCACCCTATGAAACGGTAGCCAAGAACGAGCAACAGAACTACACAAAAATAAAAGACGATCATCGTTACCCAACACTCTATGAAAGTGGTTCCAATTATTTAGTCATTGATTACATTGAAGGAAGAACATTTTTTCAATGTTTACAAGAAGGCATCTCCATTTTGCCAGAGTATGTTGATCAAGTTGATGAAGCCCTATCCCATGCTAGAAAAAAAGGACTAAATCCTTCCGATATTCACCTTCATAACTTGCTCGTGACGAAGGCAGGAAATGTTCGTATTATTGATATCGCCCGTTTTTCTCAAAAGAAAACATGTTATCAATGGGACGACTTAAAGGCCGGCTACTACAAACACTATCACAAACCTTATTTCCCTCCTAAAGTACCAAAGTGGCTCATGAATCTTGTCGCAAATCTCTATCATCGTTTTCATTGAGAACAAAAGCCAACCGAGAACGGTTGGCTTTTTATCATATTCCACTTTACGCAGTCGTAATATGCCACATATACGAAGCATATGGCGGTACTTTTATCGTTTGAGTTAGCACATTTTCGGCTTCAGTCGAGATGAGCGTTTTGCTTTGTTTTACACTTGAAACATCAATTGGCAGCTCAAACTCCACTTGTTTTGCTGAGAAATTCGACACAACCATAATCGATTCAAGCTCACCTTCTCGCATGTAAGCAAATAGCTCAGGGTGTTGTTCATCAAGTCGCTTGAATGTTCCGCTCGTTAACAATTCTTCTTCTTTTCTTAGATGAATCAGCTTCTTGTAGTAATTGAAAACGGAATCCTCATCGTTTACTTGATCTTCTACATTTATCTCTGGATACCGCTCATCAACTTTTATCCACGGTTCACCTTCTGTAAAACCAGCGTGGTTTGACTGATTCCACTGCATTGGTACTCGACCGTTATCTCTGGAGCGTTCTTGAATAATCTTCAGAGCTTCTTCTTTCGATTTGCCATTTTGCTGCATAATCTCAAACATGTTAAGCGACTCAATATCTTTTAGTTCGGAAATGTCATTCCAAACTGGATTTGGCATACCAATCTCTTCACCTTGATAGACGTAAGGGGTTCCTTGTAACCCGTGTAACGTTGTGGCGAGCATTTTTGCACTTTTTTCACGATATACCCCATCATCTGCAAAACGGGAGATTGCCCGCGGTTGATCGTGATTATTTAAAAATAATGCATTCCAACCACTGTTTTGATTCATTCCAATTTGCCACTCTGTCCATAACCGTTTTAGCTCTTCAAAATCGTATGGCTTGAGGGACCATTTATCTCCATTCGGATAATCTACTTTCAAATGATGAAAATTAAACGTCATCGATAGTTCTTTTTCATCAGGGTTCGAATAACGAATGCAATGCTCAAGTGTAGTAGAAGACATCTCTCCTACTGTTACGAGATTGTATGGACCAAACACTTTTGCATAAAGCTCTTTAAGATACTCGTGTACTCTCGGGCCATCGGTATAGAAGATTCGGCCGTCCCCTTTTTCATCGTTCGGGAAATTTTGATCTTTTGATATCAGATTAATGACATCTAGTCGTAAACCGGTCACACCTTTATCTGCCCAAAATTTCACAACGTCCGCTAATTCTTCTCGCACCTCTGGGTTTTCCCAATTGAGATCAGCTTGTGTTTTATCAAACAACGTTAAATAATATTGACCTGAGTTCTCATCGTACTGCCATGCCGGTCCACCAAACTTTGATTGCCAGTTATTCGGCACACCTCCATCGTCTGCAGGGTCTCTCCAAATATAATAATCTCTATACGAATTATCTTTTGATTGAATAGCCTCTTGGAACCATTTATGCTCCGTAGATGAATGATTAATCACAATATCAATCATGAGGTGCATGTCGCGTGCTTTCAATTCAGTAATCAGTTGGTCAATATCTTCCATTGTTCCATAATCGGGATTTACACTTTTGTAATCAGCCACATCATAACCATTATCTCTTTGTGGCGATTTATAAAATGGCTGTAGCCAAATAATATCAATGCCTAAGTCCTTTAAATAATCAAGCTTTTGTATGACGCCTTGTATATCACCTAACCCTGAACCAGTTGTATCGTTAAAGCTTTTTGGATATATTTGATAAACCGTTGATTTGTTCCACCAATTTGTTGGAGCCATTTTTATTCCTCCTACACGACTTGTATATACAAGTATAATAACATATCTACATGGAGAGAGCAAAAAAATGGATGTAGCCTATTTGAAACCATATTTCAGATAACAACATCAAAAATATGTAGATTTTTCGACAATATTTTTATATACTTATGAAAACGCTATCATAAAACTTACAACTAGGGGGTTATGCGGTGTATACATTTTTACTCGGTATCATTCTTCTTATTATTGGTTACTTCACTTACGGGAAAATTATTGAACGGATTTTCGGCGTCAAAGCAGCAAGACCGACTCCTGCTTATGCCAATCGTGACGACATCGATTATCTGCCAATGAGCACACCAAAGAACTCTTTAATACAGCTTTTGAATATTGCTGGCACCGGACCTGTATTCGGACCCATTATGGGTGCACTCTATGGCCCTGTTGCCTTTATCTGGATCGTGGTTGGTTGTATTTTCGCTGGTGCGGTTCATGATTATTTAACCGGCATGATTTCCATTCGAAATAAAGGAGCGCATCTTCCCCAACTAGCTAGCAAGTTTTTGGGCAAATCCATGCGTCATATTGTAAACGCATTTGCGATTCTATTACTTCTATTAGTAGGTACGGTTTTTGTTTCCACACCCGCTAGTTTGCTTCATGTTTTAATGGACGGCCGTATTGCACTTGGTATTATTATTGGAGTGATATTCTTATATTATATTCTAGCAACCCTACTACCGGTAGATAAAATCATTGGTCGCCTCTATCCATACTTTGGTGCCATTCTTATTGTTAGCTCTTTAGGTGTTGGAATCGGCATGCTCGTTACTGGCGCACCTATTCCAGAACTATCTTTAACAAATTTTCATCCTGACAATTTACCTATTTTCCCATTAATTTTCTTTACCATTACATGCGGGGCGTTATCAGGTTTCCATGCGACACAAACGCCTATTATCTCGCGTACAACGCAACACGAAACCCAAGGCCGAAAGATTTTCTATGGCATGATGATCGCGGAAGGAATTATTGCGATGATTTGGGCAGCAGCCGCGATGAGCCTTGTTAACGGTTACGGAGGCTTAAACGAAATGCTTGCTGCAGGTGGACCAGGAGCTGTCGTAACAGAAGTCTCAACTTTATTACTTGGTGCAATCGGCGGAACCATTGCTGTGCTAGGCGTTGTTGTGCTACCAATAACATCTGGAGACACTGCATTTAGAAGTGCACGAATGATCATTGCCGAGTATTTTAATATTGCGCAGAAGAAATTACTAAGCCGATTATGGATTGCCCTTCCATTGTTTGCGATTTCCGTGGTTTTGACGCAGATTGATTTCAACATTCTCTGGCGTTACTTTAGCTGGGCAAACCAAGCGACCGCTGTAATTGCTTTGTTCGTCGGTGCGATGTACCTTTACATTGCGCGCAAAAATTACTGGGTCTCGCTTATTCCAGGAACCTTTATGCTTGTTATGGTCATCACCTACATTTTAAATGCTCAAATTGGCCTTAACCTACCAATGCCAATTTCATGGGTCGGGGGCGTAATTGGTGCGATTGTGTTAGTCGTTTTATTCTTTATTCAAGCGAAAAAGAACCGTGCGAACAATCTACCACTTGAAGTCGAAGTAGATTATAAGCATTCCGCTTAAGCACAAATAAAGCGTTTTACAAAAGATCAGGCGATGCGGCCTGATCTTTTTTTACGCTTCCTGCCCGCCTATTTTTCGTAAAAAATCATTTAACTCAAATTGTTTTACTTCGTACGTCATGGTTCCGGTTTCATCTAGAAGTAAATTTAGAAAGAATAAATAGAAGTAGGATTGTTTAAGCTCAGGCTTATAAACAAGGTTGAACAGCCCGAATAGATCCTTCAAACAGTCATCATACGCTCCGTCCATATATTGATCATAATAAGAATGGTTTTGATGCACATCCAGTTCATTCCAAATAAACCTGTAGAAATCATAAAAGAAGAGGTATTCCCCTGATTCATCCCAGTCAATATACCATAGCACTCGTTTACCCTTGTTTTTTTCTACTAATAGGTTCTCGCTCCATAAGTCGCCGTGTAGCTTTACAAACGGAAAAGCTTCATCCAATAACGAAGGATAAATGTTGTTAATAATTGTTTCAAAATCATGGCGGTGTACCGTATTTGAACTCGTTTGCAATAGCTGAGACATTGACTGCTTCGTAAATTGAGAAGATTCGATGACTGAACAAAAGTAGTTCTTGTAGTCTCGAAAGAGTGTCTTCAGTATAAATGCATCATCTTGCTGGTCATTTGGTACAAACGGAATAGCTTCTTCTTTGATGATCAAGTTGATATCGTCTTTAAAAAGTTGCTTTGGCAGCTGAAAATCATAAGAGAAGTGCTCATTATTTTCAATTTTTCTAAGATAGTTTTCTTTGTTTGCACAAAGAGTCAACACTTCAGTATTTGAGAAAATCCTTATGTCCCCACTGCTACTAAACCAAAGGATCTTACCAGCAAATTGTTTCTGTTCATCAGCAATGTTCCATACTTCGGTTGTTCCCTCAACGTTTCGACATATCGGGTGATGTTGTTTCGACTCGTGAAAAAAGATTCGAAAATCTGTGCTAAACTGATAGCTTCCCGCCGCTAAATAGGCGCTATATGCCATCACTTTCTCTACTTTTTTTTCCTTCTCTTCATTACTTATCATGGTTGCACACACTACTCTCTGGAGCCACAAGCTCCACTTTTATTCGGTCGGGGTCTTCCACATACACTGCATAGTACCCCTCTCCTCCAGCAAAAGGATGCGTAGCTTCATATAAAATGGGGACCTGCTTATGCTTAAATGCCTCGGTCATTTCATCAATATGAGCGGTTGATTTCGCATGAAACGCAAGGTGATTTAAACCAACACGTTTTCGATGATAAGGAGGGTCCAGATACTTTTCTTCCGTTTGTACAAAGACCATATAGGTATCACCAAGCTTCCAGCTCTTCCCCTCGTCCCATTCTTGATACTTCTCATAGCCTAGCGATTCTAATAACCATCCCCAAAACTCGGTACTTTTCTTTAAATCTGATACGTACAGTTCAATGTGATGCAATAATCCTACTGTCATAGTACGACTCCTCTACAATGTCGTTGGGCTAAGATGTTCGTGAATGAGTTTCCACTCATGTTCATGTTGAACAAACAGATTTGTAGCTCGACCCTTTCCTGAGATAAACGAATCATCGCGATAACCTTCACATGAAAAAATATACGTACAAGCCGCAACCTCTTCCGTCACGAATTGCCACTGAATATCTTTTGCCTCATATATTTCGTCTTTAATTTGCTCCCATGCTGTTTCGAAATAAGACTCAATCGCTTCCATTGAAAAACAACTTTTGTCTGAAAAATAGAAAACAGCATTTGGATGCAATCGTTTCCGTACTTCTTTGAAGCAATGGGTATTTGTCGCTTCTATATACATCTTTAAACCATCTTCATAGTGCATTTTATCACCTGTTTTTATGAATATTCTATCATAAGAACATACATTCTGTATAGCGCAAATAAAAAAACCAAGAGGGGGGGTTCCCTACTTGGTTCCATTTGTTTAAACGGTTCTATAGCCCTTACTCCTTTTTACCCCCATTTACAATGAGAGCAATCGCTCCATCCCCTGTAACATTTGTGGCTGTTCCGAAGCTGTCTTGAGCAAGGTAAATCGCAATCATAAGCGCAATCGCAGCTTCATTGAATCCGAGCATGGACGAAAGAATTCCAACTGCTGCCATTACGGCTCCTCCTGGAACACCTGGTGCAGCAATCATAATGATGCCGAGCGTTAATATAACTGGAATCATTCCGATAAAACCAGGAAATTCAAGTCCTGGCATCATATACATAACTGCCGTTGCTGCTGTTAGAATCGTAATGGTGCTTCCTGACAGGTGAATATTGGCACAAAGCGGCACAACAAAATTTGCGATTGAATCTTTAATACGATTTTTCTTGACCGCATTTACGGTTACCGGAATCGTTGCTGCACTGCTCATTGTTCCAAGCGCGGTTACATAAGCCGGGATCATATTTTTCATTAAGCGAAACGGATTTTCTCCGTTAACAACCCCTGCAATTGTATACTGCACAATCAGCCAGATTAGGTGCATGCTAATGGCTAAGATAAGCACAATAGCAAAGACACTTAACGTTTCGAATACGGCTCCTTCATAGGCCATTTCTGCCAATACACCCGCAATATAAAAAGGCAATAAAGGAAGAATAACCTTACGAATCACAAGTTCTACAATTTTCTGTCCTTCATCAACAACACGTTTAAACGTTATCGATTCTGTCGCCGCAATTCCAATTCCTAGGACGAAGGCTAAGACTAGCGCGGTCAATACACCAAAGATTGGTTCAAGTTCAAAATCAATCAAAGCATCTAACCCTTCAGGTGCGGTTGCTTCAGTCCCAGAAAGACCAATCATAGGAAAGATAATCATCGCTACTGTAACGGCGAACATCCCTGCTAAAATCGTTGATACATACGCAATACTAATAGTCGCCCCGAGTAACTTCCCTCCTCCTTTTCCGAGATTTGCAATTCCAGCGGCAATAAAAAAGAGGATAATAAGCGGCACCATAAAGAAAATAAAGCTACCAATTACATCACTAATTGTCACCATAAAACGTGCAATATCTTCATTTGCAACAAGTCCAATTATTATACCAAGTACTATACCGAGTAATAAACGTACAATTAACTTCATGTTCCCTCTCCCTTAATCATTCTGTATTTATACAAAGGATGTTTGTCATTATAGCACGGACAAAGTTTAAAAAGCTATTGTCTTTTTTTGTTAAGACTAGTCTTCCTTTACATTCTCTTTTTTTAACACTTCATTCCATAACAACTCTTCATTGATCTCTTCTAAAGGAATACTTAAGGCCTCTTCAAAAGGACAACCCGTTTCTTTCGCCATTTTGTTCTCTCTCTTTCGTCAGCTTCCAGTAGTCTGCAATAAGCGCTTTTATTTGTTGCTTTAGTTGTGTTGGGGTTCCTCCTGTTTGCGCTACTCTTCCTTTATGCCAGTATGACCAGTTCATATAGCTTCTCGTCGCTTCAATCGGCGTGTCGCTCACTTTCACGCCCTCTTGTTTTAAATAACGCTTCATATAATAGAGATCATTGCTTAATAATGCCATCATACGTTGAAGTCTTCTAAGATATGTCGATGTTGAAGGCGCAAGGTTCTCGTTTTGCTCTAAATCGCATAATTGTTTATGAAGAATAGCTTTAGCCATGCTTGTTAATAACAATGTCCGCACGGTAAAAACAATGTCGTCGTTTGTATCTAGATCTTGATAAAAATCGAACAAATCTATTTCCTTTTCATCCTTCATCTTTTACCCTCCAATTGCTTGTAGTATATACGAACATATATTCTATATACTAGAGGATAATGTTTCCATTATGACAACGAGGTGAAAGAATCCTGCAAAATCTACAAATTGTGAATAGAAAGTTTGTAAAGTTCCGTTTACGCTTGTCCCTCTACTAATAGGGTTGATACAATAACAACAATTCAATTGTTCATGATCGATGACTACTACAGGCGTAGTTAAAGGAGAGGTTCAGATGGATAAATTAAGTAAACAAGTGAGTGAGCTATCTAAGTATGAAACTGATTTAAAACGCAAAGATTTCAAAGCCATAGCAAAACAACAGCTCTATATTCAATCAAAACTTATTGAAGAGACAAAAATTTTAACGCTAAAAAACAAGTAAATCCCATATAAAAAACCACGCTCTATAGAGAAGCGTGGCATCGTCATTAAACGTTAATTGTATAATTCAGCAAAAATCCAGTCTTTGAATACATAAAACCGCTCATCGTTTAACGGTTGTGGATAAGCCATTACGTTTAATGGCATCGGCTGTCTATCTTCTCCTAGCGCAGGTTGAATGTAGCCGTACGAACTGAAGTGAAAGCCGTTGCGTTCGTAGAAGGCAACACGACGTTGCTTTAATTCGTCATCTGGTGGCTCTACTTCAATGATTACTGGCTTGTTTACTTCTTCAAGCATATGCTTTAAAAGCTTCCCCCCTAAGCCTCCGTTACGATAGGCTTCTCTAACAGCAAAGTGTTCCAGGAAAACAAAGTCTTCTGTTTCCCACACAGCAAAAAAAGCAGCAATGTCTTGATTCTGCTCGTAAATGTATACGTTGTAATTTTCTCTGTCCAATAATCCTTTTTGGACAGTATACGAGCGAAATTCGTCTTGTGGAAAACTTTCCTCAAATAGCTGATAAAGCTCATCAAACTGTTCATCTTTAAGTGTTGTTAACATGCTCGCCATAACCCTCAGTCAATGTAAGTATTTCATTCGAATGCTCGAACGATGTTATTACTAGTATATAAAAAAAAGACGTAGCGTCGCAAATGAGGTTCGCTCAATCACCCAAAGAGCAGCATTAGTGGTGCTACTCTTTTTAGGCTTGAGCAATAGGGACAATTCCCATCCTCTATTATAAGTGAATAAAAGTAATAATGTAAGTTTTTCTAAGCGTTTTTTTTAATCACTTAAAATCACTTAAAAAGTTTTCTTTCTTCAAAAACAATTTGTACACATGATCCAAGCACAAAAAGTGGATAAGTTACAAGTTATACACATAAAAATGTGGATGTATCCGCTTTATGTGGATAATCTCACCACATTAAATTGAGTTATCCCCAATTCATCTATTAGCCGACTCTCGTTCCATTTGCAACATTCGTCTCAGGTTGAATCAAGACTACATCGTCTTCTCCCGGCACAGCTCCGAGCACGAGAATCTCCGACGTATAGCCAGCAATTTTCATTGCAGGAAAGTTAACAACGGCTAAGACTTGTTTTCCCACTAATTCTTCAGGCTGATAACGTTTTGTGATTTGAGCTGAAGACGCTTTTATACCTAATTCCCCTAAATCCACTTGCAGTTTCATTGCAGGTTTTTGTGCTTCGGTAAATAACTCAGCTTCAACGATGGTTCCTACACGAATATCAAGTTTGTTAAAAGTATCAATTGTAGCCATAAGAACGCCTCCACTTTTTGATTGTCGTTTCATCCATCATATCACAATCGATTAAATGGTTAAGCACAGATGACATTCTTTACAAACGTTACAAAATGAATGGCTCCCCTTTCAATTACATGACACAATCGGTTATTCCTCCTTAACATTTTTCCAATATTTCCTTATAAAAGAAATGACATCTACATATCTGAGATGAAGGTATTTTTGTCGATATTCGTCTGAAATTTTCAGGGCGCCACCTTTATTCATTTTCCCAATCTAACTTCCGTTGTTTTATCAGCATAATTGGTTCAATTCGCTTATTTTTATTGGTTATTTTAGTTATTAATTCTGAAAATCACTCCCATGTTTCCCAATAAAAATGCGCCTTTATGCGTGCTATCGTAATGAACAAGCTAGCGAACACCCATTTTGAACTAGGAGGCGTTACCATTGAAAAAAAGACCACATCTTATTATCGCAGGGACAACGATCGCTATGATTGCTCTGGTAGGAACACCATCTATTTCAGAAGCAGCTGAGGACAAGAAGTCCTATCTAATCGGCTTTGAAGCAGCTGAAGAAGTCGAACAATTCAAAACAGATTTAGAAAATGAAGTAGGAATTCAATCTACCGATGAAATTGATGTAACCTATGAATTTAAAGATATACCTGTTCTTGCCGTTGAAATGACTAAGGAAGAATTTAATGAATTAGAATCAGAGAATGGCATTTCTTATATTGAAGAAGATCAAGAAGTAACGACAATGGCGCAAAGCATTCCTTGGGGTATTGATCGAATCGGCGCACCAGCCGCTCAAGCCGCCGGTGTTACTGGCAGTGGCGTAAATGTCGCTGTTTTGGACACTGGAATTGATCCACATCCTGATTTAAATGTTCAGGGCGGTGTGAGTTTTGTGCCTGGAGAAAGTGGTTCCGATGACGGAAATGGGCACGGGACGCATGTGGCCGGAACGATTGCTGCATTAGATAATAACGAAGGCGTCTTAGGCGTTGCACCTGATGTTGATCTTTTTGCAGTAAAAGTATTAAGTGCATCTGGTTCAGGCTCCATTAGTTCCATTGCGCAAGGACTCGAGTGGGCGGCAGATAATGACATGGATGTAGCAAACTTAAGCCTTGGTAGCCCTTCCCCAAGTCAAACATTAGAACAAGCTGTTAACGATGCCTCAGATAGTGGTGTACTCGTTGTTGCTGCTTCAGGAAATTCTGGCACCGCTTCTCTTGGATATCCTGCACGCTACGAAAATGCAATGGCGGTAGGTGCTACGGATCAGTCTGACAATCTGGCAAGCTTTTCGCAATATGGCGAAGGTCTTGACATTGTTGCACCAGGTGTCGGGGTAGAAAGTACGTACCCAGGTGGAGGTTATGATAGCTTGAGCGGTACATCAATGGCAACGCCACATGTTGCAGGTGCTGCGGCGCTTGTCAAACAGCAAAACCCTGGCTGGACAAATGAACAAATTCGCGCACACTTAAACGATACAGCAACAGACCTTGGCGATTCATTCCGATTTGGAAGTGGCTTGTTAGATGCTGAAAATGCTTTGCAGTAATATGATTTCGCACGTAGGAACAGCTTACCTGTTTCTACGTGTTTTTTTCATGAGATCCATCATACCTGGTAATGCTACACGTATCATGTAGCGGAGGCGAAAAAAATGTGTGGTCGCTTTACTTTGTTTCATTCTTCAAATGAATTAGAGAAGGTATTTGAAATCTCGTTTCCATCTATTGAACCGAACTATAATCTTGCGCCATCACAACCCATTTTAACCATTTCCAATGAAATGAACGAAGCGAAAGCTAGCTTTATGCGATGGGGCTTAATTCCTTACTGGGCAAAGCGTGAAGACGTTGGACAAAAAATGATCAATGCCCGCGCAGAAACATTGCACGAAAAGCGCAGTTTTAAAAACTTACTTGCGAACAATCGCTGCATCATTCCAGCCAGCAGTTTCTATGAATGGAAAAAAGAAAATGGAAAAAAGCAACCTTATGTCATTGAATCTACGGATCAGCAAGTCTTAGCCTTCGCTGGACTGTGGGATTCTTGGAGAAACACCAAAACCAACGAAACCATTCAATCGTGTACAATTTTAACGACAGTCGCGAGCGAGAACATCAAAACCATTCATCCTCGAATGCCTGTTGTTTTGGAAGAAGGCAATCGACAAGCATGGCTTGACCCTACCATTACGAACTATGATCAACTGTCCTTTTTATTTCAGCCTATTAGTCCTAAGCATCTTCAATCTAGAAGCGTAAGCACCTTAGTAAACAACCCAAAACATAATGGCCCTCAACTTTTAGAGACAATAAAAAAGACAGCGCATTTGTAAAAAGCTGTCTTCCTTCATTATGTATGTATTCTCACTTTTTCATCGAAGCTTAAGATGGTTTAGGTAGCAACTCTTTTTCTTTACATTCTTCACAAAAAATTTCTGCTTGTGCTCGATTAGGTTCAAACACGACCGTTAACCAATCTTCTTCATCGACCTCCCTTTTACAATGCGTACAAAACAATTCATTATGTATCATTCTTCTTAATAACCCCCTTATTCCCATTTACCCGTTCACTGTATAATTAAACATAAAATTACATTTTTTCTAAAAGCATATGTACTTCAACCAATTTTTCCCACAGTTTATAACTTGTTTTCTCAGGGTAATTTAAGACTAGAATCGATTTGAAAGGTGATGAACGATGAGCGAAAAAATCTTTATTAGTCCAAGTAAATATGTGCAAGGCCGTGACACGCTAGATAAATCTGGCGAGTATATTTCTGGTTACGGAAAAACAGCAATGGTCATTGCAGATAAAAATGTATGGGATATTGCAGCAACCCGTGTCGCTGGTAGCCTAAAAGAACATGATCTCCATGTAATTGAAGTGATGTTTGAAGGAGAAGCGTCATCAAAAGAGATTGAACGAATTAGCGAACAAGCAAATAAAGAAAACGTTGATATTATCGTTGGTGTTGGAGGCGGGAAAACACTCGATACGGCTAAAGGCGTTAGAGATTCCGTAGAGGGTGCGGCATGCGCTGTTATTCCAACAACAGCCTCTACAGATGCGCCCACAAGTGCCTTATCCGTTATTTATTCCGATAAAGGTGTTTTCGAGCGCTATCGCTTTTATACTAAGAATCCTGACCTTGTCCTTCTCGATACAACAATCATTGCTGCAGCGCCTCCACACTTCCTCGTAGCTGGCATTGCAGATGCATTGGCAACATGGGTCGAAGCGCGAGCAAGCTTAGAAGCACGTGGGACAACAATGGCTGGCGGACAAGCAACCATTGCTTCAAAAGCTATTGCAGAGAAATGCGAGCAAACGTTATTCGAATATGGACTACTTGCATATGAATCAAATAAACGCCAAGTTGTCTCTTATGCACTTGAACAAATTGTTGAAGCGAATACGCTATTAAGTGGGTTAGGCTTTGAAAGTGCTGGACTCGCACTTGCCCATGCGGTTCATAACGGATTCACCGTCTTAGATGGCGATATCCATAAAAAGAGCCATGGTGAAAAAGTCGCGTTTGGTATTTTAACTCAACTTGCTTATGAAGCACGTGACAAGGAAGAAATCAATCGCTACATTTCACTACTTCAACAACTTCATCTGCCAACGACGTTTGAAGATCTTCATATTAAAGATCTTGATCGTGATGAATTGAAAAAAGTGGCAGAAACCGCTCTTCAAGAAGGCGAAAGCAGCCACAATATGGCAAGTGTTCCAACCGTTGATGATGTTGTCGATGCGATGATAGCTGCAGATCAGTATTCTATTGCTTATCGTGAAAACAACTAAAAAACAAACAGCGCTACCGCCGGCTTTCATTCACTTGGGAGCCGAGTTGTAGCGTTTTTTATTGCAGGTTAAATTTCAAAACTTCTTGTTTAAAAAGGGTTGGTTCTTCTAGAAACGGATAATGGTTGCTTTCTTCAAACAGTTTCAGGTGAGCACTTGGAATAAGCTCTGCCATCTCAATTGAATAATTTACCGGGCACTGAACATCATGCCGCCCACAAAGAATAAACGTAGGCGTCTGAATGCGATAGAGTTGTTTAGTTACATCAAAGATTTTTACTTCTCTACTAAAGAATGCCAATCGTCTTCTATTCAGATCTTTCCTAATTTCTCTATTGAAATATTCATGATATTTCGATGGGTAAAAAAGGGATAATTTTGTTCTCTCAACCTTACTTAACCCTCTCTCTTCAGCTGTTAACGTTACATCAGTGATTTTATTAAGGAGTTGCTGCATTTTCTTATAAGAAGGATGCTGATTATGATAAATACAATCCAATGAATTCGAAGCGTATTCACGGGCTGCCGCACCTACTAGAATTAAACAAGATAAACATTGTGAATAATGGATCCCATATAAAACACCTAGCATCCCTCCTGTTGAATGGCCCGCGAATCCCCACTTGCTTAATCCACAGGCAGTACGTATTGCTTCTAAATCATAGATCGTTTCAACCATACTTAGCTGATACGGTTCCATCATACGTTCAGAATGACCAGCCTCTCTGAGATTTATTAGAAACACCTTATAAGAAGAGGTAAACACTTCAGCAAAATAATCTCCTGATTTATTGAATGTAGAGTAGTGGTGCGTTACGCACAAAGGTGCACCCTTTCCCTTTATAAACACTTCGAATACGCCTCTTTTCGTTACGACCATTTGTTGTTTCCACATATTGACACCGCCCATTTCGAAAATAAAAAACTCCCCTTACCCTTTTCGGTAAGAGGAGCGTGAGTCCTTTATTATTGGCTAATCAACTCAAGTTCGACAGGAATAAAGTCTTCTACCTCTTCGTCATTGAGCACGGAATATGCCGCTTGAACGGCTTCTTCCCCAATAAGTGTAGGTTGTTGTGCAATCGTTCCAGCAAGTTCGCCATTCTCAACGGAAGCTACTGCATCATCGGTAGCGTCAAAACCTACCACAACAATGTCATCACGACCTGCTGCTGAAATGGCTTCAAGCGCACCTAATGCCATTTCGTCGTTATGAGCAAATACTCCCTCGATATCTGGATTACTTTGAAGAATATTTTCCATAACCGTTAACCCTTCTGCACGGTCAAAATTCGCTGGCTGGCTCGTTGCAATATCAAGCGATTCTTGCGCAACATTGTGAAAGCCTTCTCCTCTTTCACGAGCGGCAGATGCACCAGGAATGCCTTCTAATTCAGCAACAGGAGCTCCTTCCCCTACTAATTCTAGTAAGTACTCTCCAGCCATCTCGCCTCCTGCAACATTGTCCGAAGCGATATGCGTGACAACCTCTCCACCTTCTGCATCACGGTCAACCGTAATAACTGGAATACCCGCATCATTTGCAGATTGAATTGCTGCGGATACGGCCGATGAATCAGTCGGATTGATCAAAATTAAATCGACTCCACGTTGAATTAAATCTTCTACGTCATTCACTTGTTTGGAACTATCGTCTTGCGCATCAACGGTTTCAATACTCATTCCCAATTCTTCTGCTTTTTCAACAGCTCCGTCTTCTAATGTAACAAAGAATGGGTTGTTTAATGTTGATACGGATAACCCAACGGTATATTCACCGTTCTCTTCGCTGTCCCCTGAGCCGTTGCCGTTTTCTGCATCGTCTGAACCTGGTGAATCCATCGAACATGCTCCTAAAAATGCCGCTAACCCTACTGTTGCGAATGTTAATGTTACTTTTTTCATCATGATCTCTCCTCTGATTTAAATTAAGCTGTTTTTCTACGATCTAGTAAGACCGCCAGCAAAATAACGCTCCCTTTTACAACTTGTTGAAAAAATGAACTGACACCTAGTAAATTTAATCCATTATTTAAAACACCGATGATTAAAGCACCGATGAGTGTTCCTACAATCCAACCTCTACCACCTGTTAAACTTGTTCCACCTAACACAACAGCAGCAATGGCATCTAATTCATACATCGTCCCTGCTGTAGGCTGAGCAGAATTTAAACGAGATGTTAATATCACACCTGCAACCGCTGCCAAAAATCCTGTTAACGAGTAGACATAAATTTTAATTCGATCCACTTTGATTCCAGATAAGATGGATGCCTCTTCATTCCCACCTACCGCGTACACTCGACGACCAAACGTGGTTTTCTTTAAAATGAAGTAGAGGATTAGAAAACTAATCAGCATCGTAATGGCAGGCATCGGAATGCCAAAGAAGTAGCCGCCGCCAATCATTTGGAACAACGTTGAATCACCTAGACCAGAAACCGGGCGACCATCGGTGAACATTAAGGTTGCACCACGATAAATCGTCATTGTCGCAAGCGTGGCGATAAAAGGAGCTACCTTTCCTTTTGCGATAATGATGCCGTTAATAGCACCTAAAATTGCCCCAACAAGCAAGCCAACAAGAATCGCGAGGACAGGATCCACGCCTGACGCAAGCATTGTAGCCGTCACTGCACCAGAAAAAGCAAGGATGGCACCGACGGATAAATCAATTCCACCTGTTAAAATGACAAACGTCATCCCAAATGCAATGAGTGCATTAATCGACACTTGTCTAAGGACGTTTAACAAGTTCGCCGTCGAAAGAAAGCTTGGATTTAAAATGCTAATAACAAGAATAATTAAAAATAAGCCAATAAACGGACCAAGCGTTGCAGCAAGTGCTTTAAATCTTTTATTGTCGAACATGTTTTTCTCCTCCAGTCGCTTCATGCATGATGGCTTCTTCCGTTAACTCGTGGCGATCAAGAATCTTCAGCATCTTGCCTTCAAACATGACACCAACTCGACTACTTAATCCAATGACTTCCGGTAATTCTGACGACACCATCAAAATCGCAACCCCTTGTTTTGCTAATTCGTTCATAATCGTATAAATTTCTTTCTTAGCCCCTACGTCTACGCCACGGGTAGGTTCATCCAAAATAAGAACTTTCGGTTTTATTCCAAGCCACTTTGCGATGACAACCTTTTGCTGGTTCCCTCCACTTAGAGATTTCGCTTGCTGATTCGGCCCAGACGTACGTACGCCAAGTTTCTTTACTAGCTCTTCATAGAGCTGCTGTTCTTTTGTCCGCAGCATGATGCCCGATGATGAAACCGCACTCAAATTTGTTAAACTAATATTGTCTCGCACGGAAAAATCGACGATCAATCCTTTCGATTTACGATCCTCTGAAACGAAACCAATGCCTTTTTCAATCGCTTGAATAGGTTTTTTAAAGATTACCGGTTTGCCGTCTAATTCAACTGTGCCGCTAGCGACCTTACGGTAACCAAATAGGCTCTCAACTACTTCCGACCGACCAGCACCCATTAATCCAGCAATGCCAAAAATTTCTCCAGCTCTGACGTCAAAGGAGACGCTTTCAAATTCTCCTTCTCGAGAGATTCCCTTCACAGCTAACTTAACCTCTCCAGGCTGTAAATCGTAATCTGGAAAGCGCCCACCTAACTCACGACCAACCATGAGTCGGACAATCTCATCAAAATCTGTTTCCTTAATAACCTTTGTCGCCACATACTGACCATCTCTTAGCACCGTAATTCGCTGGCAAAGGGAAAAAATTTCTTCCATACGATGCGAAATATAGACAAATGTCACGCCTTTTGCCTGAAGACCTCTCACAACTTCAAAAAGCGTATCAATCTCTCGATCAGTTAAAGCTGCAGTAGGCTCGTCCATAATAATAACGTCCGCATCGGTCATAAGCGCTTTGGCAATTTCAATAATTTGCTGTTTGCCGACAGATAAATTCCCGGCACGTTCAGTCGCCTTTATATGAAGACCTAGTTCCGCTAATTGCTTTTCAGCTAAACGATTCATTTCCTTCGTTTTTAACCAACCAGTTTTCCAAACAGTTTGCTCATTTCCTAAAAACAAGTTCTCTGCAACTGAAAGCTCAGGCAAAATATTTAATTCTTGGTGAATTACCGTAATGCCATCACCTTCCGCGTCTTTTGGATGAGTATAAGACACATCTTTTCCTTTTACACGAACGTTGCCACCATCACGAGGATAGATTCCTGTCAAGATTTTCATCAATGTTGATTTCCCAGCGCCATTTTCCCCCATCAGTGCGTGAATTTCGCCTTTTTCCAGAGAAAAAAAGACGTTCTTTAACACTTGGTTGCCGCTAAATGCTTTATCAATGTTCTCCATTTCAACAATCAAACGCTTGTCCTCCTTTAGAATAAAACGCCTGCTCGTAAAATGACGTTAGCAAAAGGTGTAGACTCCCCAGTCCGAATAACGGCTTTCGCTTTGGCGGTTTCAACTTTCAAATCTTGATGTGGCAAGTAGTAGGTTGGCAGCCCTTTGCTTTGAATAGCGGCATGAATACACGGATTCTGTTCACTTACTTCTTCCGCCGCAATCATTGCTTCAACTTCCATATCTTCAAGCACTTCTTCCAACACATCAATAAAGGAAGGAAACCCTTTCCGAAGCGATAAATCAATACATTCAACGCCTGAAGGGATTGGAAGCCCACAATCTGCAATGACAATATGATCTGTATGACCTAGCGTTGCCAAAATCCGTGCAATATCTCGATTCAGTATGCCAGTCTTCTTCATTCTATCGCCCTCCAGCTTCCTTCAAGAATCTGTGTACGTGTTCTTCTGTCGGCATCCCCACTTGTGCACCGAACGCTTGTACAGACAACGCCGCCGCCGCATTTGCAAACGAAACGGCATTTTCTAACGGTTCCTTACGAGCGATTGCGACGGCAAGGGCGCCATTAAACGTATCGCCTGCTCCTGTTGTATCAACAACGTTTACTTGATGGCCCGCGATCCATTTTTCGATCCCCTGTTCCATCCACTTCACACCATTTGACCCTTGTGTCACGATGAGCTTATCTTTTAATTGATCATCAAGCGTTAGAAAAAGCTCGTTGTATTCACTTTCGTTTGGTGTTAAGTATGTCGCTTGCTTATACGTTTCAAGTGAAAGCGTCTGAGCCGGTGCCGGATTTAACATAACCGGCACGCCTTCCTCCTGACAGATGTTCATTGCATAGGCAACCGCATCCAGCGGAATTTCTAATTGGACAAGCACGAGGTCACTTTCTTTAATCGTTGACCGGTACGTTTCAAGGTACGCTTGATCAACAGAATGATTTGCACCTGGTGTCACAATGATACGATTATCTTTTTCTGAAAGAAGAATCGTCGCTACACCTGAGCTCTCCTTTTCCACAGCCACGACGCTCGATGTGTGGATACCTTCTTTTTGCAAGCTCTCTAAAAGGAGTTCCCCGAATGCATCTTCCCCTACACGACCGATCATCGTTACGTCCGCACCTAAACGGGCTGCAGCAACTGCTTGATTAGCGCCTTTTCCGCCGAAAGCGGTCTGAAACGCTTCGCCTATGATTGTTTCTCCTTGGTTTGGCACACGTGGCGTTGTTGTGACCATGTCCATGTTTATGCTTCCAATAACTGTGACTTTCGGTTTATTCATATGCCTTCCCTCGCTTTGTCGTCCCACGTAGTTGCAAGACAGGTGGAAACACATAGTGGTGTGTTTCTACATTCTTCTTTTCAATTTGCTCAATCAGTAACGAAATCGCTTTTTCACCGATGCGATAAATCGGTTGTTTCATCGTTGATAATGATGGACTTAACATCTCTCCATACGCAATTCCATCAAATCCGATAATTTGTAGATCATCTGGGATTGCGCGCTTAAGGGTATGAGCTGCTTTCATTGCGCCTGCCGCCGTCACATCACTCCCTGCAAAAATGCCGTCTATTTTAGGATGTTGGCTTAATAATTTCCGCATTTTCGCTTCAGCAGTATGAATATTAAAGCCGGTTTCAACAACGATATGTTTTACGTTATATCGTTCGACCGTTTCTTTGAACCCTTCATACCGATCATCCGCTGTTCCGAGCCCACTTCTCCCTCTTAAATGAACGAGGTACGTACATCCTTGTTCAACAAGATGTTCGGTCGCAATCCTAGCACCTTGTTTATTTTCGACCATGACCGTCGGCACATCTTCGCTAATATAGCGATCGAGTGCAACGATTGGGACGTTTAAATCTTTGTAATGGTCATAGCTTCCCACACCAGTAGCCGCAATAATGCCATCAACATATTTCTGTTCCAATGTATTTAAGTAATGACGTTCTTTCTCTAATTTGCTATCTGTATTGCATAAAACGACTGTATAACCAGCCTTTAAAGCAACATCTTCAATTGCACGGGCGACTTCAGGAAAGAAAGGATTTGCAATATCGGGAATCAATAGCCCAATCATCCGTGATTTCTTATTGTAAAGCGACCGGGCAACCGCATTTGGCTTATAATTTAATGCTGAGATTGCCTGTTGCACAGCCTCTTCAGCTACTTTACTCACATACCCTTTATTATTTAACACACGCGAGACTGTAGCTACAGATACATTCGCGTATTTTGCTACATCTCTAATTGTTGTCATCGTTTTACCCCTCAATGTGTAACCGGTTACACATAGTATAGTCTCGACATGGCACCTTGTCAATTTCTAAATTATGTAAAAACTCCACTTTCTATCTAAAAGTGGAGTTTGATTTTATCCTTTTACCGATCCCGCTAATAACCCTCTTACAAAATATTTTCCTAAAAGAATATAAACAAGTAAAGTTGGCAATGCCGCGAGCAACGCGCCAGCCATTTGCACATTCCATTGCACGATCTGACTGCCTGATAAATTTTGCAAAGCTACCATTATTGGTTGGCTACCTGAATTTGTAATTGTTACAGCAAACAAAAACTCATTCCAGATGTTTGTAAACTGCCAAATAGCCACAACAACAAATCCTGTAATTGATAGAGGGAGAATAATTCTACGAAAGATACCTAGAAAGCTTGCTCCATCCACTTTTGCAGCTTCGATCATTGTATCGGGTATATTCGCATAAAAGTTTCGAAACATCAGCGTTGTAATCGGCAAGCCATAAACTACGTGGGCAAGTATAAGACCAGGGATCGTGTTATAAAGCTCAACAGAACGCAAAAATTGAATAAGAGGAATTAAAATACTCTGGTACGGGATAAACATACCGAATAACATGCAAGTAAATAAAACTTCAGAACCTTTGAAACGCCATTTCGAGAGCACATAGCCATTCATCGCACCTAGTAAAGCAGATAAAAGCGTTGCTGGAATGACTAGATAAATTGTATTCATAAAATGAGGCGCCAGTGCTTCAAATGCTAAAGCATAGCTTGAGAAATCAAGGGTAGAAGGCAAGGACCACATCGCACTCAACGATACTTCTTGTAGCGGTTTTAAACTTGTGACGAGTATGACATAAATCGGCGATAGAAAAAAGATTGCTAGCGCAACTAATAACACATACTTCGGCAATTGAATTAACGTGCGCATTAGCTTTCCCTCCTCCGATTATTCCAAAGATATGGAACTATAAATAGTGCAACAAAGAACAACATAATCATTGCGATTGCAGCTCCTTGAGCATAGTAATTTCCTCGAAATGTTGTCTCGAACATATATAAACCAGGAACGTCCGTCACAAAATTTGCTCCTGGACCGGTCATCGCATAAACGAGGTCAAAAATTTTCAACGAAATATGAGCCATAATAATAACAACACTTAACGTAATCGGTCGGAGCATGGGGATAACAATTTTACAGTACACTTGAGCTTCCGTCGCACCGTCTACTCGAGCAGCTTCGCGTAATTCATCTGGAATCCCTCTCAAACCAGCAAGGTACATGGCCAGTGAAAAACCGGTCATTTGCCAAATTGCAGCTAAAACAACGGCTAAGATTGCAACCGGTATCCCAAATTCAATTTGTCCCCACTGAAATCCCCCAATAATCGTTGTATCTGTATACCATAAAGGTTGAATATTAAAGAATGCGAGAAAATCATTAAACCCTGTAGAAGGGTTTAATAGCCACTGCCAGATAACGCCTGTCACAACAAATGAAAGCGCCATTGGAAATAAGAAGATATTACGAAAGAAGCCTTCTCCAAACATCTTCTTATCTAACATAATGGCAATGCTCAAACCTAGTGTAATGACACCTGCAATAAAAAAGATCGTGAAGAATAACGTATTTCGTAATCCTGATTGGAAGCGAAAATCATCAAATAAACGGGTGTAATTCGATAAACCAGCAAATGAAAAATCAGGCGCTAACGTGTTCCAATTGCTAAGAGAAACATATCCAGTCCAGCTAATAAAACCATAGACAAAAATTGCAATTAACACTAGGGATGGAAGGAGAAAAGCGATGGCCGTCCATTGATCAGTGGATCGTCTTTTTTTCCTTTTTGGTATTGCAATGGTTTTTGTTTTTACAAGGGACGAAGGTGCTTGCTTCATTCATAGACCCTCCTTTTAAAAAAGGGATGAGAAGGATATAACAATTCTCATCACCTTTTATAGCAATCTTTAATTATTCATCTCTTGCACTTTCAAGTGATTCTACAAAACGATCTACATCTTTTTGGGTCACAAAAATATTCACGGCTTGATTTGCTTGAGTTAAGTACCCTTCTGACATGGCTGAACCATGTGCCAAACTCGGTGTGAGTACACCATTTCTGAAATCGTCGATAGCTGATTGCCCATACACATCATACTGACTCTCGTCGGCATCAATTCTTGCTGGAATTCCTCCTTTTAACGGGTTGAAAATATCCTGTGCTTCAGGTGTTGCCAGCACACTAAGAAATTCTTTCACTTCATCCGGATTCTCAACACCTGTCGGTAAACCAAATGTATCGCTCACTACGTTAAAACTCCCTTCCGTACCAGGGAATGGAAAGTATCCATAGTCTTCGTTCACTTCAAGACCTAAATCATTTAAAAGGTACCCATGAGCCCAATCACCCATATTAATCATCGCTGCTTCTCCCTCTCCAACGAGCTGGGCTGAATCTTGCCAGTTTCTTGAAGCATGATCAGGATTTACGTAATCCAGCAATCCAGCAAATTGATTTGCAGCTTGAACAACACTCTCGTCTTCAAAGGAAAGTTCGCCTTGCCATAGACGGTTGTACGATTCGGGACCTAGCTCAGCTAATAATACATTTTCAAATAAATGCGTTGCTGTCCAAGGCTCTTGATCTCCAAGTGCGATTGGCGTAATATCAGCGTCTTGCAGCGTTTCAGCAACATCCATTAATTCTTCTAAAGACGTTGGGATCTCAAGATTGTGTTCTTCAAACACACTTCGATTGTAAAAGACGACATTGCTCCTATGAATATTCATAGGCACAGAATAAATATCGCCCTCATCACTAACCATTTCTATTAATTCTTCTGGAAATTTATCTAGTAAATCGTGTTCATCATAAAACTCATTTAACGGTTCCATCATACCTGCTGCAACCCACGTTTGGATTAACTCTTCACCTGCATGTACTTGGAAAGTTGATGGTGGATCGTTTCCTTGCATGCGTGTAGCCAGCACCGCTTTCGCGTTTGTCCCAGCGCCTCCAGCAACAGCGGCATTCACAACCGTAAGTTCTGAATATTCCTCTTCGAAATAATCGATTAACGCCAGTAAGCCGTCTTCCTCGCCGGCACCTGTCCACCAGCTAAAAATTTCGATTTCTCCTTGATCGCTGCCACCACTACTCTCATTTCCACCACCAGTATCTTCATCAGCATTACAACCTGTAGCTAGTAACCCAAGAGCTGCTATTGAAAAAAGAAATTTGTAGGTTCGTTTCATCTTCTATACCCCCTTAATGTTAACGCTTTCATTATCATTATAATTACGAGGGACCCACTCTTAAATGGAAAGGATCTGCAATTTTTTATGATTATAAGGAATTATTTTAGGTTCGATAATGACTAGGGGAGACGTGGAAATGTTTTTTGAACACTTTACTAAAATAATTTGGATCCTTGTACCCGACCATATAACTAATCTCTTTTAAACTATATTGGTTTTCCATCAGCAATTTAGTGGCTTTTTCAAGACGATGGTTTGTTACATAATCAGTAAAAGTAGCACCGGTTGTTTCTTTAAAAATGAACGAAAAATACGACGGGCTTAATTGAACATGTCGAGCCGCATCATCTAGAGTAATCGATCTAGTCACATTCTGTTGAATCCAGTCTTTTGCACGCTCTACTTGATTCATTGATTGGTTATAACTTTTCATCTGGTCACAACAACGTTCTATATACGAAATCCAGTCGTCAATCGTTTTTAACTGATCAAGTGGACATTCGCCTATTGAAAGCTTTCGCTCCATTAAAAGAGTTTGTATCACGTAAAACAATTGTTCATTCATAAACTCTTTGTTTTGAATGAATTGTATACATGCCTCTAACGATTTCCCTTTATCGCCGGTACGTAAAATCGACGTGCACGCCATGAGCATTTGATTTGCATCAAAACCACTCTGTTTCTTATACATCATCGCCAAAGCCTCGTAATAACTCTCTTGCATAATCGCTAGATTCGTATTTACACTTCCTATTCCAAGTTTAAGCTCCTTTCCATATGTAAACAGTAAACGTTTGGTCAATCTATGCTTATCATTTGAGGGATCCTCATGCTCTGATAAGAATAAAAAGATCATCTTTTTGTCGTGCTCATATTGAAAAACCCTTGCCTCTGACCAACGCATTAGTTGCTCTTTAAGATTGGACGTACACACAGTATCATCGATCTCCATTACGATGATCCAGCCTGACTTTGCTTGCAAATAGAGCTTATCTTTCAGTTCTTCAATTTGACCACTCCCGTAGACAATCCCGTGCATCAACAACTCTTCTAATTGATCGGTTTCTTTTTTCTGGTACATTTTCATCTCATTCAATTTTGCTTGAGCAGAGCTTATTATATCGAGCAGTTCTTCTTTTCCAGTTGGTTTCAAAATATAGCCAACCGCACCAAGGGTTAATGCTTCTTTTGCAAACGCAAAGGAGTCATGGGCGGAAATCATAATAAAAAGAGCAGAAGGCAACATCTCTCGAATAGCCGACATGGCTTCTAATCCATTTAGTCCCGGCATTTTAATGTCCATTAATAGCAGTTCCGGCTGCGTTTCTTTAGCAAGTTTAATAGCCTTTCTGCCATTTTCAGCCTGAGCAACAACGGTTATTTCCGGTACATGCCTTTGCAAAAACTTCACCATCGCTTCTCGTTCCAACCATTCATCTTCAGCAATTAGAACTTTCATTCGGGCACCGCCTTTTCATAAGGGATTTTAATTTGCACCTTTGTCCCCTCTCCTACTTTTGATTGAATCGTTAGCAATTGACCTTGTTGAAAAAATAATTCTAATCGTCTTTTAACATTTGCGATTCCTATTTGCGTCGAATGTCCACTCGCTTCGTTCATTATGAAAGGGTCCTCTAGGAGATAAGCCAACTTTTCAGAAGCTATTCCTTGCCCATTATCGATTACTTCAATGACTGTCGCTTCATTCATGCTGTAGATATTCAACGTGATTTCGCCACCTTCCTCAAGTTCTTCAACACCATGAATACACGCATTTTCAATAAGCGGCTGGATGGTAAGCCGTGGTATATGTTGCTTTAGTAGACGCTCATCAAGGTTAAGCTTGAACGTAATTCGATCACGGAATCTAGTCCTTTGAATATGAAAATAACTTTTAACCACGTTCACTTCCTCCGCCAATGGAACAGAAGGGGCGGATTTAGTGTGACTTAAATTGTAGCGCATCAATTTTGATACTGATTCAATTAGACGTGACGTCCGCTCTGCACTTTCTAAATACGCCATTTTCGACACAGTATTTAGTGTGTTAAATAGAAAATGGGGATTCATTTGATTTTGAAGGTGCTTGAATTCTAATTCCTTCACTAATTGAGCCATTTCAGCCTTTTCCTTCATTTCAATTATGAAGACATTCAAATCTTTTAACATTCGATTAAAAGAATTCCCTAATACCTTCAGCTCGTCATTCGTTCGAATCTCAACAGGTGAGATCGTAAAATTCCCTTTTGCCACTTCTTTTGCGGAGTCGGTCAAATGCATGAGCGGGCGATTGATGGAATTTGCCACCCACAACGTAATCAATCCCCCTATACAAAGTGTTGATAAAACAAGAAATATCGTGAAATAAATATACGCTTCATTACGTCTCGCTAAATCTTGGTACATATCTTGATAGTCGGTTAATTGTAAATCAATCAAATCCAACGTGTCTTCTTGAATGAAATTTGTTGTATTTTGTAAATTTTGCAAAGACTGATAGCCTTCTACATTATCACGCAGTACAAAACCAACAGCAACTTCACTATTCTGTACATGGGATTGAACCAAGTGATAGTAAGTATTTAAATGGAGAGGTACATTGTACGCTCCCTCATGTATCGTAGAAATGGACTGTTTCATGCTCGTTCGTTGTTCATAATAGTCTTGTAATCGTTCTTCATTCCGATCACTAAGATAAGCTCTTGTCGCTTCATATAAATCATTTGCCTGTTGCGAGACTTGGTTATACGCCAACAACCTTTCAAATCCCTCATGATACTCCTCTGTTAACTTTAGAGAACTCCAGTAAATAGAAACAACAACCATGTTAAAAAGCACAATGAAGGTAAAGAAACATATAAATAATTTTCCACGGATTGTCTTCAAACGACTCATTTTTTAACCCTTTCGGTTTCTTCAATAATGTCTACCCACGCTCTTACAGATGATACTCCGAGCTCTTCAGGCGATGTGTACTGTGTGTATACGAATGAGTCTAACGCTTCCCTTTCTTGATAATCGAACAAAACCATCGTAAGAGCCGATTCAGAAACCTCTTCATTTGCCCCTTGAAGCATTCCACTTCCGTTTAATTCGCTTAAGCTAATCAAAGCCGTTATCGTTGGATTCTCCCTTAGCATTTCATAGGTTTTCTGCGTTGCGGAGAATTCGGTATGAGTGGTTTCAACCATTGCCACAATATTAATGTACTCCTCTTTTTCAAAGATTTTTTCTAAACCCGCTAAGCGTTCTTGTTGATCGGTAAGCTCTATTGAACTCATTACAACCCCAATTTCCTCCTTGCCTGTCCCTTTCGCTTTGAGTAATTCACCAATTCTCATGCCCTCTTCGTATTGGTTATTCCCAACAAAACGATTTCTTCGACTGTCTTCTTGGTCGCTGTGAACAAACACAACAGGAATTCCTCTCTCAATTGCTTGATTGACAAGCACGTCCGCTTTCTCTCCCCCAAGTCCTTGCATGATAATTCCATCAACACCAGTAGCAATCATACGTTCAAGCGCTAACAGACCTTCTTCCATATCATAAATCATTGGTCCAACGCCATCTAAATAAATTCCCGCTTGCTCTGCTTCAGCTCTTGCATTCTGTTCTACTAGTTGCCAAAATTCATTTCCTCTGTCTAGCGCGATAAAAGCGACATGCTTACTGTAGTTCGGCTTAACCTCCATTTCCTCACCAACATGAAACGATTGATACCCGAAAAAAAGGGTTAAAGCCATAAAAATTATAAGAATGACGCTTAAAGATACAAAAGAACCATATAGGCGATTATACGTACGCATGACAACTTCCTCCTTTTATTAAGATTGTTCTGACTATTATACACATGAAAAAGAGCGCTATCTTCATAAAAATAAATAGAAGAATGCGCTCTATGCGTTTAACACATCTGTTACTTTTTCTCTGACGGCTATAGGTAATGGTTGTTGTAGGGCGACCCGCAGCTTTTCTGGGTGCCGAACACCTTTATTCCGAAAATAGTTTTCCAGTTGACGAATTTTCCCCTTCCGATTCGGCATCAACAAATAAAACACATACCAATCTTCCACGTACATATACGGAACTTCCTTTTGGCTTACTCCCTTTTTGTTTGCAATCGATGATCGGTCAAATGAGAATTTGTAAAGCCCGTTTTCATGAGCAATCGCAAATCCAGCCATTACATCAATTTGAACATTTTCGATGCAATAACTTGAAAAAAACGTTGTTCGAAAAGGTTCTTTATGTGTAACTGGCATTTCTTTTCCTAACGCTTCCAAACAGTGTTGTGCTGTTTCTACATGTGATAAAGATAAAATAAGGTCAAGATCATTCACAACATCGACTACATGATGAAAGGAAAGCAACGTCGATCCTCCAACACCAAACGAAACCCCTCTTTCTGTGAGGGCTTCTGCAACAGTGGCTAATACGTCTTTTTTATGGGCATTCATTCGCTTGAATTCACCTTTTCGGCTGACCTATTAATGCTCGCTTCACTTCTCGTACCTCTTCATTAATAATGGATAGAAAAAGACAAGTAGGTTGGCATCTTTCTCGCTTTAATTGTTCTAAAAAAGCCAACTCTTGTTCAATAAGCTTTTTTTCTTCCGCATCCAACACCTTTCTCACCTCTTTTATTTACGATTACTCTGTTTTTGGTCGTCTATGCTTGTACTGTCTAATAAATGCAAAGATGAGCGTCATGACGCCACTTGGCAGTAAAATAAAGAAATAGAATGACCCTGCCATCCCTAATCCTACTTCATTCGTTTGCGTCTCTTCTCCTATTACTAACATGATAAATAAGAGGAAGGCAAGCACAATTTTACTAATTCCCACCCACACAATTTTTGTCGGCTGATGACGAAAGATAATGGCAATTGCCCACCCAATAATGGCTATACTAATTGGTAAAAAGATACCTAAATTTAAGATGAAGTTCATAAAATGATTCCTCCTCCTCCCTCCGTACCCATGATTACGACTACTCAATCATTCTTTTATTAATTAGACGTTATTCCAATTTTTTCTTTTGTCACGTAATGGAAGGATTAGAAGTCTTATTTACCGGGAAAATAAACGTGGAGTAATTGACTAGACATTTATGTTTGTTAGACAGGAGCACAGAAAATGAATGCCATAACTGAATACCTTTTGATCTTTTTTGGGGCGATGATCCCATTTATTGAATTTTTATTAACGATTCCGGTGGCAATTATTTTATTTGATTTAAATCCTATCATCGCTACACTTGTTGCTACAGCAGGGAATATCCTATCACTCACACTCTTTATTGTTTTAGGTGAAAAACTAACGTCATTTTTAGCTCGATTTCAACGCGGAAAAGAAAAAGGCCCTTCTAAACGAAGTGAAACCTTGCGGAAGTATTATGATAAATTTGGTGCAGTAGGGCTTTCTTTTTTCGGGAGCTTTCTATTGAGTAGCCAGTTAACAGCAGCAGGAATGGTCCCTCTTGGAACTTCAAGACGAAAAGCTTTTATCTGGACCAGTCTTGCCGTTGTCATCTATGCCATCACCATCGCCTTACTCTCCTTCTTTGCTGAAAACTGGATTGAAGACTGGCTCAATTTATAAGTGCTACACCATTTTGCGCATCGCGATGCCAACAATTAAATTATAGATGCAGTGGACAAGAATTGGCACAATGAGCGCACCTGTTGCCACGAAAAGATAAGCTAAAAGTAAACCAACGAAAAAGATAATGAGATGTAGAATAGGTAGCCCTCGATATTGCGGAACATGAACAAGCATAAATAAAAGCGCATTGACACCTATTAAAAGCGACACAGGAGCGATGTCTACAAATAAACCAATAAGCACACCACGGAATAAAAACTCCTCGACAATCGGTGCACCAACGACAACTGCAAATAATCCTGCTGGAGAGGATACCATCGTTCGTAAGAGATCCGTTAATTCGTTTCTAGGGAGCGTTGTTTTTGTCACCTTAAGGACACCTAGGGTGACGAAAGCAACAACCAAACCAATCACGAGTCCAGATACTACTTGAAAAAGAAAACTATACCTTTCACTAACAAACAAGGACTGTAAAAAAGGGAGCATTTCTCCAAAACGAAAAAGTAGAATTAACGCCAATCCAATGGCCACAAGAATTAAAAACCCTTGCCAAACAGCCCATTGAAGTTGTTTATCATCATCAGTCAACAAACTCGCTCCTTCATGATTATCTTGTTTCTATTGTACGCTATCTGTCTACAATTGAAAAAAATGACCCAAAGGCTAGCAAGTAAGCTAGATTTGAGTCATCAGACATCCGAGCGTTTTTTTCACATCATTTCAAACAGACGTGTATACCTTTTATCCCTTTTGAACTGCTTTTATAATTGCATCTGTAACTGCTTCCGTCGAATAACTTCCGCCTAGATCTGCTGTTAAGATACCTTGCTTTGTAACTGCTTCAATTGACGATAATAGATGTGTTCCAAGTTCAATTTCGCCAAAGTGGTCAAGCATCATTTTCGCAGTCCAGATTTGTCCAATTGGGTTCGCTAATCCTTGACCGACAATGTCAGGCGCAGATCCATGTACCGGCTCAAACATGGATGGATATTTTCCATTTACATTGATATTTGCGGCAGGAGCGATTCCAATGCTTCCCATGATGGCCGCGCCAATGTCTGTTAAAATATCTCCGAACAAATTCGATGCAACAATTACATCAAATTCAGCTGGCTTCGTCACAAAAAAAGCAGCTAGCGCATCAATGTGCTGCGAATCAGTTTTAATAGCAGGGTATGATTGACTTACCTCATGAAAGACTTGATCCCAAAACGGCATGGAATGCACAATGCCATTTGATTTGGTTGCGCTTGTTACGCGCCCACTTCGTTTGGCTGCGACTTCAAAAGCATAGTGCATCGCTCGTTCCGTCCCTTTACGTGTAAAAATGGCGTTCTGAATCGCAATTTCATCTTCGTTACTATGGATGCGCCCACCTGAAGCACTATATTCACCTTCACTATTTTCTCGAATGACAACAAGGTCAAAATCTTTCGGGTTGACTAACGGAGATTGAATTCCTGCTAATTGCTTCGCTGGTCGCATATTAATTACTTGTTCAAACTCACGTCGAATCTTGATTAGAAGCCCCCATAGAGAAATATGATCTGGAACAAGGTTCTGATTCCCTACTGCCCCTAAAAAGATCGCGTCAAACGGCTTCAATTGTGCTAGCCCATCTTCAGGCATCATCACACCATGTTCTAAATAGTACTCACAACTCCATGGAAACTGTGTAAATTCAAACCGCAGTCCTCCATGTAACTCGGCAACCGCTTTCAAAACTCTTTCTGCTTGCGGGACAACCTCTTTTCCGATCCCGTCCCCTGGGATACTAGCAATATGTAACGTCTTCATTTGGCTTCCTCCATTTCTCTATCTACACCTTGCTTTTAGTGTAGCTTGTTTGGATGCATTCGTCACGAAAAGTTAATACTACTTGAGCAATATTCTTTTCTTTTCTAGAAAGGACGTTCATAATGGATATATAAAGTCCACAATAACAGCTAGGAGATGACACCGATGAAATTTTCAAACGTGATGGTAGCAGGAAGCGGCGTCTTAGGAAGTCAAATCGCTTATCAAACAGCGTATAAAGGATTTCAAGTCACTGTGTATGACATTCATGATGAAGCACTTGATAAAGCAAAAGAGCGTGTGGAAAAATTAATGACGCTTTACAAACAAGACTTTGATTTAACCGATGCTGATGTTCAACAAGGATATGAGCGCATGCGGTTTTCTGCCAATCTAAGTGAAGCCGTGCAAGATGCTGACTTAGTCATTGAAGCAGTTCCTGAAAAACTAGCCATAAAAAAAGACTTTTACACAAAATTAGGTGAGGTAGCCCCGGATAAAACGATATTCGCAACGAACACCTCCACTTTACTCCCAAGTCAGTTTGCAAAAGAAACAGGTCGTCCAGAAAAATTCTTAGCTTTACACTTTGCAAACGATATCCGTGTGAAGAACACAGCCGAGATCATGAAGCATGAAGGAACAGATGATCACGTGTTTCAGGCACTGGTTGAATTTGCGGAAGCTATCGGCATGGTGCCACTTCCTATCTACAAAGAACAACCTGGATATATCTTAAACTCACTACTCGTTCCTTTCTTAAATGCTGGACAAGAGCTTCTTGTGAATGATATCGCCGACGCTCATACGATCGATAAGACATGGATGGTCGCAACAGGTTCACCGGCTGGTCCATTTGCGATTCTTGACACAGTCGGTATTCGTACAGCCTATAACATTAGTTATGCAAAAGGAGAAGCTGGTGATGAAGCAGCACAAAAAGTAGCGACATTCCTAAAAGAAGAGATGATTGATAAAGGAAAATTAGGAACAGAATCTGGTGAAGGCTTCTATAAATACCCAAACCCTGCATATTTAGAAAAAGACTTTTTAAAGGCATAAGCAAAGAGAACTCGCTCGCACAAGCTGGCGGGTTCTTTATAAATGTTTTCGTAAAAGAATTTTTGGCTCTTCTCCCTCTTTTTTCTCCACATCGACGACGTCAAATCCAAATTGAATGTTGACGATTAGCATGTCGCGCCAGCGATTCATTGTTTTTGTCTCGATAAACGAGTAGCCAGCTTTTTTTGCTTTTAAGTGTTGCCGATTCATTAACTGTCGCGCGATACCTCTACCACGATAATCTGCATGCACACCACCTAACCAACTGTAAAAAATGGACGTTGACTGTTTGTATCCAATTTTATAACCGACAAGCGTTTGCGCATCATATGCAAGATGTATGACCAAAAAAGGCTTCTTCAGCATCTGATCATAGAGCGAGCGATTTTCAGTAAAGATCTGGTGATGCAGTTGTTCGATTTCACTCATTTTAGATTTTTTAGGCATTCCTTCAATAACGATGTACTTCATACATAACCACTTCCCCCACTTGGTATCTTTTTGGAACCTTTCTTACAAAAAAGTGCGTACTTCCGTGAAAATCTTTTACTAGATATACTACTAAAAAAGCGAATAGGAAAAAGCAAATGAGCTTATCCTTAAGAAGAAAGTAAAAGGAGAGATTACGATGACAGATTTTTTAAAGCAATTGAAACAAGACGTTCTTACCATACAGTCGAAAAAGAGGAAATTGTTTCAACTGAGCGCGTTCAAGAAATTGTTGAGCACGCGGTAAAATATGTTCCATCTGCGTTTAACTCACAATCAGCACGAGTGCTTGTTCTATTTGGTAAGGAACATGATACTTTCTGGGAAAAAACAACAGACATTCTTAAAGAGGTTGTTGGTGATGGCGATTTTTCATCTTCTCAAGCGAGAATGGACGGCTTTAAAGGCGGATATGGTACCGTATTATTCTTTGAAGATCAAAGCGTTGTAGAAGGTCTCCAAGAATCCTTCGCGCTGTACGCAGACAACTTCCCTGTGTGGTCAGAACAATCGTCAGGAATGCTACAATTTGCGATTTGGACTGGACTTGAGCTCGAAGGTTTAGGTGCTTCCTTACAGCACTATAACCCTCTTGTTGACGAAATGGTCGCTACTACATGGGACATCCCGAATACATGGAAACTTCGCGCACAAATGCCATTTGGTAAACCAGCTCAAATACCTGGCGAAAAAGAGTTTCAATCGCTTGAATCACGCGTGAAAATTGCAAAATAAGTTTTTAGAAAAAGAAAGGGATTTGTCCCTTTCTTTTTTTGTTTCCAACGTTCAGGTGTACATGATATCTTATAAAAAAACCTCTAAGCTCGTCCGCTTAGAGGTCAACATAGGCAAATACCCATGTATTTATGCATAATTTACAACACGCCAAACATCATTGTCTGCGATAATTAAATCTAAATTGAGTTTTTTTGCCAACAAATTTGCGGCAACAGGATCAGCAAAGGTTTTGTCCAAATAACTATTTGAGTCCTTGAAGGTCTCTGTTACCCCTTCGACAATGCGTTCTACCTTGTACATCGGGGATCAACACCTTTCGAATTAGACTAAATAAGTCTAATATCTATAGTATCTCATAGATCAGATACCAATCATAGGGGATATTCGCAATCTGTTTAACATTCACATATTCTCAGTCATTTTGTTAACAGCTTTTTTACGATTTGATTTTCTTATCCTCTTCAGCCTCCACCAACAGCGGTCAATTCTATCTTAGGAAATCGCTTCCTTAGTAAACCGTTTTTAAGAAGTACGGCACCCTCTCACTTAGTCGTCATAAACACGCTTTTTTTATCATACTTAAAAAAGGGGTTTCAAAAAATTATTGAAAGGGTATTGGTTGAAGTCATTGTTTTTTGTTATGCTTTCTAATTAAAGGGGGATCATCATGAATCATAGACAGAACCAAACAGCATTTACGCTAATTAACAAAATTCAGAATCACCTTCTTAAGAAACACAAATCATGCAAAGAGCTAGATTTATCGTACGCAGATTTAATTTACTATGTCTCTTCTTCTTATCCTGAAGAACTTGAAAAGACGCTTCACCAAAGTATTTCGATTCGAAATCGTGTCTTTCGTTCCGTGTTAATATCGTACAAGGAGCTACAAGCTGTACGTGGGCTTGCACAATCGTTAAAAGTCATCTAATTAAATGAACCAATGTCACCTTTTGAGAGCTGCATGACAGCTTGAGAATAAAAAATCGCGTAAAACGCGTGCCGCTCTCCAAACTTGACAGCTCTCTTTAATCCTTTTTGAATCGTTTCTTTTCATCCATCTCGATGGTAAGATTATTCTAACAATGATGGAAGGGATGATGATTTTGAAACAGCTTACATATACAAAGGGGATTGAAATGTAAGAGCGCACATCTTCTTTTCAATCGTATTCGATTCAATAATGAAAAGAGGAAACCAATGTATACGGATAACGAACTTGAAATACGTCCTATAAATGAATCAGATCTTGCGACATTATGGGAACTCATCTATAAGGACGAACAACCTGAGTGGAAACAATGGGACGCTCCTTACTTCCCTCATCAATCCATGTCTTACGAATCCTTTCTCGCAAAAAAGGATTCGTGGGTGAACCAGTCTGATCGTTGGGTCATTACCGTGGACCAAGACATTTGTGGAACTGTTAGCTACTATTATGAAGACGTCCAGCAACATTGGCTTGAAATGGGCATTATTTTTTATCAAGCTCAACGTTGGGGGAAAGGTCTCGGAACACGTGCCCTACGACTATGGATCGATCACCTATTTCAGACGACAGATCATGTTCGCGTCGGTCTCACCACGTGGTCTGGCAATACTCGTATGATTCACGCTGCGGAAAGACTCGGCATGAAGTTAGAAGCACGAATTCGAAACGTTCGCTACTATAATGGGCATTATTACGACTCCATTCGTATGGGCTTATTGCGCGAAGAGTGGGCAGCAAACGAATAAACCTCCAACGCTCGACCTCTCAAATGAGGCGAGCGTTTTTTACATTGATTTTTTGGTGGCTCCTTGATAAAGTAAACAGAATTGAAAAAGAAAGCTGGGCGAAAGCATGAATTCGTTACTATTTTTTAAAAGACGTTCCGTATGGATCCTCGCACTTTTCTTATTGGCGATCGCTTCTGTTTTATTTGTGTTTAACAATTATTCGTTTTATGACCGACCGATTGCAACAATACTTGAAACGACTACGTATGATGAGGAACCAATTTTTGACCAATTTGATAATGAAGATAGGATTTACACGCAGGCTATCGTGGCTGAACTGCGAAACGGCGAACAAGAAGGAGAAATGATTGAACTTACGAACCAATACTCGGACTCAGGTGCGTACGACCATTCTTTTTCGCCTGGAAATGATGTCTTTGTTTTTCTTGAATCTAACGAAGAAGAACGCTTATCCGGAACAATCGTTGATGTCAAACGAGATCATTATCTTGTTCTTGTCGGCTGGTTCTTTTTATTTATATTAATGGCTGTCGGCAAAAAACAAGGCTTCTATTCCGCCATTTCGCTTGGAGTGAATGGTTTAATTCTGTCCTTTGCACTAGATCTGTACATTCAAACATCAAATGATTGGCTTTTGCCGATTAGTGCCGTCAGTGCGGTTTTGTTTACAGTCGTAACGTTACTTCTCGTGAATGGCGCAAATGAAAAAACGTACACTGCAATCTTGTCGACTTTAATTGTGACGGCGATTACGATGGCATTAGCCTATCTTGTGCTCACTTTATTAGATGGACAAGGGTTGCGATTTGAGGAAATGCAATTTTTAACCCGTCCTTATGATACCGTGTTTTTGGCAGGTGTGTTAATCGGCATTTTAGGGGCTGTCATGGATGTTTCCATTACAATGTCGGCTTCCATTTTTGGTATGTACGAAGAAAACGAAGCGATTGACGAATCGACTTTAAAAACATCCGGCTTAGAAATAGGCCGAGATGTGATGGGCGCAATGATTAATATTATGTTTTTCGCCTATATAAGCGGCGCGATTCCAAGTATTTTATTATACTTCCGAAATCAAGCTCCACTCGATTTCATCTTATCTCTCAATCTTTCGTTAGAAATTGCTCGGGCACTTGTTGCAGGAATTGGCATTGTTTTAGCGATCCCAGTAGGTCTGTACTTGTCGATCTTTTTTGTTCGTAGTAGGAGGGCGAGAGGATGAATGTGTTAACCGTCTTAACGCTGATTCTTTTTATCCTAATGGTGGCAATTGGCGGCAAAAAAGGGGCTCGTTCTTTTGCGGTGTTGTTTTTAAATTTTATTATTTTATTTGCATCAATTGTCTTCATGACAAACCCTGATGCCAACCCACTCGTCATTACATTTCTTGCGTGTACGCTCATTGCTGCGGCAACCTTATTTATTATTAATGAATGGAGCAGTAAATCCATTACAGCTTTTGTCTCTACGATGATTACGATTAGTCTCTTACTCTTATTTATTTCATTTATGACAAGCCAAACAATGATTCAAGGTTTCGGGGAAGAAGAAATTGAAGAGTTAGGCGCCTTCTCCCTTTTAATCGGACTTGATTTCACTCAAATTGCGGCTTCTGTCATTGTGATGAGTACGATCGGCGCTATTGCAGATACCGCTATTTCCATTGCCTCTCCCATGCAGGAACTTCAGCGTCAACATCGTGAGACTAGTATAAAGCGACTGTTTTTGTTTGGCATGAAAATCGGACGAGACATATTAGGAACCAATGCAAACACATTGTTTTTTGCTTTCTTCGGCGGCCAACTCGCTCTACTCATTTGGTTCAAAGACCTTTCCTATTCACTCGGTGATATGGTGAATGCAAAAGTGTTCGCCAATGAAATGATTACGATCTTTTGTGCTGGGATTGGCGTGGCACTCATTATTCCCATAACTGCGATTCTTACAGCCCTTCATTTAGTTCGTGACGATCGCAAAAAAAAGACCCGCAATCAATGACGATTGCGGGTTTTGCATTAGCTCGCTTCTTCAATTGCATCAATACGTAAGGAATCATTTTTGTAATCATCATGGTTTAAATCTTTCTTCACTTTTGATGTGAAGATACCAGAAATCATGCTTCCAGAAACGTTCACTGCTGTCCGTCCCATATCAATTAACGGCTCAATCGAAATTAATAAGCCTGCCAGTGCAATTGGTAAATCCATTGCGGCAAGAACGAGAATCGCTGCGAACGTCGCGCCGCCACCGACACCCGCCACACCAAATGAGCTAATAGCAATGACCACAAGAAGCATCGCAATAAACCCTGGCTCAAACGGATTTTGACCAACTGTAGGTGCAATCATGAACGCAAGCATCGCGGGATACACACCTGCGCAACCATTTTGGCCGATCGAAAGACCAAATGAGCCTGCGAAATTCGCTGTGCCTTCTGGTACACCTAATTTTTTCTGCGTTTGAATATTCATCGGCAGCGCCGCCGCACTTGTTCGAGATGTAAACGCAAATGCTAACACTGGAAATGCCTTTTTCACATATTGAACCGGGCTAAGTCCCATAAACAATAAGATGAGTAAATGAACAAGAAAAACAGCTGCTAGTGCTACATAGGACGCAATGACAAATGTTCCAAGTGTTGCCACCGCCCCTAAATCACTTTGAGCGACTGTCGCTGTCATAATCGCCAACACCCCGTATGGCGTTAAGCGTAAAATTAATGTGACGACGCGCATCACGACTGAAAAGATGGCGCCGATAATCTTTTCAAACATTTCTGCCGCTTGCGGTTCTTTGCGACGTACACCTAAGTAAGCTACCCCTAGAAACGCTGCAAAAATCACTACACCTAATGTGGATGTCGCTCGCTCTCCTGTTAAATCAGCGAACGGATTCGTTGGGATGAGCTGTACGATTTGTTGAGGAATGGTTGTGCTTTCCATCGTATCGTATCGCTCTTCCATTGAAAGCCCGCGTTCCTGTTCCGCTGAACCAACTTGAATGTCATCAGCGCTAAGATTAAAGACTGATGCAGAAGTAAATCCAATCGCTCCAGCTATAATCGTCGTTGTCACAAGTAACCCAATGACTAGACCACTAATTTTTCCGACTTCTTTGGCCGCCGTGATCCGTGTAAAAGCAGATAAAATCGCCACAAAAATAAGCGGCATCATAATCATTTGTAAAAATCGTACATAGCCGGTTCCGACTATGCCAATCCAATCCATTGCGTTTACAATGACGTTGGATGCTGGATCAAAGAAAAATTGAAAAATAAAGCCAAGCGCAATCCCTGCCCCAAGAGCGGTTAATACGCGTACTGAAAATGATAAATGTTTTCGCTGCATCCAAAACAGAACTGCAGCAACAATGAATACGGACGCAACGACCGCAATCGTTAAGCCAACTTCCATTGTGAACCCTCCCTTTCGCTCGTTAACATATGTCTATGAATTCGTTCATACTACACTTTATTCCTTTTATCCCGATTAGTCAACTAGGTTTTTAAAGTATATGCAGATTCATTCTTTTTAGTACGTGATAAGTGTAGTTCCTATAGGTTTTTTATCTAATTTTTATGAGAAAATTCTCAACTAAACACCCACATTCTTACACTAGATCCAACGATAAAATGAGGTTTTAATTCGTTTTCTAAGTGGAAAAAAAGAATAACTAGCTTAAAAGATTAAGAGGTGAAATCATGCAACGACCAATGTTTAAAGACTACAAAAATGAAGCTGAAGCTTACCAAGCCGTAGAAAAAATGAAGAAAAAATACGATCGTTCTTGTATCAACGTGATTGTGCCTTTTCCTAAAAGAAAACAAACGAAAGCATCTATGGACTATGACCTGCCAGAAGAAAACGTGACATACGATAAAGATGAATTTCACATCGACAAATCCCTTGAGGGGTGTGGATTTAACACGACCCAATCCAATATATTAAAAGAAACGATTAAAAAAGGCCAAGTATTAGTCGTCATTTGCAAAGACTCATAATAATTGTAGAATCGATACCTGCCAAATAAACAAGCATCTTTGAAAAGAGAATGACTCACACCATAGAAAGTAGTTGTTACAAATGAAAACGACAAAAAGCCATATTGCACTTGTACTCCTTTCATTCGGTCTCGGTGGTGCAGTGATCACCGGGCTCGCTGGCATTGGAATTCTTTATCTAGTGCGAATGATTTGGGATGACCAGTTATTTGCACCAATTAGCTACCTTGGAGCGTTCTTTATAGCCGCTGTACCAGGGCTTGTTGGATCACTCTATTGGTCTTACTTTTTCATAAAAAAAGAGAGACACGAAACAAAACATTTAGATGATGGAAAATACCAAGATTAGCCGTAACGAGCAAATGTTATTCGTACGGTTCATATAAATAAAAGATAAGCCCTTAGTCAATCGCTAAGAGCTTATTTTTTAATCGATTTCACTCATAAATTCAATTGTATTTCCATCTGGATCATTGATAAAAATTTGATGAAAGCCGCTTGTGCTGAACTTTTTTTTAACAAATGGGATATCGCGCTGCTGTAAAAATTCGATTACTTGATCCACATCTTCTACGCGAAATGCAACATGTCTGCCTCGTGTTTTGATCTCGTCATTCTGTCTGCTTCCTTGTTTATCCTCAATTAAATGAAGTTGCTGTGTACCTAACGCATACCATGCACCTGCAAAATTAAATGGCGGGCGCACTAATCCACGTAGCTGTAAGGTTGCACCATAAAATGCCCGCGCGCGTTCAATATCACTCACAATGAGACTAATGTGATGAATGCCTGTTATTTTCACGGACTTGCCCCCTCTTCCTGCAGTTGTAGCAACAGATCGAGCGCATTTTCTTTCTTATCCGAATCTTGACGGATCGCAGCAATTTGCGTCACGTCATCATGCGTCTCAACATTTTCTAATAATCCGTGCCCTTCAAGCTGCAAGCCAAATAATTGTTCTGCCGATTCATCTTCTAATGCCGCATAAACATGCGCAGATGCAGGAGCTTGCTCAATGATTTCTTCATTAATCTGATCAAGTGGTACAAACATACCTCCTTCAACATACGCATAAAACGTCTCTTCATCAAACACGTACAGATCAGGACGCTCTGTTGCGAGAAGGACCGTCCCCCGTTGCTGAGCCCCGACATCAGCAAGGTTGTCCGTTTCAACCGAGTGATACGTTAATGTCGTAACAACCCGCTCCCAAGCTGGCATCATTTTTAAAATATTCTCCTCCACCAAAGCCTCAGCCTCTTCACCCGCACCAGAAAGAGGATGGAGAAACGAACCATAGAACATGATCTCCACGTTTTCTTCAGGTAATGCTGCAAGTTCTTGTCGCTCCTGGTAGTTCGAATAAATCGTACGCCCAACTGTAGCGAGTATCATGAGTCCGACAACCCCAACGAGCATATGGATTTTGTAATAATAGAAAAAATGGCTCCATTTGTCTTTAACCGTATCTTCTTTTTCTGTACCATAATCCCTAGTGTTGCGAATATATGTATACGCTTCCGTTTTTTCATCTAATGAAATCGTTGAATCCGCCTTATGCTTCCGAATCCACATCATGTATTGTCGCTCGATTTCTTCGTCGGTGGCATCTTCTGAAAGGTTTAAACGACGGTACGCTTCCTCATGGTTCATAGAAATCACCTACCCTTTACATTCTCTCTCTATTATAAAGGATGTCGTTTTGAATGATAAGCGTCGTTGAGCATCTTTTTAATTCTGTTTGTTCGGACGCAGTTCGTTTATCCGCTGCTGCTCTTCCAACTTATTTCGATATTCAAACAAACCAATACGATTTCCCCATGGATCTGAAAATGTTGTCCACTTCACAGGCACTTCATCTCGTGAAAACGCCTCTATTTCAACAATCTCTAACGTCTCTTGCATACGTCTGACTTCATCTTCTAAGTCCACAACCGCCAAACGCATTGGTCCACTCCCTTGCGTAGGTTGCCCTTCCGCCACTTGCAACCAACACCCAGGCAACATTTCCCACTCTGCAAACCCTTCATGAGGAGTAAAATCAGCCTCGCGATTAAAAAATGTCGTATACCAACGTATACCCTCTTCATAATCCAGCACCCGCACCTGATACGTCATTTCAAAAAACATAAACAGCCCCCTCTTCTTCGTTTAACCAATTCTATCATTTACGAAGAAAACAGCGGGCTTATATTCGTATAGGTCTGAAATTTCTTTCGCTCATTCTCATCTTTAAAAAAAGATAGCACGTCTAAAAACGTTTGATCCCTTAATCTACTTAAAAGGATTTGATCCATTGTGTTATCTTCTACCGCAGCTAACACCGTGACATTGCCATAAAGCCACTCAAATGCTTTTGTTTGAAAATGATAGCTTTCATTCCACTCAATGAATAAACGAACGCTGTCACTAAAAACATTCTTTTTCTTTTGTAAAAATTGGCCAACTTCTACTTGGTTCACGCCGTACTCCCCTTTATACCATCTCTTTCTCTTTAGTATAAAAGAGGCAGCGACTTGAAGCGAACGGAGATTACAGGGAAGGAAGGAAAGGTTTTACTTTCCTTCTAAGCGTTCTTCTTAGCTTTTGTAGACGTTTTTTTCTTTGCAGGCGCTTTTTTCTGTTTGGTTTTATCAAGCGATGCTTGCAACGCGGACATAATGTCGGTTACATTTGAATCGGTTTTCGCTTCTTGTGTTGTGGTTACAACCTCTTCCCCAGCCTTTTTCTTTTCAATTAACTCCATAAGCGCATGGCGATAGTCATCTTGATATTTTTCAGGATCAAACGGAGTAGTCAGTTGTTCAATTAACATTAGAGCTGCGTCTAATTCCTTTTTCACGATTTCTTGTTCTTCAGGTACGTTTGGTACATCTTCAAATTTTCTGACCTCATCTGGAAAGTGAATGGTCTCCATCATTAACCCTGTCTGATAGACACGTACAATCGCCAATTGTTCTTTTGAACGAATCATAATTTTAGCGATTCCAATCTTTTTAGATTTCAGTAACCCTTCACGCAACAAGCCATAGGCTTTACTTCCATTAGAATCAGGGGCGATAAAGTAACTTTTCTCAAAATAAATCGGGTCAATCTCTTCTAACTTCACAAAATCAATAATTTCTACCGCTTTGTCTTCTTGTTCTTTTTTAAGTTGCTCTAAGTCTTCCGCATCAAGAACGACAAATTTGTTTTTCGCATACTCATACGCTTTTACAATGTCTTCATTCTTCACTTCTTCTTCGCAATCAGGGCAAACTTTTTTGTAATTGATTGGCGTATGGCACTTTTTATGAAGTTGTCTTAGCTTAATATCTTTGTTTTCCGTTGCGGTATGCAGCTTTACAGGGATATTCACGAGACCAAAGCTAATGCTTCCTTTCCAAACCGTGTGCATGCTTTCACATCCTTTTTCCCTTAATATGTGGGGAACCCTCATATTTTATGTAGACAAGGTCAGACTAAAGGCTTGAGGTGAAAAGATGAAACCGATGTTAGCCACCACAGCATCAGAGCTTCCTGAAGGAGATCATTGGCGTTATGAAGTGAAATATGATGGGTATCGCTGCTTCCTTCATTGGGATGAAAACGGTCCTCGTTTATTTAGTCGAAATGAAAAAGAACTAACAAGCCTGTTTCCTGAAATTATTGATGCTTGTACGGAAATGAAACCAAAAATAAGTAATCATCTCCCGCTTCTATTAGATGCAGAGATCATTTTTAAGGTAAATCCCTATCAAAGTAACTTTTCCATTGTCCAACGACGCGCGAAACTTCGTACGGCGACACAGATTAAAAAATACGCACAGCGCTTGCCTGTGACGCTGATGATCTTTGATCTTTTAGTGGATAAAGGCGTTTCACTGGTAGCGCAACCCTTAAAAGATCGAAAACAAATTTTATCTTCACTTCCTTTCGATTCGCCTGTTTTGCCTATCATTGAAACGTTTCAAACTACGAGCGAGATACAATCAATTATTGAGCAATATCACGGGGAAGGCATGATAGCAAAAAAGGACACAAGCGCTTATGAAACGAAACGATCACGTCAGTGGCTGAAAGTTAAGCACTATCAATACGCTCACGTCATTTTAACCGAATACGAAAAAGGGAACGGCTATTTTCAAGGTGCTGTTTACCGAGGCAATAAGCTCGTTCCAATTGTTCATTTTTCGAATGGCTTAAAAGCTGAAGATCGCTCAATGCTTGCTACTCTTTTCGAGAGAAATGGCACACGTATGAATAAAGAAAAATGGTCCTTGCCACCTTCGATTTGTGTGAAAATTGGTTGCATTGGTTTTGATGGCGTGCACTTACGAGAGCCATTTTTCCACTCTTTTTTACTTGAAGAAGAAGCTGAGCATTGCACGTGGCAATCTCTCCTCCAGCAGATCAATCCCTTGCCTACTAAAGTCGCCATTACAAGTGAAACGAAACCGATATGGCCAGTCATAAACTATACAAAAATAGATTTTTTACAGTACTTGCATACCGTAGCACCTGCTATGCTTCCTTTTTTAACGGAACGGCTGCTCACAACAATTCGCTATCCTCACGGGTCAAACGGCGAATCATTTTTCCAAAAAAACGGTCCTGACTATGCACCTGCTTTTATAGAAACCTATCACAAAGATGACATTGACTATGTTGTCTGTAACAGCACGGAATCATTGCTATGGCTTGGAAATCAGCTTGCATTAGAATTCCATTTGCCTTTTCAGAAGAAAGACCAGACACAGCCATCAGAATTGGTCTTTGATTTAGACCCACCTGATGTGAACCATTTTTCTTTAGCGGTCAAAGCAGCCATTGCGTTAAAAGAAGTGATTGATTCTTTTGGGTTACAGGTTTATCTTAAAACGTCTGGGAACAAAGGGTTACAGCTCTATTTGCCTTTACCTGAAGATCAGTTCACTTATGAAGAGACAAGAGTCTTCTGTCGCTTTATAAGTACATATGTCGTGGAACAAAACCCAGATTTCTTCACGCTCGAACGGTTAAAGAAAAACCGGAAAGGGCGCTTATATGTGGATTATTTACAACATGATGACGGCAAAACGGTCATTGCACCCTATTCTCCTCGTGGTCATGACCGTGGATGGGTCGCCACTCCGCTTTATTGGGAAGACGTGACACCTAAACTTGAACCGTCAATGTTTACATTACCAGCCGTTTTAAAACGGCTCCAAACAGAAGGTGACCCGTTCCGAACGTTTCGTCACGATGTTGATAAACAAGGCCGTCGTTTTAGAGAAGTCCTCCATCAACTCAAGCAACTTCTTGCCCAAACGTAAAGACGATCCACCCGAACCGTCTTTAGGACTATCGTTTCTCCGCTACCCTTTTTCGAGCATCAAGTTCTTCTTTTGCCTTTTTAAGTATAGCTGAATTCGTAAGGAGTTGATACCCAATGAGAGCTAGACCTTTAGCGCCTGTTAGTAGTGCTTCATCTCCTTTTTGCGAGGCAGCAGCTTCTCGAAAAGGTACGGTATGTGCAATCAAGTCACTCGACCCAATTTTAATATATGGGTGAATCGTCGGAACCACTTGACTAATGTTGCCAGTATCGGTTGAACCAAGTCCATCTCTTTCCCCAGGAATAACCGTTTCGCCTAGGGATGTAAATGTTTCTGTAAACACCTCATTTAGCGTGTCATTTGGGATGAGATTGTCAACTTTATTTTGAAACTCAGCAATCTCTACTTCCGCCCCTGTTGCTAATGCAGCTCCTTGCGCAATCGCATCTACTTTTGCACGCACATCATTTGCTTTCGGCCGTGAATTAGCTCGAATGTAAAACCTTGCTCGCGCATAGTCTGGCACGATATTCGGCGCATCTCCACCATCTGGAATAATCCCATGGATACGAACATCGTCTGTGACATGCTGACGTAACGCATTTATGCCGTTAAAAAGCTGGATGACTGCATCGAGTGCATTTACTCCTTTTTCAGGGGAACCAGACGCATGCGCGGAAACACCACGAAAAATATAATCAACAGGATCAACAGCAAGCGAGGCGCCTGACGGTCTTGTTTCGTTCGCTGGATGAATGATCAAGGCAGCGTCAATGCCTTCTAAATACCCTTCACGTACAAAGCTTCCTTTCGCACTTCCGTTCGTTCCACCTTCTTCAGCAGGTGTTCCAAGCACGACAATACGCCCACCGACCTCTTCTAATTGTTCTGCTAGCGCAATCCCGGCTGCTACACTCGTGGTTCCAATGATATTATGACCACAAGCATGGCCTAATCCCGGTAAAGCGTCATATTCAGCGAGAAAAGCAATCGTTGGCCCAGCGCCTACCCGCTTTTCAGCAACAAAACCGGTTGGGTGACCAGCAATGCCTTCTTTAATGGTGAAACCCGCTTCTCTTAATAACGTTGTTAAGGTTAAAGAAGCAAACACTTCTTCATTTCCGACTTCAGGATTTTCGTGAATTGCATGACTGGTTTTAATATACGTTAAACGATGTTGAATAAAGTGTTCTTGAATCGCTTCTTGAATTTCTTTTATCGCTGTTGGCATCTTGATCACTCCTCACCATTATCTAGGGTAGCTATTTAACTCATCTAATGAAATAGCTGTCGGGATTCGAGCCCCTTTATGTTCTTCTAGAATGACATTCTCCACGTCTTCCGACTGATAAAGCTCGACAAGGCGTTGCAACACAGGATTGTCTTGATCTTTTGTTTGAGCAGCAATGATATTAATATACGGTGTAGCTGTTTCGTCTTCTCTAAAAATAGCATCCTCTGCCGGACTAAGTCCCGCATCAACAGCGAATCCATTATTAATAACCGAAGCATCAACATCTTGCATTAAACGAGGCGCATTGGCCGGTGCGATTTCTATTAGGGTTAATTCTTTCGGATTGTCTTTAATTTGATCAAGCCCACTTGTCACACCAAAGTCATCTTCTAATTCAAGCAAGCCTGCTTCTGCCAGCAACATTAAGTTTCGAGCTTGATTTGTAATTTCGCGATCGATCGTAATTTCAGCTCCATCTGGGATGTCATCGACATTGTCATATTTATCAGAATACAACCCCATTGGCGCAAGCACCGTTGAGCCAATAGCGGCTAAATCTAAATCGTGTTCTTCTCTAAAATTGTCAAAGAAAGATACCGTTTGGAACGCGTTTATATCAATCGAACCGTCTGCTAATGCTTGATTTGGCTGAACGTAGTCACTAAATCGTACAATTTCCACGTCAATGCCTTCTTCTTCGGCTAATTTTGCAACATGATCCCACTCAGGTGAGTCAGAACCAGTAATGCCTACTTTCACATCAACAGGGTTTTCTGGACTGTAGTCGTCTCCTACATCAGCAAGGGTCGATGTGTCGTTTCCGCATGCTGCTAACGTAAATGTTGTGGCACCTGCTATCAAAAAGGCTTGATGAATTTTTTTCATAATGGATTCTCTCCTTCTCTCTCTATCGTCTTCTTACTTTTTTAGAAGCGATGTTTCCAACTGTTTGAATCACTTGAACCATCAAAATTAAAATCATTACAGTTACAAACATTGTCCCATCATCAAAACGGTTATACCCATAGGCAATCGCAACATCGCCAATTCCGCCTGCCCCAATTGCACCAGCCATAGCGGTTGCACCTACAAGTCCGATCGTAGCAGTTGTCATGCTGAGAATAAGCGAACTCATTGCTTCAGGGACGAGAAATTTAAAAACGATTTGCCATTTCGAAGCCCCCATTGAATCAGCCGCTTCTATAATGCCTGGCTCAATTTCTAACAAAGAGTTTTCGATTAACCGCGCGATATAAGGACCTGCATAAAACACAAGCGGCACAATCGCAGCTGTTGTTCCTAAAGAAGTGCCAACAAGCAAACGCGTTAACGGAATAATAGCAACAAGCAAAATAATAAATGGAATCGACCGCAAGACGTTAATAACCGGATTAATCGCATTGTAGACAACACGGTTTTCCATAATATGACCTGGCCTCGTCACGACAAGAACAATGCCAAGTACGACTCCAAGAATCGCTGAAAATAATAATGACCATGCGACCATATAAATGGTTTCAAACATTGCGTCGACTAAAATATCACTTGAAATTTGCGGGCGTATCGGTTCAGGCAACCAGTCCAGCATAGTTCGTAACCTCCTTTACTTTGATTGAAACCGATTTGAAATAACGTTCAGCCGATTGCTGAGCAGCAGCTTCTCCTTTTAAACTTAGATAAATCGATCCAAACGTCGTTTCGCGAATTTCGTGCATCGAAGCATGAAGTAGTGACACACGCAAACCTTGGTGAACTAAATCGTTTAACAGTGTGGATTGATCTGTATCGTCCGTTATATCGAGTTGATAAACCCGCTCATCGCTCCCTTTATTTGCGAGATGTTGCTTCACTTTTTGTGGAAGGTCATCAGGTATAATTGATCGAACAAATTTCTTCGTTGTCTCATGTACCGGCTTTGAAAGAATTGTTCCAACCTTCCCAGTCTCAACAATGTCTCCACTCTCCATCACTGCGACTTTGTTACAGATCTCACGAACAACACCGAGTTCATGCGTAATCATCAAAATAGTAATGTTGTATTCTTTATTAATTTGCTTTAAAAGCTGCAAAATCGAGCTCGTTGTTTCCGGATCAAGCGCCGATGTTGCTTCATCACATAAGAGAATTTCAGGGTTCGATGCAAGGGCCCGAGCAATCCCTACCCGCTGCTTCTGTCCACCCGAAAGTTGATCTGGATAACGTGAAGCAAATGCCTCTAAGCCCACATAGCTTAATAGGTCATTTACACGCTTATTCACAGCCGATTTCTTTGTCTTTACTAATCGCAATGGCGTCGCAACATTTTCAAATACCGTTTTTGACTGTAGTAGATTAAAGTGTTGAAAAATCATCCCGATATTTCGCTTTGCTCTTTGAAGTTGACGAGAATTTAGCTGCATCAAATTCTCTTTATTCACAATCACTTCACCTGCTGTGGGGCGTTCGATTAAGTTAACAGTCCGAATAAGTGTGCTTTTACCCGCTCCGCTAAAACCGATGACTCCATATATATCGCCTTTTTCAACTTGTAAATCAATTTCGCGCAATGCATGGATGTCTTGCCCATTAGATGAAAATGTTTTTGAGACACCTTTGAATTCAATCACACCATTTCCTCCTATCCATATTTGTTTAATCAGTTTTTTTGATAAAACGCTCCCTAATATTTTCGTCTTTGCTTTTTAACATGTAAAAAGCCCCTCTTGCAAAAATGAAAGAGGGGCGAAAAGTCAATGAATTATCCACGCTCTTATCATCCAGGAAGTTTTCCTGCAGGCATTAGCACCTTCCACCATAGTGGGGTTGCTGAAGCGTCATCGGGCCAGTCCCTCCGCTCCTCTTAATAAGAAAAATATTTAATTAGTTGTTGAACGTAGTGTAGCAGATTTTATTTTCAAAATGCAAGAGTTTTTTTAATAATTTTTCACGAAAGCGTTTCATCATAAAGCAATTTCTTTAATTACTTAGCAATTAAAAGAGTGTCCACCATATTTGAATCGCAGACCCTAGAATAAGCAGCGCTAGCAACCATTGCAGGACTTTCGTATTCATGTTTTGACCAAATTTCGCACCAATAGGTGAAGCAATTAAACTCGCAATAATCATAACAAGCGCAGGACCATATAATATTTGGTCGGTCGCCACTTTTCCAACTGTTGAGCCGATTGAGGAGATGAATGTGACCGCAAGAGAGGTCGCAATCGTTACTCGTGTAGGTAACTTTAAAACGGTTAACATAATCGGTACGAGTAAAAATGATCCCGCTGCTCCAACAATTCCAGAAGCAATTCCTACAATAAACGATAAACTAGCCGCAAGCCCTCGATTGAAGGAAATTTGATTGGCGGGTTGTTCAGAAATTTGTTTCTTAGGCAGAAACATCAAAACGACCGCAACCGTCGCAAGAACAGCATAAACAATGTTCACCGAGCTTTCTGTGAAGAAGTTTGATGCAAACGCTCCAATAAAACTTCCGACTAGAATGCTGCTCCCCATATAGACAATCAGTGTGCGATGTAAATACCCTGTACCTCGATAAGCCCACACACCTGCTATGGTAGCGAAGAAGACTTGTATGGCACTAATGCCTGATACTTCATGTGCCGTAAAAGCCGCGAAGCCAAACATTGGTGGTATAAAGAGGAGCATTGGGTATTTTATAATTGAGCCACCAACCCCAACCATTCCCGAAACAAATGAACCAAAAAAGCCAATGATGAAAATCGTGATGATGAACAAAATGTCCATAAATGTCTCCTAACCGAGAGGGATTCCTTTCCCTTCTCTTACTCGCCCTTTTTTATATGAAAGGTGAGAACTCCATCTTCTTCTTTTGACTTAAGCAATTCGTGACCTGTTGACCTTGCCCATGCTTCGAAATCCTTTAATGCTCCTTGGTCGGTTGCTTGCACCTCTAAAATATCCCCTACGTTTAGTGTCTTCATTTCTTTTTTCGTTTTAACAATTGGCATTGGGCATGCCAATCCTTTAGCGTCTAATACCTTGTTTACATTCATCGTAGTAGTCTCCTTTTTTTGTTTATCGAACGGCACAACGGTTTGGTCCAACTTCCATTTCCCGTTGTTCTTCTTCATTTGGTTCTTTTAAACCTAAATTGGTTTCGCGGATTTCTTGATAAGCATTCGGTTGTGGCGGCAGGTTGTCCGTCACCATGGAGCGAAATGTCGTTTTATCCTTCACATTTAAACCATGGTTTTTCTCAAATAAGACGCCCAACTTTTCTCCGACACTGCCATCTTTGTTTAATTCATCCACATTCATAAAATGAGCAGGTAGTACAATTAGCTCTGACGATAAGTCTTTGTATTTGGAATAGAGAGAGTTTCTCAAATCTGCTACCCAATCATCTGCTTTCCCTGCTAAATCTGGTCTCCCAATGGAATCAATAAACAAAATATCCCCTGTTAGTAAATATGCATCGTCAATCATAAAGGACGTTGAACCGATCGTATGACCTGGCGTATACAATGCCTGGATGTCAATTCTTGTTGACCCGACTTGAATGTGAGAACCATCTTCAATTGGCTCGTAATGAAACGTTACCCCTTCTGCATCTTTTGGCGGAAGCCAGTACTTTGCATTCGTTTGTTCCGCAATCGTCCGCCCTCCAGAAATATGATCCGCATGTAGGTGCGTGTCTAAAACATGGGCAATGGATGCTCTTTTTTCGCTAGCAAGAGTTAAGTAAGCATCTGTCATCCGCGCTGAATCGATAACAACAGCTTCACTACCCGAAATCAGCATATAAGAAAGACAGCCTTTTCCAAGCCTAACAAATTGGTATAACTCGCCCCCACTGATGAGGTCAGCGATTTTGATTGGCTCTAAATGCTCACTCCAAGCCTTCATGCCACCTGATAAATAAGAAACAGACAACCCTTCATCCACTAACATTTCTCCAACCATAATCGATGAATTTTCTTTCGCACATACGACTAGTATCGGTTGATCAGACGGGAGTTTCGGTAAAATTCCTTCTACCCCATCTAATAGATCAAAATAAGGAACATTCAAATAGTCAAATTGTATACCTTCCACTTTCCAATCCTCAAATGCATCTTCATTTCGAACGTCTAGAATAAACAATGGTTCTTGCTGAATGACTTTATTTGCTAATTCTTTTGTCGTCATCGCTGTTAAACTCACCTTAATTTCCTCCCTCGGTTTTCCATTGGCTCATACCAGGAATCACATTGACTACATGCTTATAGCCATTCTTCAATAACGTGTGTGCCGCTAATTCGCTTCGATTGCCGGTACGACAAACGACATAGATGGTTTTTTCTTTGTCGACCTCTTGTATTCTCTTTTCTAATTCTCCTAATGGCATTGATTGCGCGCCTGGAATATGAAACTCCTCATATTCATTCTTTTCACGAACATCAAGAATGGTCATAGGTTCGTTATTCTGAATGGCTGTTTGTAAGCCTTCATTGTTCACAACATGAGGAAAAGAAAGTCCTTCCTCTTCATGATCTCCAGCTACACGCAAATAATGTTTAAGGATGTCTCCATCTTCAACGGTGCCAATATAGCTATGCCCAGCTTTTTGTGCCCATGCTTTTAAATCAGCTGTCGAGCCTTTATCAGTTGCTTGGATTTGAACTACACTTCCTGGCTTGATGTCTTTCATCGCTTTTTTTGTCCGTACAATGGGCATTGGGCAGGCCAACCCTTTTGCATCGACGAGTAAGTCATATTTCATTTCTTCCATTACAAACACTCCCTTGATTACATCCATTTTTAGATGAATAGATTAACGTTTCCATCTTCAGCGTCTGCTAAATAAGCAGCAACCCCAGCATATTGACTACTTTCTCGTAATTCTTCTTTTTTTAATCCTAGTAAATCCATTGTCATCGTACATGCAACTAAGTTGATGTCTTGCTCTTCTGCTAGATCAATTAAATCAGCCAAGGGCATCGCATTATGCTTTTTCATAACGTTTTTGATCAACTTCGGACCAATACCAGCAAACTGCATCTTTGATAACCCCATCTTCTCCGATCCTCGTGGCATCATTTTGCCAAACATTTTCTCCATAAAACTTTTATTCGCTTTAATCGGCTCATCTTTACGTAGCGCATTTAATCCCCAAAATGTATGGAAAATTGTTACTTCGTGGTCGTAAGCCGCCGCTCCATTGGCAATGATGTACGCCGCCATCGCTTTATCATAATCACCACTAAATAAAATAATATTGGTTGTTTTTCCTTCACTCATACTATAATCCCTCCGCTTATATACATGTACCCCTATGGGTATTAAAAAATATAAAAATTTTTTCTAAGATAGACAGACTTTCCTGTCTACCTTAGCGGCTTTTCACGAGTAAATTGACAGCTTGATCCACGTATTCTTTCGTGTCTTCGCCCTCTTCAATCGCTTTTTGAACACATTCAACGAGGTTTTCACTAACAATCACACCCATTGTGCGGTCAATCGCTGTTCGAGAAGCAGAAAGTTGAGACACAACATCACGACAATCTTCGCCCTCTTCCATCATTTTTAACACGCCACGAATCTGACCCTCAATGCGTTTTAAACGATTTTTCATCTGATCTGTATATTCCAATCCTTTCACCTCTTTCTAATAACTTGTGACCTTATCATATACCCCTATAGGTATATTGTCAACTCTTTGACTTCTAATCTCTAATGTTTTCAATTATAACGTTTATAACATATGATATAGACAAGCACGCACGCTTAACTAATAATAACCTTAAGGGGGGATGGTCATGTCACTATATAATTACATAAAAGCCAAGACATGGAATTTAACTGAACAGTGGTATGCTAATTTGGACAAATCAAAAGAAGGTGTATATAGCTCTAACGATCCAGTTAAAATTGACCGTTTAAAGAAACAAAATCATGATTTTCATGAATTATTTTGCGAGCTTTTCCGAGATGATTACAGTACGCAACAAAATGAAGCATTCGAAAAGTGGATTCTTTCTATCGCGAAAGATCAGGCTCATTTAGCGACACCGATTCCTGAGATTATTGAAGAATTTTTAAATGTACAAGAACAATACTTAACGCTTATAAGAGGCTATATCGCTGAAAATCGCGACACCGTCACGTTCGAACAATATGATGGCTGGCACAATATTCTTTTAAAAGGATTTAGAGAAATAGTGATTGCGTTTAGTAGAAGTAACATGGAGCAAGCGGATGAACAGTTACGAGCACAACAAGAAATGATTACAGAGCTAAGCTCACCGATCATTAAACTCCGCCGCCACATTGCCCTATTGCCTTTAGTAGGCGAAATAGATACGCACCGTGCTCAAGTCATTTTCACTCAAACATTAGAAGAATGCGTCTCTAACGATATTCACTCTTTATTAATTGATCTTTCGGGCGTACCTGTTGTGGATACAATGGTTGCCAATCAACTCTTTTCTCTAATTGATGGATTAAAATTAGTAGGAACCAAGGCTTCATTATCAGGGGTTCGACCTGAAATCGCGCAAACATCCGTTACACTAGGAATTGATTTCACTACTACGAAAATCTATTCAACCATTGAACGCGCACTAGACGAACTATTGGAGCGCACGCATTCCTATTAAAAACAAAAGCAATCAATCGCTCATAGCGGCAATTGATTGCTTTTTTTGGTGCATATTGGAAATTTGGTCGAGCTTCACATCTGCTCCTTTAGATGAAGCGTATCAAACGTACTGCCAATCAGAAAACATCACCTTACACATTGTTTAATCAATCGTTTAGTTAATGACAAAAAACGGCGAATACAACTGGTTCGCCGTTTTCTTTCCTCAATCTAATTGACTTGCGTCAAATACCATTTCCCATTCATCATCCATGGAAAAGATCACAACAAACTCTTCCCATTCGGTGGTTAAAGTCCAAGTACCTATTGCCTCTAAATCAAGGGATGCCCCATTTGATGAAATGGATGAATGACTATACAGCTCTTCCCATTCCAAATTAGGTACTGATCCAGTTAGGTAAGAATTTTCTTCAGACACATCTGTAAAAGCTGCCACTGTGGAACCGACCTCTGCGTCCGCATCGTATTTGAAGCTAATATGTTTATTAATATTGTCGTAGTCAACGTCTGGATTAAAACTATCCGTAGTTTCATAATGAAATGTATGTGTTTTTGTAGCAGTGCCCGATTCTGCTGTTCCGACAGGTTCACTTTCTTCTTCATGCCAATTTTCTTCATGAATCATCGCTTCCATCAAATGTGCTTGATCCTCCAAAACATCTAAAAACTCCTCGAACGTTAAATCGGTATCCGCAGAAGTTTCTACTTCTTCTACTGTGTAATTCACGCCATATTCCTCTTCAAGCTGCGCTAGATGTTGCTCCAATTCATCCACTGATCCACTGCTACATCCTGACATCATTACCATCGCCGCAAAACCACTAGACATCCAAATAAATTTTCTCAAAACAACCTCCATTAAAAAAGATGGTAATTTTCAGATACCCTTTATTTACATAAATAAACATATGTAGAATCAAAAGGAATTTTTAGACTTTTACAATAACCTCTTTTTATTTTAGCTGCTTTATAGTATGCTATTCCTTGTTTATAAATGGGAGGGATTATAGTGAAACGAGTTGATGTAGTCTATTCGTTGCTTCTAGATGAAACAAAGAAACAAGTACTCATGGTCTATAATGTTAGTGGAAGATGGTCTCTACCAGGCGGTGCGGTTGAACAAGGAGAAGATTTAAAAGAAGCAGCTGTCCGAGAAGCAAAAGAAGAAACGGGCTTATCGGTTACAGTCGGTGACCTCGTCGCAGTGAACGAAGCCTTTTTCACTGAAAAAGGCCACCACGTTGTATTCTTCACGTTTGCTGCACAAATTGTAAAGGGTACCCCCGCTATTCAAGATGAAGAGGAAATCTCGAAAGTTGAGTGGTTTGATTTTGCTACAGCAAACGAACGCATGCCGTATTATAAAGACGGAATCGACAAGTTGCTTCAATCTGCTGCTCCCTATACGTTGCAAAAAGAACACGAAGCAGTAAAAAAGCGCTAAAACAAAACGTTTCAGCGTTTTTCCTTCGTCAATCGCGTGGAATGAATTTACTTATAAGGTAGCGATAGTGCTAGCCGACGTTCGATGCACACCAATAGGTATGAACAAGGACAGTTAATAAAATTCGGTCAATCATGCGATCATCTAGCATGTTGATGACAATTTTTCTATTGAATAACATCCCACTCGTAAACGTTTCTCCTAACCATCCACCGTTAAAGTGAATGTCTGCTTTAGAACGATTGTGAAAACGTATATCTACGTTTTTCTCAACATCCTGATTTGTTAGTCGTACTTCAAGTCGGTGATGAGATGGAATGACAGTCCTCGGCATAAACACCTCACCGATACGTTCTTCATTCTTTTCAATTGCCCAATGTTGACCGTTGCGAAAACTTTCTTTCGTTTGCCTAATCGTATAATCATCTTTACTCGCTTCTATTGTGAGATACACATTGCTCGTTGCTACACGAGGTCTTGAAGTGGCGGCGTCTTGCGTTTGAGGAAACCAGCGATACTTTTTGGCGATAACATTGCCTGCCTCTTTTACCTCTCTTGAGCCTGTCGAAGCATAAAACAAAGGACGTGGATACTCCATTACAATCATTTGTTTCCCTCCTATTACACATATACGTACCCTCACTGTAGATCGCTTACACACAAAAAGCTCCCTTTACGAAGCTTTTAATCATTGTACTGCTATGCGTTCATACCAATCTTTTTCCACTGTGGTAATGTGGAGCACATGAGATTTACTACCCCGCCTGTACTCGCAATGGCTTCTCGCATACTAATAATAGAAAGCAGCTCTTCTTTTCGACTTTTACGCTCTGCTTCTGTTTCATCGTGGGGGAAAGCGCCAATATAGTAGTGACTTATACCTTCATATAATGAAACGTGCTTCGCTTCTTCCATTTCGCTTTCTAGATGCAATCGCCATCCCTTTTTACTTTTTACAGGTTGGACAAAATATAAATCAAATGATTTGAAATTCCCTTGCAATCGATCGATCGGGTTTCCTTGTCTATCATCAAATCTACCAACATCAATTAACATTCAGCCTCGCCTCCGATTCTGCTTTTCTTTTTAGTATTTACGAAGTTTCTTATTTTCATACGCAAAAACCAGCACATTAGCCCGTGTGCTGGTTTGTCTTCTTATGTTTCATAAGTAAATAGATACTAAAAATGATTATTAAACCGATGCCAAACGGAAGCAAATACTGACTTACCACTCCTTTTACTTCTGCCCAATTTTCACCGAGCTGAACACCGAAATAGACATAGAAAAACGTAATAGGAGCCATTGCGAGAAACGTATAAAGCGAGAAAATCCATGGGTTCATCTTCGCCATTCCACACGGCACCGAGATTAATGTCCGTACCCCCGGCAAGAAGCGTGCGGTAAACGCAACGAAAGCACCATGTGATTCAAAAAAACGGTCTGCTTTCTCTAAATGATCGGCGCTCATGAAAAGATATTTTCCATATTTTAAAAGTAATGGTCTCCCACCGAACCTCCCTACACAATATAGCGTTAGTGGCCCGACAACACCACCTACAGAACCTGCTGCAACTACTCCCCAAAACAACATGTCCCCTTCCGAAACCCAAAAACCAGCAAGTGGCAACACTACCTCTGCCGGAATAAATTCGATAGAAAGTGCCATAAATATGCCCAAATAAGATAAGTCTTTAAACCAATTCATCAAATCTAGCAATAGCTGCTCCATTTTATCCCTACCTACTCCATTTTATGCCTTCATTCCTCATCTTCTATATAGCAAGAAAAGCCTGTCTAAATCTATACTTTCAGTAATCTTCCACGAGTTTTCCGATATCTTAGCAGAGCTTTCTACAACTATATGCAGTTATAGGGTAATCATGAGTAGAAGCGTACGATTAAAAATAGGAAATTCAATTGAATCACATAACCATTTTGTTACATTATAGGTATTTTGAGTTATCTTGAAAGTTTTAGTTTACATATAGTATCTCGTAAGCAGACGAATACAAGTTTTCGCTTAAAAATTAGAGAGAGGGAGTTTTCAGTATGGCGATTGCACTTCCAATTCCAGGATTAGGACAAGTAACGATTTTAGTCGCTGAGGGAGACCTTGTGACGTTTGAGTGCCCACAAATAAATGATCAGGCAGATTCTCTTTTACAACTTCGACCGGGAAGCTTAGTTAGAGTGACATGTCCATCTGGTGGTCAAGTTTTATGCGTTTATTTAACAAACTTTGCTGATTTGAACCTCATTAATATAATTGAACAGATTCTTGATTTAAGTATTGAAAATGTTGTACCTGAGACAGAAATTACGACAATTATTGCGTCAGGAGTTGAGGAATAATGGGTTTTAATTATTATGATGATGGAGTAGGCTTTGTTCGAGTTATAACAATGCCAAATGATGTTGTCGTCGTCAGCTGTCCACTTCATCAAAATCTTTTTAACGTAACTGTGCCACCTAATACCCGATATCGTATTACCAACTGTGGGTTCGGAGCAACTCAATTTGTTGTTTTTTTAGAATATATGGAAGGTCCACTCGACACAATCGAAATTAGAAGACGTGTAAATGCATTACCTATTACAGAATATTTAGGTAACGCAAGAAGAATCAATTTTACTGGCCCGGTTGAGGATAATTAATTCCACACAAAAACAGTCTTGCTTTTGGCGAGACTGTTTTCTTCTTATACGCGCACGTGTTGTTTCAAAAATGAAAGGGCTTCTTCTGTATTTATGAAATGCGTTTCCGTATTATGCTTTGCTTCTTTAGCCGTTCGTTTTAACTGCAGTTTTGCGACATTGCTCTTTACAACGACCGCCGCTTGGTCCATTCCTCTTCTCATTAACCATTCTTGGTGCGCAACGATTGCTTTTTGCGTCTCTGGTTTGAAAACCACAACATCTCTCATATTCACAATTAGGTGAAATCGGTTAAATTTATGTGTTTGCACGAGTTGATCAATTTCTTCATTTGCTTGATTAATGGCTTCTGGTGTTAAGTTTGATTCCCATTTGACGCCAATAATTCTGTGTTCTTTATCTTCTAATGTAACTTGATACATGTTTTTCCTCCTCGTATTCGCAGTAATGACATATACCACACTTAGAAGGTTATGAAACTTTTGAACCACGTCTATAGATACAAATAAAAAATCTTGTTAAGCTACAATTCAAGCAACTCAACAAGATTTCTCACAGTTATTTATTCTCTTTTTCAATTTCAACATGTGTTACATTCGATGAACGAACGAGAATTTCATGTTCATCAGTTGTTCCAAATGACACGAAGCAATTATTTGCAAGCGCCTCATCAATCGATCGAGATACTTTTTTTCCACTTTCTTCAACTCTTGTTTCTTCAACAATTGGGGTTTCACGCCCAGTAACAAATACTTTTATTTTATGTGACAATTTATTTCCCTCCAAATCTTTCTTACTTTTCTTCTTCCCGATCTTTTTCGCTTTAACACATGAATTTTTAAGGTGAATTGACTTTTTTCTTCCAACCAGCTAAAATATGAATGACAGTCAGTCATTTAAGGATGTGTGTGAATTGGAAAAACGCGAGAGAATTATTACAGCAGCTATCGAAGCGTTTGGTGAAAAAGGGGTAGAGAAAACAACGATTTCCGATATTGTCAAACGAGCCAATATTGCTCAAGGAACTTATTATTTGTATTTCCCTTCGAAACTTTCTGTTATGCCCGATATTGCGGCTGTGTTTGTCGATTACCTTATGACCGAGTTAACAAATAACGTGACGTCATCTTCTTTTAAACAACAGTTAATCGAAATCGTCGACACCGTCTTTCGAACAACAGACGAGCACAAGAAACTTGCCGTCTTAATCTACTCTGGTTTGACGCAATCTGAACACCTTCAACAATGGGAAACGATTTATGCCCCGTTATACGATTGGCTTTCGGGACGACTGGAAACAGCAAAACAAGCTGGGACCATTCGACAGACCGTTCAAGCTGATTACACAGCTCGAATCATTGTTGGTTCCATTGAGTCAACAGCAGAACAGCTCTATTTATACAATCAAGAAGAAGATGCAAAAGCAAACGAACACAAGCAAGAGTTGATTCAATTTCTATCTTATGCTCTTGGTGCAAGTGATTAACATCGCTTGCTTTCTTTTCACACCGAAAATGACTGAATGTCATTCATTAACTAGATAGGAGAGAAACTAAATGAATAAAGGCTGGATTTTTGTCATCCTGACAAGTTTATTCGAATTGTTTTGGGTTTTTGGTTTTAATGTTGCTTCTACTTGGTGGCATTGGTTACTAATCGTCCTCATTATTATCGTTGATTTTTACTTTTTGGCTAAAGCCTGTGAAACGCTGCCAACAGGAACCGTTTACGCCATTTTCGCAGCTGCTGGAACCGTAGGAACAGCTTTGATGGACATTTATATTTTTGAAGGATCGTTTAGTTTAGTGAAAGGGTTCTTTATGAGCATGCTTGTTTTTGGCGTGATCTTATTAAAGCTGTCTGATAACGGAGCTACACAAGAGGAGGTTGCTTCATAATGGGTTGGTTTTTCGTATTTCTTGCTGCATGTTTTGAAATTGCTGGTGTTGTTGGGCTTAAATCTTTTAGTCAAAGTAAATCTTTTAAAAACGCGCTACTCTTCTTTGGCGGTTTTGGTCTTGCATTCGTGTTCTTATATTTATCTTTTCTTTACTTGCAAGTAAGTGTTGCTTACGCTGTTTGGATTGGTATTGGTACCGCCGCGGCTGTGCTAATTAATATGATCTTTTTTGGAGAATCAAAAAGTCCCACTCGCATCATTAGTTTAATTATTATAATTGTAGGTGTCACAGGCCTTAAAGCTGTCTCATAAAAAGAGCAAGGGAAAAAGAATATGAACAGAATGAAAAGACGAACGATCCAATTTTGGATTTTACGTCTTTTCGTTTTTTCATCTAAATTAGAGTAAGGAGGATCCGAGATTACGGGCTTTTATAATGAGAAACATTGGCCTACGAAGCTCATCTTTGTAAGCGGGATGTTGTTCAAGCAGTTTCGGATCAGGCTTTGGTTCTTCCACTCTTTCAATCGCAAAGCCAGCAAACAATAATTCATTTAAATAAGTGGAAAGCGTACGATGATATTTTACGACATTTTCAGTTAAAAACGTCGTTGAGCGCAGGCACTCATCTTGATAATGATCGAGTGGCCAGTGGCTTATTTCGCCGTTCGCACGATAGATCCAGTCTTGTTCTGCTCTTGCAGTAAAGATCGGGTGCTCAACAGAAAAAAGTAACTCTCCCTTTGCGACCAGTAATTTTTTAACCTTTTCCACAAAGCCTTTGTAATCGTTCAAGTTCACATAGTGAAGCGCTAAAGAACTAAAGATAAAATCAAACGAGCTTGGCTTGAAAGAGACATCTTCAATTGCACCTTGTACAAAATCAATTCCTTCTGCAGATGTCATCTGTCTTGCTTTTTGAATCATGTTTTCGGAGAGATCTACGCCGGTAACGTGGGTTGCTCCTTGTTCATTAAAATAACGTGAGTGCCAACCAAACCCACATCCTAAATCTAATACTTGTTTGTCTTTAAGTTTTGGTACTAGTTCCTTTACTATATGCCATTCCCCTGCGCCTTCTAGTCCATTTAAAGAACGAGGCATCTGACTATACGCTTTGTAAAAGTTAGGGTCATCGTATTTATTTTGTCTCATAAATAGCCTCCTAAAATTGTTTTCTTCTTAGGAGGATTTCTTCTCCGACGGACCAACCGTATCTCCTCCATTAGATTGTCTCATTTTATCGTACTGAAAATGGGCAGGCAAGTTCGTTGACTTCCCCTCCCCCCGCCTTCTACCATAGGAAGACAATGAATTGGAAGGAGATCGTTATGACATTTAATGCATTCGTACTACGCAAAGAAGATATGCTCGAAGGCCATGTTGAACAGTGGGATTTAGAGGAACTAATTGAAGGTGACGTCCTGATTGACGTTGCGTATTCAAGCGTGAACTACAAAGATGCAATGGTTGTGAAACAAGGCAATCTTGCGGAACACTCTCCACTCATTCCTGGAATTGATTTAGCAGGTACGGTTGTTGAGTCAAAAGATAGCCGCTTTACAGAGGGACAAGAAGTCATCGCAACAAGTTATAAAATCGGAACCGGTCACCATGGTGGATATGCGGAATATGCCCGTATCCCTGGCAACTGGATTGTTCCGCTTCCAGAAGGGCTGACACTTCGAGAAGCGATGGTGTTAGGAACGGCTGGCTTAACTGCAGCACTTTCTATTAATAAGCTTGAACAAAATGGCTTACACCCTGATCACGGAAAAGTTGTCGTACCAGGCGCAACCGGTGGTGTTGGCAGTCTGTCTGTTGAAATGTTAGCCAAGCTTGGCTATCACGTTGTTGCTGGCACAAATAAATTGGAAGCACACGACTGGTTAAAACAACTTGGTGCATCAGAAATTGTTAGCAGAGAAGACTTAGAAGAAGAGGAAAAAGCCCCTATCCGACAAGGAGAATGGGCTGCAGCAATTGATGCTGTTGGTGGGAAAACAACGTCTTACCTTCTCACAACACTCAAACGAGGTGGATCGATTGCCTCAAGCGGACTTACAGGCGGAATTGAAGTGGAAACGACGGTCATGCCATTTATCGGTCGCGGTATTAATTGGCTCGGCATCGACTCAGTCACTTGCTCCATGGAAGAACGGACTCACGCTTGGGAACGATTAGCAAGTGATTTAAAACCTTCTTTCTCTGACGAAGCTGTTCATGAAGTGACGCTTGATGAGCTAGACGAGGTACTTACCCAAGTCGTCGAAGGCAATGTTACTGGCCGAACAATTGTAAGACTATAATCCTTTACAAAAAGAGAGCGACTCAGTCGCTCTCTTTTTTACTTCGATAGCTGACTACATAGAGATTGGTTACCCACGCGACCAAACTAACAACAATGATTAGTAGGAGCGCAATTTCCCAATGAAACAACGCCTCTCCGGTTCGCTCCGTTGGACTGAAAAACAGTACTAGAGAAAAAATGAGAATAAGTAAATAAAAACTACTGCCGATAAACGCCATTCGAATTGGTTGTGCCCCTCTATAGCCACGGTTCATAATCCCCCATGCCAACACACTCATAATGGTTCCAAATGCCATTGCAAACAGCGGACTCACGGCAAAATCAATCCAAACCGGTATGTATAACAAAACAACCGTAATCGTTAAGAGACACGCATTAACCGCAAAAGTAAACAAACCCGCCTTAAAAGCATGTTGGAACCACTTTTGTTTTCTTAAAAAATGAGCATAAAGATGATCTTCCAACATGTTTAAAAATGGCTTGGTAAAAAGAAGAAAAATGAGCACCCCCACTGAACCGATAAGTAAGATCATGCTCATTCAATCCCCTCCTTTTCATATTCCAAAATATCGCCAGGCTGGCATTCAAGCACATCGCATATCGCTTCGAGCGTTGAGAATCGAACCGCTTTTGCTTTCCCATTTTTCAAGATTGATAGATTCGCCATCGTCACACCAACACGCTCTGAAAGTTCCGTCATACTCATTTTTCGCTTTGCCAACATTACATCTAGTCGAATGATTATTGCCATGCTTCACACCTCAAATCGTCAAGTCATTTTCAGATTTTAGGCGTACTGCTGAACGCAATAACTCTTGTAAAACCGATGCAAAGAACACAATGACAACCGTTATGAGCATGATGGTAAGCACAATCAGAACAAAACCAATATGTATCGCATCTAGCGCAAATAAGCTCATTAAGCCAACGCCGTACAGAATAATGATCGCCACAGCACAAAATTTAATATTGCCTAACGTTTTAATGGCCCAATCCGAAAATACATAATCATTTTCAATCAAACTTAACAATTGAAACGCTTGTTGCAAGGCGAATAAAAACGGAACAAGCGTCATATATACACCTGCTAAAACCGGAATTCGAAGGTAAGCAAAACTTGGGTTATCAAGAGCAATATAGCGCGAGAGTGGCGGTAAGACCCAAATACAACAAATAATCACGAGCACACCTATGCTAATCGTGACACCTTTTAAAAATAAAACTCTCCCTCGTTGCATAACACACCTCAGTACACTTTTTTTATCATTGTATAACATGAATTTATCGTTTATCAATAAAAAACACGAGAATCATCTAACATTTTCCCCGATCCTTCTCTATTCTGCAACCGATTTTGTTTGAAATCGTATATGGGAAATGAAGGAGGGCTAGGATGACGTACATCTGAGGAATCATTGAGATCAGAAAGGAGGTTATCATGAAGGTACTAACTGGGGTCATCAGCCTTATCTTTGCTTTTGCCTTTATTACCTACTTGTATGGGTTAAAACAAATTTATTCTGCTATGTATTCGCCTCTCCTGTTCACGTTTCCAGTCATCTTATTAGCGATTGCTAGTTACCTCCTCTATCATTCTTATATAGAAGAGTTAAAAAAATGAATTTTCTAATCATTTTTTGTATCGTTTGCTTTTTTTGGGACTATACTTAGAAGAAACCCACTGTCCTAGGTGAAAATGTTGATTTGACATTCCTCGCTCTGCTCTTTATACTAGGAATAATTCTAATAATTGATTCGATGACGAGACCGAGTACGATTGAATTCTTATCTACAGAGAGTTGACAGATATGCTGAAAGTCAACGTTAAGACCTTTCTGAAAATCTTCTCCGAGAAGCAAAGCCGAACCTCTTTTTTAAGCTTTGCCGGCTTCCTACCGATATGAAGGACGCGTATGTTGGTACGTAGTGATGATGACACGTTTTTAAACCACTACTTCTGTATGGTTTTTTCTTATGTCTACTGTTGAGTGAAGTACACCTCGATCCTGCGACCTGGATGGAGGTTTTTTTAATTTTATAAAGAAAAGGTGATGGCGCAAATGAGCGAAACGGCAAATGTTCGTGAGCAACGTGTACGCAAGCGTTGGGAAAATGACAACACATTTAAACAATCGATTGAAAAGCGCGAAGGAAAAGAGACATACGTCTTTTATGAAGGTCCTCCTACTGCAAATGGTATGCCGCACGCAGGCCACGCGTTAGGACGTACGATGAAAGATTTCGTTGCCCGCTACAAGACAATGTCTGGGTATCAAGTGTTACGGAAAGCTGGCTGGGATACACACGGGTTACCAGTAGAATTAGAAGTCCAAAAGCAGCTTGATTTAAAAGGAAAAGACGAGATTAAAGCGTATGGTGTTGAAGCGTTTATTGAGAAATGTAAAGAAAGTGTCTTTACGTATGAGCGTGAATGGCGTCAATTTACAGAAGCACTCGGTTACTGGGTCGATATGGATGATCCGTATGTGACGCTGCAAAATCCATACATCGAATCCGTCTGGAACATTCTTTCAACGATCCACCGCAACGATATGCTTTATAAAGGACATCGTGTCGTACCATATTGCCCAAACTGTGAAACATCACTGAGTTCTCACGAAGTCGCACAAGGCTATAAAGACGTTACTGATTTATCAGCGACTGCAAAGTTTCGAATTGATGGCACTGAAAATGAATACCTTCTTGGCTGGACAACAACGCCTTGGACATTACCTGCTAACGTTGCCATTGCTGTTAATCCAGAAATGACCTATGTAAAAGTGGAGCAAGATGGTGAAGTCTACGTTGTTGCCGAAGCATTAGCCGAAAAGCTACTAGGTGAATCGCCAAACGTTGTCGCTACACTTCAAGGTTCTGAACTTGTTGGTACAACATACAGCCCACCATTTGATTTTCTAACATTAAATAGAGGCCATGAAGTGATTGGCGCATCGTTTGTTACAGATTCAAGCGGTACAGGTCTCGTGCATATGGCTCCAGCTCATGGTGACGATGACTACAATGCCATCCGCGAATCTGGCCTAGACTTTGTAAATGTTGTTGATTCAAAAGGTCGTTACACGGATGAAATTGGTCCACTTGCTGGCCGTTTTGTAAAAGATTGTGACGTTGATATTGTCAAAATGCTCGCCCATAACGGACGCTTATTCTCTAAAGAAAAGTACGAGCATAGCTACCCACACTGCTGGCGTTGTGACAGTCCCCTTCTTTATTACGCAATGGAAGGTTGGTTCATCGAAACAACAAAAATGAAAGACCAGTTGATTGCGAATAACCAAGAAGTGGATTGGCACCCAAGCCATATGCGTGATGGACGATTTGGAAAGTTCCTTGAGAATGTTGTCGATTGGAATATCGGGCGTAACCGTTTCTGGGGTACACCACTTAACGTTTGGGAATGCGAGGCTTGCGATAAGCAAGAAGCCCCTGCTTCTATCGCAGAACTACGTGAGCGCGCAGACCAAGATTTAGCTGAAGATGTTGAACTTCATAAACCTTATGTTGACGGGATTACCTTTACGTGTGAATGTGGCGGGACGATGCACCGCACAAGCGAAGTCATTGATGTTTGGTTTGATAGTGGCTCCATGCCGTTCGCTCAATATCACTATCCATTTGAGAATGAAGAGCTCATGAACAAACAGTTCCCTGCTGATGTCGTCATTGAAGGCGTCGATCAGACACGTGGTTGGTTCTACAGCTTACTTGCGGTGTCTACACTATTTACAGGTAAAGCACCTTATAAACGTGTCCTTTCTCTCGGCCACATCTTAGATGAAAACGGACAGAAAATGTCTAAGAGTAAAGGAAATGCTTTAAATCCAGTAGAGTTAATTGAAGAATTTGGAGCAGATAGCTTACGTTGGGCGTTACTTGCCGATAGCGCGCCTTGGAATAACAAACGTTTCTCGAAGAAAACCGTTAGCCAAACAAAATCGAAAGTATTAGATACACTTGCAAATGTGCATTCTTTCTATAAAATGTATGCAGACATCGATGGCTTTGATCCAAACACAGTCGAAAGTGGCACGCAAACAAAACTGGATGAGTGGGTTATTTCTCGACTCAATACAGTGATTGCTGAAGTGACTCAAAGCTTAGACGCATACGATGTCACAAAGGGCGCACGTACAATTGCTTCATTCTTAGATGAAATTAGTAACTGGTACATCCGTCGTTCACGTGCACGTTTCTGGGCTAGTGGAATGGATGCGGACAAACGTGCTGCTTTCCATACACTGTATGAAGTCATCACAAAAACAACGCAGTTAATGGCCCCATTCGCTCCATTCTTATCTGACGAAGTGTATTATGACTTAGCCGGAAACAGCGTTCATCTAACGAACTATCCAACAGCTGACTCCACTAAAGTGAACGTTTCTCTTGAAGAAGAAATGGATGCAGTCCGACAAGTGGTTGAATTAACACGATCAATCCGTAACCAAACGAGCTTAAAAACGAAGCAACCTCTTGCACAATTAGCGGTTGTACCAGTCAAGCAATCGGCTGATCTTGAAGCGTATAAAGGCATTATTGCAGAAGAAACAAATGTCAAAGCAATTCTGCTTGATGCGAATCAAGACCAATACGTGTCGCAACAAGTAAAGCTGAATTTCCCTGTCGCTGGACCAAAACTCGGAAAATCGGTTGGCCTTGTTCAAAAGATGATTGCTCAGTTTGGTGACACCCAAACTCAACAATTCCTTGATGCTGGCAAAATGGTGTTAAATTTGGACAACGATCAAGTTGTTGAAATTGAAAAAGAAGACGTTCTTGTTGAAAAGAACCCATTACCAGGCTTTGAATTTGCTGAAGGCGATGACTATCTTGTTGTACTTGATACAAATGTCACTAAAGAGCTGAAAGAAGAAGGATTTGTTCGCGAAGTCATTCGTGCGGTTCAAGTCTATCGTAAAGAACTAGATCTTCCAGTTGAAAAACGCGTGCATTTAACCATTCATGCTTCTGAGCAAGTTCAAGACATCTTACAACGCTTTGAAAGCTTTATGAAGAATCACGTACTGATTGACCAGCTTTCATTTGCGAAAACAGACGACATGAAATCGTTCGATGTAGAAGGCGAAACCGTTTCGTTAAGCATTGAAAAATAAAGCGAAAACCCTTTGGACATAAAAAGTTCAAAGGGTTTTTTTTAGGTAGACATCACATTTCATCTTGCGAAAATGACGTAAGTTCAACTTAAAATGGCGCACGCTTTCACCACAGGCACAAGCGCGACATCCGTTTGCGCTTTCCCTCGCAGTGTCTTCTTTGCCATGGGCACGGCCTCAACCATTTCGGAAAAAGCGCTTCATTGTCTTCGGACACGTGCTGTTCCCATAGGAGTCGTCGCCATTTAATAAGACGAATGCTTTAAAAGATATTTCTATTATTATTTGTAAAATGACGATTACTATTTATGAGAAAATTCATTTAAATACCTGAGATTTTTCTTCCTAATCGCAATCTTCTCATTAGACGTCCCTATAATCAAATGCTAGACTAAGATTAATACGAGATAGGAGTGATAGAATGGTAGATTCAATTCCAACACGCACGTTACATGACGGATTACTCGTTCCTTCCATTGGTTATGGTACAGCTCAACTCAAAGGCCATGCTTGTGTTCATGGCATTCAAAGCGCCATTGACGTTGGCTACCACTTGATCGATTCAGCCTTTAATTATGAGAATGAAGGTGCTGTCGGGGAAGCCATTCGTCGTAGTTCCGTTCCACGCGAACATCTGCGCATTACCTCTAAGCTTCCTGGCCGACACCATGCTTACGGCAAAGCCATTGAGACCATTCAAGAATCCTTGCTTCGAACAGGGCTTGATTATTTTGACCTCTATTTGATTCACTGGCCCAACCCAAAACAGGGGTTATTTGTAGAAGCGTGGCAAGCACTGATTGATGCGAAACGTTGGGGTCTAATTCGCTCTATTGGGGTTAGTAACTTTTTGCCTGAACACCTTGATCAAATTATTAACGAAACAGGTGTGACACCGAGTATAAATCAGATTGAGCTTCACCCTTATTTTTCTCAAGAAGAACAGAGAGCCTACGATAAAAAATTAGGGATCGTTACGCAAAGTTGGAGTCCGCTCGGCCGCCTTCGTTCCGACAGTGTATATAGCGACCATACAATTGATGACATCGCAAATTCCTATGGAAAATCTAAAGCGCAAATTATTTTACGCTGGCAAATTCAGTTAGGAGCTCTTCCACTTGTCCGTTCCTCAAATGTGTCGAGACAATTTGAAAACCTTTCGATCTTTGATTTTGAACTGGATCAAAAGGTTATGGACAAAATTAGCAGCCTCACTCGAGTAGACGGTCGAATTGACAATCAAAACCCAAATGAATACGAGGAATTTTAATCCTTCACATTGAATTGCTCTTTCTCACCTGTTTCACGACAGGTGTTTTTTTCATGCATCTAAGACAATAACTTGTAAAGGTCATTCTACATATATGTTCCGTATTCCTTGCTTATCACATTACGTTACCATGTATACTTCAGGTCTAGAAAAGCAAGAATGTAGTAAAATAATGATAGTAACAAATCTGTCAGATTTTCCGTTTCTATTCGCGCTATAATAGATATGAACGATCTTACTATATCAGGAGTGTACCCCTTCATGCTTAATAAACTATGGTTTCAACTAGGGATTGGTATTCTTCTACTTATTCTTATTGTAAAGAATTTAGTAGAAATCCAATGGCTGTTTGAACCAATTCTCATTGTAGTGACAACCATTTTAATACCTGTACTACTAGCTGGCCTTTTATTTTATATCACAGAGCCTTTACAAAAACGATTAATGACACGAATGCCTCAATGGGCAAGTGCGTTAAGTATTTTAGTGCTTGTAGGAGCGGTTTTATTTGTTGGGTCCATGTTCATTTTAGACCCTCTTATTGATGAGGCAAACAAGCTAATTCAAAATGCCCCAGTTATTTTTCAACAGCTGGAACAATTCGTCATGCATTATCTTAATGATAACGGCAATGTACCGTTTGATTTTGAAGAGACAATTGGTTCATTACTTGATTCCATTGAAGACATCATTATCGTAGGGTCAGGATACATTATTTCCTTTTTAAGCGGTGCGGTTACAACCATTTTAACGTTAATTCTTGTCCCGTTTTTCTTTTTCTTTATGTTAAAAGATCACCATCGATTTGCCCCAGCAATTGTGCAATATTTTCAAGGTGAGACTAAAAAATGGGTAGCAAAGCTTTTAAATGAAGTTGATTTTGCATTAAAAAGTTATGTGCAAGGACAAGTACTAGCCGCGCTCATTTTGGCAATATTATTATTCATCGGCTATACGATCGTTGGATTAGAATATGCATTATTGCTTGCTTTGCTAGCTTTTCTTTTAAACATGATTCCGTTTTTAGGTCCTTGGCTTGCATTCTTTCCTGCTTTTATCATTGCACTTATTCAAGACCCAGTCTTGGCTATCTGGATATCCGTCATTACGTTAGCGGTGCAACAAGCAGAAAGCAATTTGATTACACCTAATATTATGGGCAAAAAATTAAGTGTGCATCCACTTACGGTTATTACTCTAGTTCTTGCGGCAGGAAATATTGCAGGATTCATCGGGATGATTATTGCAATTCCTACCTACGCCGTTGCAAAAGTAATCATCACCAATATCTATGAAATGCGGAAAAACATTAAGAAAGAAATCTTTAAAGATGTCACGTAAGTAGTAAGCGAGGGGCCTAACACGACTCTCGCTTTTTCTTATTGATTCGACAAACACTGGCTTCATTCCCTATTTTTTATTCCCCCGGAAATAATCCTTCAAATCGTGTCGATTTCTCCTTAATTTTCCTCTTCATGCATAATTTTTTTTTCACACTCACACACTATTTTTGCGAGGTGAAAAAAGATGCTTTTACAACCTATGCTCATTTTAGGCGCACAATTGCTTTATGTCCCACTAGTAGTATTACGAACATTAATGATGGTGAAAGGTGAAAAAGAGAGATCCGCATTGTTTGCAACTCTTGAAGGTGCCGTTCATGTCATTTCACTATCGATTGTGTTTAGTGACCTCTCAAATTATCTCAACATGGTCGCTTATTCCATTGGCTTTGGGCTTGGTATGTACCTCGGCTCCATCGTGGAAGAACGACTGGCGATTGGCTATGTGTCACTTCAAGTGAACACTTCCTTCCATCAGAAACCACTTATCGATCGCCTGCGAGACGCGGATTTCAGTGTAGCACTAACAACAGTCGAAGGGATTGAATCGATCAGAGTCCGTCTCGATTGCACAGCTAGAAGAGATCGAGAGCACGAATTTTTAGCCATAGTCAACGAATGCGACCCTGACGCATTTGTTGTCTCCTTTGAAACTCGAAATTTTCAAGGTGGCTATATAAAAAAGAAAGCACCCAAAAAACGATTATTTCGGCGAGAAACCCAGCCCGTTGTAGAAGAATAAAACAACTAGATGTTAACTCAAAAAAGCGTAAACGTTTGGATCTTCCTCCAACGTTTACGCTTTTTTATTCAATCCCATTTTTTAAATAATTGATCGATTTTCTTTCCGATTGTGTTTTCAGAAACCGTTTTTAATGTTCCGTTTGAAACGACTGTCTTGCCAGCAACAACAACGTCAGAGATCGCTGTTGGTTGCATCGAATAAACGACATTTGCAAAAAGCTCTCGTTTTGGAGCAAGAGACAAGTCGTTCATTTTTAAGGATACAAAATCTGCTTTTTTGCCGATTGCAAGCTCTCCGGTATTTACTCTTAATAAGTCTGCTCCAGTTTTCGTACCCATGTCAAAGACCTGTTTAGCAGTGACGCACGTACCATCTAACTTATTCACTTTTTGAAGCAACGAACACATTCGCATTTCTTCAAACACACTTATTCGGTTATTGCTACAGGCTCCGTCACTTCCAAGGCTAACACGTACACCTGATTGAACAAGGTCAGGGATATTGGTAATCCCATCAGATAAAAACATATTGCTAGATGGACAATACGCGAGACCGATTTTTCTCTTTCCTAGTAGCTCAATTTCTGTTTTATCTAGCCATACAAGATGGATCGCAATCATGCTGTCGTCTACAACACCTAGAGAATCGAGATAATGAACAGGTCTTTTGTTGTATTTCTCGAGCATCTCCTCTACTTCAAACATCTCTTCTGACACATGAATATGAAAAGGGGTTTGCAGTTCTTTAGCTAGCTTATGCCCAGCTTGAATCATTTCCGGAGAAGCAGCATGAGGACTATGAGGAGCTGGATGGATATCCACCATCGAGTGACCTTGGTATTTAATTGCTAGCTCCCTTGTTCGATTAACTGCATCTGAAACGGTTTCTTGATAACTTTTTGGCGCACCACCCCAATCGTACATCGTTCTTGCAAAAACCAGTCTAATCCCTACATCATTCGCCGCTTGAATAACCGCTTCGTCTGTTTGGGTTCCCTGATTATGAACGTAGAAAAAATCGCTTACTGTGGTAGCACCATACTTCAGCATCTCTCCGAAGGCAAAAAGAGCTCCTGTGTAAATCGCTTCTTCATCAAGGTACGGAGTATATTTATAAAGAGCTTGATCACGCCATTCAAGAAAAGGACGATCAACTGCAATTCCTCTCAAAAGGCTTTGAAACGAATGATTATGTGCGTTTATTGTTCCAGGAAGAATGGCTTTATCTAGCCAGTCCACTTCCAGAACACCTTTATACGTTTCTTTTAGCGCACGCGTTGGACCAATGTCAACAATCTTATCTTCATCGATCAAAAGCGAATACGCTTGTTTAAATGTGTCCTCCACATAAACGGAACCTGCATGGTATAGCTGTTTCACCTTTCTCCCCCTCCCTCATCAAGGCTCAATAACGTACGTAAAAACACGTTTGCTACATGTTCAATATCATCCATTGAACTCTCTTCTTCAGGACAATGACTTTTTCCATCAAGGCTCGGCACAAAAATCATTCCTGATGGCGTTAACGAAGCCATATGAGCGGCATCATGACCAGCCATACTACCCAACCGTATTGAGGATCGTCCGGCCTGTTTCGCTTCTCGTTCTATCACAGTAATTACATGATCGCTCATTGGTACAGGTTCCTGATCTAGCATGGTTTCTGATTCAATTTGAACATCTGACCGTTGTTCCAACTGACCTTTTTTTGTTTCAAATTCCTTCCGCACAGCTTGAATATCCGCTTCTGTTTCCCCACGAATTTCAACAGAAAGGGTGACTTCACCAGGAATGATATTGGTTGCATTCGGAAGAACATGCAGTTTTCCAACAGTCCCAACGAGTTCTTCCTTAGGATAGCGGGTACAAATTTCTTTCAAAGAAGTAATCAATTCCGCAGCCGCTACAAGGGCATCTGTGCGATCGATCATGACGGTCGTCCCTGCATGATTCGATTCCCCTTTTACCGTAATGTGTTCACGGTAAATCCCCGTAATGGCAGTAACCACTCCTATTGGCACCTCTGCATGCAAAAGACGTTTTCCTTGCTCAATATGCACTTCGAGATATGCCTCAAAATCATTCACATTTCGCAAACAGTTTTCAAATTGCTGCGGATCTCCACCAGCTCGTGCGAGAGCCTCAACAAGCCGTGTTCCATTTGAATCTTGAACACCCTCTAAATCGTTCTTCGTCAATTTCCCAGAAATCGCTCTACTTCCGAAAGTGGATAAACCGAATGGATTGGGCTCTTCTGCACTAAAAGAAACCAATTCGAAAGGATGATTCGTTTCGATTTCATTTTCATCAAGTGTTCGCAACACTTCCAATGCCATCAAGACACCAAGAGCACCATCATATTTTCCACCGTTCGGAACTGTGTCAATATGTGATCCGAACACAATGCTTTTCTGCTGTTTCCCTGCTCGTCTCGCCCATATATTTGCAGCTTCATCTGTATAAACGTCTAGCGATAGTTGATCTAATTGCTGCTTTAACCACTGTCTTGCTTGTAGTTCTGCTTCCGTAAACGTCGTTCGATCTAAACCCCCGTCCTGATTCACACCAAACTGACCGAGTTCAAGAATAGAAGCTTCTAGTCGTGCACGATTTATTTTTATCGATGTTTGTTTCATATGTCGCTCCCTTGCTGCATGGGAATATGGACACCTTTCGCTTTGGCTACTTCACTTGCCCGCTCATAACCTGCATCAACATGGCGCACAATCCCCATACCTGGATCGGAAACGAGCACGCGTTCAATTCGTTCCTTCGCTGCTTGCGTTCCATCTGCGACAAGCACTTGACCAGCATGGAGTGAATACCCCATCCCTACGCCACCACCATGATGTACGCTAACCCAACTTGCTCCACCAGCCGTGTTAATTAACGCATTTAAAATAGGCCAATCTGCCACAGCGTCACTTCCGTCTTTCATTCCTTCTGTTTCTCGATTTGGCGACGCCACTGACCCACAATCAAGATGATCACGACCAAAAACAATCGGTGCATCTAGTTCACCGCTTGCAACCATTTCATTGACTCGTAGGGCAAAGCGGTCTCGATCCCCATAACCAAGCCAACAGATTCGAGCAGGTAATCCTTGCCACTTCACCATTTTTTGCGCCATTTCAATCCAGTTGACGAGTCCTTCATCATCACGAAACATGTCCATTGCGAGTTGATCCATTTTATAAATATCTTCTGGATTCCCAGAAAGTGCAGCCCACCTAAATGGTCCCTTTCCTTCACAGAACAACGGTCGAATATAGGCTGGAACAAATCCCGGAAAATCGAACGCATGATCAACTCCAGCTTGTCTTGCATAGGCCCGGATATTATTTCCGTAATCAAACGTTTCCGCTCCTGCTTTTTGCAAATCAAGCATTGCCTGAACATGGACGCCCATCGCTTGAATCGAGCGCTTCTCATATCCTTTTGGATCATTTTTCCGCAAATGAATCGCCTCTTGTACCGATAATCCATTTGGAATATAGCCATTGATTGGATCATGTGCACTGGTTTGGTCGGTAACAAAGTCAGGTGTAACCCCTTTGCGCACCAACTCAGGGAGAATATCTGCACAGTTTCCAACGAGTCCGATAGACGCTGGTTCTCTCTTAGTTGTATACGTATCCACCAATTTCAGTGCTTCATCCAAATCCTCAACGAGGAAATCACAGTAACCTTCTTTAATCTTACGCTCGATTCGAGCTTTATCTACTTCCACAACGAGAATGACGGCTTTGGCCATTTTTCCTGCTAGCGGTTGAGCACCACTCATCCCACCCATTCCACCTGTTACAATAAAGCGTCCGGATAAATCTGAGCTACCAAATGCTTTTTTCCCGGCTTCAATAAAGCTCAAATATGTTCCTTGTAAAATTCCCTGTGCGCCAATATAAATCCAGCTACCAGCAGTCATCTGGCCATACATCATTAATCCTTTATCTTCTAATTCATAAAAGTGATCCCACGTTGCCCACGCTGGAACAAGGTTCGAATTAGCGATTAAGATTCTCGGTGCAGCTTCATGGGTACGAAACATCCCTACTGGCTTTCCGGATTGAATTAGCAACGTTTCATCATTTTCTAATTCTTTTAGCGATGCGATAATCTGGTCAAAACTATCCCAATCACGAGCAGCTTTCCCTATACCTCCATAAACAACCAAATTCTCTGGTTCTTCCGCTACCTCTGCATCTAAATTATTTAACAACATCCGCATCGCAGCTTCTTGCGCCCACCCTTTGCATTGCATTTCCTTTCCACGAGGGGCTTGAATTGCTTGTCGAGCTGTTTGTTTTTCCATAGGAACTGCCTCCTAATCGTTTAAATGACGACTCCATTGTTGACGACGAGTTTTCCTGCTTTGAACACTTTATCGACCATATTAACGCCTATATGATATTGTAAATACGTATAATTTGGTGCATTCCAAAAAACAAGGTCTGCCTGCTTTCCCACTTCAAGACTTCCCACACGCTGCTCCTCACCAATCGCACTTGCCGCATTCATTGTTGAAGCAGTGACCACTTCTTTGGGCGTCATTCCCATTGTTAAACACGCCAAGTTCATCACAAATGGCATCGATTCTGTTGGGCTTGATCCAGGATTTCGATCTGTCGACAAGGCCACCGCCATACCTGCTTCTATCATTTTCCGTGCATTTGCTGGCGACTCCATTAAAAAGAATGCTGTTGCTGGGAGTAAGACCCCTACTACATCTGCAGCAGCCATTTTTTCAATCCCTTCATTCGATGCCTTCAACAAGTGATCAGCTGAAATCGCGCCTACCTCAGCCGCTAGTTCTGCCCCACCGTAAGAAACAATTTCATCTGCATGAATCTTTGGAATCAGTCCATATTTTTTTCCAGCTTCTAAAATACGTTTCGATTGCGCTGGCGTGAACACTCCTTTTTCACAAAAAACATCGTTAAACTTAGCCAACTTTTCTGAAGCAATCGCTGGAATCATTTCATTGACGAGGATATCAACAAACCGGTCACTGTCCTCTTTAAACTCTTTTGGAACAGCGTGGGCACCCATAAACGTTGAGACAATGGTAATCGGGTGAGTTTGATTCAAATAAGCCGCCACCTGTAATTGCTTCCGTTCGTGTTCAAGCGTTAACCCATAGCCACTTTTTGCTTCAATGGTTGTAACCCCATGACGTAAAAACGTATCGAGCCTTTCTTTACTTTGCGCAATTAACGCTTCCTCTGTTGCTGCCGCCGTTGCTGAGGTTGTTCGATGAATTCCACCACCGGCATTCATAATATCCATATAAGCCGCACCTTTTAGACGCATTTCAAATTCATCTTCTCGACTCCCTCCAAATACAAGGTGAGTATGAGGATCGACAAGCCCAGGTGTAACAAGATGCTGACTCGCATCAATGGAAGTTACTAGCTTCGTTTGTCCGTGGTCACATACCGCTTTCCAAACGTCCTGATCAGAGCCTATTTTTTTAATAACACCATTTTCAATCCAGATGCCTCCATCTTTAATCACTTGAAGATTGTCTTCCATCTCTCGGCCTTTTAACGCCCGTGACGAATTATTTGTGACAAGTTGCTTCACATGGCGAATCACAATTCGATTCGAATTCAATGTAAACTCCCCCTTAGAACAATGAAGCCTTATTGTTCACCTACTATACAGTAACGTTTCGCTATGTAATGGCTAAATCCTTCCATCCTTCATGTTGTTCGTAGATTATTGTTCAATGTAATTTAATTAAACGTTTGTTTAACCACCCTCAAAAAGAACCTAGTTCACTTAAATCATGCTGAACTAGGTTCTCCCCTCTCTATAATTGAACAGGTTTTTTTTGTGCAGATGCTTGATAAATGCCTTCAAGAATTCTCATAATCTCTAATCCGTCTTCTACAGGTGCTAGAGAAGGGCCTCCCGTTATGCAGGCATCCACAAAGGCATCGATTTGTTTTTGGAAGGCATTATCAAAATCAAAGGTGCGATGGTCGATTTGTGGTTCAACATTTAAAATCGTGTTGTTTTCTTCCATTACAAGCATTAATTCTGGTTCGAGCTCCGCCCCACCTTTTGTGCCAAATACTTGCATGGCGAGTTGATCCTTTTTCGTGTGGAGAGAATAAGACACATCGACCATTAATGAACTACCGTTCTCAAACGTAATAACAGCGTTCGCTAAATCTTCCACTGTGTTTGAAGATGCATCGTAATCAGCAGTTTTGTAGAACGAGAGGTTCTGAACGTTACCTCGGTTTCCTAATTGATCGTAGACGTGTCCTGTAATCGACTTCACTTTCGGTCTACCCATTAAATACCAACAACTATCAATAATGTGTACACCTAAATCGATTAACGGTCCTCCTCCTGATCGGTCTTTATCAGCAAACCAGCCTCCTGGATTTCCAAGCCTTCTTAACAAAGATGCTTTTGCATAATAAATGTCCCCGAGCTTCCCCTGATCAATGAACGATTTTAATACTTGAGCGTTTGTTCCAAACCGTCGGACAAACCCAACTTGCAACAATTTCCCTGTTTCCTTCACAGCAGTTTGAACCTTTTCCGCTTCTGCCACGGTCATTGAAATCGGCTTTTCCACTAACACATGTTTCCCAGCACGTAGCGCTCGAATGGCTAGATCCGCATGAGTCTGATTCCAAGTACAGATGCTAACTGCATCGACTTCTGGATTTTGAAACACTTCTTCAGGATCAGTAAATACGTGTTTCACATCATAATGAGCTGCTTTTTCCTGCGCCCTCGCTTGATTTTTATCACATAATCCGACTAATGAAACGCTTGGATTTTTCTGATACGACTTAATATGCATTTCTGAAATCGATCCTAATCCAATCACGACAACATTCATCATTACGCTCTCGCCCCTTCTACTGACTTCCAGCCATCTACCGTTACTTCATTCCAAAGTCGCTTTAAGTTATTCATACTAATGCGCGACCCGAGAAAACAATCTTCCATTCCTTCAAATTCAATAACGAGGTAACCATCATAACCTGCTACTTTAAGTTGTCGGATAATCTCTCGAATTGGTAGCTCGCCATGACCGAGAATCGCTCCACGCAAATAATGGCCATTTGAGCTTCTAAACCATGCGCCTTCACCAGGGTTCTCATAATAAGGTCGAATATAGAAATCTTTGAAATGAACGGTAGCCGCATACGGAAGATTTTTCTTCACTCCAACTAACGGATCTTCATCCGCACATAAGAAGTTGCCAATATCCAAGGTTGTTTTAAAATTATCGCGATTTACCGCACGTAACACCCGTTGAACCCGGTCACTCGACTGCACGTTAAAACCGTGATTTTCAATTGTGGTCGTGATGCCTAAAGGTTTCGCGTAATCGGCAATGAGCTGACTCCCTAAAACCATTTCTTCAAAATGATCATCAAAATAGTGAATTGACATCTCATCAGGCTTCATCGAAAACGCCGTTACATCATGACGCAAGATTTTAATTCCCATATGATGCACGACGTCAACGTGCGCTTTAATTCGCTCCACTTCTTCATCAAAAGCCGCTTGCGTTGGTTGAATGAAATTTGCAGGCATACAATAAGCAGAGAGCTCAATCTTTGCCTTGGCAGCTTGTTCTTTAATTTGATTAGCTAAATCATAGTTGTCTACAACCGTATAGCCATAAGGGACGAGTTCCATATGAGTCCCACCTTGCTCTTTCACCCAATCAATTGCTTCAAGAATTGTTAATCGACCATCATTCAATGCCTGAACTAAACTGTATGAACTCAAACCTATTTTCATTCTAATCTTCACGCTCCTTTTACACTTCGCTATACATAACGTTTCGCTAAAACGCTTCCATATCCTCTATTAAATTACGCAAGACCATCAACGAACATGACCCTTTCAATATGTCAAATTCTTGGTTTTGGATAAGATTTGCACGTTGGAATGAAACTTTTTCTTTTTTTATACGTTTTCTATAGGAGGAAAGGTGGGATTAACACGTGAAAGATTACGAAAAAGCTTTTACTGATGTAAAGGATCGCATGCGACTATACGAGAAATGGCGCGGACATGAGGCTCGAATTATGCTTTATTTAGAAGAAAGAAAACAAGAAGCGCAGAGATTAAAAGAAGCTCTAACAGAAAAACAAGAGAATGTGGATCGCTTAAAAGGCTTAACATTTTCTAATTTAATTCACACAGTTACAGGAAGAAAAGCTGAAAAGATCGACGAACGATCAGAATCTGTGCTTAAAGCTCAGTTGAAATACGAAGAGGCTGAAGCAACTATTAACGATTTACGCGAGGAACTTCAAGAGATCCATGTATATCTAGATACGTTAGGAACACCAGAGGATGAGTACCAAGACTTAATTCAACAGAAGAAACAACATCTTTTAACAGAGAATCATAAAGCTTTGCACGCTCTAATTGAGGCTGCTTCAACAGCCGAAGTACAAATGAATGAAGTGCTAGAAGCAAAAGAGATCGGACTTCAAGCAAAAGAAGCGTTAGCGCAAACCCTTCGATCTTTGGATAAGGCGAGTGATTGGTCCACTGCCGACATGTTTGGAGGCGGGTTTCTCACAACTGCGTTTAAACATAGCTATGTAGATGATGCAAGATCTGATATTCATGACGTTCAACGTTTATTAAGAAAGTTGGAAGAAGAACTGAAAGACGTCAATCAATTTACTTCTTTTCATATTCAAATTGATGGATTTCTCACATTTGCCGATTATTTCTTTGATGGGTTAATCGTTGATTGGATGGTCCATGGCGAAATAAGAGATTCGTACGACAAAGCCTCGTCCCTCTTAAAAGAAGTGAAGTCGGTCTTAACGCGTCTAAATCAAATGGAGCAGGAGTTACTAGCTGACCTGCAAGACGTAAGAAGAAAGAAAGAATCTTATATCGTAGATGCATGAGAACTTCCTTCTTCATGCAACAGCGGGCGACCCTAAGCACGTGTGAGTCGCTCGGCATGACCAAGTGGCTCACATGTATGCTCTTCATAGGATCGCCGCCATTTTTATGAATGATTGACCTAATTTATCATATACAATTTTTCTTTAGCTTTTCTTAAATCGTGCTTGTATCAATAACGAAACGGTAGCGAACATCCGATTCAAGTACACGTTCGTACGCTTCATCAATACGGTCTGCTGAAATCACTTCAATTTCTGGGAGGATGTTATGCTCTGCACAGAAATCCAACATTTCTTGTGTTTCCTTAATGCCACCAATCATTGAACCGGCAAAAGATCTTCTTTTACTAATAAGAGAAAATGCATTCACCTCTAGCGGCTCGCTTGGTGCACCGACATTTACTAATGTGCCGTTTAAAGCTAATAGATTTAAGTAAGCACTCATATCTAGCTTTGCACTTACCGTATTAATAATTAAATCAAAAGAACCGGCAAGCTTCGTCAATGTTTCTGGGTCACTTGTGGCATAATAATTTTTTGCGCCAAACGTCAGACCATCTTGTTCTTTCTTCAATGTTTGTGATAGAACAGTTACTTCCGCTCCCATGGCATGTGCGATTTTCACTGCTAGGTGACCTAGTCCACCAAGACCAATGACAGCCACTTTTTTCCCTGTATCGGCTTGCCACTTTTTTAACGGAGAGTAAGTGGTAATGCCTGCACAAAGAAGTGGTGCCGCAGCATCAAAAGGGATAGAATCTGGGATTCGTAGAACAAACCCTTCTGTCACAACAATGTGCGTCGAGTAGCCACCTTGCGTATGCTCCCCGTACTTATCAATTCCACCATAGGTTTGAATATTTCCTTCCTCACAGTATTGCTCTTCTCCTTCACGACAGCTTACACACTTTCCACAAGAATCGACCATACAGCCAACACCGACGCGATCGCCTACTTTAAAAGAAGTGACGTCACTCCCTACTTCCGCCACAATCCCAGCAATCTCGTGCCCAGGAACTAAAGGATAATGAACGTCGCCCCACTCACCTCTCGCTGTATGGATATCAGAGTGACAAATTCCCGCATACTTAATTTCGATTAATACATCATGTTGATCAAGGTTTCTGCGTGAAATCTCTGTCTTTTCAAATGCTTCTGTTGGACCATTCACTGCTCTTGCTTTTACATTCATTTGTAAAATGCCTCCTTCAGCAGATTGCTTTTTATAACGCTTGTATGAACCATTCCCGCATCTTCAAATCCTATAACGTCATTTTTCCGATGATGGCAGCAGCGTTTATCCGATCATAGCTCTTGGAGTCCACTATAGGTCAAGCGTTTTGGACATAAAAAAAGAAGCTCTAATTCTCATTAGAACTTCCTATACTTCGTCTTACTTTAAACCTTCTACAATTGCCTTCGCAACGGACGTTGTGCGTCTCGCTTGGTGTTCTACAGCTTCTTTCACATCTTCGACCATTTTTCCATCTCCATCGACCGTTACACTTGTTCCGTAAGGGTTTCCACCTGCTGCAAATGTAACGGGGTCTGTGTAAGCTGGTGAAGCAACAATAGCTCCCCAATGATACATTGTGGTGTAAAGAGATAAAATCGTTTGCTCTTGGCCGCCATGCGCATTCGCTGCAGAAGCCATACCACTGACAACTTTATTAGCAAGCTTTCCTTGGCCCCAAAGCCCGCCTAATGTATCAAAAAATTGCTTCGCTTGTCCAGGTACTACGCCAAAACGGGATGGCACGCTGAAAATATAGGCATCTGCCCACAGCATATCGTCAGCCGTAACCTCTGGTATATGTTTCGTCGCTTCAATGTGTTCACGCCATGCTGGATTTGAATCAATCGCTTGATCTGGAGCTAGTTCTGGAAATTTCACTAGTTTCACTTCCGCCCCATTTCCCTCAGCTGCTTCTTTCGCCCACTGTGCAAGTTGATAGTTTGTTCCTGTTGAACTGTAGTAAATTACTGCTACTTTTGTATTAGCCATTTTATAATCTCTCCTTTTATTGTAGATCGCCTTATGACTCTATACCCGGTTTTCTTAGATTTAAAAGATTAATTTGATTTCTCCTGTATTTATTGCGAGACGCATGCACCTTTATTCATAGTTTCAAAGAGCTTTTACAAGCCCACCGTCTACTATCAGCGCTTGTCCAGTCACGTAGGTATTCGCTCCAGAGCATAGAAAAACAAGTTGATTTGCAAATTCTTCCGGAGTTCCATAGCGTCCTAGCGGAATTGACTGTTCTTCTTTCATTCTTACCTCTTCACGTGACTGATGAAGTTGCTCTGCCTTTCTATCATCTAGTTCAATTAATCGATCTGTAGCAATTCTTCCCGGGCCGATTGTATTAATTAAAATGTTGTCTTTCGCAAGTTCTTGCGATAAACTCTTGGAAAGTCCTGCTACGCCTGCTCGAAACGTATTTGATAGCAACAATGACTCTAATGTTTGCTTTATAGAAGACGATGCAATGTTCGCGATATGGCCACCACCTTGCGCCTGCATATGTGGAACGACTTCTCGAATCGCGCGAACATAGCTTAATAGATTTAATTCATAAGCCCGTTGCCAGTCTTCATCCGTAAATTGCTCAATTCCGCCTGCTGGAGGACCGCCAGAATTATTTACAAGCACATTCACTTTTCCTAACATATCAACTGTAAAGGCTACCAGTTGTTTAATGTCTTCTCCTTTTGTAATATCGCATGTTTTTGTATAAAGATTTGGATTCCCCGTACGCTTAGCAATGTCATCAGCCACCTTTTTTAGCTCGTCTGAACGTCTGCTCGCTAACACAACTTGAGCGCCTTCTTCCGCAAATTTTTCCGCAACAGCCCGACCTAACCCTTTACTAGCCGCTAACACGATAACAACCTTTTCATGTAAATGTAAATTCATGCTTTACGCCTCCTTTTCTACTAGTGTAATTGATATTCAAATAAGAAACGAATCTTTCGCGCTATTCTTTCTCTTCTTGATCATGCTATAATGGCAAAAAATTGAAGAATTAAAACTTTTAGGAGGGATTCATTTGAGTACGCGAGAGTTCATTCTTATTCAGCTCGGTGTCATTCATGATCAACAAGGCTGGTTCGTCCCGTTAAACCATGCCGTTAAAGACATCACACCTGAACAAGCAGCCTGGACAAGTTCAGATCAATCAAATAGTATTTGGGGGATTGTGGAGCATCTAATTTTTTATAATGAGCGCTACTTAGATCGATTTCAAAAGATATCTGTACACCGTGAGCCTGTTGACTCCATAGCGGATACGTTCAACATAAGTAATCAACGTTCATGGCCTGAAGCGGCAGCTTATTTGAATGAATTAATGCTTAAGTGGCGTGATGCCGTCAAGGAAGCAAAACCAGAAGATTTTACTGAGGCGATGACTGATCTTACCCACCTCACACTTCATAATGCGTACCACATTGGTCAAATTGTCAGTATTCGAAAACAACAAGGAAGTTGGCGTACAGACTTAGGCGTCACGTAAGATAGGAGGTTTCTATGCAAATCCCGATTCAAGAGCCATTTGATTTTAAAGATGCGGTTACTTCTCATGGTTGGTGGATGTTAGCGCCCAGTCACTGGGATGCAGAAAAAGAATCGTTTTATCGACCGCTTGTGTTAGAAACAAACAAAATTGTCGTCGCGAAAATTTCAATGGACGGTATGAATTTGTCCGTTGACGTCAACACCAATTTGACTGAATTTGAACAAACAGAGGTAAGGAATCAAGTGAGCTGGATGTTTCGCTTAGACGAAGCGTTCCAACCTTTCTATACACTGTGTGAAACTTATCAAGAATTAGCGTTTCTACAAGAGCATAAACGAGGACGGTTGCTCCGCTCTCCTTCGTTATTTGAGGATATGATAAAGGTTCTCTTTACAACAAATACGCGCTGGCAGCAAACGATCCAGATGAGCGAACTGTTGACGAGTCAATTAGGCGATCGCACAAATGGGTTTGGTCGAACGTTCTATACGTTTCCATCCCCTGAGACGATCTTAGATGCAGGCGAATCATTTTTGCAGAAATATGTACGAGTTGGTTACCGCAGTCGCTACATTCTTGATGCGGCGGAAAAAATACTCAACCAGCCCGAACGCTACCTCCATACGGCTTCAGCTGACGTGTTTAATGAAATCAAAGGTGTCGGCCCCTATGCACGAAATTCTCTAGCCATGATTATTGGTCGGTATGACGGCGTTCCAGTAGATTCTGAATACAAAAGACATGTCATTCAAACTTATTTTCAAGGCGTAGCGCCTTCAAAAAAAGAATTAGAAAGCGTATACGACAAATGGGGCGACTACAAATATTTAGCGTATTGGTTTGATTACAACCAAAAATGAATGAAGACTTTGGTTGAAAAAAAGAATGTTCATGAGCGCAACAACATCACTCACGAACATTCCTTTCGCTTGGAAACGATCGTTAAGATGAAGCGTTGTTAATCGATGTAACAATCAGCTTGCCTTCTTCATCAAATTTCGTTGTAAACGTAATAGGTGTTCCATAGTCATAAAGAGTCATATCATATAAGGATGGTGCTAAATCGTAAATTACTTCTTGATGAGGAATGTAGATGCGAATGGCTTTCTGATTATCATCAGCATATGAAAGGTAGGTTCCTTCCAATTTGTCTTCTTCTATTGCATCCTCAGGTTTATACGTAATAAAAGAGTCTGTTACAACGTTCATATTGTCGACCTCTTGATAATAAACGCTGACCGCCATATTTGGTTTAAGCTGGTTTATCGTTTCCGTTTCATCAACAACAAACCATTTATCTCCATATTCTGTCTCAATCGCAAAACGTGTTTGTTCTACATAAACGACTTTTCCGTGGTTGTTCCACTTGACCAATGGCTTCGATTCTTCCTTATTAAGTTCGTTGTTCGAATCTTTAACTGTTGCCGCTTCTTGAATGTTTTCCGTTTGCTCAATACCCAATTGATTGTCTTCACCTAAATTCTCCTTGTTCTCTTTCTCATGTAGCTGATCCTGATCTCGTGCGTTTAAAGGATCCACGTTTAAAATTGCTTCTTTAGATGGTTCAGAGCGCTCTTCATGATTGGTTGTGGATGACTCAATAGAAACTGTCTCTTCTTCCTCAACTACATGCACCTTAGGAAGTGGATCTTCCAGCGTACCAGTCTGCTTATTGCTTGTGAAGGTCCATTTGTCTGTTTTTTCGTCATTCGTGTTTTTAAACCCGTATACTTTGATTTCGTGGTCGAGTCGATCATATCTATACATAGAATATAAGTAATTTGGATGCGTTTCTTTTTTATGTTCATCCATGTCTTTGTGGCTCAGTGGTATGCTTTGATTGGTTGGCATAAGTTCCCCTTGTGCCGATGCTTGAACACATCCTGCTAACCCTAATGCAAACGTCGTGATTACCCCTGTACGTATTAACTTAATACGCTGATCTCGTTTTTCTACTCTAATTTTTTCTACTCTAGATAGTCTTGTCATCTTATAATAATGCCCTCCTGTGTCCTATACACTATGAGAGAATACCGTTTAATGAAAACCGTTTCAATAGTCCGGATACCATAGTTAGAAAGTCTATACTCTTTTTGGCATACCGTTTTTTGGATCTTTTGTTTAATACAAGAAGGGAAACCATGTATGCGAACTCTTCTACCTCATTTTCAATAGGTGTGCATCATGAAAATAACGGTCTATTGACGTAGGTCTTTCATTATTGAAGATAAAAATCATGCTAAATGATACACACCTTTATAACTACTAATCATTCATAGCTTCTCTTAAGAACAAAGGGATTTCAGCCTTTTTCCGCAGTCATTATAGATGAATAATATCCATATAAAAACAGGAACAACCATCTTTTTTCCTTAGACTTTCTTCACACCTTTTGCTTTCGTTCTAAATACTATCAATACAAGCCTGCTTCGTGTTCTCATGAAAACGACGAGCCAAACCTTGTAACAGCTTTCACTGACTGGTACTGTTAAGGGGAAAGGCGAGGTGTTCTATGAAGAAGAAACATTCTTATATGATGTGCGGCACACTTACGTTTTTTCTATTAACCGCATGTTCGAATTCAGGAGAATCCTATAACGGAGAAAAACTGTCGCAAAAATTGTACTTTGAACAGTCAAATCAAATGGCTGTCCTAGCTGAGGAATGGATCGAGCAGTTAGAGGAAGAAAACACAGAAGAGGAAGAAAACACAGAAGAGGAAGAAGATGCGGAGACAGAGGAAAACGATAAAGAAGAGGAGGAGATTGAAGAGTCGAAGGAAGACGAAAGCGAGTCTACTTCAAATGAAGCAACAGACGCAGAATCGGAACAAAGCGAGAGTGAAGAGACTAATTCAGAAGAAGAGACAACGTCAGCATCTGAGGAAGAGACCCAGGCTCCAGCTATTACAGAAACTCCGGTAAGTGATCCTTATCCAGCTTCTCCTACGGTCTACGGCGAAGTTGGCGAAACGATTCACCACGAGACAGGCACTTATACGATACATAAACAACGGACGAAATTAGGACCTTATCAATCGGGCCCACTCTTCTATCAAATTGATCAAATTCAGTTAGTTAGTGGCGAGGTAACCGAACCCGATCTTGCTGGAGTTGCAGGAGATCATGTTGAATTTATACAAGTAGATCTTGTCTTACAAAACACAGGAAGCACAGCACTACAAAATACAGCCCATTTACTCGTTCTTGAAAGTGGTGGGCACGAATTTCTCCCACATTCCATGTTTAGCGGATTAGGCGTTGGTTACGACGCGTTAGAAGACTCTACCCCACAACGGGTTTCGCTCTTATACATGCTAGACGGATCCATTCCTGTTACAGATATTTTCTCGATCTATGGTGTTTTTTCCGGAGCGCGAGACCACTCTGGTAATCAAGTAGGAGATTCCGTACGCTTTAACTTTTCATTTTCAGATGGATAAAAAAATTGCAGCTAGCTCACAGAGCTAGCTGCTTTCTTAAATCGAGAGCGACTTTTGGGTAATCTGTCATGATGGCTTTAACGCCTTTTTGTATGAGTGCCTTCATCTCTTCTTCATCATTTACTGTCCACACCCGCGATTGCTGCAGCATCCTCGCTTTTTCAAACGAAGAGTGTTCAGCAAGTGCTATTTTTTTTGAGATGTGAAACAAATCAATGTGATACGTATTCAAATAATCGACTGGATAAGGAACGTCAAACTTTACTAACCAAGCAAGTTCTACCTTCTCGTTTACTTGGCGCATCCGTTGCAATAAAGGTAGATGAAACGAAGAAAAGTTAATCGTTACATCATTTGTAAATGGTTGCACAGCGTCCAGTAACGCTTTCTCCACTCCCTTTTTTTCGGAAAGGTTCGGCTTTAGTTCAATATTTACTTCAATCTGATAAGATGCCATCATCATGAGCGCTTCTTCCAAAGTTGGTATAGTAATCGTCATCCAACTCTCATTATACTTCTTTAAATGCGTGAACGACTCTCCTGCACTAAGACGCTTTACTTCTTCGAGTGACATCTCATTCACATGACCTGTGCCATTCGTTGTTCGGTCAACGGTTGGATCGTGTAACACGACAAACTGATTATCTTTCGTTAATTGAACGTCTAATTCAATGCCCTCCACACCATTTGCCAATGCTTCTTGAAAGCTAGGTAGCGTGTTTTCTGGATAGATCCCCATTGCTCCACGATGTCCATAGATGGCTGTCAATTTCTGTCATCCCTTTCTTTTAGCTAGCCTTATGATAAGTATATCGTTTCAGACACTCACTTGTATGCTATGCGCTCACTTTTAAGAAAAGCTTAACAATTTTAATGCGTGTCTTTACTCAAATATGATTCGAAAAAGACAGACGTTCTTTTTAAAATGGCGACCATTAACCATTGTGAAATCGATTAAACGATCCCCTGTTACCCTTTTTAAAAACGTTGTAACAAATTGTTCACTTTTTCACAAGTTTAGATCTCCTTTGTTACTGGGTAGATATACTTAGAGATTTGATCGAACATGTAAAAAAGACATCTTAGATTTTTAAGGAGGAACGCATTCTCATGCAACAAACTTATTTACGTACATTACTCATGGTCGTTGCCATTGCTTTCTTTGTACTTGGTTTTACTGCTTTATTCTTACCAGCAACAACATTGCTCACGTTTACAATTGGGTTAGGTGTCATTATGCTCGTAAGCGGAATTATCACCACCATTACGTACATCCTTGACCGAAATGAGATTAAACGATCAGGGTGGGTGTTGGCAGATGGGATTTTATCCTTTATCTTAGGTATCCTCATCTTAATTAATGCCTTTGTCGGCATCATTGCTGTTATTTTCTTCTTAGCGATGTGGCTTATTTTTTCCGGCGTTCTTCGAATTTCAGGATCGCTTCAATTAAAAGAATGGGACGTTAATCAATGGGGTTGGATGATGGCTTTAGGTATTCTCAACATCGTCATCGGTGCCATCACCATGTTTTATGCGATGTTTGGCGGAGTCGAGTTCTTCCTATTCCTTGCGCTATCATTCATGGTACTTGGTCTTAACGGCATCTCTATGTACGTACTCTTTCGTAATTTTGAAATTAAGCGAACGGGACGAAACAACGAACAGATTGAGGTTAAAGAAAGAGAAGAATAAGTCCCTTTTCTCACTACCTGGCTAAGGAGAATGGCGCATCAACATGAATTTAAAAAAACGAGGGGCATCCCCCTCGTTTTATTTTTGCATATGCTCTGGTAAACGGTATGCACCGTCTTCATCATGAATTTCTTCTCCAGTAGTTGGCGGATTAAATACACAAACCATGCGCATATCCGTTGTAGCACGTAAATAATGCTCATCGTGCTCGTCTAAGACGTAGCACTCAAATTTTTTCACAGGCCAAATCTTCCCGTCTTTAATGGTTTCAATTTCACCTTCACCTTCAATGATATAAACCGATTCAAGGTGATGTTTATACCAAAGATGTGTTTCCGTACCTGCACGAATCTGCGTATCGTGTAGCGAATAACCCATTCCATCTTTTTCTACAACAATTCTTTGACTTCTCCAGTTACCACCGTCAACATCGCGTTCTGTATTTAAAATATCTTCTAGTTTTACAACTTTCATTTGAAAAACCTCCTACAAAAAATTAATTTAGAATCGGTTCTTTAACACCTAGAGACGCTCGCACGCTCTCTTCAATAATAGCGAGACCTGCTTTTAACTTGTCCTCAGGGATGGTCACCGCTGGGAACAATTTAAACACTTCATCTTCAAAACCTGCTGTTTCCATAATGAGTCCTCTTGAGAATGCTTCAGCCGCAATTTTCCCTGCTATAGCCGGCTCTCCACACCCTATTCCCATCATTAACCCTCTGCCTTTTACGGTTCCATTTAATTCTGGGTATTTTTCAACAATCGTAGTTAGGAATTGTTTTACAAGCTCGGCTTTTCTCTGAATTGATTCTTGAAAATCTGGTGATTTCCAGTAATCTAATGCAACAGTTGCCGTAACAAATGCATGATTGTTCCCTCTAAACGTCCCGTTATGCTCACCTGGATCCCAGATGTCTAGCTCTGGTTTAAACAATGTTAAGGCTAATGGCAGACCATATCCGCCAATCGATTTTGATAAACAGACAATATCCGGCTTCAATCCAGCTTCTTCAAAGCTAAAGAAAGAACCAGTCCGTCCAATTCCTGCTTGCACATCGTCAATAATCATCAAGATATCGTGCTCTTTACAAATACGCTCTAATCGCTGTAACCATTCCGTACGCGCAGCGTTGACGCCACCTTCACCTTGGACGGTTTCAAGAATAACTGCTGCTGGGATATCAACTCCTGAACCACCTTCAGTGAGGAATTGTTCGAGATAGTCAAGTGTATCTAGTTCTTCCGTAAGAAAATTGTCATACGGCATCGTTACAACATTAGTTAGTGGAATACCTGCGCCTTTTCGCTTAAACGCATTACCTGTGACTGAAAGTGAGCCTATCGTCATTCCGTGGAAACCATTCGTAAAGCTAATAATATCTGTTCGGCCTGTTACTTTACGCGCAAGCTTTAACGCAGCTTCTACTGTATTTGTTCCGGTTGGTCCTGGAAACATAACTTTATAGTCTAACCCTCTTGGCTTTAAAATCGTTTCATTGAAAGCTGATAAGAAGTTTGCTTTCGGGGTAGTCGCCATATCAAGAGAGTGAGTCATGCCATCACTCATAATGTAATCAACAAGCGCTTTTTTCATATTTTCATCATTATGACCATAATTGAGTGCCCCAGCACCTGCAAAGAAATCAATGTATTCGTTGCCTTCTTCATCCCACATTGTCGAACCTTTAGCTTTCGTAAATACAGTCGGGAAGCTTCTACAATAGCTTCTTACCTCAGATTCTCTTTCTTCAAAAATCTTCATATCTGTTTTATTCACGGTTTTCCTCCTTAAATTCTTAACCTTTAATCGGTCCAATGCGAAACGTTTTTTCTTCTTCATGGTTATCACCAGGAAATAGTTCTTCTCCAAAACAATCAGAAATGTTGCAAGCTGTGCCTTGGCTACGAGCAAGCTTCTTGAATAGTGATTGAGAGGCTTTATTAGAAGGTGTAACGGTTGCTTCTACATATCTAACGTCTCTACAAACATCACGCTCAATGAGACGCTCCAATAGATCTAAAGCAAGTCCTTTACCTCTTTGGGATTCTGCTACCCCAACTTGCCAAATAAACAGTGTATCCGGCTGCTTTGGCGGAATAAATGCGGTAATAAAACCAACAACTTCGTCACCTTCACGTGCAACAATACACGTTTCGTCAAAATATTCGCACATCATAATGTACTTGTAAACGGAGTTTGAATCCAATGTCGATGTTTCAGCTAGTTCCCACATCGCAGCACCATCTTCAACAGTTGGTTTTTGCAGAGTCAATACTGATGACTGTTCCATGTCTTCCTCCTTTATTCAATTTATAACATTGGTGTTCGCCTTTCTTTTACCCGCTTGGATTTAAACGAAACCAATATTTTCAAATTCAACTGTATTTTCTTAACCCTTTTATATAATAGGATGATCGCGTTTTTTTCGCAAACAGCGTTAACTTAGATTATGTATCAAGAAGGCGTTTGAACGTTGTTAAGCGTAATCAGTGCTAGAATTTCTTCCATATCCTCTCTAATCATCGTAATTGCTCTTGTTTTCAAAATAAAAAGAAGAGAAAATGATTTCTCTTCTTTCTTTCTTCTTTATACACATTGGAATGCACTGATTCTTCTCGTATCAATGCCAAAATAAACCCACCTAAAGATAAACCAACGATAGCCAGCAACAGAGTTTCTGCCTACGAACGTTGGATAAAACCAAAACTGATCCCCATTGTTTAACCGTATATATGTGTAGCGAAATAAACACCCATTTATCGCTCCAGGATCAACAGCAAAAGCACTTACTGATTGAAGTTGTGGCGGATTCCCTGGTGGTGGGCCTGGTGGTTCTCCACTCTGTCCTTGCGAGCCACCGCCCCCTGGTGGACCCGGCTGCGGATAACCTGGTCCATCGTGACCTGGAAATGGCCCCCAACCCGGTGGTCCTCCGCCTGGCGGACCTTGTGGGAATCCTGGACCTCCTTGCCCTGGGAATGCCCCTCCGCCTGATGGACCTTGTGGGAATCCCGAACCTCCTTGTCCTGGGAATGTCCCTCCACTACCAGGAGGAAAAAAAGACGAAACAATTCGATGATGTTGCATACCGTTACCTCCCCTTTATATCTTTTTATATCCTACGCAAATGCCCATTATTGGTGCATCCTAATCTCTCTGCATAAATCACAAAACACGTCACAAACTATATCTATCTTGTACATAAAGGACAATTTTCTATGGCCTTACTAACAAATCGTTTAAAAGAAAATGTAGCACTCATTCGTCAAACCTTTCACAACCCAAATACAATCCGATCGCTTAATGTGATGATTGGGGTAGACATTGACGCAGAGCTCCTCTATCTCCCGAATACAGTTGACGAACAAAAAATTCACCTGTTCTTACTAGAACCTATCCAACAATTTGTAAAAGAATCCATTTCCTATAATCAACTCGGTACACTTTTTAAAGATGGTGAGCCAAACGAAGCGACAACTGTAGAAGAATGTGTGGATGGCCTACTTAACGGTAAAGCGATTTTACTTTTTAATAAAGATCAAGCGTATCTTTTTAATTGTTCAAACTGGAATGTTCGAAGTGTTGAAGTTCCGTTAAGTAGTAGTGTTTATGAAGGTCCAGCTTCCGGTTTAACGGAGGATATTTCGGTTAATTTAAACTTATTGCGGAATTATTATCGCAGTCCGAATCTTGTGGTCGACACTTTAACGATTGGGTCAGAGGCAAAAAAAGAGATATCAGTCCTGTCTGTCCATAACGTATCCGATCCCCAACTCGTTGAGGAAGTAAAAAAGCGTTTACGCGATATTAAAGTGAGTCAAGCCATTATTAATCAATTAGCAACAGATGCATTAGAAGGAAAAGGGATGTTATTTCCGCGCACAATGTCCATTGATCGACCAGATGCCTGTGCTATGGCTCTTGCTGCGGGAAGGGTCATTATTCTTGTGGAAGGCTCTCCTTTAGCTCTACTCGCCCCTAGCGTGTTTTATCATTTTTTTCAAAATCAAGATGACTATCTGTCAGACTTCGGAAAATACGGGGCACGACCGTTACGCTATTTTTACTTTTTAACTGCAACGTTTATTCCTGCCATTGCAGTTGCGATTGAGCGGTTTCATTTACAGGATATCCCGGCTAATTTAAGGGAACAGTTAGCCAAAACCCAAGATACGTTAGCTCCTTTTCCCATTGAGTTATTGTTTGTCATTTTGCTTATGCAGCTCATTATGGATGGGTCTTACCGATTACCTGGAAATGCGATTTTTGCTGTGACATTTATCGGTGCTATGCTTATTAGTGACGTCGCTACCGAAGTAAACTTATTTCACCCAGTAACCATTGTTATTATCGGGATTTGTTATATTACAAGCTTCCCAGTACTGCATCGCGGACTGCTATCGCCTATTTTCTTCATTCGCATTTCCCTTGTTTTTCTTGCTCACTTCTTGGGATTTACTGGGCTATTTTTAGGCACAACCGTCCTTCTTCTTTTGACCGTGCAACTTCATTCAGTCGGCGTCCCATACTTATATCCACTCTTTCCTTTTCAGCCAGATAAATGGAAAGATATTTTGTTTAGACCAAGTTTAAAAGAAGTCATTAACAAACCAAACCCGCTTCCTTTTAACATCAATCAAGCAAAACAAGATCGAAAACAGAACATTTAATTGCGGTTGCTCTGGGTTCATCCTAAAGGTATAGTATGGGTATGAAAACGAATAAAGTAAGTAAACGTGAGTTCGCGTATCGAGCGATTAGAAAACGGATTGTAGACGGACGTTACGGCCCTGGTCAACGTATTGTCATTGATCAACTTGCAAAAGAATTAGGCTCTAGTGCTATCCCCGTTCGTGAAGCCATTCATCAACTAGAGTCTGAGCAATTACTTAATTATGTACCGAACGTCGGACCTGTTGTACGTTCTTTTGATCATGGACGCTATAAGGAAACGTTGGAGGCCGTTGCGATTCTTGAAGGATATGCTACACGATTAGCAGTTCCATCTTTAAAAGAGCCCGAGCTTCAACATCTCGTTCAACTGAACGAGGATATGAAACAATCATTGGCTCAATTCGACCTACAGCATGTCAGTCAATTGAACCGCACCTTTCATCACTTCATTTATGAACATTGCCCAAATGCATTAATTGTTCAAAGCGTTGAACAATACCGCGAACGACTAAATACCATTCATCAGACAAGCTTTTTGCGTAACCCTAAGCGTGCACCGTATTCTTTAGCAGAACACGATAGACTGATTGAATTAATCACGAGCAAACAGGATGAAACAGAAATTGAATTGTTTGCGCGGCAGCATAAGTTAAACACGCTCGAATCTTTTGAGACAAAAGAAAAAAAGTAAGACATCTGATTACGACGTCTTACTTTTTTGACGATTTATCTTTATTCATCATTCAAGAACGGGGAACGCTCTCACCAGAGGAAATCATCCCATACTTACCCGAATAAAACGTTAGAGGGTCCGCATCTGTCACAACGACATCTCTCACTTTTCCAATGTATAACGTATGATCTCCTTGAACCGTTGTGTCATAGACGTCACACGCCACACTTGCTAGGGCATCGTTAATTACCGGTAAGCCAGCAAACGTTGAAAACGTAGCGGCACGATCATCTTTTATTTGTCCAGCGAACTGTTTTGATACATTTTCCTGTTCATGAGATAAGACGTTCACCGCAAACATCCCTGCTTGATCAATGTAGCCTTTCATCTTCGCTTGATTTCCGACTGATATTAAGATGAGCTTTGGATCAAGGGAGACCGACATAAACGCATTCGCTGTCATCCCACGAAATTCGCCATCAATTTCCGTTGTAATAACCGTCACACCAGTCGCAAACTTGCTCATGGTTGTGCGAAATAAACGATCATCCATCGTCTTTTCCCCTCCTTAAATCACAAATTGTGGCTTTCCTTGTTTAATCGTTGGCTTCTTTGTCTCCACCGGTTGACTTGTTGTCACATCTAACACGATTGATGCTTCATTAAACCAGCTATCAGGTGCTTCATGACCCCAGAACGTTCCACGCATTGGATCATTGATGCTCCAACGTACTGGCTTGAAATCGGGATCACTTGTTAAATAATCACCATTGTATAGTTCAATTCGATGTCCGTCTGGATCACGAACGTATAGGAAAAATGCATTCGAAAGCCCATGACGACCTGGCCCTCTCTCAATACTAGGCGCATAGCCTTTTGCAGCTAGCACATCACAAGCATGAATGAGCGCAAGTGGTTCGCTCAACCAAAAGCCAACGTGATGAAGCCTTGGCCCTACCCCATTCATAAACGCGACATCATGTACAGATGGCTTACGATGTAGCCATGCCGCCCATATCCGCTCTTCATCTGTTGCCGTATACTCCGAACAAGCGAATCCTAATTTTTCTGTATAAAAGCCATACGCTTCTTCTACATCCTGAACCATGTTGTTAAAATGGTCGATCCGCTGAACCCTTGCGCCTTTGTATAGATCGTAGCGCTGCAGCAATCGATCCACTACATCCATTTCTGCATAATATTCAATGGGTAAACCTGAATGGTCTTGCACACGCAACGTTCTTCCGATGGCATGCTGTTCACCTTTTTCCACCCAAATCGGTTTAAGCCCTTCTTGTGTCAACTGTTCATGAAGCACGTCTAAATCCGATTCAGCGTAAACTTTGTAGCTCATTACTTCTACTGCTGCAACATTTTTTTCTTTCAACAGCAACGAATGGTGATTATGTTCTTCTAAGCCACGCAGGTATAATTCTGTTTCCGTTGATTCTGTTTCAATAAACCCCAGACTATCAATGTAAAAATCTCTTGCCTTTTCTAAATCCGTAACATGCAGTACAGCTCGCCCGGTTCGAATAATGTTTGCTTCGTTCATCTTAAGCGCCCCCTACCATTTCCGGTTTTACTCCAGGTATGCTTTTTAAAAATTCGTCAACCTGCCCTTTGTATGACTCTTTTTCAAATTGATCAAAATACGCCATTCCCATTCGAACGGGATCACCAAAGAAATAATACTCATAGTGCATCTGCCGACTGCCAAACGCGCTCATCGTCATATCCCAAGCAAGTCTGAATAATTGTACTTTTTCGTACCCTTCAAGGTTCTTTCCTTGTAAGCCTCTGTGTAAAATCGGTCCGATCTCACTATGATGGAAGTCCGCTTCTGTTGGTATGCCCATTAATCCTGACGCACCTAGCACACGCAAAATTTCATTTAACCTTGGATAAACCCGCGGGTACCAGTTACGCGCTGCATTTAATGCTTCGAAATCAGGTGTCATCGTCCCCCACTTATCCAGTTTTGCGCTTTGCTCCGCGCGATAAAGATGTGATTTCATCGCTTCAAGGGTTAACATGATTTCGGTTCCTTTGTCTTTTACATGTTGGAATCCGTCAATGCCAATCGCGTCCATTAATTTAAGCACAACACCTAATAGAAACTCCGTTTTGACCACGTTTTTTGATACAACTTGATGAGACATATGAACAACCGCATTTGTATCGCGGAACGTTCGATTACAAATGGAAGAATTTCCGCAAACAAAGACTCGATCCCACGGTACAAATACATTCTCAAACGAGACAATTGCGTCTCCTTCTTCAAACTGTGACGACAGCGGATGATCCCAAGCGCTCCTCCCATAATCAAATGATTCACGACTTAGAAATTTAAGCCCTGGTGTATTGTTCGGCACGGCAAACGCAAGGGAATACGGATCATCTTTTTCACCTGCTGGCTTAACCGTTGAGGGGAAGACTAAAATTTCATCTGTGATCCCGCCCTGAGTAGCAAGTAGACGAATGCCATCAACAATAATGCCATCTTTCTGCTTCTCAACTAAATGGAGCGCAACATTCGCATCTTTTTGCTCATGTTGTGCTTTTTCTCGATTTACTTGTGGATGAATGAGTGTATGAGTTAAGCTAATGTCCTGTTCACGAGCAAAGTCATAGTAATTTTTTGCGTTATCTGCAAACCGTTGCTCATCTTCAGCAAACAATTCATTGGAGACACCCATCGCCATTACTTCAGCGTTTAAGTAATCAGGTGAACGCCCCATCATACCTCCGGAAATGCGTGCCCATTCCTGAATTGCTTCACGACGCTTCACGAGATCTTCAATTGTTTTTGGTCGCAGAAACGTCATTCCGACTTGCTCGCCTGTTTGATCGGACGTGTACAACATTTTCTCTTTTTTCTCGTATTGACGATCATATAGTCGCGCCATAGATTGAACGACGTTTTTCGTTGCCGCGTGCTCCGTTACGTCTTCAATTCGCTCTCCATGAATGTAGACATTATTATTTGCTTTTTTCAATCGATCGATATATTGCTGGCCTGTTTTTGCTGGCATGTGTAGCGCCTCCTTTTACTTTTTTCCGAACTGTGGAATGTGATGGTCCCCTAACGCAATATGAATCGCTTTCGGCTCTGTATAAAATTCAAACATCGCATAGTGACCACCTTCGCGACCAATTCCACTCGCCTTCATCCCGCCGAATGGGATTCTTAGATCACGAACATTTTGCGCATTTACCCAAATCATTCCTGCATCTACGGCTTGCGCGACACGGTGTCCTCGCTGAATATCTTTTGTCCACACGTAACCAGCTAACCCGTATTCCACATCATTCGCCGCATCAATTACTTCTTGTTCGTCTTCAAATTCAATGACTGCTACAACAGGACCAAAGATTTCATCCTGACAAACGCGCATATGATTTTCCGCATTCAACAGTAACGTTGGCGGAACAAAGTTTCCTTCTTGTAAATGAGTCGGCACCGCGCCTTGGTAAACTTCACAACCTTCTTCTTTGGCTAGTTCAATATAGCGGTTTACTTTGTTCATATGGTCTTTGCTAATAAGTGGCCCCAGTTGGGTTGACGAGTCCATCGAATCGCCAAGCGTTAAATTGTCTATCCGCTCCTTCATGGCAGCGATAAACGAATCTTTAATGTTCTTATGAAGAAAAACCCGTGAATTTGCCGTACAGCGCTCCCCATTAAACGAGAAAATTCCCCATACCGCTGCATCTAGCGCGCGATCCACATCTGCATCATCAAACACGATTAATGGCGACTTTCCACCAAGCTCCATCGACGTCTTTTTCAACGTATCCGCAGCATTTTTTAAGATCGTCGTACCCGTCGTTGTTTCCCCAGTAAAAGAAATAGCTGCTACATCTTTGTGGGCAACAAGAGCCGCTCCAGCCGTCTCCCCATACCCATGCACCACATTAAAGACGCCAGCTGGTAATCCAGCACGATCGATGACTTCTGCAAGCTTGTTCACCGTTAAAGGCGATAATTCTGCCGGCTTTAAAACAACAGTATTTCCAGTCGCTAAAGCAGGCGCAACTTTCCATGTTTCCAGCATAAACGGCGCATTCCACGGTGTAATCAGACTGACCACACCAATCGGCTTATAGACGGTATAATTTAAAAACGTATCATCAACCGGAAACGATTCTCCGTGGAGCACCGACTGAACCATTCGTGCGTAAAAGCGAAAATTCTCTGCGGCACGAGCAGTCATTTTTTTTGTTTGGCTAATGGGAAGACCCGTATCCAGTGCTTCTAAATGCGCAATTTCCTCGATTTCTTCATCAATTAAATCTGCAATTCGATTGATGTACACCATTCTTTCTTCGACTTTCATCGTTCCCCAAGCATTTTTCATTGCGTGCCGAGCTGCTTCAACCGCTTGTTCAACCTCTCGTTCATCCCCTGAAGCCACTTCATTAATCGGTTCATTTTTAAAAGGATCGATATTTGAAAATAGGTCGCCACTATGCGACGCAACAAAAGCTCCATTAATATAGTGATGGATCGTATCTACTTGAATCTCTTCTCGATTCCACGTGCGTGTTGTTTGTTGTTCCATGATAAGGAGCTCCTTCCTTCATTAAGAATGTGACGCAACTTGGACATAGTCTGCCAAAACGGCTTTAATCTCTTTTTGCAATGCTTCTGTTGGCAATGCCATTGGCTTACGTAAAACAGGTTCAATCTTGCCCATCATCCCCATCGCTGCTTTTAATGGAGCTGGATTTGTGTCCTTAAACAGGACGTCGTTAAGCGGTAGAAGTTCAAAGTGTAAATCGAGCGCTCGCTTCACATCGCCTTTTTCCCATGCATTATAAATCTCGGCAACTTTATCAGGGACAATGTTCGCAGTGGCGCTAATATGACCAGCTCCACCAATCGCCAGCATCGGATAACAAAGCAGTTCAATACCTGAATAGAGGAGGAAATCACGCCCGCACTCATGCAGAACACGGTTTACATGTTCGAAATCTTTATTCGACTCTTTCACGCCAATAATGTTGTCACAGTCTCTACTTAACCGAGCCAGCGTTTTAACATCCAAATTCACTGCGGTTCTACCTGGAATGTTGTAAATAATAATCGGAATGTCAACCGCATCCGCAATCAACTTGAAATGATTATACAGCGCGTGTTGTGACGGGCGATTATAGTAAGGAACAATGATTAAAGCCGCGTCAGCACCAAGCTCTTGTGCTTTTTTTGTTAAAAATAATGTCTCGTTATGATTCGTTGACCCTGTGCCGGGAACGAACGGTACACGTCCGTTAATATGCTTGACCGCAGCTTCCATCACTTCAACGCGCTCTTCTACCGTAAGGGAGCTCGGTTCACCTGTTGTACCTGTCACCGATAATGCATGGCTTCCACTCTCAATATGCCAATCAATTAACGAACGAAATGCGTCAAAATCAATGGACTCATCTTCTTTAAATGGTGTAACGACTGGGGCTACAGAACCTCTTAACTTCTTCTTTACGTCTTCATACATATTAATCGCTCCTTTTTTAATAAGAATAAATCTGCTCATAATTAAAAATGTCTTTGAGGAATACTGCTTACATCTCATGAGCCAATTTCGCACGAATTTCAGTTGATCCAATCTTTTTCCTTCGTACTTTCTTCTCTTCAACAATCGATACATCAAATTGCTACTGTCCGTGCTGATATAATTGCTGTGCACCATCAAAGAAACCAAGCACACATACATGAGGTGTTACACGTGTTATGAAAGGATGCTTTTCACCCATTTGAAACTGTTCCAATCGTTCAAACCACATTTTGAATGCGCTTACAAAAATATCTTGCATTTACTGTAGCACGTGGTAAAGTATAGGGAAAATATTGATAAAATATAAAGTTCATACTTTTTTGATATACGAATCAATTTTATAATCCTACATCGTGTCAATATCATAGGTGATTATCTAGAACTTTTAGTATTACATCATCATCGATCGTTCGTTCCATTCTCTTTAAAAACTCACACATATAGCATTGGACAAAAATGGAAGATTCCAGGAGGGCTTAACGTTGGACTTGAAACGATTGCGTTACTTTCGAGAAATTGCTGAACATGGTCAAATTACAAAGGCAGCAAAAAAACTTCATATGGCACAGCCACCTCTCAGTCAACAACTTCGCCTTTTTGAAGACGAGCTAGGCGTCACGCTTTTTGAACGGACTGGGCGCCGATTATTGCTGACAGAAGCTGGTGAAGCGCTCTATCGAAAGTCCGAACGAATTTTGGAGGAACTTGGAGAAGTAGAGCGAGAAATACGTGAAACGGGAAAAGGGTTAAAAGGAACCTTACGAATTGGTGTGGTCAAATCTTGCTTTGCGTCTCTTCCAAAGCAAATGAATCAGTACCACGCCTCCTATCCAGACGTGACTTTTTCAATAAGAGAAGGCGATACTTATGCGGTTGGCGAGCTTGTAAAGTCAAAAGAAGTCGATATCGGACTTGTACGCTTACCCATTGACCTCCATTTATTCAATACCGTTCATTTAACACGAGAACCGTTTGTTGTCGCCATGTCTGAATCCTTTGCTATTGGCAAAGACAAATCGATTACGTTGGATGAGCTTTCCTCTATCCCTTTGTTGCTGCTACACCGCATTAGCGGAGCAGGACAGTATGAGTTGGTGCTTCAAGCATTTAAAGAAAAAGAAATTCAACCAACCATCTTATGCGAATGTCCTGATGTGACCATTCTTCTTTCTCTCGTTTCAAATGGGATGGGCGCGACCATTGTTCCTGCGTCAACATTACACGCCTTTCACACCCCACATATTCGGACGTTTGACATTGATCAAACAGCGATTTTGGCAGAGTCTGCTCTTATCTGGCTTAAAGATCGCTATCTTTCCAAAGCCGCTATGCACTTTATTGAATTGTTCGCAACTTCTAAACCCGAGAAAGTAATTTAGTAGTTGCGCTCAAAATCATATATGATATCATATACCAAATGATTCGATTAAAGGAGGAGATAAACTTGTCTATACAATCAGCAAGACAGCGAGGTATTGAACTTTACCCAATTCCTAAAGAAATTGCGCCAAATCAAGCTTACGACAATCCCATTACTGGTTCAATTTACGGCATTTTATTAAATGAACGAACATCCTTCGAACAACAAGTGGAAACATTCCATTCAAAGCCGTATGATTCACCACCAGAGGCGCCGATTCTTTATATAAAACCGGAGAATACAAAAGCTGGTCACCTTGAATCTGTCTATTTACCTGAAAGTGAAAAGCATGTGCAAGTAGGCGGTACACTGGGAGTCATAATTGGAAAAACCGCTACTAACGTATCAGCAGAGCACACGCTTGAATATGTAAGCGGATACACAATCGTGAACGATCTCTCCCTACCTCACGATTCTTTTTTTAGACCAGCAGTAAAGTATCGCGCTTTAGATCGATTTAATCCAGCAGGACCGTGGATTGTTTCAAAACAAACCATCCCGAACCCAAACAATGTGACGATTGTTACAAAAATTAACGATATCGTTGTCGATGAGTGGCATACAAGCAGCCTAATACGTTCAGTTGAGACATTGATTCAAGATGTAACGGCCTTTATGACCTTGTCAGAAGGAGACTGTTTACTCGTCGGTACCAAAATTAACCTTCCGCGAGCATCAGTAGACGATACAGTTTCTATTATGATCGAAGAAATCGGTACGCTCACGACAACAATTGCGCGAGAAACGGAGGAAGCATAATGAAAACTGCACGTGTTGCTGCAAATGGTGTCGTCCAAGAAGCGATTGTAAAAAACGGAAAGCTTCACCTTCATAACGGGCAAATCGTTCATGAACAAGATGTCCAATTCCTTCCCCCTGTTGAGCCTGGCACGGTTTTTGTTCTTGGCTTAAATTACGCAGATCATGCAGGAGAGCTATCGTTCAAAGCGCCTGAAGAACCACTTGTGTTTTTAAAAGGACCACATACGTTTGTTGGCCATAATGCACTCACCTATCGTCCTGATTCAGCAGACCATATGCACTATGAATGTGAACTAGCTGTTGTGCTTGGCAAAACAGGCAAACACATTAAACAAGAAGATGCGTACGATTACGTAAAGGGATACACCGTTGCAAACGACTACGCCATTCGAGACTATTTGGAAAACTACTACCGCCCTAACTTAAGAGTAAAAAATCGAGATATGTGCACCCCTATTGGTCCATATTTAGTTAATGCAAAAGATATTTCAGACCCAATGAACCTCACGTTAAAAACCTATGTAAATGGTCAACTTACTCAAGAAGGTCATACGAAAGATATGATTTTTGATATCCCTTTTTTAATTGAGTATTTAAGTTCTTTTATGACGCTTCGGGAAAATGACATCATCCTGACCGGGACACCAAAAGGACTTGCAAAAGTATACGCCGGTGATGAAGTCGTAACTGAAGTCGAACAGATTGGTAGACTTGTGAACACAATTGCTGGTGATAAGACTTTTCATCGAAATGAGGCGACAACACATGCCACATCTCATCGTTGAATACACGGCTAATTTAGCGGAGGTCATCGACACAGACACCTTGCTGCCTAAACTTCACGACGTCCTTTTGGCAAGACCTACTCTTTTTCCGATTGGTGGTATCCGCTCTAGAGCGATTCCGCTGCACGCTTATTATGTGGCTGACGGTTCAGAAACGAGTGACGCTTTTGTCCACCTTACATTTAAAATTGGAGCTGGTCGTTCCCAGGAAGAGAAAGAAACAACTTGCCAAGCGCTCTTTACGGTATTAACCGATCATTTCGCCCGTGAGTGGAGTAAGCGTGGCATTGCTCTTTCCCTTGAACTAGCGGAATTTGGCGAAGCAGGCACATTAAAGAAAAACAACATTCATGCCCGTTTTAAATAAGAACCAATCCCATAGGGAGGACTTTTTATGAAAAAAAGCTGGTTTGTTCTATCCTTTGCTTCCTTGGTTTTCATTAGTGGGTGCGCTACAATCACGGCGAGTGACGAGGTGGAAACCTATTTAATGTTTTCGCATTTCTTCCCTCCAAATCACGAACAAGAAACCGTTGTTGTGCAATCCTTTATTGAGGACATTGCAGAGCAGACAGATGGCGACATTAGCATCCGCTCGTTTCCAGGAGGCTCTCTTGCCGCACCTGACACCCAGTACGATGCGACAGCGACAGGCGCTGTCGACCTTGGTTTAAGTGTTCACAGCTATACACCGGGTCAGTTTCCTCTTTCATCCGTAATGGAACTACCGTTTATGAGTAAAAGTGGATCAGAAGGATCACGCATTCTTTGGCAATTGTACGAGGAATTTCCTGAAATTCAAGCCGAATATGGAGAGGTCATTCCGCTTTGGCTATATACATCAGAACCTGGACAGATTTATACAGTTGGTCAACCAATTGAAAGGATGGAAGATTTAGAAGGATTGCGGATACGGTCCCCCTCTCCAGAAGTGAACGCGTGGTTATCCGCTCTTGGCGCCACACCAGTGTCCATGTCGATGAATGAATCCTATGAAGCACTTGATCGGGGCGTCGTGGATGGCATTGTTGGCCCTTGGCACACTTTACTTGACTACAGTCTTTATGAAGTCATCGACTACGCAACCGTTGGCGATTTTTATATGAGCACTTTTTACACCGTTATGAGCGAAAATAGCTGGTCGTCATTAAATGAAGACCAGCAGAATATTTTTAACGAGACCACTGGAGAGCGGATGTCTCTTACTGCTGGTGAGAATTTTGACAAACGTGCACAAGAAGCACAGGTAGCCGCGCAAGATGCGGATGTGATCATTTACGAATTGCCTGAAGATGAGTTAACCCGCTGGCGAACACATATTGACCCAGTCTTTGATCAATGGATCGATCGCATGGAACATCAGGGCCTTCCTGGTCGTCAAGTTTATGAACGCGCGCTTGAGCTGAGTGATGAGGAGGAGATAGACTCGTGAACTTCTTTCGTACAATCGATACCTACCTTCATAAACTCGTTCGGATTCTTCACGGAATTTCTAATATAGCAGTCTGCGTTATGATTCTATGTATCACGATTGATGTGGTCGGTCGATTCTTTTTTAATCAACCACTGGTTGGTGCTTTCGAAATGACTGAGCTCGGGCTCGCCATCGTTGTGTTCTTTTCTTTATCGATGACACATCTCTATGATGAGCACATTTCCATTGATTTTGCAGTCGTTCGGTTACCTGAAAAACTTCAACATATGCTAAAAGCCTTTGTAGAAAGTGCCCTCTTTTTTGTTCTTGTGCTCATGATCTATCAAACTCTATCTTATGGGATGAGACTCTATGAACGAGGTACGACAACAAGTGACTTACTGCTACCAATCTATCCTTTTCTATATTGTATTGCCTTTGCCGCATTGATTTTCTCCCTACTGGTTCTTTCTAACATATGCAAATCAATTCGACAGGCGGTGAGGTCATCATGAGTCCAGAATTAATCGGGCTACTTGCGATGATTGCGTTATTAATTCTGTTTTTACTCCGTATGCCTGTAGCTGTTGCCTTGCTCGTTGTAGGCGTATTTGGCATTGCCGCTATACGGGATTGGAATGCATCTTTTGCTCAGCTAGCAATCTCGCCATTTAATACAGCCACATCCTTTTCCCTTAGCGTCATTCCATTGTTTATCTTTATGGGGATGATTTTATCAAACAGTGGGTTTGGACAAGACCTTTATCGTGCAGTCGATGCTTGGATCGGAAAAATGCGTGGTGGATTAGCGATGACTACTATTGGGACAAGCGCACTATTCTCCTGTATCTCCGGATCGGTTAACGCAACAACGGCGACAATGGCACGCATCTGTTTACCAGAAATGCGTAAATACAACTATGACCCTGGTTTATCAACCGCATGCGTTGCGGCAGGGGGAACTCTCGGAATTCTAATTCCACCTAGTGTCATTTTAATTTTATATGGAGTTTTAACAATGGAAACTGTTGGGAGCCTCCTGATTGCCGGCATCGTACCCGGCATCTTACAAATCTTTTTGTTCATTGCGACCGTGTATCTATTGGTTCGGAGAAACCCAGCATTAGCACCTATTGGAGAAGCAAAGCCTTTTTCTGTAAAACTCCGTTCATTGGGAATGGTCTGGCCCTTTGCAGCATTGTTTTTACTGAGCATTGGCGGCATCTACATCGGAATCTTTACGCCGACTGAAGCAGGGGCCATTGGAGCCTTTGGCGCATTCGTCATTGCGTTGTTTACAAAACGATTAAGCTGGTCCCATTTCACATCGGCTTTAAGTGATACGACTAGACTCACCGCGATGATTTTCTTTATTTTAATTGGCGCGGATGTGTTCAGCAAAATGCTTGCCATGAGCGGTATTCCCACTGCGCTCACATCCTATGTAGGTGGATTAGACCTCTCCCCATACGTCATTTTGATTTTTATCTTAATCGCTTATTTTATTCTAGGTTTATTTTTAGAAGGAATCGCTATTTTCGTTTTGACCTTACCTGTCACCTACCCATTGATTATTGAACTCGGATTTGACGGTGTTTGGTTTGGTGTTATTATGATTCTCGTTATGAATATTGGCCTTGTTACACCACCTCTTGGGATTAGTGTTTACATTATTAGTGGTGTGGCAAAAGACATTCCCATTCAAAAAATTTTTCGTGCGATGGTTCCTATGATTATTGCAATGCTCGTATGTGTTGTGCTTCTCGTTATGTTCCCGCAACTTGCTACGTGGTTGCCAGAACTCATGCGTGGTTCATAGAATTGAAGTGGAACATCCCCCTCTCCAATAACGACTGACATCGTGCAAACGTTTGGAGGGGGTTTTCAATTATCCCTATGCACTCTCCTCCTTATTGAGAAAACCATTATACATTTGAAAAGAACTTGCTCTCTTCAGTTCATTTGCTTTCACGTCAAGAATCTATTCATCATCTCTCCTCCACCCCTTTATTATCAATCTTCATTTACATTAGAGATTACACTACTCATCTATCCTTCTACCAATCTCATTTAAAAACAACCATTCTCAATTAAAAAGAAAACGCTTACCACATGATCAAGACTGCACCTTGTAAAAACAAACAAAATTCTGTTAAATTTTTATCGAAAAATCCTAAATATAAACAATCTGTGACGTTTAATAAATCTAGTAGAAAGGCATTGACAAAAACAGTTCTTTATTCGATAATCAATACATAATTAGAATTAATATAATTTAAGCATTCACGCTTAAGTTGATTAATAGGAGGAATTGTTCATGTCACTTATCGGTAAACAAGTACAACCATTCACTGCACAAGCATACAAAAACGGAGAATTCGTAGAAGTAACAGACGAATCAATGAAAGGTCAATGGAGCGTTGTTTGTTTCTATCCAGCTGACTTCAGCTTCGTATGCCCAACAGAATTAGAAGATCTTCAAAACCAATACGAAGAATTAAAATCTCTAGGTACAGAAGTATACTCTGTTTCTACAGATACACACTTCGTACACAAAGGTTGGCACGATAGCTCTGAAAAAATTGGTAAAATCACGTACACAATGATCGGTGATCCATCACAAGCGATCTCTCGTGATTTCCAAGTATTAAACGAAGCTTCTGGTCTTGCTGATCGTGGAACATTTATTCTAGATCCAGATGGCGTAATTCAAGCAGTTGAAATCAACGCTGACGGAATTGGCCGTGACGCGAGCACACTTGTAAACAAAATTAAAGCAGCACAATATGTACGTAACAACCCAGGCGAAGTATGTCCAGCTAAATGGGAAGAAGGTACAGAAACACTTACACCAAGCCTTGATCTAGTAGGTAAAATCTAAGGAGTGTTAGAAAGATGGCTCTTGCAGCAGAGATTAAGACACAATTAAACCAGTACATGGCGTTACTGGAAAATGACATTGTTATTAAAGTACATGCTGGCGACGATGATGTTTCAAAAGAAATGATCGAGCTTCTCGATGAATTGTCAGCCATGTCTACAAAAATTACGCTTGAAAAAGCAGCTCTGCCAAGAACGCCAAGCTTTAGTGTAAACCGTGTTGGAGAGGACACCGGCGTCGTATTCGCCGGTGTTCCTTTAGGTCATGAGTTTACATCGCTTGTTTTGGCGTTGCTTCAGGTGAGCGGCAGACCCCCTAAAGTCGATCAATCAGTTATTGATCAGATCAAAGGGATTGAAGGCGAGCATCATTTCGAATCATACATTAGCTTGTCTTGTCACAACTGTCCAGATGTTGTCCAAGCGCTAAATATGATGAGTGTGCTGAACCCGAACATTACGCACACGATGATCGATGGTGCCGCATTTAAACAAGAAGTAGAAGAGAAAGAAATCATGGCTGTTCCAACCGTTTTCATGAACGGTCAACCATTTGGTAGCGGCCGTATGACAACAGAAGAAATGATTGCAAAAATGGGCGTAAGCGTTGATGCAGATGAGCTAACAAGCAAAGACCCATTTGATGTTCTTGTTGTCGGTGGTGGTCCTGCTGGTTCTAGTGCGGCGATTTACGCAGCTCGTAAAGGCATTCGTACCGGTGTTGTAGCAGAACGCTTTGGCGGACAAGTGCTCGACACATTAAGCATCGAAAACTTTATTAGTGTGCCATCTACGGAAGGTCCAAAGCTCGCGGCTAGTTTAGAAGAACACGTAAAAACCTATGATGTTGATGTCATGAATCTTCAAACGGCGAAACGCCTAGAAAAGAAAGATTTGTTTGAAGTGACGCTTGAAAACGATGCGATTTTAAAGGCAAAGACCGTGATTCTATCAACTGGTGCTCGTTGGAGAAACGTGAACGTACCTGGTGAACAAGAATACAAAAACAAAGGTGTCGCGTACTGCCCTCACTGTGATGGTCCTCTTTTTGAAGGAAAAGACGTTGCGGTTATCGGTGGAGGAAACTCCGGGATCGAAGCAGCCATTGACCTAGCAGGGATTGTGAATCACGTGACGGTACTTGAGTTTGCTTCTGAATTGAAAGCAGACAATGTGTTACAAGACCGCGCAAATAGCTTGCCAAACGTAACAATTATTACAAATGCTCAAACAACAGAAATTACAGGTGACTCTCATGTAAACGGCATTTCATACAAAAACCGTGAAACGGAAGACATCCACCATGTTGCTCTACAAGGTGTATTCGTGCAAATTGGTCTCGTGCCTAACACAGAGTGGTTAGACGAAACCGTTGAACGTACTCGCATGGGCGAAATTGTTGTCGATAAGCACGGATCTACCAATATCCCTGGACTGTTTGCGGCAGGAGACTGCACAGACAGCGCGTACAACCAAATCATTATTTCCATGGGCTCAGGCGCAACTGCATCACTTGGTGCGTTTGACTATATGATCCGAAATTAATAAAAAGAGCGACATCCTTTATCATTCTGGATGTCGCTTTTCTATTATAACGTCAAACTTTCTTTGAATGCGCGATTATGGATGAGAAAATCTCTTACACTTTGAGCTTTCTCATATAATTTCTCATCGCCTGTAAGCTGTGCTGCTTCGACAAGCCAGTCGTAGCCTGCCCGGATCGGAATCTGTTGCTCAAAATGAATTTTTGATAAAAGAAACAACACATCTCGAAACGTGTAGTCTGTCAAAATAGTAGCAAATGTTGCTGGCAATTCCTTCTCTAGTTCTACATCAGGCGTCGACAATGTCAATTGATTGATCATTTGCGAAGGCTGGTACTCTTCTTCATTTCGAAAAATGTCTTTTGGATGAAATGGACCATCAAAAGAAAAGTCTAAACATAAGAAAATTCTCGAGTTATTTGAAAAATTTGCAGCTGCATGAATGAGTGCTGCATCGAGATGCCATACTTCCCCTTTCCTCATATTGAACACTTTTTCTTGATCTGAATGTAAGGCATCCTCGTTTGTTTCGAGCGGTACAAATACACGGTAGTACTGTTCAACAGGCTTATCCAGTTCTACAAAGTCACGATGCGGAATGACCATACCATCTATAAGGTTCCGTGTGCGCACCATGATTAGGTTATCAAAACGAAAATGTGTGCTCACAAGTTCTTGAATATACGATAAAGCGTTCCCATACTCTGTAAGTTTTACGTCAGTGCCATGGTCTTGAAACAACGTATCTCCCTTGTCTTCAGATGCATTCCACAAAGAGCAATTTTGCCATATTCCTGAACTAAAGACATCATACTCCTCTTTCATCAACGGAAATGCCTTGTGAATTTCTAAATCTTTTCTTAGCCGGTCTTCATTTAGCTGAATTGAACCAATAATCGTCGACGCCATTCTTCATCCTCCTCTTTAAATTGTTGATCCCCCATCAATCACTAATGCATGTCCCGTTATACTTTGCGCGCTTTTAGAAGCTAAATAAAAAGCAACATCAGCAATTTCTTCAGGTTGAATCATGCGCTTCTGTGGAATGGATGGATAAATAACTTTCTCGAGTACCGCCGATTTCTCCACCTTGTTCTGTGTAGCAATATCTTCTAATTGATTCCGCAACAATGGGGTATCGACAACTCCCGGAGCAATACTATTGACCGTTATACCGTTTTCCGCCACTTCTAGAGCGACCGTTTTTGTTAAGCCAACAATACCATGTTTAGCGGAAACATAGCCTGCTTTCAAAGGGACTCCTTGCAACCCGTTCATCGAAGCTACATTAATAATTCGACCGCTGGACTGCTCTTTCATAATAGGTACAGCATGTTTCATTGTCGTAAAAGGTGCTAAGACCATAACATCTAGCATCTCTCTAAAGATAGGCGTAGGAAATTCTTCAATGGAATGAACTTGTTGGAAGCCAGCATTGTTAATAAGAACATCTAATTGATGGTGATTTGTGATTATCTCATCGAACATTGTTTTTACATCTTGCTCATTTGTCACGTCAAGAGCAAACGAATAAACAAGAGTCTCTAATTCATTGACTAAGCGTTCTAGCGTGTCTGGCTGTTTATCTACTAAAAGTAATGTATCTCCATCTTGCGCAAAACGTTTTGCCATCGCCTTCCCGATTCCGCTTGCAGCTCCTGTTATCATGATTGTCCGATTCATTCTAAACCTCCTTTAAATCGTTGTGTTTCTATACCCTTAAAGGCAGCTTTTTTAAAAAATTTGCTTATGATGAGACGTTTCATGCTTTTCAGGGCAAGATACGTGCTTCAAGATATCAAGCCACTAAAACGGACGAATTTTTGATATAATGTGAGAAGAACGATCAATTACACCATTGGAATGAGTTGATTCATCTATGACACTTCTCATCATTATCTTTTTTGCAGTTTTTATTGGGGCTTTTATACAAGGGGCCACTGGTCTAGGACTAGGTCTCGTGATTACTGCCATTCTTCCCTTTTTCCTTACCGTAAAAGAAACCACGTTGCTCGTCTTATCTCTCTTAATCATTTCCGGCTTAACCGTTACGATTAAATACTACAAACACTTAAAATGGAAAGACATTCTTGGTTTTTTAGCAGTTGTCCTTATTGGTCGCTTCGCTGCATTTTTTATTCTATCTGCATATGGAGACATGGATTTTCTGAAAATATGGCTCGGTGTCGTTCTTTTACTAATTGTCGTTTACCAGCTCGTAAGCGCTAAAAAAATGAAGTCTCTCGGTGAATTAACTCAAAGAAAAAAGCGTATGCTGCAAGTTAGTTTAGGATTTTCTTCTGGATTAATTGGCGGCGTTTTCGGATTAGGAGGACCTTTTCTCGTCATTTATTTCTTACTCTTCTACCCAACGCATAAATTCGCTTATATTGTTAGCGTTCAAGCCGTCACAACTGTTGCCAGTCTTTTTTCTATATCTGTTCATGCACTAAATGGAGATTTCTATCCCACCTTTCTTACATATTTCCTCGTTGGAGTTGCCGCTGTAGTGTTAGGAACAAATTTAGGCTTGCGTTTGTTTGAAAACATCAATGTCAAACTCGTTAAACGAGTTACTATTGTCCTTATTACACTGTCCGCTATTAATATCATCTTGTTTGCTTAGCTAAAAAAAACACTTACGAGAAAGCTCGGTGTTGAGCTCTTCGTAAGTGTTTTGTTTATTTTTTCGTTGCACCACTTTTATTCGCCATGTCATTTAACACGTCACGATCCCACTCTGTTAAATCATATTCGGAAATGATTCGCATGATGTGGTCGACATAAACAGGATCTGTTGCATACCCTCCATCCATTAGCGCTCGTATAAATGCTTCCGGGTCCGTACGACCAAATGCATCGTCATAAAACTCCACTTCATGTAAGAAATCGCCATAACCACTAACAGATTCTTGCCATGTTTGGAAAACTCGGAACGGTTCATTGGCACGAACCGCTTCCTCTCCATCCCAGTATTCATGGGTAGAAAAACAGCGAACCTCACCAGTCCAAACCGGATCATTGATGGCAACAGGTGTGGAACCTTCTTTTGGGCATTCGGAGTTTCTTGCTTTTAATCCAAAGAAGTTATTTGCTTCATTTGCAATTTGCGAGCGTCCATTATCACTCTCATGCGCCGCTTGCGCTGCAGCAACCGATGGTAAAATCCTATGACTTTCCCACAGTTTGATGATCTCACCTTTGATCATTTCTAAAAACGCTTCTCTCGTGTCAGACAATGTTTTCTCCTCCTCATTGTATGAATGCTAAATTCCTTCTCCATTCGTTTTCAAGGGGGATGCTTGAGCTACGTCATCGTTCTATAAACCCTTACCTTTTTCCCTTATTTATGAAACAAAAAATAACCTCCAAAAATGGAGGTTATTCGACATTAGGTTGTTTCATCCCATATAGGTGCAAGCTCACTCGCAGACTGAATCGCCACGACCATACTTTTTTCATCGGCAATGTTCTTTCCAGCAATATCAAAAGCAGTACCGTGATCAACAGACGTACGAATGATGCCGCCTTTTAACCCAACGGTAATATTGACACCTTCTTCAATTCCCATTACTTTAATCGGCGCATGACCTTGATCGTGGTAACACGCAACAACGATATCAAAATCGCCGCGTCCTGCTCGGAAGAAAAGCGTGTCGGCTGGATATGGACCTTCAACATGGATACCTTCTGCTTGCGCTCGTTGGATACCAGGAAGTAACTTTTCTTCTTCTTCCCCATTTCCAAACAGGCCATTTTCCCCCGCATGAGGGTTAATGCCGCAAACCGCTACTCTCGGGCTTTCAATGCCAGCGTTTTTCAACGTCTCATGGGCCAATTTCACAACGGTATAAGTCCGCTCTGGTGTGATACTTTCAATCGCTTTAATTAATCCAACGTGAGTGGTTAAGTGAATCACACGCAAATTTGGCGTTGTGAGCATCATCGAGTAATCTTCTGTGTTTGTTAACGTAGCAAGAATCTCCGTATGACCCGGATAAAGGTGCCCGCCTTTGTGGAGTGCTTCTTTATTAAGTGGAGCTGTACATATCGAATTGATTTTGTGCTCTTGCGCAAGTGAAACAGCTTTTGCAAGATACTGATACGCCGCATCTCCAACGACAGCTGCCACTTCTCCGAATGCTGTGTCTTCTGGCAATAAATTTAGATCAATGATGTCAATTGTGCCAGGACTGAACTCAGCTTGCTCAGGTTCACTCACGATCTTTAGCCTAGCAGAAACACCTGTAATGCGAATCGCTTTTTTAATGATTTTCGCATCCCCGATTACAAGAGGACGGCATTCCTCGTACACAGCGCTATGACTAAGTGCTTTGACAATAATTTCTGGTCCAATTCCTGCTGCATCACCCATTGTAATCCCAACGATTGGCTTTACGTTATTCATTTTTTCTCACCCTTTAACTTATCAATTGAATCAATTAAAACATGCTCTTTTCCAAATCCACCTGCTTTTGTTATGGCGAACAGGCCTTTTACACCTATAAACGTGGAGATTGGTACGCCTACTTCAAGCTCATCGTATAGTTGGAATCCCGTCACTCGCCAGTGCTCACAAATTTTCTTCGCGGTATCTCCGCCGGTCATGACCACGCCTTGAAAGAGTTTTGCTTTTAGTAGTCTTGCTGAAATTTCGCCCATCATGTGAACAATTTCGCTACTCGTTTCCGAATACGTGTATCCATGCAAGTTGCCGACCCGACGCGCATGTTCAATATCGCTTTTCTCTCCTGCTGAGTAAAGAACAACGTCATGGCCTTCAAACGCTAACTTTTTCGCTGTACAGTAAACACGTTCAATTTCGGTTTGTCGAGTCTTATCATCCGAAACTGCTTTATAAGATGCGACTTCAATCGCTTCTATTTTTTTATTCTCTAGCAGTTGATGTAGCTGCTTTCGCGATTGAACATTCACGCTACCTACTACCGTTAAAATCGCTTTTTTTCGATCTGTGATTTGGAAATCAATTGCTTTTTTTTCTAAGCCATAATGTGCTGGTAAATGATTCGCTAATCCAGCCGAGCCAACGAGTCCCACTTTAAAAGGCGTACGTTTTACTTCTTTTAATAGAAGTTGAAGGTCTTTATCCGTTTCTGAATCTATCACAATATAAACCGTTTGATCTTCCTTAAACTGATTTAATTTGTCGTGAAACAAACTGGAATCACGTAATTCTGATGTTGTGATGAGACCAACTTCTGTACGTAGTTGTTCGCCTAATAGTGTTGGCAAATGAGATTCTAACACCGGAGTAACTGGGTCATTCGCAATTTCTGTTTCGGATAATTTTCTTCCGTTTAAATAATGGTGTCCGTCAACCACCGTTCGCCCATTTGTTGGATAGCCCGGAGCGACAATAATAAAGTCCTGCTTGTACTCTTTTTGAAGACCAAGTAATTCAGCACCCACATTGCCACGCATGGTCGAATCAATTTTTTTGTATATGGTTGTGACCCCTTGTTTCAATAAAAATTTCGTCACGCTCGACACAGCTGCTTCTGCTTCATGCGAACGAATGGCGCGACTATCTGTATCAAACACAACTGCATCGTTATCCCCAAGATAACGCTTATCTTCTTTAAAAAAGACCGCTGTCTTTAATCCATACTTCGCTAATTGAACGCCGCTATCGTTGGCTCCTGTTAAGTCGTCAGCGATGATTGCTAAATTCATAGTTCCTCTCCTTCAACGATCCCCTACATGGTTGCGTTTATTTCATTTATAGGCTTACCTGTTTTCTTTTCCAGTCGCCGTGCTAAAATCCCAATAAAGATCGGGAGTAATATAGCGGTGGTCACGACACTTGCCGCAACTTGCACCGTAGCAATTTCAGCCATTGGCATAAAAGATGCATTCGCTGTTGCAATCGCCATTGGTGTGCCAACTGCATTTCCTGCTGTAGATCCTTCTGCTGATCCGACAATTGGATTCCAGCCGATCCATTTAAACACAAAATAGCCAATTCCACCAGTAAGTAAGACTGTTAATACACCTAATAAGATTCCACTAATGCCACCTTGAATAATGGCTGTAAAGTTAATACCCATACCGAGTGAAAACGCGAAGAACGGTACAAGCTTGTCGCTACCTTTATATAAAAAGTCACCCATATCTTTATCAATGTTTCCAATTGCAATTCCAATTAATAACGGAAGCAATACAGCGACAAAGTCAATTGGTGAGAACATCCCTTGCGCGAAACCCATCGTCCCAAAGATTGCTAACGCTACCATTGTTAAAAATGGACCATCACTTAATGCCAAAAATGGATAGGCCGCTTTATCGTCTTCTTTTCCATACTGACCTGCCAAAGCTATATAAAGTCCGCCATTCGAATTCGTCATTGCGGCAATAATTGCAATAGGAGCTAATCCTAGAAATAAACCATTTGAATCTGCAAGGATAATCGCAAGTAACCCAACTCCTGCGCCAATCCCCCATTTAAATGAAAGCAACGTTAATCCTTTTTTCACTGATGTTCCAGCTGTTTTAAAGGTAATTTGCGTTCCTGCTATTAATAAAAATAAGGCAATAAGCGCACTTGAACTGTTTACGAATAAAGCCTCCGTGAAGCCCCCAATTCTTAATGCATTCGGAAAAAATGTATTGATTGTTGCTGCTAACAGTAGTGGCACAACCATCATGCCCCCTGGCACTCGGTCCAAAAAAGCTTTGATTTTCATAATGTTTCTCCCCCTCATATTGAAACGCTTTCACTTATAAGTTACTTGAATCATAAAAGATAACGATCAATAATGCAACACTTTTTATTCAATAAATCTACAATAATAATAAATTGTTTAATAATGCAACGCGTTAGATAGAAAGAAAAACCTAAAGATCTTACTCTTTAAGTTTTCTCCATAATGTGGCCCGATTAATCCCTAATCGCTTTGCTGCCTGGGTTTGATTTTGGTTTTCTTCTTTTAACACTTGTTCAATAATCGCTTTCTCCATCTCTTTTAACGTTCCTTGAATGGGGAAATCATTCTTTTCATCATGCGTCCGTTCAGTAGCTTGGACGAGCGCTTCTTTACTTAATAAATAGTCTCTTTCATCTAATGTCGCTTTTTTTACAAGCTGACGTAAACTCTTAATGTGGTGTTTGTACGAAATCCCTTCTAAATAATGAAGGGCATCTTCAGCGATTCTTACTGGTCTTGTCCCATATTTTTGATGATAGTCTGATAAAAAATATGTAGCTAAATCGCTAATATCTTCCACTCGATCTGCTAATCTCGGTAAGTGGACATGTCTCATCTTTAATTCTTCCAGTCGCTCTTCGTCCCATTTTTCCTCGCTATGCACAATTAAACGGTTTCCATGTTGTTCGCTTTTTGATACACAGACGGATACGAGATCTTCATGTTTAGCAGGATGAACATTTTCTACTACAATCGTTTTCGGGTCGACTGTCCAAATGCGATCGATCTCTGCTAATTCAAACACTTCAGCATCAATGATGAGGTATAAGTCATCCCTATTTTCAAGAACATGAAGTTGCTTAGACAAAAAGCTTTTCCCTGTGCCTTTTTCACCAGTTAACAAAAGATGCGAGTTTTCCCGAAAAAGATGTTGCAACATCCGAAATCGATTTGCTGAAGAAACCGTTGAAAGCGCAATAGGCTCCTTATTTAAGACTGATTTTTCAATGACCCCTGTTATATTTAGCCCGTGCTTTAACCAGTTGAATGTATAAACTTTGTAATGGCCATCAATCAGTTGACCTTTTACTTGAATTCGTCCTATGTCTTTTGTGTACGTTTCTTTTACTTCTTTTTTTATTGCTAAACTTGTATGAAGCAACGCCCATTCAGAAGAGTCTAATGGGTCGTGAAAATCTTCAAAGTGTTTATAAATAAATGCATCATCTTCATCAAACATAACAATATTTCGATATTCATCAATTAGTAACGTTTTCATCACTTTATTGATCGTTGTTTGCTGGGAAATGGTGCGCAACAAATGAATGGCTTCTTCTATGGATCGCGCAACGGATTCTTTTCCAGATTGCAGCAACATTCCTTTTAATCCTACTTCTTGAGATGTATTCACTGTAATAACATCCCCTAAGACGTGATTATAACCCGCTTGTTTTAGCTTTATTAACAAAGGCGCTACTTCACTAGCTGCGTTTACTGTATAGACGTTAATTGGTAAATTTAATAATTTTATGATGGATGAAGCGCCAGCTGTAATATTTTGAAAGCCTACTACGGCTGTCTTTTCATTTAATTTGCTTGCCAGTGTTAGTGACCGTGTCAAGTCGTAGCCAGAAAGCTGAATATCAATGACCGGTACAGATACAGCTTTCTTAATTAACTTCGCCGTCCCGCCTCGACTAATGATAAGATCGACACCTTCCCCTTCTTTTGTCAGTGCCGTTTCAACACCCTTCTTTAAATCTCCAACCGAATGCGTAATGGCAACGGATGGAAAAAGCGGGATACAGTCGCTAAGAACTGGTACCATCGCAGAATAAGGTGCAACAATATGAATATGGAACAAGGTCAATCCGCTCCTTAATCTGTATCAATTTTTATTACTATTGAATCACACTCACTTTAGAATTGATAGGTCACATCTCTCCAAAAAGCGATTTACGATAACTTATGCAGGTTTTTTAAGGATAAACGTAACAAAACGTACAAAATCTAAAAACAATGTTGAATCTAGACGAACATTCGTATATATTAAGAAATTGGTGAATCAACGCACATTTTAGTTGAACTATAGAATTGAGGTTTGTTTTATATGAAACAAGTTTCTGAATTAAGGTCTTATTCTTTAATCATTCTAGGCACATTTATTGTTGCACTAGCTTTTAACCTATTTATGCTTCCAGCTAGCCTAGCTGCTGGTGGGGTAAGCGGGATTAGCATTATTTTAAACGATATGTACGGATTTACGCCTGCAATCGTCCAATTAGTTATTAACGTACCGCTGTTTTTTGTCGGTTACGCTATTCTTGGAAAAAGTTTTAGCGCCAAAACATTAGTTGGCACGTTTATTTTACCTGTGTTTATTTGGTTAACGTCTTTTAAAACGTTTTCTGTTACAGATCCTTTCCTTGCATCCGTTTACGGTGGCATTCTTTTCGGCGTTGGTCTTGGACTCGTATTTAAAGGGAATGGTTCTACTGGCGGAACAACGATTATTAGTCAAATCATGAGAAAGTACTTTAACGTTTCAAGTGGATTTGCGCAGCTCATCATTGATGGGGTTATTGTTGTAGCAGCTATGATTGTGTTTAATTTAGAACTCGCACTTTATGCAATGGTCGCACTATTCATCGGCAGTAAAGTCATTGATTTTGTCCTATTACGGTCGACCAATTCAAAACTTGTCTTAATCATTACAGAACATGACCAGTTTGTAACCGATATGATCTATAACGAAATTGATCGAGGCGTAACAAAAGTTTGGTCTGAAGGAGGCTATTCAAAAACGAGAAAATCGTTATTGTTTACCGTCGTCGACCAAGCAGAAGCCGTCTATTTAAAAGAATTAATCCAAGCGCAAGATGCGAATTCTTTCGTCGTCTTTCTAAGTGCATCTGAAATTATCGGGAAAGGCTTCTCCTTGCCAAAAAGTTAACTCCTACACACCTTTTTCCACAATGGACAAAGGTGTTTTTGTTAGTGGAGAGAATGTATCTAGTAATAATCCTTTTTCACTTCCATAAGATGGGGTATTACAGTTCTTAAACACTGAAAAGGAGGGCTAGCATGATGTCTAAATTTAAAGACTCACTTGTTCCTGTTACAGCTTTTGTGATGTTTGCAACTTTTTTTGACCCAACACCTACTTCAGCTGCAGAAGATTTCACACATAATCATTCGTTTGTCTCTCCATCTCACCAAGAGCTCATAGAAGTACGAGCCTATCACGAGCATTACAATCAAGTAGAAGCTCAAGCTATGATTGACCGAATCGGAAAAATGGATCAACGCTTGATTGAGCCTGCACTACATGCTGGTGTCTCGCTCATTTTAATGGATTTCCCATTAACAGATTTACCTGAATGGGCACATTTAAGAGGTGTTGTCCCGCGCGGATGGGAAAACACCGGATTAACGTGGGATGACGTTCCTGGAGTAGGAGGGCTTCATTCTGCTGCTCGTATTGGCTACAGCAACGCTGGAATGGGTCACTCAACGATTAATTTAGAACTTCACGAGTTTAGCCATGCGATTGACTTTTATGCCGCTGATGAGCAAATCAGTTTAACGGAAACGTTTTTATCTATTCACGAAAAAGAATATGCGGCCCTTTTTCATGACCATAACACCTTTTACTATTTTGCTTATCCCGAGGAGTACCTTGCTGAAGCGATGGCTTACTATTATCTAAGTGATGAAATGCAAACATTCCTTCGTAACCGTGCACCACAAACGTATCAGTTTATTGAAACATTGCCTCAATACATTGACAGCCTGAATGAAAACACCTTCTCCCTCTCTCACTAAGCCTAAAGGTAAATTACACTTTAGGCTTTTTTATTTAGGAAACTAATCGACGTACTGCTTATCTTTTTCACATGCAATGTTCATCCAACCAGTTATGAAAGTTGACAGGATCGTTTAAACTAGAGATAGTTATGGAAACGCAGCACCCCATTTGGAGGTAGCATACATGCAAAATGAGCTTTCAGTAAGCGAAACGGAAGAGATTTTAAATCGATTGGAAGAACGCTTTCATGATAATAAGAACCGGCATGAAGGAATAGAATGGGAAGGCGTGCAATCGACATTACGTTCCCAACCAAGTAAGTTATGGTCAGTAAATGAAATGGAGAAAACAGGAGGAGAACCTGATATCGTGCTTGTAGACCCTGAACAAAACAAGTACATGTTTATTGATTGCTCAAAGGAAACCCCAGCCGGTCGCAGGAGCACTTGTTATGATTTAGAAGCACTAGAATCACGTAAAAAGAATAAGCCCTCACACAATGCCGTGGAAATGGCGGCAGCTATGGGGGTTACACTACTCACTGAACAGCAGTATCGTACATTGCAACAGTACGGAGAATTTGATTTAAAAACATCAAGCTGGATTCAAACCCCCATGGCCATTCGCGAACGTGGAGGTGCGCTTTTTTGCGATTATCGATATGGACATACCTTCGTTTATCATAACGGCGCATCCTCTTATTATAGCGCGAGAGGATTTCGTGCCGCACTGACGATAGAAGTATAGAGGAGTTGAAAACAATGAAAGACGTTACGCCTTTTTTAATGTTTCAAAACGGCGATGCTGAAGAGGCAATGAACTTCTACACATCCCTCATTGAGGATTCTGAGATTAAAGAGATTGCTCGGTATGATGAAAATGGACCAGGAAAAGAAGGAACCGTCATTCAAGCGCGTTTTTCTTTAAATGGACAAGAATTCATGTGTATCGATAGTCACGTTCGCCATGCGTTTGAATTTACGCCTTCCCTTTCAATTTTTCTCACCTGTGAGACAGAGAAAGAAATTGATCATCTTTACCAAGCTTTGTTGAAAGACGGGGAGGCACTCATGCCGATTGACAACTATGGTTTTAGCAAGAAATTCGGTTGGGTCAATGATAAATACGGGGTGTCTTGGCAATTAAGTTTGCCAGAATAGGCACACCAGAAAAGATAGGATTTGTTTACAAATCCTATCGGAACATCATGTTTATTCATGCCAACCATCACCTTGTGGCCTTTCATTTTTCACGACTAGCGTGATGGCGTTTGTCGTAAGTCGCACCTCTTTTTGTTCTCGTAAAATGTTAAACGAAAGTGGTTTTACGGTTTGAGTAAGAACATTCCAGTTCCTATAGGTTTTGTTGAGAAGGTTCTCCATGTTCTTTGTCGGTAGGTTAACTTCGATGGACGCTTCTATGCGCTGATTTGTTTCAACGCATCGTTCTTCTACGTTTGAATTCACAATTAAACTATGAACACCGCCCTCCTTAGTAGCTCGCTTCATCTTTTCTAAAACCCCCGTCAACGCTTGAACGGAAGAAACATGTTCTAGCGCAGATATTGCCACGATCCATTGGAAATGGTTTTCCGGAAACGAGTACGCTGCAATGTCTGATTTTACAGGTTGTATGGCGTGTTCAATCCCGTATGTTTGGCTATACCGTTCCAGTTTCGTTAAAGCTGAATCAAGCAAATCGACACAAACAACTTTCCCATGATTCTTTTGAATCTCAGATGCAATTGGAATACTATTTCTTCCAACGCCGCACCCTAAATCTAGAACACGCACATTCGGAATGTCTAACAGAGAAGGGAGTGTACCTTGAATCATGCTGACCGGCTTATGTAACCAACTCCCTTCTTCAAATAGAACGTGATGCTCGTATATGAAGTCATGATACCTTTTTTCATCTGCTCTAATTTGTTCAACCCTATTCAGCATTCATCCCCCCAAGATATATTTCTGGAAAAATTGCTTCGTCTCATCATGAGTGATGTAGTCCATTAGTTGGTCTGAACCGACGGCTTTCAGCTTACTAATTTCCTTATCTTTAGGTGTCAAATCTTCTAGGTCACCTGTAAACTCCACCAAAAAAACTGTTGTTTCTTGTGTTTCAAATCCGATTCTCTTTTTGACCTCTGGTGGAAAGGCAAAGGTTAGCTTTTCACGAAACGGGTCTCTTAGAATAAATGCTTTCGAACCCGTCTCTTCATAAAGCTCACGCAAAACAGCCGCTTCCAACGATTCATCCTCATCTTCAACCCCACCTTTGACGATATCCCATTCGTCTTCAATACGTTCTTTTCCATCCTTCGTATTTTGCCAAGACTTGCATACTAATACATACGCGTCCTTCGTTACGACGATTGCACCAACTGCTTGTCTAATCATTTTGGAACGCTCCTGCAAAGTCTGCTCTTAAGCGATTTATATGAGCTTGATGGTATCTACTATGGTCAGACATATGCCACAAACCCCATCGAATGGTGGCCTTTTCGCCATTTTCATAAGGAACAACACGCTCTAGTTCTTTATCCGTAAACCGCTCACATTCTTTTTTTAACATCGTTATAATCATTCTATAATCTTCAAGCAAGTCACGTTTCGGTACCTTTTGTACGTTTGGTAATTTACCGTTTAAATCTGTCATTGGTCCAAGCCTTTGTTCGTATTCTGCCGGAATAGGTTGGCCCTTTAGTCGAAAAACCCAACATAAGTCAACGTATGCTAGATGTCGAATGAGCTGAGCTATACTATTTTCCTTATTTCCAAGACCTTTGAAATCCATTTCATCTTGTACAATAGTATGTAGACTTGCTTGTAAACGTAAGAAATTCTCTTCCACCATTGAATAAAACAACTGAACCGTTGCACTCATTTCCCCGCCCGTATGTAAGTCGTTTATCGTTTTTGACATTTCTACACCTCTAATACAGTCGTTTCGCGTAGCTTTCCTCCAGTGATCGTTCAATGTCCTGCTCCGTCTTTTTATCAAATTCTGTATGCGCTTTAATCATTTTTGCAACGGATGGACGTTCTTCCTGGTCAATCCAAGATTCTGGTTTCCACAAGCCCGAGCGCAAGAATGCCTTTGCGCAGTGGATATAACATTCCTTCACTTCAACCAGAACGCCAAAAAGAGGCCGTTTCCCTTTCGCCAGACATGCGTCAAGTAATTCTGGATCACGACAGATGTGAGCTTTTCCATTTATTCTTAGCGTTTCACCAAGTCCAGGAATAAAAAAGAGTAGCCCTACATGTGGATTTGATAAGATGTTATGCGCTGAATCCATTCGTTTGTTTCCTGGTCGTTCAGGAATTAATAGAAAGTTTTCATCAATGACGTGAACAAAACCAGGATCATCCCCTCTTGGTGTTACATCACATTCTCCATTATTATTAGCCGATGCCATAGTAAGAAACGGGGATTTTTTAATAAATGCTTCACAGTGCGCATCGATGGATGAAATAACTTTGTTCGCTGCCAACTCACTCGGCTTTCCTATTTCTTCACAGAAGGCTTCAAACGCTTCTTCACTTGTTATGATATTTTTAAATTGCATAAGTGTACCCCTCCCTTTATAAGTTAAACGTTCGCTTAATTTCTGCAGCAACATCGCTAGATGTACGGTTTGTATTGTTTATTCGCAAATAATAGGGCTTGGTTAATTCACCTTTTTTTGAATTTAAGCGGTATGTTTGGGCACTCTCTTTTAATTCTTTCTCTGAAAAATCGACATCTCGTTTCGTTGGTTTTTGCTGTAACCGATGTGTGCTTTTATTTCGAGCGAGTCGCTCATCAAATGCAGCCTCTAGCTCAACAAAATAAACCGAGCCACCGTTTTCTTCAAATATGCTTGCGACATTGTCAATATATTCCCAGTCTTCTTGACGATCAAAAGCCCAAACGTATGTAAAAATTAACCCGTCTAAATCACTTTTTGCCACTGATTGAAACATTTCTTTTCTGAATAAATCGACTAACCGCCACGTCTCGTCTTGGAATCCGAAAATCGGTGCGACCATATCAATGGACATATGGTTATGAAAAAGCTTTAGTGATGTCTGCTCAGCAAGCGCTTCTCCTACCGTCATCTTTCCAACTGCTTGAGGTCCAAAAAGAATAACGAGCTTGGCCATTCCATCACCTTCTTTATACTAGATTTAATTCATAATGATAGAATTTCTCGTCACGCTCATACCCAATTTTTTCATACAATTGTTGTGCAGGTAGATTATCCGGCGCAGTACTTAAGGCAATACTTACTGCTTCAGTCTCCAAAGCAAATGCTTTTGCTCGATTTAAGAGCGATTCAGCGACACCTTTTCCTCGTGCCTCTTCATGTACATACAAATCATTGAGAATCCAAGCCTTTTTCATTGAGATTGATGAAAAGGTCGGGTATAACTGCGTAAAACCTAAATAGGTGTCTCCTTCTTTCATAACAAAAATGATTGAATCCCCTTGTTGTAATCGTTCTCTTATATACGATTTTGCACCATTCATGTCATCCAATTGGTTATAGAACATTCTGTATTGGTTAAAGAGAAGAGAAACGCCTGTTAAATCATCTTTTGTCGCTTGTAGTAGTTTCAACTCTACTCCCCCTTTTTTCATATTATACAGAATTCACACAATAAAAGGGGACTGAATTGTTTCTACTAGAAAAAGCGCTCAAAGTGAGCGCTTTTATCCTTTCTATAACTGCATCGAGATGTATTTTACTTCTAAGTACTCCTCTATGCCCCAGTGTCCACCTTCACGTCCTAAGCCACTTTCTTTCATTCCCCCAAAAGGCGCTTGAGCAACGGATGGCAGTCCATCATTTAATCCGACAATGCCGTACTCTAACGCTTCAGAAATCATAAATGCTTCCGTCAGATCATTTGAATACACATAAGCAGCTAAACCAAATGGTGTTTGATTGGCTCGCTCGATCACATCTTCAATCGTTTCATAACTAGCAATTGGTGCAAGTGGACCAAATGTTTCTTCATTCATACATAACATCTCATCCGTTGCATTCGTTACGACAACAGGCGTTTGATAATAGCCACCTGTCTCTTGTGGTTCCTGTCCGTAAACAAGGGTTCCTCCTTTTGCTTCCGCATCACGGAGGTGTTTGTCTACTTTCTCTACAGCACTCTGATTGACAAGGGGACCAATATCGGAATCAGCGGAAAGGCCATTACCGGTCTTCAAAGCGCTCATTTCTTCAATAAACGCTTTAGTGAACGATTTTTTAATTGATTCATGTACGTAAACACGGTTCGCGCAAACACACGTCTGACCGCCATTCCGGTACTTCGAGCCCATTAATCCCTTTACGGCTTTAGCGATGTCCGCATGTTCGGTCACGATAAACGGTGCATGCCCACCCAATTCTAGCGAAAGTTTTTTTACAGTATCTGCTGCTTGTCGCATCAACAATTTCCCAACTGCGGTTGATCCAGTAAACGAAACTTTCCGAACTCGCTCATCTTCCATCCAAGCCTTCCCAATTGCGGATGCGTCACCAGTAACCACATTGATGACTCCTTTTGGAATTCCTGCTTCCAACGCAAGTTCCGCGAGTCGATAAGCGGTAAAAGGTGTAAGCTCTGACGGCTTCACGACAGCTGTGCATCCTGCCGCTAGCGCTGGACCTAGTTTTCGCGTTAACATCGCAGCCGGAAAATTCCACGGGGTAATCGCCGCAATGACACCGATCGCTTGTTTCTGTACAATAATTCGCTTGTTCGGCGCGCTTGCTGGAACGGTCTCTCCATAAACTCGCTTCCCTTCCTCTGCATACCACGAGAGAAAACTGTTCGCATAACGAATTTCCCCAACTGCTTCTGCTAGAGGTTTCCCTTGTTCAAGGGTCATTCCTTCTCCAAGAGCCTCTTCTTCTTCTTTTATACGTGCGTGCCATGCCATCAAGTATTCACTGCGTTCAGCTGCTGTTTTGCTTTTCCAAACTTGCAAGGCGTCGGCGGCCGCATCTACAGCAGCACTCGCTTCTTTCGCTCCTGCTTTCGCAACAGTCCCAATGATTTCCTTAGTTGCTGGATTCTCCACCTCCATGACATCGTCTGTCCAAACCACTTCATTATTGATAAATAGTCCTTTTTTCATCGTTACGCACCTCTCTTTTCTTCCTCTTGATCTTTTACGAATGTCTCATCAGTTTCGCCTTTAAAAAATTGCTTGCCGTAGATTAATAGACAGAGGATGACTCCTGCGGCAAATGCCCAAGCAGCACCTTTTACCGCTAAAATGGCAGCAATAATCCCCGCTATCCCTAAGTCTCTCTGACTCTTCGCTTCTAGTATCCCGATTCGCACACTCACATAACCTTGAATTAATAGAGTGAGCGCCATCGCTACTCCAAGAATCGGCTCAACTAAACTCACAATTGGCAACAGCAATAACCCCGTGTTTGTCCCAAACCGAAACGATCCCATTCCTCCAAAAATGGAGTGCATGGATTTTTTTCCTTCTTTAAAGCGCTCGGCAATGACTACTTGCATCGCCGCCCAAGTCGGACCTGCCATCGTGACATCCGGACCGATGATACTCATGATGCCATTTCGACCGCCGAAAATAAGATGAGCACGGTTCGGGTTGTAATCAACTTTTTCATCTTGACGAACTACATCGGCTTCTTTAATAATTGCTTTTGCTTGCAAAATGTCACCAAACAACACAAGGTAAGCAGCAAAAACCGTCGGCAAACAGGTTAAAAACATCATAAGTGGCGGAAAACCTACCCCAAACAACGTATACTCACTCCAAAGTGTAATAAAATCCGGCTTCGAAAATCCCCATTCTATGTTTGGCCACGGGGCTTCTCCAAATAAAGGTGCAACGATAACAGCAAGGAGAATAATTGGCAAAATACCTAATTTACCAACCAAACCATAGAGCCCACCCCTCGCTTTCAACTTTTGAAAGTGTTTAGAAAACAACAAGTAGAAGCCAATTCCAATCGCAATCGATATCGTCCACGGGAATGATTCAAACCGACCTCCCACTTCAAAAATGGTGATGACTGCAATAATCCCTGCCCCTAAAATGACACCTGATTTAATCGCACTTGGCACAAACCGTACCACTTTACTTGCCAACCCTGTCGCCCCTAGAAAGATTGATAGTAGACCGAGGGTTAACTGAAAGGCAATCAATGCATGGACCCGCTCATCTTCTGGAAAGGAAGACACATAAATCATGATTAAAGGAATCGCTGGCGTAATCCAACCTGGCACAACCGGATCCCCTAATAAATGGTGCGTTAAATAGAGCAGACCATTTAAAATCACAACAGCCAAGGCTGCTTCAAAAGGCATGCCAAGCAATTCCATTAAGAGTGGTATGGCAGCTAGATCAACGGCACACATGAGCAAGCCTTGGACGTAGTCAGGCCATTCAAATCGATAATGGTAAAACGGCACGCGAATTTTAAAAGGACCTAATGGTTGATACGGCGTTTCTTGACCGAACTGTCGCTGCTTCCATTTCATTGCTGTGCCCGTCCTACATATGCAGCCTGATAAATCTCGTAAATTTCAGCTTTCGTTAGCTGGCGAGGGTTATTTTTTAATAGACGTTCAATTTTAGACGCATCTTCTGCCATCTCTTCTAAATCACTTTCTTGAATATCAAACTCTTTTAAACTAGCTGGAATCTTCACCTGCGCACATAAACGCGTCATGGCCACAATCGCTCGATCTGCTGCTTCATTTAGACTTAAGCCCGATGTTTGCTCGCCTAGCGCATCGGCAATGTCTTTTAGCCGTTCTAAGCAAGCTGGTTTATTCACTTCCATGACAAACGGTAGGAGCAGAGCGTTGCTGACGCCATGTGCCATTTGGAAGCGTCCCCCTAGAGGGTAAGCCAATGCATGTACTGCACCAACACCTGCATTGCCAAACGCCATTCCTGCCATTAAACTTGCTGTTGCCATTTCTTCTCTCGCTGCTAACTGGTGCGAATTCGAATAAGCCTTTGGTAGACTACGCGCGATCATCGTGATCGATTGAAGCGCCAAGGCATCCGTTATCGGTGATGCATTTACTGATAAATATGCTTCAATACCATGTACCATCGCATCAATTCCACTTGCTGCGGTCACATGCTGTGGAGCGGTCCGCGTCATTTCCGGCGCCACAATTGCGACATCAGGCAAAAGATAATCACTGGCAATCCCTTTTTTTAATTGTGCATCTTTGTCTGATAAAATGGCGATATTTGTCACTTCAGACCCTGTACCAGCTGTGGTCGGGATCGCAATAAGTGGTGCTCCTTTTTGCGGCACCAAATCCGTACCAACAAAATCATGCAAAGATCCATCGTATGTCGCATAGGCGGACGCCGCTTTTGCCGTATCAATGGCACTTCCTCCACCAATAGCAATAAATCCATCATGGCCACCAGCCAGAAACACTTTTTTACATGCTTCAATGACTGGAAATGCAGGTTCAGGTTCAACGTCCAAAAACGTTCCGAACGAAGCCTCATCTAACGAGGCGCACACTTCGTCGAGCAAGCCTACTTGTTTTATAATGGCATCACTCACAATTAGCGGATTGTTCATTTGAAGTCGTGCCACTTCATGTTTTAATTGTGCCGTTGCGCCAGCACCTGTCCAAATTTTGTAAGCGCTTTTAAAAAGTTGTTGATTCATTTTCATTTCCCCCTATTCGTATAAAGAGTGAGAAGCAAAAATCGTGCCAACTGTATTGGCGCTTGTTTATAGGGGAAAACGAAAGAAATTGATCTATTTTCTAATCGTTTGATTTTATTTTTGATCAAGATTTCGGTAGCTTTGACGCTTCGTAACGAGTGCCGCTTGGCTAATCTTTAACGCGTTTGCTGCTGCTCGTGTTGTTTTGTGTTTCACGATCGCTTCTTCAATCATCCGCTTCTCAACAGCCTGGAGCACATCCTTTAATGTACGACCATCCTCTTCGTCTAGCCCTTCTTCCCATAACGGCTTCGGCAAGGACTCTTTTCCGGCAACCCCAACAGGCGTTGTCGCGACGACATAATCAATCGCGTTCTTTAATTCTCGAATATTCCCTGGCCAATGCCATTGTTGTATAGCATGCAGCGCTTCGTCGCCCAATGTAACGTGTCGATTATAACGATTGTTGTACTCACTTAAAAATAAACGAGTCAGTCGAAGGATTTCTTTAGGCCGATGTCGTAACGGATTAATAAAAAGCGGAACGACCGCCATTCGATAATAAAAATCTTCGCGCATTTGTCCCCTTTTTACTAATTCATTCAAATCACGGTTGGTTGCAGCGATTACTCGAATATTGACGCGCTTTCCTTCTGTTGATCCTACCGGCGTAAAGTGGAAATCATCAAGCACTTTTAACAGCTTGACTTGAGTTGCGTGTGGAAGCTCGCCTACTTCATCAAGAAACAAAGTGCCACCGTGAGCGACTTCAATGAGTCCTTTTTTTCCTTTTGTTAAAGCACCGGTGAATGCCCCTGGTGCATAGCCAAATAATTCAGCTTCAATTAGCGTTTCGCTCAGTGCACCGCAGTTCACAACAACAAACGGTTTGTCTTTCCGTTGTGAATGTTCATGAATATATGTAGCTACTTTTGTCTTGCCGACACCACTCTCACCTAATAAACAGACAGTAGCCGTCGTCTCTGCTACACGTCGCGCTTTCGTCAAAAATGAAATCGTTTGTTCATCTTCTGCCACAATCGGTGTTACATCTTGGTTTGTGACATAATGTGCTCGTTCCGCTTGCCATTCTTTTAAATCCTCAAGCTCTGCCTGCATACGAAGAAGGTCCGTCATATCTCGAACCGTACTGACGACATATTCGATTTCACCAGCGTCATTAAAAGAAGGCGTGCCCGACACCAACGCCTTTCTGCCGCTTGCTAAGCGTTGCATCCGCGTTACAACTTTTTTCTGCTTTAACACTTCAAGAGAGATGGAGTTTGAAATATAGCCTGCTTTCTCCATATCTCTCATGTGCATACCAATAATGGTCTGTGCAGGGATGCCCGTAATTCGTTCATATGCTTGATTAACTTTTAACGTCACACCGGTCCCATCGGTTACGTACACACCGTCGTATAAAGAATCCATTAGAATCGCAAACATTTCGCTTTTTAACATCGATTCAAATTGATTAGATGAGGCAGTCTCCGGCCGATTTTGCAAAAGCGTGATGGCAGAGTCGCGCTCTCGACCTGATTGAATGGCTTGTCGAACATCGGATAAAACCAATTCGCCTAAGCTGCCTCCGTTCTCGTCCTTCACATTCATGGAAATATGGTTCCCTTTAATCATCTTCACCACGACCGCAGAAAGAGACTCATTCGCTTTTACGACAGCATCATTCTTTCCCATCTTTTACGCCGTCCAACCAGGCTCATACGTATAAATGACCGACCCTCGATGTTGTGCATTGCCTCGAAAATCTTTTTTGTCTGCTTGATTAACAAGCACTTCACGGAAATTTGTAAACTCATCTTTGGAAATAACGACTTCTTCCTTTTCCCCATTTCTTAATTGCTCGATAAGTTGTTCTGCTGCTTCATGATCCATTTGTAAACGCCCCTTCTCTTTTTCATCTTTCTATTATGCCAAAAATAAACCAAGCAAGGAAGAATCCTTTACTTGGTTTATTTATCCTTATTTCAGCATGCCATGTGGATCAATGACAAATTTCTTCGCAACACCACTATCAAAATCAGCATAACCATCTGGCGCTTCATCTAAAGAAATAACGGTTGCATTAACAGCTTTTGCAATATCCGCTTTGCCTGACATAATTAGCTTCATTAGCTTTCGATTGTACTGCATCGCAGGGGTTTGACCCGTAACAAACGTATGCGCTTTTGCCCAACCTTGTCCGAAACGAACTTTTAATGAACCTGTTTTCGCATCTTCATCTGCCGCTCCTGGATCTTCCGTCACGTAAAGTCCTGGAATGCCAAGCTTTCCGCCCGCTTGGGTCACATCCATAATCGCATTAAGTACCGCAGCTGGTTGTTCACCTGCATTTTCACCGTGACCCGTTGCTTCAAAGCCAACCGCGTCCACCGCAGCATCCACTTCTGCTACACCTAAGATGTTCTCAATTTGCTCTCCGAGTCGGTCGTGCTTAGATAAATCGACTGTTTCGCACCCAAAGCTGCGTGCTTGCGCCAAGCGCTCTTCATTCATGTCACCAACGATGACGCTCGATGCGCCTAGAAGTTGTGCAGAATGAGCCGCCGCTAAACCAACAGGACCTGCTCCTGCCACATAAACCGTTGAACCAATTCCAACTCCAGCTGTGTAGGCGCCGTGGAAACCTGTCGGAAAAATGTCGGTCAACATCGTAAGATCAAGAATTTTCTCCATTGCCTTTTCTTTATTCGGAAATTTAAGTAATTGGAAATCAGCGTACGGGACCATCACATATTCCGATTGGCCACCAACCCAGCCACCCATATCTACATAGCCATAGGCTGAACCAGGTCGTTCTGGATTCACATTCAAACAAATATGGGTTTTTTGTTCCTGACACATGACACAACGTCCACAAGCAATGTTAAACGGGACCGAAACAATATCCCCTTTTTCGATGAACTCCACATCTCGTCCGATTTCAACGACTTCACCAGTAATTTCATGACCTAGAACAAGCCCTTCTGGTGCAGTTGTCCGTCCTCGCACCATGTGCTGGTCACTTCCGCAAATATTCGTGACGATGACTTTTAGAATTACACCGTGCTCACATTTTCGACCGACATTCGCTTTCGGAACACCAGGGCCATCTTTTAAAACAAGTTCAGGGTATTCGATATCTTGAATTTCAACGCCTTTTTTACCCATATATACAACACCGCGATTGTTCGCCATCTTCATCCTCCTAAAGCTTCATTATCGTTACATACCTGCTTTTTCTAAGTGGTCATCAAATCGATAGACTCCTGCTTCCGCAACACTCACGTCATCGTCGACCGAACTACCGCTTACGCCAATTGCACCGACAATCGTGTCTCCGTGCTTTAACGGAATGCCTCCTCCAAACAACACAATGCGGCCATCGTTCGTTGTATTCAATCCATATAATTCTGCATTTGGAACCGTTGCTTCAGCTAAATCAGCTGTTTTCGTTTTTAATGCGACAGAGGTCCAAGCTTTCTTTTGGGCAATATCGACACTTGCAAGCCAAGCATCATCCATTCGATGAACAGCAATCATATTTCCACCGTCATCCACAACGGAAATTACCATTTTCACGTTAAGCTGTTTCGCTTTTTCTTCCGCTGCTGCGATCACTTCTTGTGCATCTTGTAACGTCAACTTCATTCCACTCGCTCCTTTCCAAATTTTCGCAAAAAACTGTTCTCTACTCTATTAACCTTATTAAACGATTTCAAACACTCATCATTTAAAAAATTTCGTTTTTTCATACGTTTAATTATATGATTCATTGTTACAAAGGACGGTGAAGGAGATTTTTAAGGACGATTAATTTCATAATTCAAAATTGGTTCAAAAAATCTATAGAAGGTTATTAAAAACGTTACGATTCTCACACCAACTAAAAAGAAGCTTTGCAAGAGCAAAACTTCTACTTCTGTTTTATATACGGATCGTTTATTTTTCTTCTTTGTAATAACTATATACTAGAAAAATAGCAAGAACCATTAGTATTGCAGGGAAAACAATTAAAACAGGTGTATACATTGATGAAGAGATTTGATGCAATCCATAAAGATAAGTCACAAATATAAAAGTAAAGATAAGACAAAGTATTCCTGACAATAATTTCACAAATTTATCCACCTTTTCAAAATTTTACTTGCATTTATTTTCTTAATCATTATACTAAAGATAACTTTATAAATCATCATAAATTAAAAAAAGAAGAGGAGAATGAAAAATGGCCAATGTGAACCCTTCAAGGTTTTTGGTATTAGTTTTATCAGTTATAATCTTATTAAATATTTTTACTTTAGGGGAAAACCTCGCTCACGCAGAAATGACAGAAGAATCAGAACTAAATAATTATAATGAACTAATAAAGCTAGAGGACGCAGAAGTTGAATTAGAAGTTGATGCACCATATCAATATACGGAAGAAGATGGTAGCATTACAATTTTTGATAATCAGGAAGATATGAATTATTATTTGGAATCAATTAACACTATTAAACCATTCGCTTCCTATACAAAAGTCACTTCTACTAAAACTAACGAACATAAAGCCAATAAGGCATGGATAAGTTATCATAAACATACTCCAAATTGGAGTAAAGCTGACAAATATACCATTACTTCTGGAAAAAGCTTTTCAATGAGCGGAACTTACAAATACAATGGTTTCTCAGCTACTATAAGTGTTAAACACAGTACTTCTGCTACGGTTTCATATCCTGCCGATCCTAAGCGTTATAGTAAATTAGGAGTTAGACATGATTTAACTTATCAAAAATGGAAGCATGTTGAACGTACTGCGGCAGGTAAGCATGTTAAAACTTGGTATACTGAGACAGTTTTTAAAAGAGGTTCTGCATATATTGCGACTGCTTATCAATAGGAAATATAAAGGGAGCTAAAATGATTTAGCTCCTATTCTTTTCATCACTCAAACAACTCCGGTTCCTCCAACCTCAATAACTCCACTTCTAATCGTTTCCGAAACGCTAGTTTATTAAAACCAAAGTAGACTGCTAGAAAAGACTGTTCATCGTGCCAATGTCGATCGATAAACGCTTTCTTCGCTTCGCCAACGAGCCCTTTCTGCGATAATTTCTCTGCTAGTTTTGTAACATCCACCGCTTCACGATTTTTAAACCGTCTCAGCATTGGCTTTTTCTTCGTTTCCTTTACATATTGATAAATCGCTAATAGATCGTTTCGATCATAGCCAAAGGTATGTCTTTTTTCTTTAAAATATCTTCTTTCTGCATGATTAATTTGTGTCGTTTTTTCCTCAACAGAACCAATGTCAAGCGCCTTCATCCATGCTTCAAACGCATCAACCAAATGTTCATAAACAAGGATGTCGACCGTTTGCTCCGTTTTCGGGTCTAGAAAGGAGTACACACCGATGGGAATTGTTTCTGTGAAACGGTACTGTTCCGTGTCTCTATGAGTGATTTTCTCAAATAAATGCTGCACGAGATGGAACGAAATTGATTCAACCGGGGGTTTTCGTTCAAGTAGGTGCGGTTGCTTTAATCTTGAAAGATCATCTCGATACAATTCATTCGGCGTGATCCATGAAATCGTTTCTGGCCAGTCGTCTTGAAAATGGACAATCCTTGCTGTTTCCGTTCCACCTGCTTCAATTCCCCTCATTGCTCGACCAATCATTTGCGTCATTAAGATGGCGGAGGTTGTGGGCCTCGTTAAGAAAACGGTCTGCACATCGGGTAAGTCGGTCCCTTCCGTTAACATATTGACATTCACAAGCACATCAAGCGTTCCATCTTTAAACTGTTCCAGTGCTGTCTGCTTCTTTTCTTCCCCCGAAATAAAAAAATCAGCACGAATGCCTTGGGCGCTAAATTGGTTCGTTAACTGTACCGCATGGTTTCGATTCAGCGCGAACACCAAGGTTTTTTTATAGACATGAGCACCATTGACATATTCACCAACAATCGCCTTATTGCGAGACTGATGAACCGCTAAATACTGTTCAATCTTTGGCGGTAATACATCCGCTGTATGAATTTGCTGCACGTCCTTCATCGACAAGGTCGGAAGCTTCTTCACGCCTGTTTTCATTTCTTTGAAAATCGGTTCAGCCAAAATTCCCCGAGCTATGAGCGTAGAGATATCAAGTTTATACAAAATATCAGTGGAAAACCGTTTTTTTAACAAGCCTTTCTCCTCTTCGACCGTTCGAAAAGGAGTTGCCGTTAGTCCAAGAATCGTTGGCTTAACCTGATGACTTAATGTCGTTAAAATGTGCTCGTACGTCTCAGAAACAGCGTGATGGGCTTCATCCACGATGATGAGCAGCTCTTCCTGAGGCGTAAGCCAGTTTTTCAGCAAAAGCGTTAGTTGTCCGACAAGACTACCGTTTGTGGCGATAACCACTTGATCCATAGCCTGTATGTCTTTAATCGATTCATGCGTCTCATCACTAGAGATCAGTCGACAAATGAACGACTGCCCTTCTGTTAAGAGGGCGTCGGTTGCGTGCTTTTGAATCGTTTCGTAAGCTTGGTCAAGCAGATCATGTCGGTGGGTTAGCCACAACACTTTGCGCCCTTTTTCTACGCCTTCTTTGAGAAGCCAGTGAACCGCTACGACTGTTTTCCCTCCACCTGTAGGAATAGACAAAATTCCTGAAAAAGGTTGCTTTATTCGTTCCAGCTTATGTAGCGCTTCTTGTTGATGCAAATAAAGCCGAAACGGGCGAGCCTGCTTTTGAACCTTGATTATGTGGCGTGGCGGGTCTTGCAACTGTTTCGAAAACGTGACCCACTCGTCCATTTTTAAATGTTGCCATTGTGTCCCTGTTGGTGAATAAGCGCGCATCCCCATTTCGCCGAGTCGTTTATTGACTTGCTCCACAAGTTGATTCGTGCGTCTTTTCTGTCCAATGCGAGCCATAAAGGAACGCATCTTGATTGTCATGCGCTGGTGCTTTCGTTGCTGCATTTCTTTTTTTATTTCATATAAGCCGCTATGAATGGTCACTTTCATCATTCTCTCCTTATTCTGCTTATCGATTATACGCCAAGTCGACTCTGCACGAAACAGGAAAAAAGCAGGAGCCCGTACTCCTGCTTAAAACATCGAAAGTGAATATTGCCGTGACATCATTTCAAGTAAGCGAATGCCTGCAATGGAATTGCCTTTATCATCTAATGAAGGTCCGCAAATACCAATTCCACATTTTTTCGGGATAGAACCCATAATTCCTCCTGCAACACCACTTTTTGCAGGGATACCCACATTGATTGCGAATTCTCCCGACGCGTTGTACATGCCGCATGTCACCATAAAGGTCTTACAAATGCGTGCAACATCTACAGGAATCACTTGTTCATCGTTTTCTGGGTCACGTCCATCCATTGCAAGTACACAGCCAATGCGCGCTAAGTCTTTACAATTCATCTCAATGGCACACTGTTTTGTATATAAATCAATTAAGCCTTCAATGTCTTCGGTTATGACATCGTGCTGTTTCATAAAAAAGGCCAAAGCTCGGTTTAAGTCTGCTGTTTCATATTCTGACTTTGCTACCTCTTCATTATAAGCAACCGTCTCATTATTTGATAAGCAACGAATAAATTGTAGTAACCGTTCAAGACGGTGATTAACCGATTCTCCCTTAATCATATGCGTCACAGCAAGTGCGCCTGCATTAATCATAGGGTTTAATGGTTTAGATGGCTTATTCGTTTCTAATTTCGCAATGGAGTTAAACGGATCACCTGTTGGCTCTTTTCCCACACGGTCAAACACATAGTCTTCTCCATTATCAATTAAGGCAAGCGCAAGCGCTAAAACTTTTGAAATACTTTGTAGCGTAAAGTTTTCGTTTGTATCTCCTGCAGAATAAAAGCGGCCATCAGGATAAAACAACGCAATCGAAACTTTATCTTTATCGGCTTTAGCTAATGCAGGTATGTAATCAGCCACTTTCCCATCTTCAATCACATCTCTCGCTTGGTTCACTAATAATTGTAGTTCGTCATCTGATTGGCAAAGCATATGAAATCCCCTATCCATTTTTTTGACATTCTAATTGGTATCCCACAACTTGTTTCATTTTAAACATCTGCTACCAATTCTCCGTTACTTTTCACTCTGTTAAGAGACTTTTACGTATTCTTTAGCAGATCTTAAGTAGTTATGGTGACCATATGGTTATACACTAGGAGAAAGAATCCTCATAGGAGTGAAGAAGATGTACACAGCTGAAGATTTACGTGCTGTTGAAGAACGCGCGCAAAAATTCTTGCCGACCGCAACGAGTGAATTGTCTGCTTACCTTCGCGCAATTGAAGATTATGTTCGCAACAAACGCCGTGTCTTGCCGTTTGAGCAAGCTGAGCATTTAGAAATACAGCTACTTGTTCATTATGGACTTGAATAATTAAGCTGTTTTACATAGATATGCATGCCACGTCTCCCTACACTTCATTCTCAACTTAACGTTCTATCACCTTCGCTTTCATGCTAAACTAGATATGAACAATTGAAAAAGGGGGATGATGACAATGCCCATGATTCATGCAGAAGGCTATCATACCTTTCGAGCTGAACAAGGCGTAAAACTTGTGCTCGCATTAGAAGACAATGGCGTTGATATCCTACACCGTTGTGGTGGTAAAGCACGCTGCACGACTTGCCTGTGCGAGATCGTGGATGGCGACGCTGGTCCGATCGGCGAATTAGAAGCAGCAGCCCGTGAGAAAAAAGGGATTACTGCTGATAATCTACGTCTTTCTTGCCAAATCCGTATTGATAAAGATTTAAAAGTAAAACCGTTACGAACAGCAACAAGTGAACAAATGGACCCTGGTACTCGACCAGAGGAATGAAAAGAAAAGAAGAGGTGCCGCATAAAGCGCACCTCTTCTTTTTATTTTATTCGCAGCGTCGCACCTTCGTTATCTTGCTTAAAATGGACAACGTTTGCTTGAAAACTCGCCGTTGATGTCGCTCGTATGCGAAATTGCATGGCTTTTTGGTTCGTTAATGCCTGCACAACGTTTGCAGGTAACGTAAATTCCACATAAGAATCGCCGTTTTTAACTGTTGCTTGACTAATGGCAACATAATCTCCTGGTGCAGCAAAATCAGCTCGTTCTAGCTGCATGCTGTTCCCAAAATAATTGTTTTTTGCATCAAGAACGAGCCCTGACACATTGCCCTCTACTTCTGATATAGGTACTCTTAGCATCGCATTACTGGCTTGTGAAACATCCGCAGTTGAAAAAGAGAGAATCGAACGAAATGTATCAGTATTAAACATCCCTTTGTCGCCAGCCTTCAGTTGTGAGCCGATACCATCAGCCGCCAATCTCCCGACAAACCCCGAATTTGCCGCTTCTACTTGAATCACGATCTCTTCAATAGGGTCTCCATCGTCTTGAATTTGATAAACTTCCTTTAGGATTGTGCCGGCCGTGCCCTCATCTGTCACACCAATACAAGATAAAGTTGTCGTTTTTTCAAACAGAAATGGTTCTGTGTATAGAGGAGACGCACTGGTGGCTTCACGACCGTCAGTCTGACATCGAATCTCCTTCGCCGTCTCACTCGACACCGCCACCGTCACAGGTTCACGAAACACACCTCCAGCGGGATTTGCCACAACCGTTGGCCGATCAGGCTGTTCATTATCATCCTCACCTAGATCCGAAAAGAAAGCCCACATCATTTCACTGGCATTTGGCCCACTCGGATCTGTATAACTACCGGCCGTACTCCCACCAGACCACGCATGGCCCATTCCGTTCACAAGTACTTTTTTTAACAGAAGCTCCTTTGTTTCTCCATGTCGATAGAGTTCCTCTGAATAGCTACGTCCACCTGGTACTTGCTGATTCATCTTTTCATCCGCTTGATCGGTAAGAAGGCTTCGTCCACCAAGTACTAAATCATTCGTTTTTGCCCATTGGCTTAGCACTTGGTTCCCATTGATCACATTGACAGTGTAATCAGCTGTTCCATGAAACACAATGGTTGGCACAACTTCTGCGTGCGACCCCATTGCTTGGAACGCTAACTGGCCTTGCCGAGCTGGGTCTGGCCCTCCATTTGACATAGCCATTATCCCTTCTAGCTGGGTCGTTCCTGCCTTGTATTCAAGTCCAGAAGCGACACCAATTCCAGAAAATAAATCTGGGTAGGTGGCACCCATAATCCCTGCCATTGCCCCACCTGCTGAAAGTCCCGTCACATAAACCTTTTCTCTATCTACTTCTTTCTGGTTTATCACCTGTTGTACTAAACCTGCAAGTGTTGCCGGCTCTCCTCTGCCTCTTGCTTGATGAGCAGCTTCAAACCATTTCCAACATTTTTGCATATCTGCTGCGGCACTTTGTTCAGGGTATAGTACGTAAAATCCCTCTCGATCCGCAACTGCATTCATTTGTGTACCCGCTGCAAACTGATTGGCATCTTGAGTACACCCGTGTAACATGACGACCAGCGGTACATCGCCTGAATCTTGAACCGAGTCTGGGTGATATAGTTTGTAATTCTTGCCACCATAGGAACCAGATTCGGTTGTTCCAGCTTCAACCATTTGCGGACTAAGCACGAAGATTAACAATAAGACGGCGCTCCAAACCATTTGTCGCATGTATGCACTCCCTTATCCTAACTAGATTAAGCGTAGTTCGTTCCACATCCACTCGAATGATTTACTTGCAAAACTTATGCCAGCGAAGCTTCCCTTCAGAAACAACATTCAACATAAAAAAATGTAAGGAAAACCGAAAATAGATCCGATTAACCTTACATCTTTATTATTTCAAGAAATAGTCCCTCACATCTTGCCAATGATTGACCCGCGTGAATCGTTCCTCATGAACATTATGAGGAGCGGTATAAAGGATACCTTTTCCAGTAAAGCGCTCCAGCTGATACACATTGTCATCAATCAAATAATCTGCTTTAATGACGCTTTTATCGCCACAAAACACAAAATGCTGATCGTCTAAAAAAGGGAAGTGCTCCTGCAACCATTCATACTTCGCTGTAAAAGATGACGGAAAATGCATCGCGGCCGTCGCAATATACACTTCATACGATTCGTTTAATTCTTTAATCACTTCTTGGGCATCTTGAATTACTTCTAAATCGCGAAAATAGGAAGGATCTTTTAGGTATTCGCGAATTTCATTTACGAGGTTAGGGCGCAATTCCCGTAGTTTCTTTCCGTGCAAATCCTCCACTGTTAAGGCTTCACCATAATCTGCATTGAACAACGCAAGATGTTTCTTATTAAAATCTGCCATCACTTCATCCATATCAATCGCAATTCGCTTCATCACTCACCACTCCCTTTATCGTCTGTTCTCTCTTTTAAGAATAACATAGCTTTCCTCGCACGACCCCACCCAAGCCATTATTTACTATCACTCCGTAAGGGATCTTGCTCCTTCTTAGTTATAACGTGATGCCTTTTTCTTATTACGCTTCTTATTTTTCGCTCGCTGACTGACTTAAAGCAAGATACACTAAAAAACCATCAGAAGTAAGCCTGATGGTTTCTCACAATAGATTACGCCTTTATTCGCTTGATCGTTATACCGCTTTCTTGAATTTTTGCGTGAATCTCTTTTGCAAATGCAAGCGCATGGGCACCATCACCATGAATACAGATCGTGTCTGCTTCAATATCAATCTCTTTACCTTGTTGGGTCATGACTTTGCCTTCTTGTACCATACGTAATACTTGTTTACTCGCTTGGTTGGCGTCCACAATCATGGCGTCGGGCGAACGTCGCGACGTCAAACTTCCATCTAACTGGTACGTCCGATCGGCAAATACTTCACTTGCTGTCTGCAAACCAACTTCTCTGCCTGCATCAATGAGAGCACTGCCAGCAAGGCCATATAACACAAGGGATGCATCTAGTTTGTAGACGGCTTTTGCTACTGCTAGCGCAAGCTCTTTATTCTTGGCTGCCATATTATACAAAGCACCGTGAGGCTTCACATGATGGAGTTTCCCCCCTTCTGCTTGTGTCATACCTAATAGGGCGCCAATTTGATAGAGTACGAGATCATATCCTTCATCAGGAGTGATCTCCATTGGGCGTCTACCAAACCCCATTAAATCTTGCAAGCCAGGATGGGCACCAATCGCCACATTAGACGCTAATGCACGTTGAACCGTGGCGCGCATTGTTTTAGGATCGCCTGCATGAAAGCCACATGCTACGTTCGCAGATGAAATGTAGGTCATTAATTCACTGTCATTTCCCATTGTGTAGGCGCCAAAACTCTCACCCATATCACTATTTAAATCAACTGTTTTGTTCATTTCCTTCACTCCTCTAAAGTCATCCATTTCCATTCCATAAATTCACAATACCTTCAAGCGCAATATACCCTGCACCAATTGTAACAAGAACCGTTAAAACCCCAAACACAAGCAACCAAGTCGGATGATGATAATCGCCGACGATTGATTTTTTTCTAGAAGCAATTAAAATGGTGGTTAACACAATCGGCAAAATTAACCCATTTAAAGCACCTGCCAATATAAGCAGCTGTACAGGTTGTCCAATTGTTATGAAGATAACGGCAGATATAATAATGAATCCGGCAATAAACAAGTTATTTTGCTTCTCAAAAATTGGATGGAACGACCGTAAAAACGAGACACTCGTGTATGCACAGCCAATGACCGAACTAATCGCTGCCGCAAATAAAACGATACCGAAAAGATAATAGCCGACGTCTCCTAACCCTACTAAAAACACCGTTGCGGCTGGATTGTTTTCGTCGAGACTGTATCCAGCAGTCACAACGCCAAGTACAGCTAAAAATAAGAATACGCGCATTAAGCCTGTTGTTAGTATCCCTAAGTTTGCCGCTCTTCCAACAAATTTGACATTTTCTTTCCCTGTAATTCCCGCGTCTACAAGCCGATGGCCACCAGCAAAAGAAATGTACCCGCCGACAGTCCCACCAACGATCGTGACAATTGGCAACAAGAGCACCATATAGCTTTCAGGTACAAACGCTCTATAAGCCGCTTCCTGAACAGGAGGATTCGTGTTAAACATTACATACCCTACCATCAGTAGCATAATGACACCGCACACTTGCATGACCCGGTCCATTACAGGGCCAAACCGTTTAAATAAAAATAAACCAATTGTTAGAACGGCCGTAATGACTCCTCCGACTGCTAACGGTAAGTTAAACAAAACGTTCAGACCGAGAGCAGCTCCGCCAATATTGGCGATATTAAAGGCGAAACCACCAAATAAAATAAGTGCCGCAATCACGTACCCTAGACCCGGAAGAAGCGCATTCGCAATTTCTTGTCCACGTTTTCCAGAGACAGAAATGACTCGCCAAATGTTCATTTGCACGCCAATATCAATGATAAGTGAGAGTAAGATGGCAAACGCAAAACTTGCGAGAAATTGCTCCGTAAATCGAGCTGTTTGTGTTAAAAAAGCAGGTCCAATGGCAGAAGTCGCCATTAAAAATATCGCTCCAGTTAAAAATTTTCGACGATCTTTATCGCTAATCGGATGGTTCATCTATAAGACTCCTAATTGTTCATTTTTAATTTCCGTGATAAACATATGACCGGGTGCATGAGTAATCATTAACGCTGGTTTACTGGCCATCGCTACAGCTTGTGGGGTTACGCCACATGCCCAAAATACTGGAACTTCCCCTTCTTTTATCGTCACTTGATCGCCAAAATCTGGCTTATGTATGTTTGTAATTCCAATGGCAGCTGGATTTCCTATATGGATAGGCGCACCATGAACGGACGGAAAACGAGCCGTTACAAGCGATGCTCGGACCGCTTGCTCTTCTGATACAGGTCGCATACTCACAACAACATTCCCATAGAATATTCCTGCAGCCTCGCATGGGATCGAGGTTTCATACATCGGTACATTCACCTTCTCTTGTTGATGACGAATTGGGATGTTGTTTGCTATTAATGCATCTTCAAACGTAAAGCTACAACCGATAAGAAACCCTACCATATCGTCCTCCCAGAGACTGTTTATATCGGTCCGCTCTTCGGTTAACACCCCATAACGGTAGACACGGTAGCGAGGAAGATCTGTTCGGATATCAGCATTTGCTCCAATTATTTTCGGCACCGCAGACCCTACGTCCGTGACATCTAAGAGCGGACAAGCTTGTTTGTTCCGCTGACAAAATAAGAGAAAATCATACGCGTCTTTCTTAGGTAACACAACAAGGTTTGCCTGTGCATATCCATGCGCTAAGCCTGACGTAGGGCTAGTATAGATGCCTTTTCGAATTTGATTCATTTGTTCATCCCGTTCTGTCATGTTCCTCATTCCTCCTTTAATACGCTTGCTCCCACCTTAATAACAAGCCTCTTTTTCGTATCTTCAGCGCCTTTTCATACTCTCTATATAGCTTCTCTGCCTCCGCTAGCGTAATTTGTGAGAACGTAAACGATTGACCAGGACGAAGTTGCGCAAGTTTGCTTATATCAACAGAAGCAACTTGTAGTGCACGAGGATACCCTCCTGTTGTTTGTCGGTCCGCCATTAAGATAATCGGCTGCCCATCTGGGGGCGCTTGAACGGTACCAAGGGCAACAGCTTCCGATAAGAGGCTGAATGATTCTTTAAACGAAATAGATGACTCTGTCTGTAGACGATAACCCATACGATCTGATTGATTTTTCACAGTAAAAGACGATTGAAATAACTGCTGCTGACTCTCTTCGTTCAGACGGTCAAAATGCGTACCTGGTAAAGCTCGGATCACATGCCTGTTCGCTTCCATTGCCTCAGTAACAGGAAATTGAATATGCCAATTTGCTTTCCAACCTTTTTTTTCGTGCTTCATTTTTTCAATCATGGGGCGAACTAGTGGATGAGGTTGTCCAATTTTAAGACAATCCCCTTTACGCAAATTCCGCCCTTCATATCCACCTATTTCGGCTCGCATATAGGTGCTCCTACTGTTCATGACAACAGGGACGTCAATGCCGCCTGCAATCGCCAAATACGTACGCATCCCTGCTTTTTTCGCCTTAAATGTGAGCGAGGTTCCAGCGGGCACAATATAAGGGTAGCCAGTCGAGCACGGTGTGCCGTCAAGATATGGCGTCATTCCATCGCCTACCATACAAATGAGCATCGTTGTTTGAAATGCGACACTAGGACCAATAAGCGTCATTTCAAGGACTGCCGCGTTCTCTTCATTCGCAACTGCAAGATTAGCATTTCGGGCCGCAGCACGATCCATTGCACCACTTTCGACCACACCTTGGTGAAGATAACCTTTTCTACCTAAATCTTGGACGGTTGAGAATAGCCCACCTTCTTCGATATATAAACTCATTATTGGCCTTCTTTCATTTGCAAAAATTCCTCTTTTGATATCTTTTTAAATGTAACGCGATCTCCAGCTTGTAATAAGCTCGGGACCTCTCGACTTGCAGAAAAAAGAGAGAGCGGCGTTTGCCCAATAAGCTGCCAACCACCAGGTGTGGTAAACGGGTAAACCCCTGTTTGCCCTCCTGCAATTCCAACTGACCCCGCTGGAATTTCCGTTCTCGGCTGCGCATGCCTCGGGGTTGCAATCCGTTCATCCATCCCACCTAAAAACGGAAAACCAGGCGCAAATCCAATCATATAAACAAGATAATCACCAGATGTATGAATATGGATCACTTCTTCTCGGGTTAAGCCATTCCTTTTTGCAACATCGTCTAAGTCGAGCCCATAGTCAAGGTCGTAACAAACCGGGATCGTGACATGTTTTCCGTTAGAAGCGTTCATCTGATCCTTTATCTGTTTGACGCGTTCTTTTAAAATGGAGATGACTTCACTTGCGGCATCCTGCTCATTTGCAGCAATTTTCATAGGTTCATAGAAAACTGTTAGTCCAATATAACTTGGAACAGATTCTTGATACCCTTGAAAGGGATCGTTATCAAGATCCATAAGCAACTGCTGAACACGAGCTTGTACAGTTGGACTTACCACGCTACCTAGATTCACAGTAACGGCTGTTTCACTAAGTGAATAAAAAGAGGGCGTTTCTTCCATTCCAAGACCACCTTTGCATTTATTATGTAATTAAAATAGTCAGAAAATAGTTTTTCTCATCCTTTCTTTAATAATGTACCATTTTAGCATAACAATGTATGAATCACTATCGTACATACGCTTCATTCATCGAAAAAAAAGACCTCTGCTTCTTATAGCAAAGGTCTCCATACCTAGATATACGCTTTTACAATTTCTTTTACCCTATTAATACCAGCCCACATATCGTCTAGGCCATCGTACACAATGGTTAAAGGACCCTCGTAGTTCATTTCCTTCGCTACATCAAGATTCCCCTTGAGTTCAGCTTGATTAATCGTCCCATCCTCATTCTCTAGTGCTTTAACGTGGATAGATTTACTATGAGGAATGGTTTGTTGAATCGACTGTACTTTTGTCGCACCTGTAAAGTTTCCAAAGTCTGTAATGAGTCCGTCAATGCCAGTATGTTTTTTTAAATATACGCAGTTCTCCGCCGTTTCTGTTAACGATTTAAAGTTTTCAGTTAAAATCCCTACTCCTTTTTGCTTGGCATCATTTACTAAAGAAGCGAGTTGCGCCGTCGCCAGTTCTAGACCTTCTTGATCATCCGACCTTGCTTCTCCTCCTATAATTCGAACATACTTTGCGCCAACTGTTGCAGCGATACTCACCCACTCTTTTAAAAAAGCGTAATCGGCTGTTTGCCTCGCACGATCTCTCGTACTAATGTCTCCATAGTCGATTAAAATAGAATGAAGGCGGATATTCGCATTTTCAAAAGCTGTCCGTAATTCATGAAGGTAGTCTATATCTGTAGAGGGAAAGTGAGGATGGATAATCTCCATCGCATGAAAACCTTGATTCGCTAACAGTTGAGGCATTTCTATTAAAGAATATACTTGTGGTTGTTCTTCAACAACGGTAGTAATTGTTTGATTTACGTCGTCCCATTCGTTCCAATAAAGAGGCCCTAATAATCGATTCAAACTCCATGACGTTAAAGACAATTCTCTCATTTACTGAACACCCTTTCATTTTGTTTCTTCTATCTTAATGCATAGGGTGATAACTGTCTCGTTTCATAAAGAAGATGCACGTATCTTTGTTGCATTCGAATGGCTATCACCTTAAAACGGAACCTATTAATCTAACAATAAAAAAGGAAGTGGCATATGTTAGAATTTCACAGCTCTGTGGTCAATCATATTAATTGGACATCGTTCTTTATTGCTTCGGTACTGATGGCTTCCATCCCTGGCGCTAATCAGGTATTATCCCTTCGAAATGGGCTGCAACATGGCATCAAGAAAGCAATTCATGGAATGGTTGGAAGATTTTCAGCTTTTGCAATTATGATTATAGCTGTATCAATTGGTGTCGGGTTATTCATTTCAACTTCTCCCTATGTGCTAACTTTTATCAAATGGGCTGGTGTTCTTTATTTATCATGGATTGGAGTACGTACGCTTATCCGCGAAAAACATTCAGAAGGTAAGGAAGGCGAAGAAAAAGAGGAGGTAAACAAAACTTCCTTTCGACTATGCAAAGAAGAATTTACTGTTGCATGTTTAAATCCACAAGCATATCTGTTGTTTGCCGTTTTCCTGCCACAATTTATTCAAACCACTCAAGAAGGAATAGGAATCAATATTATTGTGATAGGCTTGATTTATATTGGAATTGAATTCTTTTTTGCTTGCCTGTATGCGTTTTCTGGAGACAAGTTAAAGAAATCTAAAATCACACCAAAAATTAAAAACAATTTGGATCGTGTAACTGGTTTGGCTATGATTATTCTTGCCGTATTTCTTAGTACGCAAAACTTCGGTTGAAGTGCATGACAAGTCAAAAAAGACAACTTTAATAGACTCTTAAAATTTGCACCAGCATATATAACCAACTTCCAAGCCATAGAGCTAGACCAGTTATAAACAAAGCAAGCTTTATCTGTTTCTTATTTTGAACCGTCTCTTCATAATAAGCAATGATGATAATTAACATCCAGTGAACGAAAGCACAGCGCGAACCTATGTCGCGCTTGCACCCTCATCAATCGTTTTAACTACCTCGATAGATTTGATACCCCCACGGCGATAGTAGCAGCGGAACGTGGTAGTGCTCGTTTCGGCTGGTTACAACAAATCGTACCGGTATATTCGAAAAAAATGTGGCTTTGTTTTCATGCTTAAAATAAGCACCTATAAAATAGACAAGCTCGTATTCTCCTGCTTCAAGCTCTTGCTCGGAAATAAGTGGAACGTCCACACGCCCGTCTCTATTCGTTTCCGCTTCACGAATGAATTGACGGTTATCATCCAGAATTCGATACAGTTTTATACGCACACCTTGGGCTGGTGCTCCCTTTGACAGATCTAATATATGTGTTGTAATTCCTTTCATATCGACTTTATCGCTTCTTTTCGCTTTAAATGGTTTTGTAAATCAGACTGGTTAACTGTAAACCGCTGAAAGCCAAATGGTAAGCGCGGTTCTGTATAGACTTTCCCTTCCGAACCAGGAATGTCTTCAACAACCGTATCCCATGTTCGATTCTGGGATTTGAAGGTCACTTCCTGTAATTGCGGAAACCGTTCTAAAACACGGCAGCCAATTTCGTAAATTAATCGTTGAATGGAGGGTGAAGATGTTTGGTGGAAGATTGTGCTTGCAAGATCACGCACTTGTTCAGAAGCAACATACGTATGCGGATGTAGCCCACTAGCATCTGCTTCTTGCTCATATTCCCAAGCAATATCCAAATAAACAAATAATGGACGATTCCCGTCTTCAGGAAGCGTCGTATATTCATCCCGAATAAAACCAACAAACGAATTATCTTTTACTTTTACAAATTGAAGATCAAGCACTTCACTATACTGACTTTTAATCTGGTAAGCCCCTTGGTCCCTCACAAGTTCTATGACACTTTGAGAACGTTCATTGCGCGATCGCTTAAAGACAAGGTTACTCAGATTAATTTCGCCGTCAATCGTCGTCAAAGCACTTTCAAATGGAAGTACTTCTCCAACTAGTTTCACCGTTTCAATGTGATCATAAGTATTGAGAAAAGACTCTGCCACGTACCGAACGAAATGTTCAACATTATTTCCTTCAAAAGTAGCCAAGTGACGCTGGATAAAATTTTTCATCGAATCGGTTGCTACGACCATTTGATTATCCCCTTCTGAAAAAGAAGGTAAGAAAGCGTCGCCTCCTACTTCAACCGTAACATTTAAACCGAAAATGGTATTGTCTCTTCCCGTAAACGTTGATTCTGGAATGGTTGTAACACCTACGAGTGGCGATAAATACGTTCGGTAAGCAAATACATTTCCTTTTCCATACGATATCAGTCGCTCATTGTTTTCCATTTCTACTTCATCCCTTCTATTCTGTTCTCATCTTTCACCCGATCATATAATCGAAAATAAGCAATTTTATAAATTTCATCTAAAGCTCGTTTGATCTCGTCTGTTTTCGAGGCTTGCAACCTCTCTTTGATGTCGCAATAAATGTCGGTTTTCGTTTTTCCTTTAACCGCAACAATAAAAGGAAACTGAAACGTGTTCATATACAAATTGTTTAATGCAATGAAGTCTTCATATTCCTTATTATCCAATTGGTTAAGGCCCACTTTCCTTTGTTCGTTCGTCGATAAATCACCCATTCTTTCTCGGCTTCCTAACTGCGGATGCGCTCGAATTAACCGTAGCTTTTTATCATTACTTGCTTGTTCAACAACATCCACCATGCTTTGATGTAGCTTCTCAACCGTTGAAAACGGTCGCTTGTTTGCTGTTTCTTCAGCAATCCAAATAGACTCTTCAAATATATCTGCTAATTCGGATGCAAACCGACTTTCTTTTACATGATTTAACTCTGACAATGTGACCTGTGTCATCCATACCTCCTATACTTCTGCAGCTGCTTTAACGGCTCGGATAATACCTGCGTAGCCCGTGCATCTACACACATTTCCTGACAATCCCTGAATAATTTCTTCGTCGGTTGGCTTTGGCTTTTCGATAAGTAACGCTTTTACTGCTAGAATCATCCCAGGTGTGCAGTAGCCACATTGAAAGCCACCTTCTTCTAAAAAAGCTTGTTGAACAGGATCCTGCCCATCATGACTGATTCCTTCAATCGTGATGATCTCTGCACCATCTGCTTGATACGCCATCACAAGACAAGCATTCACAAGTTGATCGTTCATTAATACAGAACATGCCCCACATCTTCCTATTCCACACGACACTTTTGTTCCCGTATGTGTCTCGCGAATAATATCCACTAACCGATCAGTGTAGGCGACTGTTCGCACTACGTCCTCACCGTTCAGCATTATGTTTAATTCAAATGTATGTGCTTCTATTGTACGGTCCATGGCTCTTTTCTCCTTTCCATCTCTTGCAAAAGAGCAAGAGGCGAAACTGGAAGTTGATTCACCCAGACTCCCGTCGCGTCATGTATCGCTTTCACAATAGAAGGAGCAACCGCAATCGTGCCAATTTCTCCAACTCCTCGTGGACCATGTTCGTCCCCCTCTGGTAACCGTTCGATCGGTTCAACTCCCATAGAGAACGGCACATCTGTAATCGTTGGAATCATATATTTATCAAGGTTTTCTTTTGTATAATAGCCTTCAACCATATGAGCATCTTCCATAACGGCATAGCCAAGCGCCATTACACCGCCGCCTTCAATTTGGCCCTTATACCCTCGTTCGTTTACAACAGGGCCAGCAGAAATCACTTGATCAAGACAAATGATTTTTATCTGACCTGTTAGAAGATCAACTTCTACTTCTGAAAATGTCATCGAAAATGTATAGAGGTAGTGCCCGCCGTCTACTGCATCTGGTGTTGTTGGAAAATTAAATGTTGTTGTTACAGTAGGCAGGGATTCCGCTTCGCCTAATTCAATGTACGAAATGATTCTTTCCCTTCCCTCATATACACCTCCTTTTCCTAAATATAATTTTTCTTCAGGCCTATTCGTACGTCTGGCTGCCAGGCTTATCATATCTTGGTTAAATGTACCTTTCATGCGTTTAACCGCGTGCCAAACCATACTTGTTCCCCTTGACGCAGTCGTTGAGCCAGACAGTGGCACCCGATCCGTATCTCCAATCACAACTTGAATATCTTCTTCTGAACACCCAATTTCCGTTGTTAAAATCTCTTCAATTACCGCAAGAATTCCTTGCCCGCACTCTTCAAATCCAAACGAGATTTCAATTTTCCCCTTGTTTGTCAGTGATAGCCTTCCTCCTGCGGTATCTAGGCGTCCATAACCTAAACCACCACCATGCATGGAAATGGCAATACCTTTCCCTCTTTTTGTGTGAGGAGAACTCGGTTCATCACGTTCTCTTAACAAATAATCTTCTGCTCTATTTAACACATCTAAAGCACCAGATGTCGGAACAATCCTCTGTCCTAGAGGGCCTTCATCGGTCGTCCCACGCACATTGAGTTTTCTAAAATCAATCGGACACATGTCTAGTAAATCAGCCAAGCGGTCCATTTGACCTTCTAGAGCAAACGTAATTTGATTTCCTCCAAATCCTCTAAACTCCCCTGCAACCGCATTGTTTGTATAGACCGAAAGCCCATCAACCGATACATGAGGAATCTTATAAGGTCCAGCAGCATGCTCAATCGAAAAATCTAAAACAGCTGGTCCTAAGGTAGCATACGGACCAGTGTCTGCCACAATTTTCACTTCATGAGCCATTAAGAATCCATCCCCATTCACACCTGTTTTCACTGTAATTTCCATTGGGTGACGTTTAATCCCTGAAACGAATGACTCTTGCCGCGTCTGGTGAAGCTTCACAGATCTTCCTGTTTTTAATGCTAATAAAGCAGCATACGGTTGAACATTTAATTCATCTTTTCCGCCAAACGAACCACCCATTGGACTAGAAACGATCCGGATCTTTTCCTCTTGAAGATCAAGTATTCTAGATAGCTGAAACCGGTCTTTGAACCCGTGTTGCGTTCCCATATATACCGTGATACATCCATCCGCTTCGGGAACGACGACTCCACCTTCTGTCTCCATATATGTGTGCATCTGCCTTGGCACTGAATAGGTTTCTTCAACAATCAAATCACAGTTTTCAAATGCTGCTTCTGCATCTCCTTTTTTATAGCCATTCCGATGAAGGATATTGCCTTCTTTTCGTAGTTTCGGCGCAAGAGGATCAAGGCTTTTTTGAGGATAATCCAACACGTCTAATTGCTCGTATTCAACCTCAATCAATGCTATTGCAGCAGTCGCCACTTCAATGCTCTCCGCTGCTACAGCTGCAATGGCATCCCCAACATAAAGCACGCGCTTATCACATAACACCGGCTGATCAGGAAAGATGATTCCAAATCCATTTAAGCCTGGAATGTCTTGATGGGTAATCACTGCCTTTACGCCAGGTAGCTTTTCTGCACGATCTGTTGATAGTCGTATAATGTTGGCGTGTGGAAAAGCACTTCGTAATACTTTTCCATAAAGCATGTTTGGAAAAGTAAGATCCGTCATATATGTTAGCTGACCTGTTACTTTCGGAACGCCGTCAGGCCTTATACGTTGTTTTGTCATAACGGTTTTCCTCCTCAATGCTTGTTAAGTGCGCAGTGATGACGTTTGCCGCTACTCGCTGTTGGTAAGGAAACTCATCGTGTTTCAATAAAAACGTAGAAAACTCTTCGTTCACCTGTTTATCCATTTGCCTTACAACTTCTTGAGAGACTCGCTGACCTTGTAAGGTTTCTTCGCTTTGTTTTAAGCGCCGTGGGGGTAACATAGCGCCACTTACGGCAACGATGACTTCTTCAACGGTACCAGCTTTAGTTAAAGTTAAATTGAATGCTACTGTTAGAGCAGATAACGTAAACGATTGCCGATAACCAACTTTTTTATAAAAAGAGTGTTCTTGTTTTCCTTTTGGAATGGTGACGCCAATGATTAAACCTGCACTAGGACCATCTTCAATCCATGTTTCGTAAGAATGCTCCTGATACCCGCTATTCACATCAAACGTGACGACTTGTGCGTTCATAGAAAGGAATACGACATGCATGTCACCCATGGCATACGCCATATTCCCGCCAATGGTAGCGCGATTTCGAACAGCTGGGGCGGCAATCGTTTGCAGCGCTTCTACGAAAAGTGGCAAATCATCTTGAGCGATACTACTTGCGATACATTGTGAAAGTGTCATGCCTGCACCAATGAAAATATGCGTATCTCGTTCTTCAATTGTATGAATATCGTGAATCTTTTCGAGGCTAATTAAATGAGCGGATAACGGAATTCCTTGTTCTCGCTGTAGCTGCAAAAGCGTCCCGCCAGCAATATAGGTACTATCCTCTGTTTCCGCTTTTATCTTTACCGCATCCTCAATAGATATTGGGGTAAAGACAACAGTTGTTACTCCTTCTGCATTAGTCACGTATCATCTTCCTCTGCATCCACAACATAAAATCCCCTTCCTAATCGCTACAATAAGATCGATGAATCATACGTTTCTTTCTCGACTTTCTTGGATATCGCTATTAATTCGGACACAGCGCTAATGGCAATCTCTTCTGGACTCTCAGCTTGAATCTCTAGACCGATAGGTGAAGTAATGGCAGCGGGAACAACATCTGTACCAAGCAATCGTTTTGTTCGTTTTTGAGAACCTAACACCCCAATATACCGAAGTTCTATATCTAGCAAGCATGATAAAATTTCTTGGTCATACTGAAAATGGTGCGTCATCAGAATGACGGAATCGGTTTTATTGAAGGTCAGTGTCGGAAGGATCTCAGACGGAAAACCTGTTATGAACTTGGTTTCCTCGGGAAAGTGTTCTTTTGTACAAAGCCGTGGACGCCAATCGTATACCGTCACTTGAAAGCCAACGTTTACAGCAAACTGGACGAGCGGACGAGCATCAACATTTGCTCCAAATACATACAAGTGTTGGCGTGGTACATAGCGATGAAAGAATACAGAATGGACCATTTGACTCTTATTTGAAGTACGTTCAGGGAGACCCTTGTTCCAGTTCCCAAACGAATCTCCGTCTTCTGGCTGATAAGAGGCTAACACTCGATTCTCGTGAATTTTTTTTGTGATCCACACTTCTCGACCTAGCGCTAAACACTGTTTCACTTTCATTAAATCGTTATAGAGTTGTTCCGTAACAGGTTCAACTAAAACCGTAAGAATCCCATTACAACCACTATTATTTATGCCCCACGTAAAAGCGTCTGCTTCCCTCATGTCGTATTCATACATACGTGCACCGTTTTCCCACACATCATTAAACCGAGCTGAGATGTCAGGTTCCAAGCAACCAGCACTCAGGACACCTACTTCGAACCCATCTTCTTGAATCAAGATCGAGGTGCCTTCTTTCCGATAAGCAGACCCTTTTACGTCAACAATTGTCGCCATAATGGTTCGTTGTTTACATGCTGCAAGGTGTTTGACTAATAAATGGATCGTATCCACATAAAGGCTCCTCTCTAAACTTAATTTTTAAATAGTATAGAAAATACAGTCTTTTCTTTGTGGATTCGTGTCAGCATTTCTTTCATACGTTTTGAGTGATTGAATCATTCCGGTAAAAATTCATTGGTAAATACTTCTGTGGATTGAACGGGCTCGTCAATTAACTCTAATGAATAAAGCTGTTCAATTAATGTTTCCCACCTAGACTCATCCATATAGCCAAAACCATATGTTTCTGCATCGCCGCCAAAAATAAACGGTTCTTGTGTCTCAGCTTCAAATTCTAAATCATCTAAAGCAATTTCTCCGTTTGCTTCCATAATCACTTCATTAACGTCTTGATAGTTGTTTCGATAATACGTCCAACCCTCTGTAAAAGCGTCTACAAAATTTGCGACCACCTCTTCGTTTTTTTCTAGATACTCTTTCGTAGTGAACATCACAACGTTGTACGGATTATAACCAGACTCTGAGAGAAGCAATGTTTCGGTATTGATTCCTTCTTTCTCCATCCAATAAGGTTCTGATGTCTCATAAGCTTGACTAACGGCTTCCATTTCAGTGACGAAATTGACGTACTGACCAGAATACGAGACTTCGTTCACTTCATCTAACTGATAGTGGTTTGTTAAGTACTCCCAATATGGGATCCCTGACTCAATATAAGCAGTTCGTCCATTAAGATCTTCAAAATTTTCTAGCCCATGTCCTTCATGGGTCATGAGCACTTGTGGGCTATTCTGCATCGTTGCAGCAATCGCCACAAGTTCCATTCCTTCATTTCGAGCAAGTAGTAATTGATCCGCATGAGCAAGTCCAAAGTCCCCATCACCTGCGACCACTTGCTGAATAGCAGAAACTTCCGGTCCACCAGGTTGAATGTCTACTTCTAATCCATTCTCTTCGTAATATCCTTCCGTATCCGCAGCATAATACCCTCCCATCTGGCTTTTTGGAAACCAGTTAAGAATTAATTTAATCGATCCATCGTCTTCTGCGCCTTGACTATTTAAGGCACAACCTGAAATTAAAAACATCGACACAAATCCACCGAATATCATCAATCGTTTCATATCATCCCAACCTTCTATTCATGTTGTAACCCTTTGGAAACCTCACCAACTAATTTGCTAAATTCAGGTGTGCTTCTAAACGAATCATTTTTCTCGTAATCTGGTACATCAAGCACATCTGTCACACGCCCTGGACGTGCACTCATTACGGCTATTCGTGTGGACAAAAAAACAGATTCGAACACATTATGCGTAATAAATAACACCGTCATATTCGTCTTTTCCCAAATCTTTAACAACTCATAATGCATCGTCTGTCGCGTTATCTCATCTAGCGCTCCAAAGGGTTCGTCCATTAACAAGAGTTTTGGTTTTGCAATAAGCGCCCTGGCAATTGACACACGCATTTGCATGCCTCCTGATAATTGCCGTGGCAGCGAAGTCTCATAGTCGTTTAAGCCAACAAGGTTTAAGACAGCCTTTGCTTGCTTACGACGCTCACGCTTTCCTATCCCTTTTAACTCTAAAGGAAGCGCTACATTATCAATAACAGATCGCCAAGGTAAAAGCGTTGCATGTTGAAATACGAATCCAATATCCGATTGATCCAGTTTTTCCGTTGCTGAATGAGCTTGTAATTCAACAGTTCCGCTCGTTGGCTCGCTAAGGCCTGCGATGATTTTAAAAATCGTCGACTTCCCACAGCCAGAAGGACCAACGAACGAAACAAACTCCCCTTCTTTTATCGCTAAATGAACATTTTTTAATGCGGTTACACCGTTATCAAACACTTTGCTAACATTGGATAATTGTATAAGCGTATTCGTTTCTGATGACGTTTTGACTGCGACCATATCCATTCCCCCTTACGAACGAATTTCCGATTCATGCCAAGATTTTAGTAATAACCTAGAAAGTGTGCTAACCAGAATAAAGAATAGAACACCGAAAACTGCTGCAGATAGACCTAACGTAAATAAATACGGCGTTTGCAGTCTTGTTGAAGCAACCGTAATCGCATAACCTAGACCGCCTGCTCCACCGCCAACTCCAGCAATGTACTCACCAACAATCGCTCCTACTACGGCTAATGTACAAGAAATTTTCATACCTGCAATGATGTAAGGGAGAGCAGCCGGAAATCTTAATTTCCACATCATTTGCCAACTAGATGAATGGTATAAATGAAACATATCCTTCATATTTCGATCCGTTGCATTTAATCCAATTAAGGTGTTGGATACCATCGGAAAAAATGCGATCAGAAATGATATAATAACAATCGCGTTAAAACCAGATCCAAACCAAATTACAATAATAGGCGCAATGGCTACCACTGGGATTGTTTGCAAAATAACAGCATACGGGTAAACCCCTCGTTCAATCATTTTTGAACTCGCCATGAGCACCGCTGCCCCGATCCCAAACACTACACTGGCAATAAAGCCGATAATCGATGAAGTCACTGTCGATAATAAGGCTGTCGATAAACTTGTCCAGTTTTCAATTCCCGCCTCTACAACATGAACTGGAGTTGGCATAATATAGGGAGGAATGTCTAACAACATGACGCCAAACTGCCAAACCGCAAGACCGATAACAAATGCAAGTACTGGTGGCACGATTGTTTGAGAAAATCCACCAAGCATTTTAGTCGCTCGCTTTTCTCGAATATGCCTTTTTTTTGAAATCCCGGCTCCACCTGAACTGGTTAGGACACTTCTAGCCAACTCAATCACTCCGTTTCAAGGAAAGCTTCTTCCTTTTGTTTTTTTCATAATAGATGATTTTGAATCAAAACGTCATTGTACAAATTATCCAAAAAAACGAACTATTTTAAATGAATACTATAAAAATGTTGTGCTGAAAGAAGGATATGATCGTGCAAACACCTATTGATTTTGCATACCTTTACAGGATTACGGGTTTATCTCTTCGTTTGCGCGATGCTCGTTTGATGTGAGCTTTGTTCACAAAAAAACAACTGATTTTAACAAATCAGTTGATGACGCGATTCATTTTGAATGCATATGCCAATGAATTTACATAAAAAAGGCCACACCTAAGCGTGACCTGTAGAAAACATCGAATCGGTAAGACTAAAGCTTTCGCATGACGTATAAAATGTAAGGTGCACCGACCAGTGCAATGAGTAAGCCAGAAGGAATTTCTGTCGGATACATTATAAACCGACTAAGAAAATCCGCAAGAATTAAAAGCGTTCCGCCAATCATCATCGCTACTGGAATGACTCTTTGAAACGCCGAGCCTACTAAAGCTCGCGCTGCATGTGGCGCGAGAAGACCGATAAATCCAATTGCCCCTACAATCGATACGCAGATCGCTCCAATTAGAACGGCAATCCCAATGGACAATAGTCGATATAGCTTCACCTTTAATCCTAAAGAAATCGACACCTCATTTGAAAAAGCAAGTACATTTAAATGCTTGCATATTAGAAATGTGAGCGGAACAAGTATGAAAAGCATCAACAGCAACCAATAGACATGATTCCACGTTGAACTATACGTAGTACCTGCCAACCAAACGAGCGCTGGAGAGACACTTAAGCTTGCCTTCACTGTTAAGATTTGAATAACACCAGACGCCATCGCAGAAACTGCTACCCCCATCAACGCTAAAGAGATCGGTTCAAACCCTGATCGTCGCGTTGCAAGTACAACGATTAGCACAGCAACAATCGAACCTGTTAAAGCGCCTAATGGTAAAAAGAAAAAAGGGAGAGATGGGAATACTACCAAGATTAAAAGGGCTCCCGCTCCCCCTCCAGAAGTAATTCCGATGATGGATGGGTCTCCTAACGGATTTTTTAACACATTTTGAAGCAAGGCACCACATAACGCTAACAACGCTCCAACCAAAAAGGACACGAGCACTCTCGGCCACCGAAATTGGACCGTAACATGATCAAACATTTTACCTGAGACCATTTCTTGAATGCTTGTAAACTGACCACCTCCAAAAGAAATGGAGATAAAACCGACAATGGCTGAAAGACATAGAAGAACGGCCGTCACCAAGACAGGGCGAGCTGCTTTTTTTGCGCTATTTAACTTTTGCTTATCGCTCCTCATCTTCCTTGCTGCTTTGTAAGCCAAATACATTAACCAAGGACTGCCAATAAAAGCCGTCATCGCTCCAACCGGCAGTTCACTGTTAGGTGAAATCATTCTCGAGAGCACATCAGCCGCAATGAGAATGACTGCACCCCACAAAAAAGAATGGATGAATTGAAGACGATGACCACGAATGCCCATTAATCGAACAAGATGCGGTGCCATTAACCCGATAAAACCAATTGGTCCCACCACACTAACTGTCGCAGCGGCAAGAAGAATACCTAATGCCCACCCCCACGTTTTCACCAATCCTACCGGCACACCTAATCCTTTTGCAGCTTCATCTCCAAGGTGAACAAGATCGAACGATTTCCCTGTAAAAAACGCAAGCCCACCTAATACGAGAGCAAATGGCCAGATAAAAGTGACGCCTGACCAATCATTTTGCATAAGTGTACCCGCGCCCCATAAAAATAAGCCATTGGATTCTTGTTCATACATGAGTTGAAGACTACTCGTTAACGCACCAAATAATAGAGTAATAATCATACCGGTCAATACAACCCGGACTGGTGACATCGTTTTTCCTGCAAGCATAAACACGAGAAAGGCGGCAAAACAAGCGCCTAAAAAAGAAAAAAGAAAAGACGTGTTCATTCCCGGAAAAAACAGCGCACCGATCACAACAAACAAATATGCACCTGCATTAATCCCTAACGTTCCTGCTGAAGCGAGCGGGTTTCTTGTCATTGTTTGTAGGACGAGCCCAGCCATTGCCAAACAGCCTCCTGCCAAAATCCCAATGATGACCCGCGGCAGGCGGACGCCCATAATGGCTTCGGTTCTTTGATCCCAGCTTGAAAACAAATCAACCATTGTGACATCTGCTTGGCCCTGCGTAAGGTGGATGATTGATAATAGGCATAGAGCCAAACTACCAAGCAAAAAGGAAAGCAAAGATTTACTCTTATGAAGCTTACGTCCAGTCATCTTTACTGATCTAACACTTCTAACGTGCGGTGTACAAGTTTTTCAGCTGATAAAGGGCCACCGTAAGGCCAAGTATCCCCACCCAACGCATAGACACGACCTTCCTTCGTAAACGTTAGATCATTCCAAACCGAGTTATCTTGCAATTGATTCTCAAACACATTGTCGTCCCCTTGAACAATATGAAGAAGGTTGGCATCCTCTACTTTTGTGAACTCTTCTACCCCTACCGTTGAAAAGCCATACGGTTCAAACGTGCCCGTATCGTATACGTTTTCTAACCCCATTCGTTCTAGCACTTCAACAGCAAGGGCATTCGGCGTTGAAATTCGAAAAGCTGGTGCTTGATTATCACTATAAGCCATCGTAAGCGCAAACTCTCTTGACTCTAAATCAATCTCAGATAAAGCTTGTTCCGCTTCTTCATATGTCGTTTCCAAATCAGCTAACACATCATTCGCTTCATCCGTCTTATCAAATAATTTCGCCATTTCTAAATAGGTCTCTTCCATCTCGTCATACTGGGTTAACCCTAATTCTTCTTCTGGATATGGATTGTACACGAGAACCGGTGCAATTTTCTCTAGCTCTTCCATCATCGCATCTGCTCTAAAATCAATTGCATAGATAACATCTGGTTCTAATTGTGCAATCGCTTCTAGATTTGGTTCAGAGCGAGAGCCGACATCTACCGTATCGCTTAAACCGTCTGATCCGATATCAACCCATTCCTGATACGATTCAATTTCAGCCATTCCAGTTGGTTCAATTCCAAACGACAAAAGATTTTCCGCAAATATCCAGTCAAGTACGACCGCTTTTTCAGGTACCGTTTCAAACGTTTGTTCACCGTGTATGTCTGAAACCGTGATCCCCCCTTCACTCGTTTGATTCGTTTCTTCTGAACTCGATTCACTGCCTCCACAAGCTGCCAATAATCCAATTGCTACCACCGATAGTAATGTACTTGCTGTCTTCACACTATTTCCCTCCAAGATCGATAATGATTTTCATTATCAATTATACGCGAACGATCTATTTTAGCAATCCATAAAATGGTTTCTAGAACAAAAAAAGCAGCCGACACCTTAGAAAAAGGCATCGCTGCTTCATTACTATGCATATTTGGTTTTTTATTTGGCCGCCTTTACAAAATTTAATTTGAGTCAATTTCATAACTCCAAATTGATCCGTACGATTGATTTAATAAGACAAATGTTACATACGATTTTGCAGTTATCATCCATGAAAATGACGATTACTTCAGCGCGCGAATATCTTTAATATAATCAGTCATCTGTTAAGTCCCTCCCTCTCTAGATAGAAAAAATAAAAGTGGAATGATGCCATCATCCCACTTCGCCTCTTATTTCTTATAATCAAACGTTAGTTCATCTTCAGCTTCGTTGTAGTCCACATACAAATCATGCCCATCAAAAAACCAGACATCGTCATCTTCCACAAAAAACTCAACGCCGTTTACTTCTGTTTTTACTGCGATCTTATTCGGCGCATCTTCAGCCATGAACCCTAACGCGAAATTTTCCTGAACAGGACTTGAACCGTATACTTTTGAGAAAAATTTAATTTTATCATTTTCACCCATTGCAAAATCATCCTTGAACCACTTTGCCGCTGAATCACTTATATAAATATTCATGTGTATCATCCTACTTTCCACTAGATCATTGCATCTCCTAGGTTATTCATTTTACTAGCTTCCATACGTTTACTATAACAGAGAAGGACGATCATTTAAAAACAGCCAATCTGTTTAAACCGTGTTACGGAGAATGGTAAAAGGGGGAAATTTATTTTGGACTCCTCCATTTTTAAATTTTCTCCCGCCACCTTTTCGTCGGAAGCTTAATCCGCCTCTCCGACCACTAACTCTAGAGCCACAGCCGAAACTAGATACTTCACCACGCTAACCACTCAGCAGTTTGGTCATTTACAGATGTATCAATTAGCTTCATATCTCTTCATTTTTTATTTTAAACAGCATTTGGTTCATATGATTTGCCTTCTGGTATGTTTTTAGTGGTGTAAAAAATACTGTACCGGATTGGGCTAGTCATATGTATTCTTTCACACAATTATATGGACTCTATTCGAAAAATAATAAAGGTGTTATCCAAAGTTAGATAACACCGGAAACGTCTCTGTTTAGATAAGCATCGATGAACATCGATTGAATTATATCCTATATCCTTACGATTCTGTTCGATTGCTCTGCAAAAGATTCGTCATGTGTAACACAAACAATAGTCTTTCCTCGTTCCTGAATCTCCCTAAACAAATCAAAAATAATTTGTTTATTTACATCATCTAAATTTCCTGTAGGCTCATCTGCAAAAATTATACTAAATGGTTTTAATAGAACTCTAGCTATTGCAAGCCGTTGTTGTTCACCACCACTTAATTCATATACGGGTCTATGAAGAAGTGAACTATCAAGTTGAACCCTTTCCAGTGCTTTTGAGAATTCGGATTCTAATTTAACCTTCGACTTGAAATTTGGTCTTGAGATCAACAAGTTCTGGTATAGTGTCTTATCATTTAGCAACACATAATTTTGAAAGACGAATCCGAAATGGTCTCTCCTTAAACCTCTTAATATTTTTTTTTGTGGATTTTTATATCCTAAAATCTTTATATCACCACTGTCTGGTTTGTCTATAATACTCAGTAGATTAAGTAGAGTTGTCTTACCTGATCCACTTCTCCCCATTATGCATATGAATTCACCATCTTCTACACTTAAATCGTAATCACTAAATATCTTTTTATTTCTATAAGATTTATGAATACTGTTCATAGAAATCATCTACAACTACTCCTCTCGCTCATGCCTTAGGTCTGCTGAAAATAAGTAACGACAGAAATAATAAAATAAAAAAAACACCCACTAAGCTTCCCCAAAACCACCATTGACTTTCTAATAATAAATTAAATCTAATAAGTAACCTATGGACAATCAATGAAAAACAAAAGATTATCATTATTAATATTGACTTTACTAAAGCTGAAAGCATATCTTTAACTCCTTGTAGTTTAATTTAAATCGTTCTTTATTGTTTTTAGAACTTGTTTGCGAGTTAACCTTGAAAATAAGAAATTTAGAATAATTAACTCTAATAGTATTAAAACAGCGGCATAAATGAAAATAAAATATTGTGAGGAATAAATAACAAATATTAAAACTGCTGCCAGTATATTTGCAAAGATCATGCTTCCTAAAATAAATTTATGCCTATCCCAATAAGAAAAACCAAAAAGATAATATATTGTAATCTTATAAGAGTTTTGCTGGAAATATGTCCAAGTAAATATAAACAAAAAAATCAAAATAGAAATGATTACCATCATTAAACCGATCATTAAATTTGTTAGATCTCTTTGCATTTGAATAATTTCTTCGCTTCTCTCTTGGTAAACTGATCTAACTTCATTGATAAAGGGTTTCGTATTTGTTTCTTTTAAAAAAGGCTCCATTTTGTTAAATGCCTCACCTTGAGAATCATTATGATAAAACACGCTTGTAGTCATAAATGCAGCGATAGCAGAAGAATTATATTCACCATCTAGTAAAATTGAAACTGGATCATTTATAAAGTGTCTATTTTCATAGTCACTGATTTGACTATTATATGTAAAATAGCTTTGATTATCTTTTACATATATTATGTTTATAGCTAAATCCTCGATAGCAGTATCATTTAAGACCACACCAAGTGATTCATTATATATATTATCTACTTCAACACTACTAAAATAAAATTCTTCTAAATACGCTTGTTCGATTATATCTTCTATTTCTTGGTATTTTTCAGGAACGAGAACGTTTAATGTGGTATCTTCACGATTTATTTGATCATTTATAGGAATTTCATTAACTGCAAATATTGGGTTTACTTTTAAATAGTTCTCGTCAATAATAATGGATCGACCGCTTGGTAACACATTTGGTCTACCTTGTTCATGATTTAATTCATATAAATAATTTTTATCGCTATTGTCTGAGACATCTTGAAAATTGTTCGCATAGATAAGAAACGCTTCCATCTCTTTATTCAGCTCATTATATAAATCAAGTAATTTATCGTTTAACTTACTTTCTGACGCTAATGATCCCCCCACTGGTAATTGCGCAGTTATACGATATATATCTTCAGTTTTATCCCAATATTGATCGTCTGTAACAGCTTCTTGTATTTCATGAGTTTTCATAACAGTTACAGTAAAAAGAAATAAAAATGCTGTAGTTGCAAAAGTTTTTAATATTAACGATGCGGCATTATAGTTCTTAAAAGGAATCGTCTCTTTTATATTGATATTGTCATCCTGATTCCTATATATTAGTGTTAAACCAAAAATTGAAAGCGGGGTTGGTAATATTACTAAAGTAAACCAAACAATAAATAGAAACAACAAATAATAAGATAGAAAAGCTAATTGTTGAGTTAGTAAAAGCACAACAATAACAGTTACAGAAGATACTAACAGTAACGATAACTGTAATTTATAGAATGGTTTAAAAAGGATTAAATGTGACTTTAAAGGTGAATATCCCCAAATTTTGAAAAGGTACATATGTTTTTTGGTTGAAATAATAAAAGAAAATTGAACGATTGAAAAGACTAGAAAAGAAAAGATGACCAACAAAATGAGAGTGTAATTAATAAAATAAGCTTTATTTATTTCTATGTCATTAATTTCAACTTGTCCAAACTCATTGAGAGTTTTTGATAATTTTTGTTTAATTTCTTGTGAGCCGTTTGAAATATAGAATTGATTTGAAAGGCCAACGTTTTGAACCTCATCGAAGTTATAAAATCTTAAATAGTCTGCAGTAAAAGGAAATAAAATATTTCCTACTTGCGCTTCTTTATTGTGGCTAATTTCATTTGAAATATAGTTTGAATCATACGGAAACGAACCATTTAATAATTCTACTGAAGAGTTCACCTCTATGTTAGTAGAATATATATGCATTGTATTATCATTAAGATATGTATACTGAGATATATCGACATTCTCATTTATTGAAAAATCTATTAATATATCTACTAAATCCTCTCTATTATCCTCTACTTCTGAATATAGACTAAGGATGAATTCTTGTTTATCTTCATAAAGAAAATTTGTTGCTAGTAATTTAGTAGCAAAATCGAACGAAAAAAAAACTGTTAACATGAATAGCAATAAATAAACAATATTAATTCTTTTCAATACTATATTCCCCTTCATATCAAAGTGAACGCTTAACTTCTAAGCGTTCACTTTGATTTTAGATCATTTATTAGTTTAACGAGGTATATTACCGTCTACTGAAATATCCCAATAAGCTTTATTTCCTGTAGCAGATTGAGCGATTTTTGAATTTGAAAAACCGCCATTTTTACCTAACCATGGTCCTCTATCCGTGTGTCGAGAATTACTTGTGGAAGCGCGGTGAATCCAACTTTTGTGATCATATCTAGAAAAATGATCCTTAATACCGTTAAATCCATGGTACCACGTGCCACCACCAGCGTTAGGATTGTGGGATTGTAAACCAATTCCATCTCCAATAATAGGGTTTTCTCCTTCATAAGAAAAGATGTATTCGCCAGTATCATAATTAAATTCGGCGGACATTATCTGTTCCTGATCACTACCATCATGATGCGCTTTTGCATCTCCACTAGCTAAAAATAAACTTGCTCCAACAACTGAACAAAAACTTAGAAATATTACTTTTTTCATATGTAGTTCCTCCTTTTATATAAAGCTGTATTTTGCAATAGAAAAGTGCAGGAAAATGCAAAGAAAAGTGCAGAGGTTTGTCACCCAGAATACTTCTCTTTATTTTCTTTTAGATAATGCATTTGTTAAGCGGTAACTCTCTCCTTGATAAGAGATGATATGGGCATGGTGAATCAGCCGATCCACCAATGCAGCGGTCAATCTCGAGTCTACAAATATTCTGTTCCATTGACTGAACTCTAAATTTGACGTGATGATTAAACTCTTCTGCTCATAGAATTCAGAGATAAGTTGGAATAGTAGCTCAGAGCCCTCTTTACTAAACGGCAGGTAGCCCATTTCATCCAGGATGATTAAATCTACCTTCTCCAATTTCTTACGAAATGCTGAGAGCTTATTCAACCTTAAGGCTTGCTCCAATTCTTCTACTAAATGAGCTACACGGTAAAAACGGACTTCATAGCCATTTTCACACGCTTTCCTTCCCAATCCCGTCGCTAGATGGGTTTTCCCAGTTCCTGGAGACCCTACCAATACAACGTTTTCTCCTTTTTCAATAAAACTCAAACTGCATATTTCCTCTTTAGACGTATGAGGTGGAAACCGAATTTGTTCTGTCCATTCATAGGTATGAAGATTTTTCTTATCCAAAAACTTGGCCTTTTTTATTAATCTGATAGATTTTGTTTGTTCTCTTAACTTATGTTCTTCGTCAAATAAGTCATTAAGATATTGCTCCTTATTCTCGAAGGGAATTTGATCATAAATTTCTGCTATGTAAGCCAAACGCAAAGTCTTGCACTTACTTCGTAACTGATCACTCATTTGCCCACCTCCTCAATTGGAGTGAGGGCATCATATTGATTCCAATCCACTTCATAAGGATTGCTATCGCCGTTTAAACGTTCTTTCTCAATCAAGTCATAAAACTCTTCATTGATTCGTTTCATATCGTAAGTAACTAACAGGGTAGAGAGGGATTCTAAACGTTTACGACGAATAAGCAGGTTGTCATTTAGTAGAAATTCCTTTACTCTCCCAGGAAGGTAGTCACAATATCGCGAATAGTTTAGAACCCTTGGTTTATGAATCCATGTTTTTATAATGGATTGCCACGGGAGTGCTTTTCGCTTGTTCATGTAAGGACGGAAGTCCTCCAACAGAATTTCACCGTCTGGTGAAACAACTTTATATTGCTCCCAGCTAAGAATTAAGTGTAATTGACTGTAGTTATAAGCACGCGGGACATGTATAAGGGAGTTGTCAATTTTCACTTCATTGTACTTATTTACCTTTGCCAAGTCTTTTTTGAATACTGGGTATGCCCTTGCGGGCATAGCTAGTAAGTACTTGGTTTCTTGCTCCCATAACTCCTGGATTAGAACTTCTTTCTCATAGTGCAGCCTTTTACGATCTTCATGCAGTTGCTCCTTTAACTTCAAGGTTAGATCTTCAAAGCTGCTCATCACTGGTGCCTTGGTGAAAAAGTTGTATCGAATATAGCCCACCTTATTTTCTACATTCCCTTTCTCATGGCCACTTCTCGGATTACAAACCTGAACTTCAAATCCAAAATGATTCTGAAATTGCATAAATTCATCTGTTAGTTTTGCTTCTTCCATTTTTGATCGGGTTTGTTTTACTGCAGGAGTTAAGTTATCAATTCTTATTGATTTTGGCACTCCACCTGCTTGAATAAACAGCTGCTGCAATCCATACAAAAAACATTCTTGATTCTCAGATGGCAGAGGTACGGCAAAGCCAGTGTTGCTATAAGGCATAGACATGATCAGTGCTCGAACATCTACTAAGTCCCCGTCTTGAACTGCTTCCATTACTCCAAAGTCCACCTGTGCCTCACCCGGAGGGTGCGTTAACCTTTCATGTCCTTTATCCTTTTCTTCTTGATGGCTGTTCTTCCACTCTTTTATAAAATTGCATACTGTTCGATAGGATCCGGTAAACCCATATTTCATCAATTCGTTATGTAGCTCTTTATTTGTCCTTCTAGATTTTCGTTTTAATCGTTGATCTTCAAACAACCAATCTGCGACCATTTCTCCCCATTCTTCCTCATACATCATTCCTTTTCTAGGCATTAATGTATCTTTAGGAATCTGGTCCTCATCTGCATATTTCTTTGCGGTACGCCAGTTAACCCCTAATATTTTCTGTATTTGGGAGATTGATAGACCTTTGTTGTTTCTCAAATTTTTGATACAATTAATATCAGACATTGCTAGCATCCTTCCGTTACCTCCGTGAATTGATTCGACACCAATTACGTTAGAGGGACTTGGGGTGACTGGCAAGTCTTTTTTTATGCCCTTATTAAAATAAGTGCAGGACTCTGCATTTTTCTGTTGCAAAGGTCTGCACTTCTATATTGCAATAAACAAAAGCACTTAATCATAATAACATTATTCTGTAAATTACGGTAGTTTTAATTTTTTTTATTTTATATCTGAATCAATTTCATAAGTCTTCCTTCTAAAAAGGGGTAGAGAATCCCCTTGTAAAAAACGGCGATTAAAAAACGTTAAGCCACGTGCTTAAAAAGACGCGCATTTAGACGGTCACATGCAAGTTTGGCCCCGTTGTAGATGATTTGTGCAAAATCGACATGAAGCTTGGCTCGTTTTCCTGTTCGATAGCGGATGTTGTTCAATTGAAAGAATTCTTTCAGGTAAGCGATGACGCGTTCCACAGCGGTTCGACGTTTATAAATGATTTTCCAGGCGTTTGACCCTCGTGCCGGCGCACTGTATTTGCGCAAGTCGTTCGTCACTTTGATTTTATAGACTTTTTGGCAAAGAGAATCCTGATTCAGCGGGCAGGTTGTGGATTCTCGTGGTCGTCTATATTTAATGGTTTCATAGCTAGGATCATAACTATCGTATCGGTACGAATGTTCACGAACACACGTCGGAGCGAAATGCGAATCGAAACCGATTCGTTCTGGTTCATTTCGTCGATTATAGGCCACCACTAATCGTGCATTTTGCCGATGTACCTGCTCGTATATGGCTGGTGCGTCATAACCCGCGTCCATCGTGTAATACGTGATTGTCATGAATGGCAGGCGTTTGGCGATCCCTTTTAATAAGGGAATGGCAGCTTTCCCATCATTTAGATTACCAGAAGAGAAAAGGGATTGAATGATGTATTGACTCGTTGTACCAACCGCAAGATGGCTTTTATAACCAAACCAAAAAACATTCTTTCCTTCACTGTTTTTCTTAATTGCCCACTTTGGATCAACAGGCATTTCCTTCCGTAACCTTTCAAAAGGTTCATCGAGCTGGGCTTCAATCGTTTTTTCATAGATTGGCTAAGCGGCTTCTTTTTCTGCTTGTGCTTGAAGCCAAGCTTCTTTCAGCTTTGGGTTTACGCCCTCGTCTTTTTGGTTGTTTTTTTGCCTTCTCCTGCTTGGATGGCGCCCGATCGCGCGCTTCAATATGGGTCTCATCGATTGCCACCGTGTCGTCTGTGAGAAACCCTTCCGTAAATGCTTGAACAAGGATATCCGTTTGGATGGAGTCAAGCACATCGGTTTGTTGGATTTTCGTTACCATGCGAGAAAAAGAAGCTTCTGAAGGAACCGAATCTGACACCAAAAAGCCACAGTCCAGATGAAACTTAAGGTCATTTCGTAAGCGATGGACCAAATCTTTTATGGTTGGAATTCGTTCAAGAATACGAATCAATAAGGCGTGAATCATGGCCGCATAATTCAGACGCACAGGCGCTCCGTAATAAGCTTTTTGGACACCATAAATAGGATGGGACTGATGTCGATTGCCGAAAAAACATCATCAAATCGATGGGTGGGTTCTAACTCATATAAATCGTGCAGGTCAAATAGACTTTCTTGTCGTATAATAGCCATAGGGAGTCTTCCTCCAGTCTGAGAGTTTTGATCGTACTTAACTCATTCGACGATTTGGGGAGGTACTCCTTTTTTCGTTGTTTGAAAACCTTGGGAGACAAGGGTTAGGACTTATGAAATTCATTCCTTTAAAAAATTAATTAATTTTATGCTCTCGTATCTCGTTCATTTTAACTAACTCTTCTGCTTCCTCGCTAGGCATATAATTTAAGTAAACTTCATCTTTTCTTGCATCAATAAAAATGAAAAATGATAGCCTTATGGACCTAAACGATCAATGGCATCAAATGCTGCGCTTACTATCAATTGTCCTTATACCTCATCCACTGTGCTTATGTAATAAATAAAATATGTGTCGTTTGCAGCTATCTAGATTTAAGCTAATGAAAAAAATAGCTTAATTAACAACTGTGGCGTCTGCTAAAGCTTGAAGCGGAAAACAGAAGCACCATACACATTGCAACTAAAGCAATCATCGTATGCTTAAAACTATTCATTATTCGTCCCCCCTTTTTTCTCTTAATGTAACATACAAGATGAAGCGCTGGAAGGTTGCAAAATCACAAAAAAGAACCAGTCACACTCAAGTGATGCCTGGTTCAATCTTCATCTCTACCCATTCAATTGTAAACAATTGATTCCCTTTTATTTGTTGAAGAAGGGGACGGTCTTCCGCTATGATTCTTCCCAACACGTTTACTCGATGATCGGCGCTCAAATTTTGTTTCGTTAATTGAATCTCGCCTTGATAACGACCATAGCGCTCATTATCAATCGTGACACTTCCAATTGGACGAGCCACCGTATGAGACGGCTCAATGTACATTTGGTTCTTCTTTGCCATTCCTCTTGATTGAACAGACCGAATAACATCCCTAGCCTCATCAGGCCGATTCCCGTGTTCAACAATTTCTGGTGGAGAAGGCTGAAATGCTTTTGCCCGGAGTAGAATGACCCTTTTTTCAAAGAACAGCTGAAACTGCCGTAAACTCTGTTCACCTAACTCCGGATCACCGACAAGAACGGTTTCGACGGTTTTTTGTTGATAAAAATCCAGCCACGCAGCAAATGGGCTCCAGCTCCGATGTTCTTCAAGCGTTGGCAACCCTTCGTAAAGAGGACCACGTTTTTTATCACCAGGAATAAACGCCATTGATGTGACTCCTGCTTGCCTAAGTATTTCAGTCATTTCTTTAAGCACTTCTCTGCCTAATCCTGTCTCAGGTCGTGGATAAAAATTATGCCATGCTTCCACATGTTTAAGGGGTACCCCTACGTCTTCAAACGTTTTTAGATCCAATGGTTTAATGGTACTTGCATTTAAGACAACGTCAAATGACATAGCGAGATGCGCAACTGTTTCCGCATCAATTCCGTAATCAATTCTAAGTCCCGTTACGCCCCAATTTGTTAATGTTCCTGCTTCGGACCATGAAAGGTTCAAGTGATCCATCGATTGAGGCGAGACATCACACACAAGCTTAATCCCTTTTTGCTTCGAGAACGCCCCCAGTTGTTTTAGACGATCTGCATATAGGCTAACATCGTCTTCTGGTATGTGAAGGGAGGTAAAGAGTGTGCGGAATCCGTACTCATATAGTTTTTCTAAATAAGGGATTTGTTCTTCAATTGGTACATGAAGATAAACCGATGTACCGAGCTTCATTCTCGACCACTCCTAAATTCCTTTTGCCATCTCTTCTTTGAAGCCAAATAGATACGTAAATAAGAATCCTAAGAAATAAGCGACAGCAATTCCAATTAAATACTGTAGATAGTTCCCTTGTGCAATCAGAGGCGTTAATGATAAACCTGATACGCCAATTCCAAGTGCTCCTGTCCCGAAAGATGCTTGTATGGCTCCACCAACTGCCGCTCCCATACTCGCTGTAATAAACGGACGTCCAAGTGGCAAGGTCACGCCATATAAAAGTGGTTCTCCAATTCCCAGGAAGCCAACAGGAAGACCCCCCTTGATGATGTTCCGCAAACGTTCATTACGTGTTTTAACAAAAATTGCAATTGCTGCACCAACTTGCCCCGCACCTGCCATTGCCAAAATAGGTAATAGTGTTGTAAATTCGAATGTATTAATTAACTCTAAATGAATTGGCGTTAAGCCATGATGAAGCCCTACCATAACAAGCGGTAAGAAAAATCCAGCCATCACAGCTCCAGCAAGAGGACCACCAAACGATAGCACCGAATTTATTCCGGACGTGATTCCTTCTGCCAGTACACCTGCTACAGGCATAACCGCATAGATCGAAAGCGCTCCCACAATAATGACTGTAAAAAGAGATGTGAAAATAATATCGATCGACCTTGGCATAATTTTTCGAATGTTACGCTCAAAGAAAACCATCAGCCACGCAGCAAAAATCACACCAAACAGTCCACCGCGACCTGGCTGTAGCTGTTCGCCAAAGATTGTCACTTGTTCTAGTGCTGGGTTGAAAATAAACATACCGGCAATCGCACCCAATACTGGTGTCCCGCCAAATTCTTTTGCTGTGTTCCACCCTACTAGAATCGCTAAGTACGTAAACAAGCCGCCGCCGAGTATCGTCATTAATAAAAGCCAAGTATGGTCCGCTGTATTGTAGCCGTAATTAATTAAAAACTGCGCCACACCGTTTATAATCCCGGAAGCGACGAGCCCTGGAATAAGCGGAATAAAAATATTCCCTAATCGTCTTAAAAATTGCTTAACTGGCGTTTTATTCCGCTCTTTTCGAGCAGCCAGATCCCGCTCATTTTTCTCTTCAAACGAAAGTTCTTCAGATTCACCTACAAGCTTTTTTATTTCCGCTGTTACCACATTAACTGTGCCTGGCCCGACGACAATTTGCCACGTATCGTCTTCCACGACTCCCATTACGCCATCAATCTTTTTTAACGCTTCTTTGTCTACTGCATCGTCATCTTTCGCTTTGATCCGAACACGCGTCATGCAATTAGTTAGGTTTTCAACATTTTCTTTTCCACCAACATGCTTTAAAATGTCCGAAGCCATTTGTTGGTCTTTATTCATGCTATTCACCTTCTTTTCATTAGTTCACTGCTTTTCGAATAAACCCACCTGTTTTCTGTAATTTTTCTTTTGCCTCGTCAGCTTCACACTGTAATAACAGCATCACAATGGCTGTTTTTACGTGTCCATCTGCTTTTTGAAGCGCCGTGGCTGCATCCTCGATTGAAACGCCCGTTGCTTCTACAACAATCCGCTTTGAACGTTCCACGAGTTTTGCGTTCGTTGGCTGAACATCCACCATTAAATTTTCATACACTTTGCCGATTCCGATCATTGAAACTGTTGAAATCATGTTCAAAACAAGCTTTTGTGCAGTTCCAGCTTTTAATCTCGTTGAGCCTGTCAACACTTCCGGACCAGTTTCAACCTCAATTGCCACGCTCGCATACGTACTCATTTCAGCATTTTTGTTACAACTAATTGCAACCGTCTTGGCGCCAAGGCGATTCGCTTCTTCCAACACCCCAATCGCATAAGGGGTTCGACCACTAGCTGCAAGGGCAACAACTGTATCATATTGATTGACGTTCAGTCGCCGACAGTCTTCTGCACCTATCGATTTTTGATCTTCTGCGCCTTCAACCGCTTTCAAAAAAGCTCCCTCACCTCCAGCAATGAGACCTTGAACCCGTTCAGCCGGCATATCAAATGTCGGCGTGCATTCAACTGCATCTAGCACACCTAATCGACCTGATGTTCCTGCTCCTGCATAGATGAGTCGACCACCAGAAGAAAGAGAATCAATGACAAGGGTTGTAGCTGCTTCAATCTGATCAAGCTCACGTTCAATGGCATTAGGAACAGTCGCATCTTCTTCATTCATCAATTTTAAAATATCATAACGACTCATTTGATCGAGCTTCATAGAACGTCTATTTCGTGATTCGGTTTGTAATTTATCTAACAACGCTTTTCACGTCCTTTCTTCATCTATTTATGCTTATTATCAATCTACTGAAATTATATGTCAATATAAAAGCGATTATTATTAAAATTATATTTCAGAATTTCCATAATAAAAACCCTCCAACGTTTCACTTTTTACGTGTCAACATTAGAGGGGATGCATACTGTTCCTTTTATTCCTGAAAACTCTCATTTTTGTGTGAAGACTTTTTCGTTAGCGAACAATTCCTCTTTTCTTTGCTTCTAAAGCAAGGGTTTCACGAAAATCTGGATGGGCAATGGAAATAAGACGTTCTACACGCTCATCTAAAGATGTGCCTCGTAAAGAAACAGCGCCATATTCCGTCACTACGTAATCCACATCATTTCTCGATAACGTTACTGTTGACCCTTCAGCTAAAGCAGGAACAATTTTAGACTTTCTCTCCCTACGACCTGTCTCTTTATTTTTAACCATTGCCGTTGAGTACAAAGCAATAAATGATTTGCCTCCTGGACTTCGTTGCGCACCAACTGCTGTATCCGTTTGTCCCCCCGTTCCACTATACTGGCGGTGACCGAGTGATTCAGAACTGCATTGGCCTGTTAAATCGATTTCAAGCGTTGTATTAATGGAAATCATTTTTTCGTTTTGACCGATAACAGCTGGATCATTCACCCAATTTCCATTTAACATTAATACACCTGGATTATCATCTAGAAAGCGATACAATTTGTCTGTCCCTAAAGCAAATGTAGCAACCATTCGATGCGGGTGTAGCGTTTTTTTGCATCCAGTAATGACTCCCGCTTCTACAAGGTCAACCATGCCATCAGTCAACATCTCTGTGTGAATACCGAGATTCTTTTTGTGCGTTAAGTTTGCGGCGACTGCATTAGGAATCCCACCAATTCCTAGTTGAAGCGTTGAACCATCTTCAATATGTGTAGCAATTGCTGCACCAATCAGTTTGTCTTTTTCATTCGGTTCTGGTGAAGGAAATTGCGGAATTTGTGCATGGTGTTCGACGATGTAATCTACATCTCGAATATGCACGATCGTGTCGCCAAATGTCCGTGGCATGTTCTCATTTACTTCTAAAAGGACGATATCTGCTTGTGCCATCATCTCTCGCTCGTACGTTGCGCTTAACGATAATGATAGATAACCGTTTTTATCCATTCTTGAAGCGCTACCAGCAAAAATTTGCACCGACCGATGTGCCAAGCGCTTCGTTCCAGCAAAGTGGAGATGGTTTGGGATGTAAGATACGTGCCCAACCCCTTGCATATTGCGAATGGCAGATGTATAAAACCAGCCTTCCATTTTAAAATGGGGAAAATACTGTTCATTTGTAAAGTAATCATAATTCAGCATCGGTAAACAGGTTGAAACGGTTATGTTTCTCGCATGTTCTGCCGCCATATGCAATTGTGATAGAAACCCAATCGGCTCGGCAGCTGCCATAGCTGAAACAATATGATCTCTGTCTTTTACTAGCTTTGTTGCTTCCGATATTGATAACCGTTTTTTTTGATACTCACCTTGAACAGCACTCGTTTGTTCTTGAATCATCTTACACCTTCTCCTCTCTCGGCCCCCAACGAATTGCACACGCCGCCCATGCATAGCCAATCCCTGCAGCAACAAGCGCAACAGTGCTTTCCGGTTTTATCTTCCCTTCTTGTAATCCTAGCTTCAAAGAAAGAATTTGATCAATCTGCCCCATATGCCCATAGTCACTTAGATACGTCGTTTGTCCACTAGATAGGTCTAACGCTTCAAGCATATAACGATGCATGGAAGGCTTCATATGCAGAATCCCTAAGTAATCGATGGAGTCCCTTGTAAGGTCTGACTGTGTCAAGGCTTTATCGATACAAAGAAACCAGTTCTTCATTGAAACATCATTAAGCCGATTTTTCATGTGCTCTGGGTGCATTAACTTTAAGGTTCGATGTGCTTCATGGAAATTATGTTCGTCGATCGGATGTACCGTTCCGCCAATTTCTACACCTGCGTCTCTTGCCATCGTCCCATCTGTCATCACATAGGAACCAAGCACTTCATTGTATGGGTGGTTTCGTTTTAAAATCATTGCCCCGCCACCAGCGCTTAAGTTATACAGCATGGAAGAAGTCGGGTCTTCATAATCAACAAGATCGCCATTGCGGTAGCCTCCAGCAATTAAAACGGTCTTTAACGTTTCATCACCGCTCATCATCGCTTTTGCCATCTTCATAGCGGAAATGCACGAACAGCAGCGTTGCTGAACGTCGATTGCCCATGCGCGATTCGCTCCGATTTGTTCTTGAATATAGATGGCTGAAGTTGTTAATGGATACTCCTTCCACTCTTCACCAATACAAAGAATCAAGTCAATTTCCGTTGCATCAATTTTTCCGTCACGCAACGCATCTTCGGCTGCTTTTACACCCATTTCTTGTGTACCGTCGTCGATTCCAGGTACCGTTTTTTTATGAATCCCTAGTTTCGTTCGCACCGCCTCTTCTGTCCAGACACCTTTTGTCTGTTCGGAAATGTACGCTGCATCAACGGTATGCTCGGGTATATATAACCCGAGCCCAGCAATTCCAACTGATACTGTCATTCTTACCACTCCTTATGCATCCATCACTCTCTCTATTTCCTCTGATAACGGCTCCGCTTTCGTCACATACGAGACCCCAATGAAGACGAGGATGGAAATAATCATCGCAATGGCTCCCGTATATATTCCATGTGGCAAGCTGTATATCCCTAAGCGGGCTAGAACTTCAATACTGACACTTAAAATAAGTCCGACAAGAATAGAAGCGATCGCACCTTGCTTCGTTGCCTTTTTCCAATTCAATCCAATACCTAACACAGGCGCAAGAGCAGCGGCAAATGTCCCCCAGCCTACAGCACCTAAGAGGGCAATTCCTTGATCGCCTAGACTTAGTACAGCCAACACGGTAATAATAGAAATCGCGACAACCGCGTAACGTCCATATACGAGTTGCTTTCGGTCAGAAAGCGTTCGTTTAAATGCAAATGGTAAATCGCGTACGACCGCAGCCGATGCAATATTAATAAACGAGTCGCAAGTAGACATAATAGCCGATGCAACACCTGCAAATACAAGGCCTGCAAGTATTGGTGGTGTATAGTCAGCTACAAACACCAGAACTGCGTCATCAGGATTGGCAAGCGGTGGAATTTCACCAGTCACGACAAGGTAGCGCATGACAAGGCCTACACCGATCAAGAGTAAGCCGCCTAACACTGCTGGCACCGCTGCTAGTGCAGGACCCCATTTTAATTTGGTTACATCTTGAATCATATAAAGGCGTGAGATGACATGAGGCTGCCCTACAATCCCAATTGAGAGTGCAAAAAACCAGCTCATCGCGAGTATTGGCGCCACAAGTCCCCACGGACCAATAAATTCAGGCATTAGTTGCCCCATGTCTGCAAACGGCGTTTCCGCAATCGTGGACTGGATATTTACGAGCCCATCACCCACTTGTAAGGCGACAATAAAAATTACGATTGAAGCAACCGCCATAATTCCCCCTTGGAGAACACTTGTGTACGTGCCAGCCATTATTCCACCAGCTGTTGAATAAACAACAATGATGAACATGCCGACCACGACACCTAACGCGACAGAAGTATTAAAAATAAATGCGATAATCGTTCCTAACGCTAAAACTTGCGTACCTAAAAATACAACGACTCCAACTAAAGTAGCCACACCTGTCAATCCGCTCGCTACCCGACTGTTGTAGCGATGATAAACCGCATCTGCTACCGTCATGGCCCCTGTTGCCTCTGTAATTAAGCGCATTCGCTTCCCTAAAATATAGTAAGCCATTGCAAACGAAATCGTTGTTGGAAACGTAAACCACAGCGCACCCATTCCCACACTGTATGTTAAGCCCGGTCCGCCAATGAATAAGAACCCACTTAATGACGTGGCAAAGATGGCAATGGCAGAGACAAACAATCCAAGACTTTTTCCAGCTATAAAAAAGTCAGCCGATGTTTTCGTTTTCCGCATCGACCAGAAACCAATTGCAAAGATAGCAACAAGATAGAGGAGAATAATCGTTATGATCGTCGTCACGAGGCTTTTCCTCCTTTATTGGAAGCTGAAAGAAATTGATCCCACTCTGCACGACTCATGCTATCTTTTTCGAAGAATACACCGTACAAAAGAGATCCAGAAAAGAAAGGCAGCAACCAAACGACATACACCATAATAAATGTATGGATAGGAAAACCGAGTAAGTACATCGTTGGCACAACCGTGTCATCTAAGTACACCATGGACAAAAATCCACCAAGCCAAATAACTAAAGTTGACACGAGCGAGAAAAAGTAACCGCTTCCAATTTTACCGTTGCGAATCGCTCCTAAACACATCCATGAAAACATGACAATTGGAAACGCAGCTGCATACAACCAAACAAGATTAAATAAAAGTGCGATTAACATGAACCCCGATGTTCCAAAAAGCAATGCAATAAATCGATCATTCATTTCATTCCCTCCCTTACTAACCCTATTGCAAAAGTTGTGCCAATGAAATACTCGCAACAATTTCCTATTTCGCGAGAAAAAATGTAAGGATATCCGAACAATTGTCCGAAAATCCTTACACTTCAATGTGAAACTTTGCTAATTTTTCATACAAGGTCGTACGACTAATTCCTAATTTCTTGGCAGCTAGTTGTTTATTCCCGTTTGCTTCAGCTAACGAATCCATGAGCCATTCTTTCTCTTGCAATGAAAGCCGTTCTTTTAAAGAAGCCGTTGTGTTTGAGGACGTTTGCGTTAATTGAGACGGTAAATCATCAGGCATAATTCGATCATCTTCAGATAAAATAGCCGCTCGTTCCAAAACATTTTCGAGCTCTCGTACGTTACCAGGCCAGTTATAACGAGCGAACAACGCCAACGCCTCTTCGGATAGCTGAATCCTTGGTCGCTCAAGGCGTTTTGCAATTTCCGTTAGTAGATGATTAGAAAGAAGAGACAAATCCTCCTCTCCCCGCTCTCTCAAAGGAGGGATGATAATTGGCAGCACATTTAATCGGTAGTACAAATCCTCTCGAAACTCACCACGCTTCACAAGTTCAAATAATTGCTGATTCGTTGCAGCGATAATACGCAAATCTAGCGGAATCGATTTCGTTCCGCCCACACGATCCACTTCTTTCTCTTGCAAGACGCGTAGTAATTTCACTTGCATCGCTAGCGGCATTTCTCCTATCTCATCTAAAAAAATCGTCCCTTTATGCGCAAGCTCAAACTTTCCAGCTTTGCCTTTTCTGTTTGCTCCAGAAAACGATCCACTTTCATATCCAAATAATTCTGACTCCAATAAATCGCTAGGGATGGCCGCACAATTCACCTTAATAAAGGGCGAATGGCTGCGTTTGCTTTCATTATGAATCGAGTGAGCAAACAACTCTTTTCCTGTTCCACTTTCCCCTAAAAGCAGAACAGTTGAATTCGTTTTCGCTGCTTTTTTAGCTAAATGAATGGTATTTTGAATCGGTTCACCTGCTCCCGCTACATTTCCCCATGTATAGCGGGCACCCTGGTATTCTTTCAATTGTGCCTTAGCGTGTTTTAACGCTTCTTCTAATTTACGGTTTTCTTCAACAAGACGGATCATTTCCTCCATATCTTGAAACAAAAGTAACCCAAACCCAAACAATACCTCCTCTTCATCATCCACCACCGGAATACGGTGAACAATTGCGGTTCGACCGTTTTCAAATGTATGCTTCCAAGCAATTTCAGCTGTTCTCGACTTCAATACGTCTGGGAACCGGCTAAGTTTATCAACTTCAAGAACAGGTTTCCCGATAATCTCGATTTTGGGATAGCCTAAAAAATCCGCAAAACTTTGATTGATCATCACAATTTCCGTGTTTTTTTGCAATAAAATCACCGGCACGGGAATACGATCAAACATGCGCTCAAGCATCGTGATAAATGCTGGACTATACTCTTCTTGTTCAATTTTTTTCTTTTCCACCATGTTTTCACCACTTTCAAGATAACGCTTACATAATTGGCATCATTTTTGCATAATGAAACGTGAACATACATGAAAAGGGGTATTGATAATGACTGTCAAAAACAAAGTTGTGCTTATTACTGGTGCAGCCCGCGGCATCGGTGCCGCAACAGCCAAACGGTTTCTGGAGGAAGAAGCTATTGTTATTTTAACAGATTTAGAGATGGAGCCTTTACGTAAATTGCAAAAAGAGCTAAATGGACACACGTCTGAAGTCATGACCATGAATGTAGCAGACCGAACGAATGTTAAGACACAACTACAAGCCATTATCGATAAGCACGGGCGGCTTGACGTTGTGATTAACAATGCTGGCGTAACCGCTGACGCTACATTAGGAAAGATGACCGATGAGCAGTGGGATCTCGTATTAAATGTAAATTTAAAAGGTGCTTTTATTGTTGGGCAATTGGCAAGTGAACAAATGAAAAAACAACAATCCGGTGTTATTCTAAACGCCGCATCCATCGTCGGTCTATATGGAAACTTTGGTCAATCGAATTATGCAGCCTCTAAAGGCGGACTCATTACCATGACGAAAACATGGGCAAAGGAACTTGGTAAATACAACATTCGGGTAAACGCAGTGGCACCAGGATTTATCGAAACCGAGATGACCGCAAAAATGCCAGACAAGATCTTAACACATATGAAGGACCAATCCCCATTAAAGCGTTTGGGTCAGCCCGAAGATATAGCCAATGCTTATGTGTTCCTCGCGTCCGATCAAGCAGCTTTTATTAGTGGCGCTGTACTAAGTGTAGACGGAGCCGCACATATTTAACGAGAATCCCTCTCTATGTAGCGACAAAAAAAGAATCTTTATGAGTGGAAAAGTCACTCATAAAGATTCTCTTTCTATTTTTTAGAAGACATTCCTTTTTCTATTCAAATGTGATAACGATTTTTCCTGAAGCATGCCCCGTTTCACTTTGTGCGTGTGCGTCTTTAATTCCTTGCTCGCTAAACGGAAACGACTGATCAATAATAACGCGAATCTGGCTTTCTTCTATTAAAGCAGCCAGCTTTTTCAACTGTTCGCCATCTGGCTCTAACCAAACCCCGTGCGCTTGAACATCATAAGACTTTGCTTCTTCTTCATCTGGCACACCAACAATCGTAACGAGGCGTCCCGTACCTTGTTTAAGCACGCTGTAACTTCTCGACTGTACGTCCCCTCCGATCGTATCAAACACGACATCTATCTCTTCAAGCTGATCTTCGAAGTTTGTTTGTTTATAATCAATCACTTCATCTGCACCAAGTCGTTTAACGAGTTCATGATTTCGCTCACTTGCTGTGGTGTACACATATGCCCCTGCATGTTTAGCAAGTTGAATCGCAAAGTGGCCGACACCACCAGCGCCGCCATGAATCAGCACCTTTTCACCTTTCTCTAACTTACCAAACGTAAATAAAGCTTGCCATGCCGTTAAACCAGCAAGAGGCACTGCAGCAGCTTCTACTGATGTTAAGTTATCTGGAATGGATGACAGTAGATGCGTATCCACTAAAGCAAATTCCGCATAGGTTCCTCGAGGTGTTGTCTCCGGTCGGGCAAACACTCGATCTCCTACTTGCCAGTCCGTTACGTTCTCTCCTACTTCCTCAATCACACCTGCAGCATCCCAGCCTATAATAATTGGAAAATCCCAATCAAGCATTTCTTGTAAATACCCTTCTCGAAGCTTCCAATCAATCGGATTAATAGACGTCGCTTCCAAACGCACGAGCACCTGACCTTGATCTGGCACTGGACGATCCATTTCCACCTCTTTTAATTGATCTTTTCCCCCATATTGTTGAATCGCAATTGCGCGCATTCTTGACACTCCTTTCGACTTACTCTTTTTCATTCCCGCTGATCAAAAAATGAATCAAGTAAAAAGGAGGCTATGTGACAAAACATCAGTTCCTACACCCTTTAAGATTTTGAGACAATTTGCTGATATTTTATATAGGAATGAAGAACCCCAATAACCGCAACACATAATAAGATTCCTGTAGCGATTAACACATAATACTCACTAAGTGGAATAGCCAAGGGTAAGATAACAAGACCCGCAGCGAAAAACAAGCGACCTGTAAATCGATTTGATAATTCCCAGACTGTTTTGTTCTTAAGTGTCCACGTCGTTCTCAAACCGACCGTATGATTCATCCGTACTTTCGGCATGATATTCCCAAGTACAATGCACAATGACCCAATAATCAACCCTCCATAAATTTGCTCATTTATCTCTACACCTAATCCATTTAATAGAATCAAGATATGCCCACCGAAAAAAACAGCCATGAATAATGTTATAATTGTTGATCTTGTTTCACAAGAAACGCCATCTCTATTCGGATCAAACCTTAGAAACACTGCAAAAATGGTAATAACTAAAATCATGACTGCAGGCATGGTCAAAACACCTAACCACCGCGGTACGGTTGCACTGGTTTCTCCATTTTGCCATTGAATTGCTAGTTCTTGATCGAGGTAAGGCCATGTAAAAAGGCTAACAAGTATGGCAAGAAAAAAGATTGATAAAGTTACCCAATAATTCTTCATTTTACTTCTCTCCTTTTTTGTTTATAAGTGTATGCACCCAAACCAATAAATCTTGGAAAACGGTTGTATTCAAAGTATAGTAAACGAATTGCCCTTCTTTTTGGCGATGCACTAAGCCAGCTCTGTGGAGTGACGATAAGTGGTGAGACATATTAGGTTTCGTTAAACCTAATTGCTCAGCAAGTTGTCCTGCAGATAACCTTCCTTGTTCACCAAGTACCGATATAATGTTTCTTCTCGTATCATCATCTAAAGCTTTAAACAACTCATTCATACGCAATCCTCCATAATTAAATAATTAAACAATCATTTAATTACTTACTATCGTATAACAAAAATAAAATTCTATCAATGGTTAATTTTCTGATTAAATTAACTATTTTACAGTTTCCAACTCTGAACAACACCAACATCTTTTTAGAGATCGGTGCACATACCGCTTACATCCTTTTCTTGTTTTATGTCTCGCTTAAGCGAACCCAATGTAAGCCATTAAACAAGTCACCTTCCAAAATTCATTTGTCGTACAAGTCAAAACGTACAATTCAATAAAAATGAAAAGCCTTCGCTTAACAGGATTTTTTGCAATTTTCTTTTTGTATACTTAAAGTACACCCAAAACAGACGATCTGCAATACTTTTTAGTTGTTAGGTTGAGTTGTCTAGAATTAGAATATTTATCTCATAACATTTATATTTAGAGATTTCCCTGAATCTTTAAGACTCCAGTTGTTGTTTAGCCTATACATCAACAGTAAATGAAAGGAATAAATTAACATAATGTAAAATTTAAAAATAATTATCCCTATTTAAGATATAGTCCTTAATATTCTTTTATATATTTTGTGAATCTATGGGGTTGTTTGTAATAAAATGTAATGTTAGCATTACGAATGTAAATAATTCAACGGAGCTTTTTATGACTAAAAATTTAAAGTTATTAAGTGCAGTATCTGTTATTGGTCTATCTCTATTTTTATCTGATAAAGTAGCAAACGCTGAGGATTCCTTTAGTTTTGAAACAACTAATAACTCAATTGATTTAGACTGGGCAGATGATGCGGAATATTATGAGATTTATTTAAATGATAATATTATTTGGTCTGGTACAGACGACAGTTATACGATTAGTGAACTAGATCCAAGTTCACAATATCATATTACATTAGCCAAGTATGACGAAGACAAAAATTTCTTGGATTTTGACTACTATAGAATTTCAACGAAGGATAACGCAAACGTAATGAGGTCTATAGATGAAGAATCTATACCCGGGGTACAAAGCTATTCACAGATACATAATAACGAAGAAGTAGAAGTTAGTTGGTCTGGATATATTCCAAATGATTCCGATGTATATAGGATCACTAGAGACGGTGAAGAAATAGGAGAATCTTCCAATAAATCTTTTACTGACAAGAATGTAACTCCAGGTGAGGACTATCTGTATCAAATTCATGGAAAAACTAAAGTCGAGGATTCCAAAATTGAAGAAGGAAAAAAAGCGTTAGAGAATGAAAATATAGAAATAACTGATGAAACTCTTGAAGCGCTATCGTATGAGCCCTATACTGTAGCTCGACACGTTTCTGTTCCGGAGAACGATCTTGAGCAACACCTATCTACACAAAACCTAGTAGAGACTCGCTTCGGAATACAATATACAACCTTTTTACAAGACGAATATGCTCCAATTGGTGCAAATGACATTTGGGAAATACCGGCTAATATTGGATATATGGGTGGCGACAATAGAGGGTTTGATATGTTTAATGATAATTTCAGAACCAGATCAAACATCTATGCTAACTTTGATTTAGGTATAATTGGTCCTGACTTTGCGAATGGTGCCAATAATTCTGGTATACAAGTTGGTCCTACTTCTAGATATGACCGAAATTATAATTTAATAGATACTACAACTCAAACAGATTATAGATCAGAGATAGTCAGATCAAATTTTTCTGGTGGCGTGGCGCAATGGCGTTATGAACATTCGGTAGGAGTTCCTCTTTTTGGCGGTGCACCTCCCAATATTGATTATGACATTGCTGTTAGCATAAATCGTAATGGGAGTGGATCAATAAACGGTTCGCATGATCAAGCACCTTCACATGAGATTGGTGTGTACATACCTTATTCTGGGGTGAATGCAACGTTATATACTTTTGAAGAAAGAGGAATTCAATATCTAGCACCCGTTTTTCCACAAGCAAATTATAGATTAGGTTTCTAATTAAAAAGAGTCGCTTCACAACATTATTGTGAAACGACTCTTTTTTTTAAAAGCCCTCTAAAATCTTTTTTTAAATCCATAAAACAGAATAACTTTTACAATAAATATAATTGCTAACATTGGAACTGCATAAATACTAATTAAAATGACGAGAAAAAAAGCAAATGTTCCCTGAATGTCACCTACTATAATTACAATCAAGAATATTGCAACAATCGCTAATATCGTTAGGCACTCTGGCTTCCAACCTACATTATTACACTTTTTTTTGACAATCAAAAACATTATTCCATACACTGAAAACACTAAAATTAAAGCTAAGAAAAAGCCAAAAAAACTATCGGACATAAAATCCCCCACAAATAAAAGTTAAAGCACGGTGTTATTCTAACACAACACATTATATTTCTTAACCGGTAAAATAGTCATATAAAAAGCAGTCAACGCTAATATTTTGATACTGCAATTGAAACGCAAAAATATCAATTTATACCGGAATTGTGCATGCGATTAAATATATTATCCCGGGCTATTAAAAATAGGGAAACTAATTATTTTGTAAGACTTCAACTTTTTTCTTTTTCTAAATAGCAAATCTAAGTGCATTAAATCCCAATCCTTCATGAAGTAAAGCACCCACTTTTGATTTGTTAATCGATCTTCAGTCAATAGTAAATGATCAAAATCAAGTTATTGCGATTGCTGCTAGAGGTAAAGATATTGTGCCTAATGAAATTATCCCAATCAAACAGGCAATTGAACTTTATAATCGGCATATGGAAAGTGTTAAGGGTTCAACAAACGGTTAATTTAAAAATTGAATAATGGATATACAAAACAGTGTCATTACTCAATAGTTTTGACACCTCTTTATCATAGCTTCATTAATCCTATAGATCCCCTATTCAGCTATAACAAAGGACAATACCTTTAACAGTATTGCCCTTTGTTTCAATAATAAGTTTATAATTATCGCACACGACGGTACCAAAAAATGATTGGTATTAAAATAAGGGAAATCAAACTTCCAAATATAGAGAGGGTTGTATAACTCGTATTAGCTACTACCATGCAGACATAGCCCCTCCGTTTCTGCCAGAAATATTGGATCTGAAAGACCTTGGATGGGTGGAGGCTATTATTACAATGAAGTATTTACAAGGTTGTATCTAGAAGCAAGCTTCCCTATCAGATTTCAGTCAGTTGTTTTCGATTCGAATACAGTTGAAACAATGGTAGGAGCAAATGACCTTGTTAATGTTTATAGTGGATCACAAGTTGTTCGATAGAAATTAAAAAAGCTATTTCGAACAATTCGAAATAGCTTTTTTAATTTCTTTTATATTATGAGGTAAAGATACTCAAAGTGAAAGAGTATCATTTTTATACACCGTAGTAAATTTAAGCTATTCTATTGAACAGTTATTGAACAGTTCCGCTTCCTTTTACAGTAGTCTTATTATTATTCTTATGAAACGTTAAATAGTAGGTACCCTTGTCTTGCGCTGTTTTCATCACGCTTACTTTCGCTTTTGTCCCTCCTTTTTTAACTACAGTCGACGTGTTAGTTATTACCGTATCAGGTAAAACCGCATTAGATTTCCTAAGAACTGTATTCACAGTAACTGAATTAGTACCGCTGTCGTTCCAAGTAGTAGCCCAAAGTTCTCCATTCACTTTTCTGGTACCCTGACCTAAATTATAAGTCTTGCCATTCGTTTTTCCATTAACAACAAGATTTTTAATCTCTATTTGCCAATGCGACGCTGCTAAAGCCGGTGTAGCCAAAGATAAAACAAAGCTAAGAGCCAAAATACCAGCTAAAATTCTACTTTTATTTTTAGAGAGTTTGGGTTTGTATTCTTTCATAAGTTCCACCTTTATTTATAATTAGTATTAACTGATGATCTAATATGATCTAATATTGAATTATCTTCTAGTTCATATTTAGACAGGATTAATTTAAAAATTAAGCCAAAGAGTAAAAAGAGCAAATAACCGATAATACCGCCTAAGGTATTATAAATAACGTCATTAACGTCAACCATTCTATCATTCCCAGGTAAAAATAAATGTGCACTTAGTTGTAAAATCTCCAGTGTAAGAGAAAAACAAACTGTTAGAAACAGTGCCTTTTTAAAATTCATTTTTATAAGGAAGGCTAAACCAAAACCAAATGGAATTGTTAATAGAACATTTAATAGACTTGTTTCTAAATTGTATCCAAGTGGAGATTCTGGTTTTAACTGTATAAAATCTTGCAAATTGTATTCAAAAGGAAAATCAACTATGAACACGGGAAATTGTGTTAACCTTATTACATTTACAATATAAATATAAAACAGTGTCCAAAAAGCCATATATGTTAGGTCTTTGTTTCTTTTCTTACGTAAGTAGATGAAAAGAACGATGAATATAATTATTGAGAGAAATATTGGACTTAAGTTAAATCTAAGCATGTTGCCTCCATATAAATCTAGTTGGATGGTGGAATAGAGTGCGTCCACCCACCATCAAAAAGTTATTTTATTGTTCCAGATCCTTTTACCGTGGTTTGGTTATTTGGTTTGTGAAAGTATAAATAGTACGTACCTTTGGCTTGTCCTGTAGCTTTAATTTCCATATTTCTTTTAACACCGTTTTTATTAACTGTAGATGTTGTGGAAGCAATTCTTGAATCAGCAAGTACAGGGTTAGATTTGTACAAAACAGATCCAACACTAACTGTATTTGTAAGGTTGTTATTCCAGTTAGTAGCCCAAATTTGTCCTGTCACAGTTCTAGTACCTGCGTTTAAGCTGTAAGTTTGTCCGTTATTTTTCCCACTTACAGTAGCGTACTTCATCTCCATTGTCCAAGATGCTGCTAATGCAGGCGTTGCTAAAAGAAGGATTAGACTAGCTGAGATAATACCAGTAAAAAACTTGCTTCTGAACCCAGATACTTTAGTTTTTTTGTTTTTCATTTTTTTACCTCTTTTCTCAATTTTTTAATATCTAGGTAAGAATACCACATTTTCAACCTTTAAATTCTAAAGTTTTCTTTATAATTTAAAGGTTGAAAATGTGGTATTATTAATTATTTAGGGTAGTAATGTATCAAATATTTCCACTAACTGGTCTTAGGTGTGATCAAACTCAAGTAATCATCTTAATGAATACTTTTGATTAAAATTATTAAATATTTCTGAAAATAAGTATCCAGTAATTTTTTTCGAGATCGTGGCTATAAAGAAGCGTCATAACTCTACAGTTTTGACACTCTTTTTTAAGTGCTGTAAAATCAATAGATACATAGGTGTCATAACTTAGGTTCATAAACAGAGGTGATTTTTATGAAATATGGCTATTGCCGGGTATCTACATCAGGTCAATCATTAGAATCGCAAGAACATTCGGTTTTATTAGCTGGAGCTGAAGTTATATTTAAAGATACGTACACTGGTACAAAAGTAGACAGACCTCAGTTTCAAACATTACTAAGAAACATAAAAGAAGACGACACACTTATAATTACCAAGCTTGATCGTTTTGCTCGATCCACATTGGAAGGAACAAAAATTATTAAAGAGCTTTTCGAGAGAGGTATTACCGTTAATATTTTAAATATGGGCTTGATTGAAAACACACCTAACGGCCGCTTAATTTTTAACATCTTCATGAGTTTTGCTGAATTTGAAAGAGATATGATTTTAGAACGTACTCAAGAAGGTAAAACAATTGCAAGGCAGCGTAAAGATTTTCGAGAAGGAAGGCCGAAGAAATATGGAAAGAAACAGATTGAACATGCTTTGATATTAAAAAAAGATCGCTCTTATAAAGAAGTAGAAGAAATTACTGGAATATCGAAAAGCACATTAATCCGAGCAAAAAAAAGTAAGAACATAGATAAAAGCATTTAAGGTCTAGTTAACTAGTAGCACATATTTACGAGGTGAATATAAATGGTAGCTGAAGATCAGCTTGAAATTAAATTTAAAGCTATTTCTCATCAGAAGCGAATAGATATAATAAAATTTATTTCAAAGGAACAACAAAATGTCGCTTTTTTAAAGATATTAGAGGAATTTAATATAAAACAATCAAAGCTTTCTTATCATCTAAAAATATTATTGAATGCTCATTTTATTAAAGCATCTTTTATTGGACGTCACAGCTATTATGAAATTAATGAGATCGAAATCAAAAATTACCTTTCTACTCAAGCGTATTCAGTTTTAACAGGTCAATAACAAAAATAAAAACCCTCCATATGAGGGTTTTTATTTTTAAATTAAGCCTTATTTATACTGTCTTCTTTTTCACCATCACAACTGCAATTTTCTTCTTCTTTTACCTCAACAATTTTCACATTACAACAATCATTATCTTTCTTATTTCCACCACCGAAAATTGAATTAAAAAGTCCCATTCATTACACCTCCTTTAAAAATTTAAGATTAGAAAGAGATACCCGGAAAATGAAGCAACCAAGAATACAGATACGACGAAAGCTGCAACAAGTTTTGTTTTAAAAATGCTCTTTAACATAACAATTTCAGGTAAGCTCGCTCCCGCGCCACCAATTAAAAGAGCCATCGTTGGTGCAATTGGAAATCCTTGAACTAAAAGCGCTTGAGCAATTGGCAACATTGTTGAAAGACGAATATATAAAGGTACGCCGATAATGGCCGCTAAAGGAATAATCCACCATTGGTTCTGATCGGCTATAAAGCTAATTAGTGACATTGGGATAGCTTCTTTAATAATTGCACCGATTAAGGCACCGATTAAAATGTAGACTAAAACCGTCTTCATTAGTGAAAGGGTTTCCCTGACTGATTCTTTAATATTTAATTTTAAATTCTTTCGTCTTGCTCTGTCTTGTTCCGGTAATGAACCTTGTACAGCTACTTTTTTAATATATTTTTCAAAGTTATATTTATCGAGCAGCCAAGAAATAATCATTGAGAATATTAACGTGGAGATCGTATAAATAATTGTTACATTCACCCCATATATGTAAGCCATTAAACCCAAAATCCATGGATCCAATAATGGAGAGGTGAAAAGAAAAGTCATACTGGCTTGAAAAGGCACTTTTTTATTAATCATTGTGACTAAGAAAGGAAAAGTGGAACAAGAGCAAAATGGTGTTACGAAACCCAAGAATGCACCAGCCAGATTCCCGATAATTGGATTTTTGCTCGCCATCCACTTGTTAAGCTTATCAAACGGTACGTATGCTTGAATAAAGTTGATAAATAAAGTAATTCCAATAAATAAGACCAATAAATTTTTACTTAATGACAAGAACTCTAAAAAAATATCTCTTAAAACATCTGACAAGTGCGTACACCCCTTAAATTGCAAAATGCAAATATGTTTTATGTTTTTTTTTCCTTTTAAACAGAATAAAAAGGATTATCAACATTTATCTTTCGTAAATTAATTGTAATATGCAACTAAATAATTGTAAATATTTATTTGAATTGACTAATTAATCATTCGATTATACAATTTCATTATTAACCAAACTAACTTTATTAGTTTAATTAACAAAATGACCACATATGTTAATTTATTTTAGGGGGATTAAAGATGTTACATTTTAATAGTGAGCTTAATGAAATTTTTGACCAATTTTCCGCAAAATCGATTGAAGGCGGGACATTAAGTGACAGAGAGAAAGTCATTAGCATTTATATTGCTGGTTTGTTGACGAAATCGAACGCAACTATCAAAAATGCTATGATGCAGGCCAAGCAGTTGGGCGTCACAAATGAGGAATTAGGACAATTGAATGCAATAGCAATTATCGTTAATGCAACTAGTTTAAAACCTGATTTAAATACTTCTTCAAGCAATAACGACAATTTGTCGTCTTGTTGTCAGTAAGGATGCATTCATGGCTAATAATCAGTACGTTATAACCATAAGTCCTAATCAGAACGAGTTATCGATCATAAAGGCCAAAGGGTATAAAATCATTCTATTAAAGACCAATCTTTCTTTTGATGAGGTGATGTCTGTTGACGTACCCATTGAGATGAATATTAATGACGAGGAGTTGGTTTTAAAAAGATGTTTGGAACTAAATGAAAAGTACAACATTGCAGCCGTCTTTTCGCTCAACGAATATCGTGTTGTGTTGAGCTCGAAAGTCGCGACTGCGTTAAATTTAAACCATCATTTAGAGCCATCAGCTGCTTTGCTTTGTCAAAGTAAGAATAAACTACGTCAACATTTAAATGACCGCAATATTTCCTATGTGCATTATGAGAGCATTTGCATTAAGGGCGATTCATGTGCATTGAGTATTAAACACATCAATTTCCCCCTTGTCATAAAGCCCTCTAATGATTCCGGTAGCAAAAATATATTTTTTTGTACAGATGAGAAAAGCGTTAGTGAAGCAATATATAAACTAAAAGAAGTGAAATATAATCATGTAGGTCAAGAAATAGAGAAAGAGATCTTAGTTGAAGAGTTTTTAGAAGGACCTGAGTTTAGTGTGGAAAGTTATACAATAGACAGTGAAACTAGAATTGTTGGGATTACCAAAAAAGAAATCTCAAACTATCCTTATGCATTTGAAGTGGGGCACCAATTCCCTGCTACTCTTGGAAAGGATGATTCAACTTCTATTGAAGACTTGGTCTCCATCACTCTTGAAGCTATAGGCTTTAACAATGGTATAGCACATACTGAGGTAAAGCTCACTGAAAAGGGACCAAAAATAATAGAAGTAAATGCACGACCAGGTGGCGACAGGATTATGGATTTAGTTCAGCATGTTCATCACATTGATTTAAAACAGCTTGCTTTTGAAATAAACCTAGGTACGAGTAGTCTACCTTGCCTTCACAAACAGAAAGAAGGTAAAAAGTCTGCTTCAATTCATTTTTTTTACGCAGAAGATGACGGAATTGCTTCGTTTCAAGAAGTGGTTACTAATCAACAGATATTAGAGTCTAAATGGTATATTCAAAATAAAACACCTGTTAAAAAAACTACAACTAATTTCAACAGGTTAGGGTATGTAATTGTAGAAGGTAACTTGGACAACACTCTTACGATTAAACAAGCTTATAACTTACACATAGAAACCCCCTCTTTAGTATAAAAGACGGGGTTTCTTTATCTAATTTGATTTTCTATAATAATCAGCTGCCACTTTATAATCATTCTGTTCAAAATAAGCATTTCCAATTTTAAACATGATCTTTTTAAAATGTTCATGATCTGATGTTTTGAAGTATCTTCCAGCTTCTAGATAGAACTTAACTGCTTCTTTAATATTTACCTCGCTATATACATCTCCCAGTATTTCAGTAGCTTGTGCTTTAAACCTATTTTCATCTTTCATTGTTTTAACCAACTTACAATGTTTTATAGCAAGATCTCGATTGTTTTGATGCAAGTATGATTTTGCGAGTTCAACATGCGTATTCATAATGTTAATCTCTTGGCTGTCATCGTAAAGTTTTATTGCGCTTTTTAATAACAACTGGGCATGATAATAATTTTTCTGATACATGTTCAAGATGCCATAGTTCGTATAAACTTTTGCTTCACTTTGGCTAGCTCCCTCAAATTTATAAAATTGAATGGCTTGCTCATAGGAATTTTTAGCATCTTCTAATCTTCCAATTTCCATGTAACAAATTCCTAATGCCATAGCAATATCACCAGCTTTATAAAAGAGCCGTAATTGTTTGTTTAAGTCCTGTGTCTCTTCTAAAAAATTAATTGCCGAGTAATACTCCTTTAATCTACCATGTAGAACACCCAAGTTACTTAACAAAGAAATTTGCGTCGTTTCATTGACGTTTGTTGTTAAAATTAATTTATAGCCTTCGTAAAGCTTAGTCAAAGCAATGTCATTTTTACCTATTTTCCCATATGCGTTGCCTAAAGAATCGTAAGAACGGACTCTTTCTGAACAATACTCTCTTTTATCTTCAATATACTCAAGGCTTTTTAAAAAGAAGGGGATGGAATGAGTATAATCCCCTTTTAACTCAAAGTATTTGCCATGAATCCAATTGAGTATGCCTTTGTCGAAGTCTGTAAGAAACTCTTCGTTCAAATAATCTCTTGAGTTAACTAATTTATTAATTTTGCTCAGGTTATCCTCAAGAGCTCCTCTTTCCGCTAGTCGGATTTCTTTTTTAATATCCGCTAATAGTAAGTCTCTGTTTTCCGAAGACTTATAAAAATCATTGATGTCACAACCTAATCTTTTACTAAGTTCGTCTAATACATCGTAAGAAGGATTAACAGTTCCTTTTTCAATTTGGCTTAAATAACTGCGGTTTACGAGACCCTCCGCTAAATCTTTTTGTGTAAGCTTCTTTTCTAGTCTTAATTCTTTCAAACGTTGGCCTAACATTTATATCACCTCAATATTAACAATTATAACATTTGTTAATATATTTTTGTTTATGTTAATTAAGTTATTGACTATTTAAATTCTAACGATTATTATACGTATATGGAATTGTCATAAAATTAACAAGGATGTGATCTTTTGAAAAATCAGATTGGTTATTTTCTAATTATGTCATTAATTGTATTAACCACAGTTAGAATGGACCCTATATGGCCTTAATAAAAAGGAGGTAAGAACACTTGAAAATTCTATTAGTTTCCAGCTTTGAAGGTGGTTTTCAGCCTAGCACTATTGCTACAGCTGCTACTCCCCTCATAAAAGACGGACATGACGTGCAAGTTCTTGACACGTATGTTGAAGGGATTGTTGAAAGTAAATTCGAAGGTAAAGATTTAATTGCCATTTCAATTCCGTTATTTGATGCCGTTCATGCCGGTGTGGAATTGTCAAAAAAAGCAGCTGAGATTAACCCTACTGCACACGTAACATTCTTTGGACAGCATGCCACTATTAACGCTCGTAGATTCACAGGGAAATATAGTCATTCTTCAGTAACCGGTGAATGGGAAAAACCACTACGCCTTTTAGCACAACATCTTGAAGGTAACTACGAGGGGGATATTCCTGGATTAGTTACAGCTGAACATATTATTAATGAGACGCATATTGCTCCATGTATGGATCGAAAAAGTTTTGATCTACCTTCTAGATCCATTCTACCAAGTTTACACAAGTATCCACAGAAACAAATTAATCACCTTTTAGGGTCAGACCAAGTAGTAGGTTCTACCGAAATTGCACGCGGTTGCCATCACAGATGCTTGTATTGTTCCGTATTTGCCGCTTACGGTGGAAAGGTTCTATTAATACCAGAAGATATTGTTATTAACGATGTGCGAAATCTTGTTGAAGATGGGATGACTCATTTAACATTTGTAGATGCTGATTTCTTTAATGCAAAATATCACGGTATTAAGATTATAAGAGCATTAAATAAGGAATTCCCGAATCTTACTTATGATTTTACAACAAGGGTTGACCATATCTTAGAGAATAAAGAAACATTAGTAGAATTAAGGAATTTAGGTGTTAAATTTATTACTTCAGCGCTGGAATTCCCTTCAGAACAGGTGTTAGACGAAGTCGCAAAAGAAACTTCCGTAACAGACATAGAAGACGCTATTTGGTACCTAAAAGACATTGGCATAAAACTAAACCCTACTTTTATAATGTTTAATCCATGGACGTCATTAGACGATTTAACCCACTTTAGATCATTCGTTGATAAAAATGATTTAAATCAATACATAGATCCAATACAATATGAAACGAGACTTTACTTATACAAGGGTTCTCCACTATTAAATCAACAAAGTATAAAGAATCTAGACCTTACAGAACACGAATTTCACTTTGATTGGAAACATCCGAATCAAGAAGTTGATGAACTCTATTATGAGATGTTAACACCAGCAGAAGAAGGCATCTTTAAAAGGTGTTGTCTTAAATGTTAAAACAGGAAAGGGAAAATTTAAGCCTTTCTTCTCCAACGGAGTTAAAGACCGTACCAACAATTTCAAAAGCACCTACAATTGCAAACAAATTAACGGCAGAATTTCTAGGAAGTTTTTGTCTTGTGTTTATCGGAACAGGAGCTATCATCGTAAATACCATGACAGGTGATTTAACACATTTTGGAGTTGCGATTAGTTTCGGTTTGGTCGTTTTAGCCATGATTTACTCCTTTGGCCATGTTTCCGGTGCACATTTTAATCCAGCTGTAACGATTGCTTTTCTTTATTTAAAAGAAATAACGAAATTTGAAGCCGCTTTATACATATTGGTGCAAATGAGTGCTGCGGCCGTTTCAAGCATTTTTCTATTCTTTATTTTCGGAAATATTGGAAGTTTAGGTTCCACGACACCTTCGGGCACTTGGCAACAAAGCTTTGTTTTGGAGCTTATTTTAACGACCATATTAATGTTGGTCATACTAACTTCTGCTGTTCATAAAAAAGCCAACAAATCAATAGCTGGAATCGCCATTGGAAGTACGGTAGCAATCGGTGCAATGTTTGGTGGACCAATAAGCGGAGCATCCATGAATCCTGCTAGATCGTTTGGGCCAGCCATTATTTCAGGCACAACTGAATTTCTTTGGATTTATCTTACAGCCACCGTCATAGGTGCCATCATCGCATGCTTTTTTTATAAGATATTATCTACAAAATAGGAGGAAGACGATATGACAGCAAAGCTCGTCCTTTTAGGAGGCTTTCTAGGAGCAGGTAAAACAACAACGCTTATTAATACTGCTAGGAAATTAGAACAATCTGGCCACGTTGTTGGAATTGTAACGAACGACCAAGGGAAAGAATTAATTGATACGGAGTTGGCCAAGTCTAGCGGCCTGGAACCAAAGGAAATTACCGGGGGTTGCTTCTGTTGTAAATTTGATGATCTCTATGCAAATATGAATGAGTTAATGGAAGAGAAAAAGCCAGATTTTATTATTGCTGAAGCTGTAGGAAGCTGTACAGACTTAATAGCAACAGTGATACAACCTCTTAAACAATACTATTCTAAAGAATTTAAGACAGCGCCTTTAACGATCGTTGTGGATCCCGAAAGACTTTTGGGAGATTTGGAATTAAGTAATGATGAGACACCAAATTTCTCTCAATCAGTTGATTATATCTTTGAAAAACAACTAGCAGAAGCAGACATCATCGCAGTAAATAAGAGCGACATTCACTCACCAGAGGTTATTGCTAAGGTTAAAAAGTATCTACAAAACCGATATCCTCAGACAGTTATTCAAGAGATCTCGGCTTCTGCTGATCATAATTTAGATGAACTCATTTCAATTTGGAAAACTTCAGATGTTGGTGGCGATAAAGTCTTAGACATTGATTACGACATTTATGCTGCAGGAGAAGCAAAATTGGCATGGATGAATATTCTAGGTGACATTCACGCATCTACATCTATAGATCCTTATGTATGGGTTCAAACGTTTCTAGACAAATTAAGTGCGCACATTGAAAGAGAAAACATGCCAATTGCACATCTTAAAGTACATGCAGGCTTAGAAAACAATGGTTTCGTGAAGGCAAGTCTTGTTAAAACTGGAGCAGCAGCTACATATACTGTTGAAAATGCTCAATCTGCAACATTTATTCGATTGGTACTAAACATTAGAATTGAGACTGAACCAGATAAATTAAACCTCATTGTTCAAGATTCAATAGAGTCTACGAACGAAAAAGTGGGCACGACTTGGAACGGTACTTATCACGAATGCTTTAGCCCGCTACCACCTGAGCCGATCCACCGTCTACAAAAAGTTTAGGAGTGTTGTAATTGAATAAGCTCGGTTTGATTGAAATTTTCCCTAGAGTCAATGCAAGTACTTCAGAATGCGATCCCATGAGTGGAGAAGAATGTTGTGATGAGTTAGTTACCGTTAATGAAGGGGATGCTTTAAAAGAACAGTTGGTCAGTTATTACAATGATAACTTAGATGTTCTTGTCTATGATTACAGCGTTCCTATGGATAGAATAATGGCTCAAAAAAAATTAAAACCGCTCTTAGCAGAAGTAGGGTACAGCAGTATTAAAGGAGACCATATCTTGCAATACGCTACTCCAGCAATTGTAGTGAATGGTAAACTCCTTTCATTTGCGACGGAGCCAAATATTGATGACGTGATTGGAAAACTAATAAGCTAAGAAAAAGACACCGGATTACGGTGTCTTTTTTAACAACAGCTATTTGTTTTTGCCATTGCTTTATTTAGTATCTCCATTGAATTAATCACAGTTTGTGCTTCAAACTCACTCATATTAGAAAAAATGTCCTTTATATATTCGTTCATCTCTTCATCAATAGATTTTACTAACTTATTACCTTCCTCAGTTAAGGATAAGATGAAGATGCGCTTATCATCTGGGTTTGGTGTTTTTAGCAATAGTCCCTGTTGAATGAGTTTTTGAATCTGTCTGCTAAATGTTGTTGCATCGATTCCTAGACTTTCCGATATTAGTTGCATAGAAGGTGTATGATTTCGGGAGACTTCATATAAGATATGGCTATGAATGACTGAAACAGAAATCCCCTCTGAACTGCAACAATTCTTATTTAAAAGGCCGAATCTCCTTGTGGTAACCTGAAATAATTCTCTTAAATCTTGAATTGAATTTTCCATAAAAAATCACCTCTACTCTTTTATAGCTCAATTAATTGTATAATGCAACTATTTTCGTTTGTCATTGCGTTAAAGAATCTTTTCCATTATCATAACGTCTACATATTTACCGTCTAAATACCCTTGGTCTTTATAAACCCCCACTTCTCTATATCCCATACTTTTGTACAGATTTTGGCCAGTTGAATTAAAAGGGAATGTATTTAATATGATTTTTCTTATGAGTGTTCTAGAACGTTTTTCAATATCTTGCATTAACAATTTTCCGTACCCCTTGCCTCGATACTCTCGGCCTATGTAGATCGATAAAGTGGCCACTTCGTCGTAGACACTACGAGTAGAATAAGGATTTAAAGACGCCCATCCAATTACATTTTCTTTGTTTGTTAAAATGATAAGTGGGTGCCTTTTACATCGTTCATAAAAATAATCCTGTATAAAAGAAAAATCTTTTACTTCTGTTTCTAATGTGGCTATTCTATCAATTATTCCTTCATTATATATATCTAAAATTCTGTTTAGATCTTTAGGTTCGGCCGAACGGATCGTAGTAAACAAGATGATTTCTCCTTTATAAAGAATATATCACTGCAAAAAACACAGAATCCCTTTGGGAAACTGTGTTCTTTAGATTATTTTCCTGTCTCTTTAAATTCTCTTATTCTTGAGCCAATCTCATCACGCACTCGTTGGAAAAATGCCCATTTCTCTTCCTCATTTCCCACTGCTTTCGCAGGATCGTCAAAACCCCAATGTTCTCGTTTAACATGTGGAGGAGTCATTGGACATTTGTCTGCTGCGTCCCCACATAAAGTCACAACTAAATCAGCGCTATTTAGGATTTCACTGTCAATAACGTCAGAAGTTTGATTTGTAATATCAATATCTACTTCACCCATTGCTTTTACTGCATTGGGATTAAGCCCGTGAGCTTCTATTCCAGCACTATATACACTCCAAGCATCACTTAAATAGTGTTTTGCCCATCCTTCTGCCATTTGCGAACGACATGAATTACCTGTACATAAAAAATAAATTGTCTTTTTCATTTTATTTCTCCTTTAATAAATTAATAATAACCACATATAGAGTCCAAGTAGTGTAATAAACAAAACAGGAAGAGTTATGATAATACCTGTCTTGAAATACGTTCCCCACGAAATTTTTACACCTTTTTTTGATAAAACGTGTAGCCATAGAAGAGTAGCTAGAGAACCAATTGGAGTAATCTTCGGTCCCAAATCAGCTCCAATAACATTTGCGTAAATTAAGGCTTCTTTTGTCAGTCCCGTTGTTCCTGATTCCGCAATGGCAATGGCATTAATTAATACTGTTGGCATGTTATTCATAATTGAGGATAGAATTGCGGCAATAAAACCCATTCCCATAGTTGCGGCAAACAATCCTTTATCGGCAACCATAAAGGTTGCATCTGCTAGTACATCTGTTAATCCAACATTACGAAGTCCATAAACAACGACATACATTCCTATGGAAAAAAACACAATGTTCCATGGTGCGTCCTTTAGTACCACCTTCGTATTTACAGCCCGACTTCTTCTCGAGATCAGTAAGAAGATAATTGCAATTGAGCCTGCAACAAAAGATACTGGCACTTCTATAAACTCGCTTACCAAATAACCAAAAAATAGCAGTCCTAAAACGATCCAAGAAATACGGAACATTTTTGGATCTTTAATTGCAAGTTCCGGTTGTTTCAACTCAGAGTAATCGTAACGTCTAGGTATGCTTTTTCTAAAATAAAGGAGCAGCACAATAATGCTTGCGATTAGAGCAAAGAAGTTTGGCACGATCATTCGAGTCGCGTACTCAATAAAACCAATACCGAAGAAATCAGCAGATACAATATTAACTAAGTTACTGACGACAAGTGGAAGCGACGTTGTATCTGCAATGAAGCCACTTGCTATAATGAATGGAAAAACCATTTTCTCATTGAAATTTAATGAACGTACCATCGCTAATACAATTGGAGTTAATATGAGAGCGGCACCGTCATTGGCAAAAAAAGCAGCAACTACTGATCCAAGCAAACAAACATAAATAAACATTAAAACAGCGTTCCCTTTTGCCACTCTGGCCATATGCAAAGCCGACCATTCGAAAAAGCCTATTTCGTCAAGAATGAGCGAAATAATAATAACAGCAATGAATGTAAGCGTAGCGTTCCAGACAATATCTGTTACTTCAAGCACATCTGTAAAACTGACAACACCAAGCAAAAGAGCCAGAACAGCACCAGCACAGGCAGACCAACCAATGTTCAAATTCCTGGGTTGCCATATGACAAAAATTAAAGTCACAATAAAAATTGATGCTGCTAAAAAAACTTCCATTAGTAAAAATTCCTCCCTAGCACTTCGCAAGCCCTTCTCTGTCTAAAGCTTGAAGGTAGCGTTCATCCTGATCGTCGCTGTGTTCAAGCAAATCTTGAATGATGGGGTAGTATGAAGATCTCTCGTTTAGTGAAAAATATCTCCACTGTTCTTTCCTTTCTTCAATAAGTAAGCCTTGCTCTTTCAGCTTCCGTAAATGTTGACTGACAGCAGGTTGACTTATGCTTAACATCTCAACAAATTCACATACACAGAAAGCCCTTTTCGTTAAAAGCTTTAGCATTAAAAATCGATTTGGATCAGCTACAACCTTTAGACAAGAAGAAATATCCTTTAGGCTTAATTTTTCTTTTATCATTTGTTCACGCCCCTATTCAAAACACATTATATAAGCAATATTTAATATAAGTCAATGGTTATGTAATGTGTATGTTTCTTCCTAAATTCAACATCACTATTGCATTATGTTTGTTATAAGTACACCTAAAACAAACATTATACAATAGTTATCAGACGATGTGATCATATTGCGAGTTGAAAACCTCGACCTGTATCTATTTCTAAATAAGTGTGGGAAAAGGGAGTAACGAGGAGGAATGTCCTATCTTTATGCTCGTAAGAGTAATTAATGGTAAGTCTCAAATGCTTACCGATTCTGGAACAACTGACGTGAAACTCTTCCACACATTTAATGAAGCGAACATTCTAGCTTTAAAGTTGAACAGTCAGCTTTTGAAAGATCGTCTTCAATGGAAAGTTCAACCCTCCTAATCTGAACGGTACATCTTTCTTATTTCGAGATTATATTAAGGTATCCAAACGGATGCCTTATTTTTTTTACCGCCCAGTTTGAACACTTTAAAAGTTACACATCACAAGATTCCTTTTAGAAATTTTTCTTTTTTCCTAAAACATAAATAATTAAATTAAATTTCTTAAAAAATGTGTTTATTATGTAATAAAATGGGTTAACCATATTATAGAAAACGATGAAAATATTGGACTTTTAACACCTTTAGAAATATTTAAACTACATAGTTAAGTTCAAACAAAATACGTTCCCATTTAACTTTGTATAAATAGCAATATGAGGAGGAAATTTAATGAAAAAGACATTCGCAACATTATTTATGGCACTGATTGTAACAATTGGAGCGGCTGCTCCGAGTGTATCAGCTTCTGAACCAGTACTTAATGATGAACCTGAATTTACTACCCAAGCATTTGGAACAGCAACTGCTTTATTTGCAGGAGGAATTATTACAGGATTTGTAGTAGATGGAATAACTTTAAGCGTAACAGACTTTTCAGCTGGTGAGTGGGCTTCAATTGGTATTGATTACATCGCTTGTACTGACGCAAGCAATAATTTTGAAATTAACCCCGAAACAAACGAATGGCGTTGTAACGATTAATTAAAATTAAAAATTAATATCGCTATTTATACATAGTATTTGGGATACATATAGCGATAACAAAGAGAGGTCATGTATGAAGAAAAAGTACATCATTTACTTTTTTGTAACTGTAATTGGAGTTCTAATTGGTATTGCTCTATCAAGATTTGTTTTTTACTAAATAGCAATTATACAATTTTCAGAGCATCATATTGCATGATGCTCTATTTAATTTACAGCCTGAGACAGCAGAATATTAAATCAAAAAAATTAGACTTCCCACATTAATTATGTCTTTTGTTTGAGTGGTATAAAGACCCAATAACTAAAAGAATGGCTCCTAATACAAAGAGTATTACAGGCGATAAAAAGCTCAACATTATTAAAAACATGTTATCAGTACTTACTCCTGAAATATGTAAGGACATTGCTGACCCTGGTATAGCTACTAAAAAACATATCCCAATTTTGATTACCAAATTGAAGTCACTTAAACGAAATACGATAATTATGAAAAATAAGGTTAGTAAAAGAGAAGATGCGATCCCAATAAACAAAACTAATCACCTCATTTTTCTTTCTATAATATCAAAAAGGTTATGAAAAGTTCCATAACCTTTTTTCTTAATTAAAAAGAAGTTGTATTATACGGTACTGATGGTTTACTGTAGAATGATGCTTCAAGAGCATAAGGAACAATAACACCAGCAGTCGGTTGCCTTACCACACTTGATCCCGCTCCATACCAATAGCTTTGCCATACAATTTTTGAGCAATAAGAAGGGTTTGTTTTTGCTAATTCTGTATTGATCTTATAAGTAGGTTGTTTGTTCTTAATATAATAATTATTGGTCACCCATACATTTGCTTTAGAACGATTTGCTTCTGATGGACGTAAAACCTTTGTTTTTGGGTACTTAGATTTCCATTGTGACCATGTATCATTTTTAATTCCAGCAGCTTTGCTTTGAAAATGAATTATATGCAAATTGTCTCTGAAAATTCCAGCGTGACCCGCTACTCCTGAAGCGCTAGTACTACTTGTAACCACAATATCTCCTTTTTTAGGAACATATTGAGCATTTATAGACATTTGCTCTTCTGCTTCTTCTTCTGTTAGTTTTTCACCTATGAAATCTTCTTCAGTAATTTGATCTGGATTAAAAAACAATTTTTTTGCTTCTTCATAAGGCACTGACTCATCGAGAATTTCTTCTTCTATTAATGTTTCATAATCCTCAATAGTTAATTCGCCAACATCCAAATGTTCTTCTTCAGCACTAGCTTGATTTCCAAATAAAATCGCCCCAAAGAAAACAAATAGTAAAGACATTAATAAAATAATTTTAGAACTTTTCCCCATTATTATTGCTCCTCTTCAGATTTTGAAGGAAAAGAATGTAATTCGTGGATAGTAGTGTCATTATCTCCAACAAATTCATTATATCATGTACTCAGGAAAACAATTCTAAAGTTTTTCTAAAGTTTTTACGATTATCATCGATGATAAATGCTACCCTATGACTAGAAATAATTTCACCTAAACTATGGCTAGATTAATTATTAAAATACGTTAATGTTTTTTCTAATTGTACGATTTGATAATACCTATATCATACAACTAACAATTATTTAAATTACATTATTCTCCTTTAGCTTAGCTAACCGTGTCCCTAACTTCCTGTTTTGATCGATTCATATGCTAGCTCAAAATCGTTATGGTCACTTCTTTACCCATTATTTTACGATTTCGTATGATTTGAAGCATTTTCCTTTCGAAATCCGTAAGCATCGCCATCGTATCCCTCCTATATTCTTTAATGTAATAAGGTACGTGAAATTAAAAGGTAATTAATGACTTGGGAAATACCCTTAATATGTATCTATTTCATGTCGAATAAACGTATAATTGGACTATTAACCATTAAATTGAAAAGAGGGGTTTAGTTGGCGAATCAGTTAGCACCTGAAAAAGTAGGTGGAAAAATTGTCCAGTGGCATAGTTGCCTTATTGCTAAAGACATTGAATCAGCTAAAGAAGCACGTGAACAAACTATCCTAGCCATCGACAAGATGAAACCCGACGACAAAATGCTTGCATATTATCAATTGATCTCATTTAAGCACAATTTGCTTGTCTCGTATCCAAACGGAGAAAAAGCAGAAGCACCACTATTAAACTCGATTGAGATTGAAAGAGACGACTATCTCAACTATATGTATTATTACGTTTCAGGTCAAAATGAATATTTAGACCAGCGTTACAAGTCTGCGATACGAACGTACAAAATTGCTGAACGATTGCTTGATAAGGTAAATGATAAAGCGGAGAAAGCAGACTTCTATCAAAAACTTGGTATGAGTTATTACAAAATCAACCAATACACATTTGCCATTTCATACATAGAACAAGCACTAGAAATATTTGAAAAGGATTCCCTTTATAGAAAGAACGAAATTACCTGTAAACTAGCACTTGCTATCATTTCAAGTGAAATGGAATTATTTGAAACAGCAAATGCACTTTACAAAGAGCTATTTGAGATAACTAAGCCATTCCCTTATGAGCAGGCATTAACTCATCACAATCACGGCATTTATCAAATTGTGCGAGAACAGTTCGTCGATGCAATTCAAAATTTTAAATTGGCACTAGATGTACCTGAATTTTCTCAATCTATAACAGCTCTCAAAACCACTTACCACATTTACCACTTGCAATTGAAGATGGAAACCTACTCGCATGGACTTGATGAATTAGAAGCTAAAATAAAGAAGCAGAAACTGCCTGAATATATCGCTCGTTGCAAAGTCAGTCGTGGACTTTATATGGAAAATAATATGTCGCTTGTTAAGGCTGGTTTAGATATACTTGAATCCAATGAATTTTACTTTGAGTATGCAGAAATGTGCGATGAAATATCGCAATATTTCGAGTCTAAAGGAGATTTACCACGCTCTCTCGAATATTCAAAGAGAGCAAGACATATGGGTAAAAAACAAACTTTTATAGGAGTGAATCAATCATGAAGAAATGGTCTTACGCTCTTTTAGCAACTGCCCTTATTACAATTATCACAATCAGCTCTACAGGAGGAAAAGGCGACTTTGAACAAGCTGGACCGAAAGGCGATGTTGAACAAGCTCGGAGTACAATCAATCTTTAATCTTAAATTATTCATGTTACAATAGGTGTAACGAATTGTTTAACGCTTAAATGGAGCCTTTTTGACGGCTCTTTTTTGTGTGTAACTCACTGTTAATAGGGTTTACACTACAAGTTTCCCGGTAACCTATCGTAAGTATTTCAATGCAACTGCTCAACACACAAATGGGGTTTGTGTGTCCAGAGTGTCATACACAAAAACAACCGACTGATCATCGGTTATTTGTTTTGTCATATAAATAATTAAATTGGGCATAAAATAAAAGAGGGAACTTGTACACTCCCTCATTTTAAGGCGAGAATCGCTTGCTTGATGTTGCCTTTCCCCTTTAGTAACTCCGGCCCGAAACCGTGATGTTCTATGGTTAAGCAGACCCTTATCACAACAACGATCAATGAGCTATCTGGTAGCCTTAGAACCAGTTTTTAATGATTCTAAATGCAATTGAGATGAAGGAAGCAATCCGACCGACTGCAATCAACTTCTCTCGATTGCTTTTTTTATTTTGCTTTCTCTCTTACGTCTTTCAACGCGGCTCAATCGGGGATTATTTGATTCTACCATCGTCCTATACACGACTCTCTTCTTACATAGTATTAAACGCCCGCTCATTCGAGAAGGCGTTTTTTACCAACTTACATTACATCGACGACTACCTAATAAGTCACAAGAAACATTGCCAACAGGACGTAGCTTATAACCAAATAAGTACGTCCTTTTCGCTTTTAATTACGTCGAATAGCTGGACACCTAAAATGGCAAGAAAAAGCGAATCACATTCTTTCCCATTTTAAAAGAACAGGAATTTACATGTTTATACCGAAAACGTTTACATAGGCGGACGTTTTCCATGCCTCACCCATCTGACAGGAAAAGGAGATTTATTTTATGACAAACGTGAAAGCACAAGATGTTCGTCAGCAGTTGTTACACGAATTGGATCACTTATCAGAAGAACAGTTAAATATTCGTATGGAGCCACATTGGACAATTGGTGAAGTCTGTGACCATCTCATTAAAATGGATCATCAAATTTTATTAACTTTACAGTATGCACTCACCAAAAATATTGAAGAGGTTGTCCCTTCTAAACCGATTGAACGAGCGCTAGATCGTAGCATGAAAATTGAGGCGCCGGACATTGTTGCACCAAATCCTGGTCCGTTTGAAAAAGCTTCATTAATTGACCGTTTGCACCAAGGCAAGCAAAGCCTGGATGAAGAAATTGAAGCGACGAATCAAGAACGGCTTGAGCGATTATCAGCGAAGCATCCTGTATTTAGCCGGCTTTCCTTAAAGCAATGGGTAGAACTACGAACGTATCATGAGCAACGGCACATTGAGCAAATTAAAGAGTTGAAGCAAGATGCTCGTTTTCCTTCTAAGTGAAATAACAGCAACCACATTGGATTGTGTGGTTGCTGTTCGTTTCTCTTTTAATTGACTGTGAGCTGTTGCTTCACAAGTTCTTGATATAAGCCGTGGTGCTCGAGCAACTCCTGATGCGTTCCTGAACCTGTTACCTTACCCTCTTCTAAAACAATGAGTTGATGCGCATTTCGAACAGTAGCTAACCGGTGTGCAATAACAAGAGTCGTTCTGCCCGTCTTTAACCGTTCTAGTGCCTCTTGCACAAGTTTTTCTGAAGCGCTATCTAAATGTGCCGTTGCTTCGTCTAATAACAAAATTTCCGGATTTCGTATCATTGCTCTAGCAATTGCCAAACGTTGCTTTTGTCCGCCTGATAAACGTACGCCCCGTTCTCCAACTTCCGTTTCTAACCGGTCAGGCAAATCATGTAAGAACGCTTCCAAATTCGCTGAACGTACCGCATCCTCTACCACACTTTGGGGAACATCTTTTAATCCATAGGTTAGATTGCTATAAATGGTACCCGACATAATTGGTGAATCTTGAGAAACATAAGCAATTTTGTTTCGCCACTCTGCTAAAGGAATGGAAACCGTCTCATCACCAAGGTATTGGATTGACCCTTCAGTCGGCATGTAAAATCGCTCAATTAGCGAGAATAGCGTTGTTTTCCCTGCACCACTCGGACCTACAAACGCCGTCATTTCTCCAACTCGAGCTTTAAAAGATACATTTTTCAAGATCAATTTGTCTGCTGAATACTGGAACGACACATGTTTAAACAAAAGCCCGTCGTGCTGCTCTGTATTTGTCGATGTTTGAACAACATCTTCTTCAACGGTCGCTTTTAAAATTGTTTCCATTCGTTCACTTGCACCTAACGCTTTTTGCAATTGTGTGAAGAAGTTAGCCATCTGCGTAAACGGCATGGATATTTGAAATAAATAAAAGATGATGGCTACAAGTGCTCCTGCTGTGAGCGTCCCTGCCGCTACGCGCATACCGCCATAACCGAAGATGACAACAAGCATAATCAGCATTAAGCTCATCATAATCGGTTGAATCACCGCCATAATTTTTCCTTCACGTAAGCCATACCCAAATAAATTGGCCATTCGATTAATGCCGACCTTCTTTTCCTGGTCTTCAGCAAGCGACGCTTTCACAAGACGAATGTCCGAAAGTACCCGCCCTAAATCTCCTTGAAAGGAGGCTGTTTCATCTTGCAAAGAGCGAGACACGCGATACATTCTGCGGCCAAGGGGCATCATAACAAGTAAGGATGCTGGGACGACCGCTAACATCATCAACGTTATTCGCCAATCAAGGACTAGCAAAATGACAATTGAACCAACAATGGAAATAATGCCTGAAATAAATGGAATGAGTTGCATTGTCATAAAGTCTTTAATAATAAGCGTATCATTCGTCATTCGACTCATCATTTCGCCTGACGAATGACGATCAAAGAACGAAACTGGTAGATGTAAGATTCGTTTCCAAGCGGTTTCTCTTAATGAATAGACAACTTTTTGTCCAATATACACCATTGTATAAATCGCTAAACCAGACATAATTAATTGTGCAATAAATACTCCTGCTAATAGTGCGATTGTCGACCACTCAAAGCCGATAACCGTCATTTCATCAATAAAGCCCATCGTCAAAAGTGGTACAACAAGAGCGAGCGCTGTCTCAACGACTACAAGCACTACCGCAAGTATAAGCAATGACCGCTTAGGCAAAAAGGGTCGCACCATTGAAACAAACGCTTTGCTACTAATTTGCTTAGGTTGATTCCCCTCCATGTAATTGCTCCTTTTCACCTATTAAATACGCTGTAAGCGCCTCGCTAATAAACAATCCTAGCTCTGCTGGAAAATATCCATTGAATAAATCATAATTCTTTTGATAAAAAGCTTCGTCAATGGCGTTGAGCGCCTGATTAAGCATGATTTCTTGTTCCGGATTGTTTCGAATAAATCCTTTGACCAAACGTTTCACTCGTTCGCTTTTCGCTTCCTCCCCATCCTCCATTGCTCTCTTCATCTCATAAAAGAAATGCAGCGCTCGTTGATCATTTTCAAGTTGAAACGTTGGCTCATTTAATTGATCTAACGCTTTAATCGTGTCGTGATCACCAGAAAAATGTTGCTTAAATGCTTTAATTTGCTCTTTTTCTCGTTTAAACGCATCAAGTAACACAAAAGCTAGAGCGTCGAGCTCCGAAGGCTGAAGCTCTTCCAATTCATATAAATGTTCTACTCTTTCAATCATGCTTAATGTTTCCTCTAATTCTGCTTGTTTTTGCTTGATTACTTGCTTTTGCAAAGCTAGACGCTCTCTTCCGTTCAATTCTTTATTTTTAAGCATTTCTTTGATCTCTTCAAGCGCCATCCCTAGATGCTTGCACACAGTAATTTGCTGATAAACCTCCCACTCTTTGCGGGTATATACTTTTTGACCTTTTTTATTGGTTCCCTTCGGCGCAAGCAAACCAATTTGGTCATAATAACGTAATGTACGTACTGTTGTACCAACGCGTTTCGCAAATGGACCAATTGTCTCTTCCATAGTAAAACCCCTCCATCCGTTTAGTGTATCCTGTTACGTTACGTCATACTCAAGTCATTTTATTTTCCCGTCAATTTGACAAGATCGAAACCCTTTTGTAGGCTAGGAAGACTCATACTTAGGAGGTTTAATAAGACAATGAGATCTTTTACGATATGCGAATTCAGCGATACTGATTTTAGCGCCATTCAACAATTAAATCATGCAGAAGGCTGGTCTTATTTAACTGAAAATTCTAATCAAACTCAACGCGCTTGGACAGAATCAACGATCCGTTTTTTGGCGAAAGAAGTCAAAACCCATACAGTCATTGGTTATGTACGTGGTTTAACTGACGGGAACCTTACAACCTATATATGTGAACTACTTGTCGCAAAGCCGTATCAAGGTCACGGGGTGGGAGATGCTCTCATTTCGCACGTTCATTCCTTGTACCCTCACACACGTTTGGATGTTCTCTCACTTGCATCTTCAAAATCCTTTTATGAAAAAATGACATTCAGACCGCTATACGGATTTCGAAAAACATATGATGAATCATGACTCTATACAAACTGAGCCATAATAATATCGTCTACATACGTCCCGTCATCTAATCGTGCATTACGCTTCAAGCGACCTTCTTCAACAAAACCTAATTTCTTATACAAGTAGATGCCTCGCTCATTGTTCGAAAAAACTTCAAGTGCTATTTTTTCAATCGTAGGCTGCTCTCTTGCCCATTCGATTAACATGTTTATGAGTGTAGAGCCTATTCCTCGACCAGCATACGCTTCTTTAATGCTAATGCCAAGCATTCCTTGATGCGAAAAACGTTTGCTTTGCGAAGGAAGAAAGTTCACAACACCGACAATCTTCTCTTCCAGTGTGGCAACATAAAGGAATCCATGTTGTTGATGGCTTTCAATCCAACTTTTTTCCTGTTCCACCGTCACGTTGAATTCATCGACTCTCGTTCCGTAGAATGTCGGATTTTCTGCGAAGACAGCCCTCGTATGATCGATAATCTGCTGGGCATCTTCTAGTTTCGCTTCTCGATAGTAAATGCTCATTGCGCTCCTCCTCATAATTTATAAAACTTGTCGTCCTTGAGTAGATAAACCCCTTTTCCATCAACACTTTCCATTTTTCCATTTTTAACATACATCCCAGATTGTTCGTCAATTCCATAGTGATCGTCATTACTCTCTTTCGATAAAAGCCGTAAATGTTCCTCTTCCTGCCACTCACTAAAATGTACAGCAATTTTTGTATGTGCTTGTAACCCTAAACCTTCTTGTACAACCGGACGTTGTTCTCGATTATCTTTTGCTGATAAATAACTTTTTTCCATTGCTATAATGGCTCCGGCAGAGAAACCTGCTACCGGAACCCCTTTTTTAAATTGCCGCTGAATTACTTTCCCAATAGGTGTATGAACGATCTCTGCAATATAGTTCTCTGTATCACCGCCACCGATGACAATCCCACCGCATTTAGCTAGTTGTTCACATACATTTTTTTTTGATGGCAACGTCAAGAACGTACAATCTACGCCAACTGAATTCAGCGCTTCAACATAGTTCGTTTTGTATTGATCAATACCAGGTCGATCGATTACGAGCACTACACATGTCTCATTCTTCATGACATTTTGAAACATTCGAACAAATTTTCCTGTAAAAGGCGGTCCACCACCAAATAGAAACAAATGGTTAGCCAAATGTACTCCTCCTCCATTCGTTTCTTTTAATCATCGCATACTTTTAGGCCTTTCACCATTGACCTTAAGACATTCATGCACTTTAATAACAACAGGCCACCCGTTTATAAAAACGAGCAGCCAATTTTTTATCGTTTAATCTCGATCAATCTCAATGATGTCACCAGATTGTGCATCAACTTTCACTTCGTGTTCATCTTGATCAATTTCAATCTTCACTTCATAATACGTGCGGTTGTCATCTCTCTCTAGTTCCCAACTTCTCATAGCGCCATCAATTTCATCATGAGCAGTTTGAACAGCTTCGTTTGGCTCAATTAACCCCTCTGTGTCAATTGCTTCTCGCTCACGTTCCACGCCACCTGCATCATCTTGATCAAGAGCCTCTGTTTCTTGGCTTACTTCTTCTTGCGTTTCTACATCAATGATTAATTCGTACTCTGAATCATCATCGATCCCGTCAATTTCATAGTTCATGCTTTGTGCATCGTATTTCAAGCCTGTAATTGAAGCGGCAGGGAATACTTCATTAAATCTTTCTATCGCATCATGGATAGTAATGTATGAATTCATGGATTCGCCTTCTTGAGTCGCGCTATTTTCCTCGCCACTATCTGGCTGTGGATTTGGGTTCATTTCTTCTGGTCCGCCATCTTGGTTACAGGCAGCAAGCATGAGTAGAGCTGCAAAAGCGGTCATCGTTGATAGCTTCCGTTTTCTCATTTTGTGTTGGCTCCTTTAAATATGATAGATAAAGTATTCCCCAACCTTTAGATTTTCACTACTTGGTTGTGAATACTTTAAATGCTTCTGGAAGTTTTTCAATGAGATAACTTGGTGTGATATTGTCAGCACTCCAAGAATCTTTCTTAAATAAATCAGCTGCATACCCATGTAAATAAACAGAAGTGGAGAGTGCGACTTGAGTAGTTTGCCTAGCAGCAAGCGCAGTGATAATCCCCGTTAGCACATCGCCTGTTCCACCCTTTGCCAAGCCTTCATTTCCCGACATATTCACAGTAATAAACCCATTTGGCATTGCTACGATCGTGTGAGGTCCTTTTAAGACTACATAAATGCCATTCTCTCTTGCAAACGCCTCAGCGATTTCAAAACGACGTTTCTTAATTTGCCCTGTATCCACATTCGTCAACATCGACATTTCACCTGGATGAGGCGTAATGATAAGGGGCGCCGAACGTTCGCGGATTAAAGATAAACATTCATTTATACAATGTAATGCATCAGCATCTAAAAGTAAGGTTCCCTCAAAATATTCAATAGCATGAGCAACAATCTTTTTGATTGAATCGCCTCGCCCAATACCAGGTCCTATCGTTAAGACATCTTTGTTTTCATAGAACTGCAGAAGCTCCTCTTCTGTTGGTTCAAGGTGCCCCTCTCGTTCCGTAAATGTCGCAAACATCGCTTCTTTCACATGGGAAGATACGAGTGATTTTACCGATGTGACAGCAGCAACCGTTGTTAAACCGGCGCCACTTTGTACAGCAGCACTCGTAACGAGACTTGCCGCTCCAGGCATGTCTTGATGTCCAGCGATAATTCCGACTCGTCCATTCTTTCCTTTATGTGCAAATGAACTTGGCTTTAGCCAACTATTAAACACTTCCTCTTCTCCCCAAATACAGCGTTGCTTTTCAAGGTGCTTAAAGGTTGCTGGTGGCACACCAATAGGCAACACGTCCGTTTTTCCATAAAACGGTTTTGTTGCTTCTAAAAAGTAGCTGAGCTTCATTAACTGTAAACAATACGTTTGATCAGCCTGAATCGGCTCATAATCAAATTCTGATTCATCCGCAGGTACACCACTAGGGAGATCAATTGACACAATATCTCGTTGCGACTGATTTACTTTTTCTATAATCTCAGGATACGGGTCTTTAAGAGCTCCTCGTACGCCTGTTCCAAGCATTGCGTCTACAATGACGTCGATATGACACAGGATCTCCATCCAGTCCGGTTCAAGGTCATGCCAGTATTTCCACCTGTAGCCACTTTGTTCGTAAATTCGTTTATGCAATTTTGCATCGCCTGTATATTGATGTTCTTCAGCCACGATACATGTAATAACTTGAATTCCTTGCTCTCTTAGCATCCGCGCCACAACAAATCCATCTCCACCATTGTTGCCTGCACCAATTAAGATTAGGTAGCGTTTATGACCATATTGCTCGATTAATTTACGTGCAATCTCTCTTCCTGCATTTTCCATCAACACAACGCCTGGTAAGCCAATTTTGTTCATCGTGATCGCTTCTACACTCGCCATTTCTTCTCCGGTTACTATTCGCATTGCGCTCACCCTTTTTATTCGATCATCGTATTCATGGATATTCCCGCTTGCGGCAACTTCAAACAAGCAGAATAGATATTTCATTGGATTTCTGCTATTTTATGATATAGTATTTTTACTACTCTCTTTTGAATACACATAGTAAATAAAGATTTATTGGATGGAGGCCTGGCTCACCGTGATGGATAGTAAAGCGTTTCGTTTTGCTTGTTGGATCATTATTATATTTTTAATTGTCTACTTAGGATCACTCGTTGATTTTATTTTTAGACCGATCGCGGTTCTGTTTCAAACGCTGTTTGCACCAATTGTAATCGCACTGATTATTTATTACTTGTTACGACCTTTTGTGAATATCCTAAGTAAAAAAATTCATCGAGGCATTTCCATTTTAATTGTATTTCTTGCTTTGCTTGGGTTGTTAACAGGCGCGATTTTGTACATAGGTCCAATTATTCAAACCCAAATCATGTCCTTTATCAACAATATTCCGAGATACGCAAATATGGTCCAAGACTTTTTCGAAAGTCTCCAGGATACACAAGCGTTTCAAAATGCGATGGATACAATGGATCTGTCTTTAGAAAATATCTCGAATACAATAACGGAAAACTTCCAGGGGTATCTTGAATCTGCACTCGATAGTATCGGCTCATTTATTGGCGCTGTTGCCAACGTAGTCATTGTTGCGGTCATCATTCCTTTCGTCCTGTTTTACATGCTGAAAGAAGGAAATAAAGCACCAATGATGGTCATTAATCAATTTCCAGCAAGAGAACAAGAAGAAGGAAAGCGAGTGCTTAATGATCTGGATAGTGCTCTAAGTGGCTATATACAAGGACAGCTTCTTGTAAGTGCATGTGTCGGGGTCCTTTGCTTAATCTGGTATTTAATCTTAGGGTTAGATTATGCCTTGATTTTAGCCATTGTCGCCTTGTTCACAAACGTTATTCCGTTTATTGGACCATGGATCGGTACAGCACCAGCGGTTGTCGTTGCACTATTTGACTCACCACTAACGGCATTGCTTGTTATTGCTGGTGTTGTCGTTATACAACAAATTGAAAGTAACGTCTTCTCCCCGCAAATTATGGGTCGACAACTTTCTGTACATCCACTAACGATTATTTTCGTCTTACTTGTCGCCAGTCAACTAGCAGGATTTATCGGCATCTTACTAGCTGTGCCGACTTATGCGGTTGGTAAAGTAATCGTCCAACACACATACCGCTTAATTCGCATTCGAATGCGGTCTACGCCGAAAAAGATTTAACGAAAAACCGTTTCGCTAATAGCGAAACGGTTTTTTTCACGTGTTGCCTATACCTTTTTATCCTTATTTACATAGACTGTGAATAACAAAGGAGGTGTGTATAGATGTTCCGCAAACCTATGCCCCCCAGGAGGCCTCATGTAGAAGAGTATGTTGTTCAAGAAATTCAGCCGGTGTTGACCCATTATGTAACAAATAAAGTTTATCGACACGTTCACACTTATCCTCACACAGAATCAACTGTGAACCGAGAGCTACCACCACCACCGGTGAACCCTCAACATCCTTGGAAAAGACCGCCTCGCTAATCGTGGCGGTTTATTTTGTATATCGATTGGCGTAACAGCTTGCTACATAAGCAAACGGTTTAATTCTTGTTGGAAAACCTACTCGATTTAACCGGCTTCTTAATTCTTCCATATAGCGAGATGAATCGTGTTGAGCTGAGCCGCTTATATCTAAATGTGCTTCAAAACGAATTCCAACCCTTTCTCGGTACGCCATATACAATTCTGAGAGAAGCGACTCCGTTAAGAGCGTTTCATAAAGTAGGCGACTATAGATTGAACGAATTTTAAAAGGCTTTGTCACTCGCAACGTATAGGTCCATCTCTTGTAAGATGAAGACGTTATGACCACACCTGTAACAAATCGCGTTGTTTGCCCATGAACTTGGGAATCCGTACCAACAATGATATGCGGGAGACTCAAATGATGATTCATTTGAACAGCAACTTTCTCAAGTACATCCGCAAATAGCGCTTGATTCTCTGTGTTCCAATCATGCCCCATTGACATCTTATGCCAACCCCACTCACCTTCTGACCTCTTCTATTCTATGCGAGAAAAGAATAAAAAAACCTACGAAATTGTACGCTTTTCCAAAAAGGCAAACACAGTCGCTTCTCCCGGTAATTGAGCATGTGAGACAATTTCATACCCAAGCTTTTGATAGAGGGCAAGGTTTTTCTCACTTTTTGAACCCGTGAAAAGTTTATAGGTCGTAGCAGGTAACGCTTGCTCAATGGCAGTCATTAGCTTTCTTCCTAGCCCTTGATTTTGTGCAGATGGATGAACCATAAGTTTTCCAATATTCGTCGTACCGTCTTCATGTTTTCCTCTAACCGATCCTACAATTTCATTTTGTTCATTGACCGCTTTTAAAATATGATGGGTCTCAAACGCTTGCTCCGCATCATTAACAGTTTCATGTAAAGGCAAAATCGTATAATCGTTATAAATCTCTGCTTCACTTTGATAAGCGAGTTTTTGTAGGGAAAGAATTTCTTGTGCGTCTGCAACTGTTGCGCGTATAAGTTTGATTTGCATCATAAGCACTCCTTTTCTAAGAAAAAAAGACAGTCTACCGACTGTCTTTTTCTATACTACCCGCCAATTAACATTCCGGCAATGGTAGCATTCATTAAGTTAACAAGTGTAGCGGCGATTAATGCTTTTACACCGTATTTTGCAATAAGTGAACGACGTTCTGGAATCATACCGCCAAGACCACCAAGCAAGATTGCGATCGAGCTCAGGTTCGCAAATCCACAAAGAGCAAATGCCGTAATGATAAACGTACGCTCAGACAATTGGTCTGCGCCGGACATTAGTGCTTCAAACCCAATAAATTCATTAATGATCGTTTTTTGACCAATAAACGAACCTGCTTCTAACGCTTCAGTCCAAGGAACACCAATTATCCAAGCAACTGGTGCAAACGCATAGCCAAGAATTTGTTCAAGTGTCACTACACCAAGACCGAGAATATCGTTTCCGACAAACGATAACAATAAATTCACTAACGCAATTAAAGAAACGAATGCAATAAGCATCGCACCAACGTTTAAAGCAAGCTTTAAGCCGTCAAGTGCACCATTCGATGCTGCATCAATAAAGTTGCGGGATTCCCGCTCTACTTTAAGATTAATTCCATCTTTTGTTTCACTAATTTCCGTTTCTGGCACAATCATTTTCGCCATCAATAGTCCACCTGGAGCAGACATAAACGTTGCCGCAATTAAGTATTCCAGGGGTACGCCCATTAATGAAATACCAGCCATAACTGAACCTGCAACAGTTGCCATACCACCAGTCATGACGGCAAAAAGTTCAGAAGCAGTCATTTTTCCTAAATAAGGTTTAATCATTAAAGGTGCTTCTGTCTGTCCAACAAAGATATTCCCTGTTGCTGAGACCGATTCAGCACGGCTTGTTTTTAATAAACGAGAAATTCCGCCTCCAAGATATTTAACAATAAATTGCATAATGCCATAGTGGTATAAAATACTAATAACGGCAGAGAAGAAAATAATTACTGGTAAGACTTGGAATGCAAAAATCATTCCGACTCCTTCTACTTCAAATATCCCACCAAATACCATATTAATCCCTGCACCTGATGTATCAATTGCAGCTTGTACGCCGCGAGTTACTTGTTCCAAGACAAAACTTCCTGTGTCCGTCCATAAAACAATGAATGCGAATGCAATTTGTAACGCTAGAGCAGTCAAAACTGTTCGCCAGTTAATCGCTTTCTTATTTGTGGATAATAAAAAAGCAAAGGCGAGTAAAATGACAATACCCATAATACCCCATAATACGTTCATATTAGCCTCCCCGACGCGAGTTAGTCACTCTTTGCGCCTTACTATTCCCTTTAATATGAGATTGTTGCACGTTTCCTCAAAAAAATAAAAAAGCTGACAAGATTCAGCTTAAGAAAACGCGCACAGGAAGTCAATGCGTTCTAAAAAAGTTAAAATACTAAGAATCATTTCTACAATAGTCTTTTTACACATATCGGATCACGTTTATACGTAAAAAAGCGTTTACCAAGCGGTTTTTCGACAACAGAAAAAGTGGACTTTGTTTTCCTTCGCTTCAAAAAAAAGACAAAAAGAGCTCCACTTAAGTAAAAGCAGAGCTCTCATTATTTATGCCGAGTGGTGATTTAAAAAACCAATTACTTCATTATTATGGTCCTCTGACCCTTTACCTAAAGAAAGTAAATGGCCCCACGTGTTTAAACAACATAATTTTGAGGATTGAATATGCCCTTTCGCATACTCAGCATGATCGAGCGGCACAATGGCATCATTGATACTATGAACAATTAACGTTGGTGCTTGAATCGAATCAAGCTCTTGTTCAAGTGAACCTTTTATTTGGTGTAAATCAATCCAAAATCCATGACCAGAACGCTGAAATTCTGTCATGCGGTCAAATAAATACCAATCTCTTGATAACGTCCGTTCTTTAATTTCTTTATAAGGAAGTTTACTGTACAAGGGTGCAATCGTTTTAAACGCAAAGTCTGGTGAAAAGCGCGCTACACTTGATACACCTTTCCAGACAAACTTCTCCACATATGGATAAAACAAGAAACGACTGAATAGTGCGTCACGTTTTCTCGATTCTTTCCACGGCTTCGTCACCGCACCTTGTAACGTAAACGTTTTTACACGTTCTGGATAATGACTTGCTAAGTAAATGCCAGAAGGGCCTCCAGTTGAAGCAGCAATGACATGTACTTGATCAATATGCAGCTCATTTAATAATTCAACATAAAAACTGCACGCTGTTTCTAATGATTTTCCGATTCTTTTCGACGTATGGCCGTATCCTGCTCTTGAGGGGATGATAACCGAATACCCTTGTTCAACAAGTTCTTCTAGGCCAAGTTGTTCTAAACAATTGGAATGACCACCATGCAAATATAATATCGGTTCTCCTTCTCCCGTAATCGAATACTCTAAAGTCAAATCCTCATACGTAAAAGAAGCAACGCCTCTCTCCATGATGACTATCTCCTTTTTTTATCGTAGTTTTAAAAAAATCTAAGATGAATATTACTCCCCTTGAGAAAGAAAGTCAACGGGCATTTCACGATTTTTCATCTACAAATTCATACCAATTTCTACATAGATTACGCTACGCCTATTAAGATTGTTAATGATTTGCTAGAAGCATGTCTTTCCCGCACTATAAAAGGCCTTCTATGGATACATATCAAAAGATATGACGACCTCAAATGATATTCATCACTTATCGCGCGGATGGAGACTTTTACCACAGGCACAAGCGCGACATCCGTTTGCGCTACGTTATCACTTGCGCTCACGGTGTCTTCTTTACCGCGGGCAATGCCTCAACTCCTTCGCTAACATTACTCTTGGCTTTTCACCGTTTTCGAGTATACTTTTCACTCAGGGAATTTAATTAACTATTGTGTATTTTTAAAATTGATGTTGTTTTTTTGTTCTGTTAGGGTATGGGTATCGGTATGCAAAATGTTTTACATAGTATAAAAAAATTTTATAAGGAGCTGTTGCTTATGGCTAGTACACCGAACAAAGAAAGTATTAAAGAACAAGCTTCTCCCTTTGTGTTAATCTCTTCAACGATTATCATCGTGTTATTTGTCTTGTGGGGGATTATTAGCCCGAGTCATTTGGCTGCTACAGCGGACACAGCACTTGACTGGATTATTGAGAATTTCGGCTGGTTTTACATGACCATTGCCAGTTTGTTTATTGTATTTGGGTTAGTTGTCGCGCTTTCTCCATTTGGTAAATTAAGACTTGGAAAAGACAACGATCGACCGGAGCATTCGTTTATTTCATGGGTTGGGATGCTGTTTGCCGCTGGACTTGGTGTAGGCTTCGTTTTCTTCGGTGTAGCTGAACCTATTTTATATTACGCAGATCAACCTCCTGGTTACTCATTTAGCTTACCTGAGGAAGGCGGAGATGCTGCAGAAGTCGGTCTTCGTTACGGGGTATTTCATTGGGGACTGCACGCGTGGGGAGCTTTCTCAGTCGTTGGTTTAACGCTGGCTTACGTACAGTTTCGAAAAAATCGCCCTGCGTTAATTAGTTCGGCCTTTTACCCACTTCTTGGGAACAAAACAGATGGCTGGATGGGAAAAGGGATTGATTTACTTGCCGTTATTTCTACTTGTGCTGGCGTCGCTACGACATTCGGGATTAGTGCTTTGCAAATATCAGGTGGTGTTTCCTTTTTATCTCCCCTTGAGAACGGTTTACCACTACAATTAAGCATTATTGCAATAATTACAGTCCTATTTTTATTCTCCGCCGTTCGCGGTATTAATAAAGGAATTAAACGATTAACGAATTTAAATTTGGTTTTAGCTGGACTATTAATGTTGTTTGTATTATTTGCAGGTCAAACCATCACGTTACTGGAAAGCATGGTTACGACATTAGGTAGTTACGTGGCGAATGTTGTATCGATGTCATTTTCAATGGATCCTTATAATGATGACGGATGGCTTGGCGCCAATACAATTTTCTTTTGGGCGTGGCATATGTCTTGGTCCCCATTTGTCGGACTATTTATTGCCCGTATTTCGAAAGGCCGTACTATCCGCGAATTTATTGGCGGTGTCTTGCTTGTACCAACAGTCATGGCAGTTATTTGGTTTTCTGTCTTCGGTGGGACAGCACTAGATATTCAGTTAAGTGGAATCTTTGATATGGCATCCGTTGCGACTGATGAAGTGGAATTAACATTATTCTATATGCTCGACCAATTGCCATTAACGATGATTTCTAGTATCCTAGCTGTCGCCGTCGTTGGAATCTTCTTTGTGACATCTGCCGATTCCGCTGCATTTGTTCTTGGCTCAATGACTTCAAATGGCTCGCTAAATCCTAGCTTCAAACTAAAAGTCATGTGGGGTGTACTCATTGCAGGTACAGCTTCCGTACTTCTGGTTAGTGGTGATGGCGGTTTAGATGCTCTACAAACCGCCGCTCTAACAGCCGCACTTCCTTTTGCTTTTATCCTCGTCCTCATGCTTGTTGCAATGGGAACGATGTTGACACGGGATTGGAAGACAGAACAGAGACGTAAACAAAATGCTCATGATGAGGATCTCAAGAAATCAATGAAAGAAGAAGCGTATGAAGATCTTAAGCGTGAATTAGCTTCCGAATGGCGCGAAGAATTAAAAAGAGAAATTCTTGCCAATGGTCGATCTTCTGCTGAGATGCTTCACTTCCAAACGACAGAAGACACTTGGATTACAGGCAAGACTTTAGCAGAGATCAAGTTTCCTGAACACGTCAATGTAAGTGCAATTGAACGTGAGGATCAGATGATCTCTCCAACTGGAAGTACGGTTATTCAAGCAGGTGATTATCTCTATATTCTCGTTGAAATTCAACAAAAAGAAGCGGTACAAGAAATCTTACGTAAAACAAATTAACTGCGACAATGGTTTTCGTAGTCAGCTAAACATCAGACATTTTCACAAAGATAGAGGCTTAGGGTATCTACCTAAGTCTCTTTTTCCATTGCAAAAGATCTTACATAGTCGTACTAGCAACAGTCAGAATGTTATATAATTGAATTAAAATAAATTTGACAGTTTTCTTTATTTTTAAGTAAAATTAATAAATAGAAAAAAACAAATTTTTTAGGGGGTCTATATGTTATGAAAAAATCCTTACCTTATCTCGTTGCTTTTAGTGCGATTCTAGTTCTTGGCGCTTGTAACAATGGAGATGATAACGGCGGTGGCGATGGCGAAGCAGGTGGCGATGAGCCCGAGTTCATGAACTTATTAACTGGTGGGACTGGTGGTACGTACTACCCACTTGGTGGAGAAATTGCAAATGTTTTAGGCGATGCGACAGAAACATCAATTGATGCCCAGTCCTCCAACGCCTCAGCAGATAACTTAGCCAGCTTACGAAGTAATGAAGCCGAAATTGCTTTTACACAAACTGACGTCATGTCAAACGCAATTGAAGGGATTAATTCTTTCGATGAGCCGATTGAAAATATCTCTGCCATTGGTTCTCTTTACCCAGAAACGATTCAAATCGTTACAACAGCAGATAGCGGGATCGAAACAGTAGAAGATCTAGAAGGGCAAGCCGTCTCAGTTGGTGCACCTGGTTCAGGTACATACGTTAATGCTGAGCAAATTTTAGAAGTATCTGGCTTAACGATGGACGACATTAATGCACAACACCTTTCTTTTGACGAGTCAACGAGCGGACTGCAGGACGGGAATATTGATGCCGCCTTTATTACAGCCGGGACACCAACTGGTGCTGTTGAAGGGTTATCAGCCACAAACGATATTGCCATCGTTTCTATGTCTGATGAGAGTATTAATAATTTAGTTGATCAATATCCTTACTATGCAGCTTATACAATTGAAAGCGGCACGTATGCAGGTTTGGATGAAGAAGTGAATACAGTAGCGGTTTATGCAATGCTTGCTGTTACAAATAATTTATCTGAAGACCTTGTCTATGAATTAACTAAGGCACTATATGAGAGAACCGACGAAATTTCACATGAAAAGTCCAATGAAATCTTGCTTGAAACTGCGCAAGAGGGAATCGGCTTTGACATTCACCCGGGTGCTCAACGCTACTACGACGAACAGGAATAAATTCTTAAAGAGCCGGCTGCCTAGCCAACGTTTGTGCAGTCGGCTTTTATTATGGGAGAGGTCCCAATGAAACATTTGAAAAACCGCTCTCTCCAAATCATTGGCGGGGTTTTTTTAATCATAATGGGCTTGTCGTTTATTCCATACCAATCTGCGCTGACGTTTTCAATACAGCGTTCGGATGAGTTAATTGCCTATACGCCCATGTCTATTGGTGATTCTTTTCAAATTATTTATACGCATTCGATTCATTTAACCGATGTGGAAGAATTCTATCAAGTTACGAATGAGCAGAAAATCCGCCAGTATGAAATGAGCTTTGACGAATTCGGAATTGGTATGCCTTCATCTGCAACAGGTGACCAAGAACTTGTAATAGAAAACGGACGTTACCATCTTAAAAACATGGATGTTATTCATTCCTACTTGCCGATACGGATTGCAGATGTTGTTCCCGAACAACGACTCGTTTGGAATGAGGGAAACCAACAAATTTGGTTTAACGATTATTTTGAACCCCGTTCTTACATAACTATTGAGTTGAAATCTTTAAACGTATGGCAAGTTTTGAGAGGAGTAGAATTAAGTGAGCACGAATAACGAAGCGATATCACAGGAAGAACAAGATCAATTAATGCAAAAGTATGATCCAGAATCACGAACACGGAACGTAAAAGGCATTACAGCAGCCATCGTCTTTATAGGGTTGCTGTCGTTTTCATTATTTCATATTTATACAGGGATTTTTGGTGCATTCACAGCGCAAATTCAGCGTACGATTCATTTAGGCTTTGCCTTAACGCTCATTTTCCTACTCTTTCCGGCTAGACGCAAAACAACGAAAGATAGCGTGCCATGGTACGATTACCTGCTAGCATTAACCGCTATTATTGTCAGTGCGTACTGGCCCGTTTTTTACAGTGATTTAGTTCAACAAATTGGCGGGATTGCCACGACGACCCAATTTATTATTGGTGCCTTAGCGGTTGTACTTGTCTTTGAAGCAACACGTCGAGCAGTCGGCTTACCGATTGTCATTATTGCTGGACTTTTCGTAGTCTACGCCCTTTTTGGTCCATATATGCCAGGCTTTCTGGCACATCGAGGTTTAAACTTAGATCAATTCATTAACTCTATGTTCTTTACAACACAAGGAATTTTAGGAACACCCTTACAAGTATCATCAACCTTTATTTTCTTATTTCTTTTATTTGGAGCGTTTTTAATTCAAACGGGGGTCGGCGGATATTTTAATGATTTGGCGATTTCCATTGCCGGACGGAGAATAGGTGGACCTGCTAAAGTAGCGATCTTCTCTAGTGCACTTAACGGTACGATTTCCGGGAGTTCAGTGGCAAATACTGTCACAACAGGTGCCTATACGATACCGATGATGAAAAGACTAGGATATAAGCCGAATTTCGCTGGAGCTGTAGAAGCAGCCGCTTCAACAGGTGGACAGATTATGCCGCCTATCATGGGGGCAGCCGCCTTCTTAATGATTGAATTTGCTGGAGTGAGCTATTGGGAAATCGCGAGAGCTGCGATCATCCCAGCCATTCTCTACTTTTCTGGTATTTGGATTATGACTCATTTTGAAGCTAAACGCTTAAACTTACTCGGGTTACCGGCAGACCAAATTCCAGCAAAAATGGTGATTATAAAAAAACTTCACCTTTTACTCCCAATTTTATTAATCATTTTTTTACTCTTTCGAGGATTTAGTATTGAGCGAGCCGCCTTACTTGGAATTTTGTCTACAGTCATTGTCAGTTTATTTTTAAAAGAAACAAGAATCACGCCAAGTAAATTTGTTCTTGCTTTAACAAGCGGGGCACGTACAGCATTAGGAATTGCTGCTGCAACCGCTTGTGCTGGTATTATTGTTGGCGTTGTCACAACAACTGGGCTTGGATTGAAAATGGGAAATATGATTGTCGGTCTTGCAGGCACGTTTACAACTAGTCCTGAGATCCAATTACTCCTTACACTCGTCCTCACCATGATTACTTGTATTATCATTGGGATGGGTTCACCGACGACAGCAAACTATATCATTACATCGACCATCGCGCTCCCAGCAATTATTGCACTAAATGGAGAATTAGAAGTGGCCATTCCAATTCTTGCTGCGCATATGTTTGTCTTTTATTTCGGTATACTTGCTGACATCACACCGCCCGTTGCGCTGGCCGCATTTGCCGCCACGGGAATATCAGGCGGCGAACCAATACGAACAGGAATTAATGCGACGAAGCTAGCCATAGCCGCATTTATTATTCCTTATATGTTCGTCTTACAACCACAATTGTTAATGATTGATTCGACCCCGCTCGAGATTGGCGTTACCTTCGTCACTGCCTTTGTTGGCATGATCGCCATTGGCGCATGCATGATTGGCTATTGGTATCGTAAAATAAATTGGTTCGAGCGAATACTTTCTCTAGCAGCGGGGCTATTATTGATTTATCCAGAAGGGTACTCAGATATTATTGGATTTGTTCTTTTCGTTGGCTTAATCGTTCTTCAACTCTTGACCATGAAAAAAAATAAATCAACTGCATCCCTTCAAAACTAACCTTAAAAAACCGCCTGAAAGCAGAATCTCTGTCTTCAGGCGGTTATATTTATTTAATCGTGTAAATCATTCGGGTTAGCTCTTCTTCGTAATCCGTATCGGCTTGAAAGCCAACTTCTTCAAACACATGCCGTGCGTGCGTATTGTCCTTGGCAATCAACACACATATTTTATCGGGATCGGTTTCGTCTTTTAAAAACTCGACACACTTTTGTACAAACGCTCGCCCTTTCCCTTTTCCTGTTTCTTCAGGGTTTAAACCAGGAGCGATCTCAATCATTCCATTTATGCGTTTAACACCGATAAAGCCAATTATTTCGTGCTCACGGTAAATCGCGTACTGCCATGTGTTTTTCTTCCCAAACTCCAAAAAGGATGACATATGGGAGTGTTGTTCATCATGAAAAAATGAATACGCTCCTTTGTAATGCCATTGATACGCAACCCACTTTGCTTGATCCTCCGTCATAGCCACAAAGCGCATACGATGTTTCCCCCCATCCAAATTTACAACTTCTCTTTCTTTATTGTTACAAATCGAAAAAATAGCCGTTCTACAAAATGACAGGTATATTGCTTCCCTTAATCAGAAAAACTGATTAAAAAGGAGGTATTTACTTGAAACACGTTGGTATCTTTTTAACAAAACTACTCATTAGTTTGTTTGCCTTCAGCGTCGGTTTTCTTTTCTTTACAGAAGCAACCTATGTTGATGTTCTCACATTTGCTTTATTAACAACTATTTTATCTTACATTGCTGTTGATTTAATCATCTTACCTCGATTTGGCAATCGTACTGCCTTAGTGAGCGATTTTATTCTCACTTACTTTATTGTATGGGTATTTGGTTCTGTCTTGTTTGCGAACTATATGCTTATTGCATGGGGTAGCATCTTGGCAACGAGCATCATTACCTTTTGTGAAGTCTTTGTTCATAACTACCTGCTTAAGCATATGTACGCACAAGAAAGACGCCGTCAACCACGAGCACAATTCGCATTCAATACAGAATTAGCAGAAGATGAAGATCCGACAGCATCAATAAAGAGAGAAAAAGATTAAAATGACGATAGCTTGTCGACTAAGTCGATAAGCTTTTTTATTGTTCTACATTAATCATATAAGGATATTTTTAAACCCTCATTTCTCTAGTGTACCATAATCAACAAAAACTGCGCGAAAGGAGTTTTAAAATTAGACACATTTTCTTCAAGCAACATTTTCCATTAACCGTAAAAAACTTGCTGCGAAATGACACGGCAACAAGTTTTAATTACTAAATGTTTTCTATTAACAATCCTCTTAACTCTGGTTGACCGTTAAGAAGGCCTTTCTCAAAAATAAAGGTCCATGGCATACTCGTAAACGGAGGCAATGTGTGAATGGAAAAGTTTTTTTCAGCAATCGTCTGCCCTTTTTCTACGTAAGCAAGAGGCCGCTCCTCCCACTCTTCAGGATGTTCGGACCGATTTTGAACAATCACCGTAACAAGCAAATCGTCTCGATGATTAAAAGCCTTTCGATACGGAATAAAGCGTTGATCAGGCTCCTGCTGTAGCAATTGTTGAATTTGGCTCAAATCGTTTGGGTCAATGGTTTTTTCCCAAGCGGGATGTAGCATAAGTGTCTGCACCATCTATCAACTCCACATTTTTACTACCCTAATCCTATCTCGTTTTTTATGTTTTGTAAAAATGGTGTCGCTTCGTTACGAACCCGTTCCGCTCCCTCCTGCAACAATCGCTTCATTTCCTTTGGCTTTGACATCCACTCTTTATAATGTTCTCTTGGTTCTTCTAATGTACGATTCATCACAGTAAACAATTCCGCTTTCGCCTCTCCCCAGCTAATTCCTCTTTGAAACGCGTTCTTCATGGCAATAGCCTCATCGGCAGTCGCAAATACTTGATATAATTGAAACACATTTGACGTAGCTGACTCTTTTGGCTCATGAGGAAGTAAAGAATCAGTCTTAATTTTATTGATTCTTTTCTTAAGTTCCTCTTTTTCCAAAAAAATTGGAATGGTATTCTCATAGCTCTTGCTCATTTTCCGACCATCTAGACCAGGCAATACGGCAACATCTTCCATAATGGATGCATCAGGAAGCTTAATTGACATGCCATGCTTCCGTTTCATTGCCAGTCCTAATTCTCGTGCCATTTCGATATGTTGAATTTGATCTCGCCCTACAGGTACAAGGTCTGGCTGCAAAAGCAAAATGTCCGCTGCCATTAAGATCGGATAGGTGTATAAACCCATGTTCACACCAGAATCGAGATCTCGCTCGGCGCGTTTATTCTCATCAACGATTGCTTTATATGCATGGGCTCGATTCATCAATCCTTTTGGAGAAAGAGTCGCGAGCACCCAACTAAGCTCAAATATTTCTGGAATGTCAGACTGTCGATAAAGAACAGATTTATTTGGATCAAGACCTAATGCCAACCATGTTGCGACAACCCCGTTTGTTGACATTTCTAGCGATTTCTTCTGATGCGCCTGCGTTAACGCATGTCCGTTGGCAACAAAGTAGTAAGCATCATGGTTTTTAGTAAGGTCCAGTGCCGGCTTAATCGCGCCAATATAGTTTCCTAAATGAATTTCTCCAGTTGGTTTAATGCCTGTTAAACTACGCTTCATTCCGTTCTCCTCCTTTTTTCAACATAAAAAGGGCTACCCATCCCAAAAAGGACGGATAACCCGTGGTGCCACCTTCATTCGTTCCATATAAGAACGCGCTCATTCCGTACGAGAGTCTTGCTCTGATACGTTGTCTTTTATAACGGTAAGACACCCGCCTTGCCTACTGCACATTTCAGCAAGGAAGCTCCGAAGTCCATTCCCCATGCAGGCTACACTAGTTCGCACCAACCACTAGCTCTCTTAAGCACTCTTACATACGTACTTACTCTTCATCCACGCTTATTTTTATCTATCATAGTGTATTTTCTGACAAATAGCAATAATATTTTGATAAATGAATGAATTTCATAACTTAAAATTGATTCAAATGATACAATTACTCTTATAAGAGAAAGGCGGCGAGCACGTTTGCATATCATTGACACAGTCCCTGATTTTTTAGCAAAAAATGTCCATAGTTTGATGACTCTTAAGGATTATCACCGCACGTATCCAGATGCATTTAAAGAGTACTTCTCTTATCACTGTCCTTCAACGGAAGAGCGGTTTAAACAAGCTTTGCAACGCTATTTAAACGTTCTTCCCCATATTAAAACAGTGCACCAGCAGTTGCCATCTATATTAGAAACTATTAATACACGATATAAAGAACGATATGAATTGTCATTTAAGCAACACATTTATTTTATAGTTGGCGCCTATAGTTCAAATGCTTTTACTCATAGGCAAATTACACCTGATATTACATTTGCATTAGAGCAACTCCCACAGCATCATGATGGACTTCGAGTTCTAGCTGCACATGAATTTGGACATGCGCTTCATCAAACATGGACCGATACCGCTGGAATGGATTGGTCTCATGTTCAGTGGGACAATCACCTTTTATCCCTTTATCGTGAGGGGGTTGCCACTCACTTTTCAAGAGAAATTGTTCCAGATGCCCCTCCTCACATTTACTTTACATTCGGATCTGAATACTTAGGAAATGAATCTTGGTTAGCCTTTGCTCAAGAAAACGAACAGACGCTCAAATCTGCTTTTTATATGGATTATCAACAACTCAGTCCTCAAGAGGTTTTCCGTGAATGGTTTTCGATTAATGGCGGGAAACGATTTAACTATACGCGACTCGCTTACTTTCTCGCCGATCGCTTTTTTCAACAAAAGCGAAAGAAAACGGGAGAACGTGAAGCCATCCTTGCTTGGCGAGACCCATTCTTTCTAAAAGAAATCGAAAAGTGGCTTAGAGACGGGTAAGCAGTTTCAAAAATGATACCAAGTTACAAATAAGTGCATACTTGTGCCTCCCTTTGGATCAAACTACACTAGAGTTAGGAAAAACATTCGGATCACTGAGGTCCAAAAGGAGACGATTATGAGTAACGAAAAAATTGCCATTGTTTATTACAGTTCAACTGGTACAAACTACCAACTAGCTAAATGGGCTGAAGAAGCAGCAAAAGCAACTGGTGCAGAAGTGAAAGTACTAAAATTCCCTGAGCTCGCTCCTGATGCAGCGATTGATGCAAACCCTGCATGGCGTGCGCACGTAGACGCGACTAAAGATATTCCTGAAGTAACGGCTAACGACATGGAATGGGCTGACGGATTTATCTTCTCTGTCCCTTCTCGTTTCGGTAACGTACCTGGTCAAGCAAAACAATTCTTTGATACTCTCGGCGGACTTTGGGCTGGCGGAAAACTTGCCAACAAAGTTGTCAGTGCAATGTCTTCAGCAGCAAATGCACACGGTGGTCAAGAGCAAACAGTTCTTTCTCTATACACAACGATGTTCCACTGGGGTGCCATTATTGCTGGACCTGGATACACAGATCCAGTAGCGTTCTCTTCTGGCGGAAACCCTTACGGCACGAGCGTAACGGTGGATCAAGAAGGAAATATGGTGGAAGACGTAGAAGAAGCGGTTAAACACCAAGCAAGACGCACAGTATCTGTAACAAGCTGGGTAAAAGCAGGTCAATAAATGATAAAAAACGCGAACGATGGATGGAAGCTCCTTTCGTTTGCGTTTTTTCGTTTTATCTTTATTCATAAAATCATTTTACTGAATAGTTGTTCCAATGACTCGATAACCTTTTCGTTTCAAAAACCGAGCCGATCGGCTAATTTCTTGTTCATCTCTGCCAATTAAATGAACGGTTTTATTCCTTATATCTTTATAGTAACGCTTTAAATACGGCAAAGGAATATTAATGGTGTTTGATAATTCATCTTTATATGCAAGGTGATAATCTCTTACATCTACACACTGCACATCCGTTTTAGTACCGTCAGCACTTTGTAAGCACGACATACGTATCGTTCCTCTCCTCTTGTTTCTCTCTATCTATATGATGCCCTTATAGGGTATGTGTTCAACGTGTAAGTTCTCCCAATTCTGTTCCTCTCGTATCATAGCGGACAACGACCGTTTTGCCAACAAAAATGTCTTAGAAATGGGTTACGATTGTGCACCTTGCATATGCGCTTCACTCATTGACTCATACTGTAAAATTTTTTGATCCAATCGATCAAGCGTTTCTGTCATATCTTGTAAACGTTCTTTTAATTGTGCTCGTTGCTCAATCAAAATTTCTTTTCGCGGTTGCGCCGTTTCATCTCCTTGTTGATAAAGCGCCACGTATTCAATTAACACTTCAATTGGTAAGCCTGCTTTGCGCATACATTTCGCAAACTCAATTCTGCGGCAATCCAGATCGTCGTATTCACGTATGCCACTTTTGCTTCGTTTCACACGAGGAATCAGTCCGATCCGTTCATAATACCGCAATGTATCTTGAGATAATCCCGTTTTGTCGCTCACTTCAGAAATTAACATATGACAGCCTCCTTCATTCTATCGTAGCACTTGGAGTTTACTTCAAGGCAAGTATCCCATTCCATGTTTTGTCGTTCTATTTTACAGCACCTTTTTCTTTTTCTCCAAAAATCCTTTTCATGTTTAATCCAATTCTGATTGGGAATACAAGGAGCAACACATGATTACGAGGAGTGACATAAATGAAACCCCAACATTTATATATAAATGGCGAATTTGTTGAATCACAATCGAATGACATCATTGACGTCATTAACCCAGCTACAGAAGAAGTTATTTCTAAAGTTGTTGATGCAACAGAAGAAGAAACGAATCACGCGGTTGAATCTGCTTGGCGCGGTCAAAAAGAGTGGGAAAAAGTACCTCAAATTGAACGCGGACAAATCGTACGCAAAATCGGTGATGAGATTGCCGCAGACAAAGAAACATTTGCTAAAATGCTCAGTGAAGAACAAGGAAAACCTTTAGAAGAAGCCCGTGGCGAAATCGATACAGCAGTAAGCTTTTTCCACTACATGTCTGAATGGAACCGTAAGATTGGCGGCGATATCATGCCGAGCGATGACCCCAATGAACAAATCCTTATTCAGAAAAAGCCAATTGGTGTGGTAGCAGGTATTATTCCTTGGAACTACCCTGTCTTCATCTTTGCACGTAAAGTGGCAACCTCTTTAATTACAGGTTGTTCTGTTGTCATTAAACCATCCGAAGAAACGCCAAATACAGCGATTGCGTTTTCAAAAATCCTTGATAACGTTGGTTTACCAAAAGGCGTTTATAACTTAGTTACAGGTAAAGGTGACACGGTCGGAAATCGCCTAAGCAGCCATCCAAAAGTTGCGCTAATTAGTATGACTGGAAGCGTACCAGCCGGCACAAAAGTAATGGAAGCAGCAGCTCAAAATATTACGAAAGTGAATTTAGAGCTTGGCGGGAAGGCCCCTATCATCGTCTCAAAACATGCTGATCTTGATCTAGCTGTAAAAAATATTAAAGCTTCCCGTATCGAAAATGCTGGACAAGCTTGTATCTCAGCTGAACGAGTTTATGTACAAGAAGAAGTAGCAGACGCATTTACCAAGAAAATGGTCGCAGCTATGGAAGATACAAAAGTTGGCTATTCTTTAAATGATGACAATGTTGAAATGGGACCTCTATCCAGTGCTCATCACTTAGAAAAAGTAGAATCTCTTGTGAACAATGCGAAAGACAACGGCGCACGCATTGAAGTAGGCGGAGAGCGTATGAACATGGATAAAGGATACTTTTATGCACCTACCGTTATTACAAACGTGAAGCATGAAGACGAGATTATGACAACGGAAGTGTTCGGTCCAGTCTTACCTATCACCACGTACAAAACGTTTGCTGAAGCCATTGAGTATGCAAATGATTCCATTTATGGCTTGGCATCTGCTCTTTACACGAACGATTATAATGAAATGATGCAAGCAGCTCGCGACCTTCATTATGGTGAAACATTCGTTAACCGTGAAACAGGAGAAGCAATCCAAGGCTACCACGCAGGAATGCGTCAATCTGGGATTGGCGGTACCGACGGAAAGCACGGTTTAAACGACTTCCTTTCTACACATGTAATGTACTTGGCTTATAAAGACAATAACTAAAAGAAGGTTGGCATGCTGCCAACCTTCTTTTTTTATGCAAATTGGCGTAAATCTCGAAAGGATTGAAGGATGTAATCAGGCTTTCCTTCCGCTTCACCAAAACCGTATGCTGCAAAAGCAAATGGAATCCCCGCAATAGCAGCAGCCTTCTCATCGCCTTTCGTATCTCCTACATATAACGGACTTCGCAACTGGTTTCTTTGCATAATAAGCTTAATATTCTCGCCTTTTGGCAGTCCCGTTCTACCAGGGTTTTCATAATCACTAAAATAATGGTTTAATCCATGGGATTGAAAAAAGGCTTCAATATAGCCATCCCGACAGTTACTTACGATAAAAAGCTTATAGCGCATAGACAATGCCTTCAGCACTTCTTCGACGTCATCAAATAAGACAGCGCCTTCTTCTTTTAAAACGGCAAGCTCTTCTACCCCACACTCATCCATTAAATGCTTTTTCTCATCAACCGAAAGCTCTGGAAAAAGCACATCCGCTATTTCCGGAATCACAAGTCCCATCGTCCTTGTCAAATCTTCTTTTTCCACAGTTTTCACTGAATACACGCTTTGCGCAATCGCTTTATTCCAGGCACGTACTACCTGTTCCCGTGAATCCCATAACGTACCATCTAAATCAAAGATAATGCTGTCCATTTATTCACCACTCCCTACACGTTCAATCAATCTTACCATTCATTCTAACAACATTAACATCATTCCTTCTAAGATTGTTAAAAATTGCATCGGTTGGGATTTGAAAATAAGCGGATTCTAACTATAACAAGATTCTCTTCTGGAAAGGGGGTAAAGCGATGCAGCCTATTCAAACACTTTTTGATTCCATTATCCCGCTTCCTTCTACTATTGATAAAGCACTTATGATTACTGGGATTACGGATCGATCATCAGAAGTAAAACAAGGATATGTATTTTTCGCCATCAAAGGATATGCCACCGATGGCCACGATTACATTCATGATGCCATTCGAAAAGGGGCAGCCGCCATTATCGGTGAAAAGGAAAACCTAAGCTTGCCAGTACCGTATGTAAACGTCGATCAAAGCAGACTCGTTCTTGCGAAACTTGCTAGTCGTTTTTATGATAAGCAAGAGAAAAAACCAGTTATGATTGGCATTACTGGGACGAACGGGAAAACAACGACCTCATTTATGTTAAAACATCTCTTTGAATCGGTTGGATTATCGTGTGCGTTATTCGGTACGGTCGTAAACATCATTAATGGCGAGGAATTAACTTCGACGACAAATACGACATTAGGACCTATTGAGCTGCATCGACAGCTGGCCCTAAGCAATGACGACATTGTTATTATGGAAGTCTCCTCACATGCATTGACGCAAAACCGCGTTGCCGGCATCACGTTTGATTTCGCTCTTTTTACAAACCTTAGTCAAGATCACCTTGATTACCATCAAACGATGGACGACTATTTTTCAGCGAAAAAAGCGCTGTTTGCTCTATTGCATCGAGATGGAAAAGCAATTATAAATGGTTATAATAAATGGGGCGAAACGCTAGCCACTTCTTTAAAATCGGAACAGCTCCCTGTACACGTATTAGGTGACACAGGGGATTTTAAACTGAAGACGATCCATTTTGATTCTCCTATGAAAGCCATTCTGTCGGAACAAAACCGTGAATGTACGCTTACAGTTCCGCTCATTGGCGAACATAATATGTATAATGCAGCGATGGCGTATATGACTGCACGTTTATATGGCTTGCCACAAGGTAAAATTGTTCAAGCATTCGCTTCGTTCAAAGGAGCACCAGGAAGATTTGAACTGTTTTCTCACCCAGCTGGAGCAACATTTGTTGTCGATTACGCTCACACAGAAGACGCTTTTTCTTATTGCCTGCAAGCCATTAAACAGATGGGAGCCAACTCCATTACGCATATCTTTGGGTTTCGTGGGAATCGTGATTCAGGAAAACGTGAAGCCATGATTGCAACGTCTGAAAAATGGGCCAACCATATTGTGTTAACGTTTGATGATTTAAATAACGTCTCCGAAGAGGACATGCGACGAACCTTATTATCGTTCACATTAAAAAACGGAAGCATTCAAACAAGTCGTCCCCTCGCCATTGAAAAAGCATGGAATTCAGCTAAAAAAGACGACTGGGTTTTAATTACCGGTAAAGGCCATGAACGATATAAACAAGCGTTCCAATACAATAGCGTTTCAGACAGCGACACAATCAAACATTTACAAAATGGAACCTTAACACGCAGAGCCGTCAAAACATCGTAGGAAGAAATAGAGGTTCAACTCTCACGATAAGAGTTGAACCTTTTTATTTTTGCCAACGATGCCGTTTACACAACCGTCACGTTATACGTTTTTTTCAGTCCATTTAAGCGATTCATCTGTTTCATCCCGGCTGCTGTTTCACTATAAGATTTCCCATTATAAAGAGGAGCTTTGTGATACAGTTTACGAACATTGACCTCTAGACCTTCTCCTCTCACGCTTTCGCTAACGTGTAGACGATCGGTTCGATATAAAAGCACTTCCATAAGTTCTTGAACTTCTTTTTGGTTTGAAGCTTTTAATTCCGCAAGAAGCTCATCATCCGTCATTGACTCAATAGGAGAAGGGTTATCTTGCAAATGTAGTCGCACAGCTTCAGCTAACACCCTATCCACCGCAAGCAAGAGTGGTGACAAAAAAAGAGCGTGATCGTTTACCACACAATCCATAATAAAAGCACAAGTGTCGGCATCTGCTTCAATTCCCTGGCTTGTACAACGAATATGTGAAAGCAACTCTTTTGGCAACCGCTCAATTCCTCCGAGCATATACGTATCACGTAAGAAACTATCCAGATGATCGAGTCCCATTCCATCAGTCGTCCCTAGTAACCCGTTCTCCTCGTTTAAACATTGAATGACCTTTTCTACTGAAATTCCGTTCTGTGACAAGATTGAGGTAATGTCCTCTTCCGTTCGAATCGATATTTCCGTTAAATGATGATGGTTATAGCCAAGCGTTCGCTCAACCGCATGGGAAAATGGAAGATGGCCAATATCATGTAAGATTGCCGCTGCTCGTAAATCTTCACGCTCACGAAAAAACATCGCCGTTAGCTTCCATACGCCTAGTGTGTGTTCAAATCTTGAATGGGTGACAGGCGAAACAAAAGACCCAGCTCCATAATGGGCTAATTGTTTTAAGCGTTTCACTTTTCTTGTTTGAAAAAGCGCTCGCTCCCAATTGAACATCTGCACATTAGGGTAAAGCGGCTCTATTAGAAGCATAGCTCTCCCTCCTATCGATACGTATCGTGAGAAGGTGTAAAGAGATCTTCCTCAACTTCTCGAACGACTGAAAAATGGTCAACATTATAATGACCGTGCAAGGCGACGTTATGGTGTGCAATAATTTGATTTGCAGACAGCACATCACTATTAGACGTTGAATGAGCATCACCTGCCAACGTTACATCAAAGCCATTAACGGTAGCAGTTCGAACAGCCGTATCAATGCAGTGCTCCGTTTTACAACCAGCTATAACAAGATGCCCCACCTGATGTTGCTTTAAATAATCCAATAACCCGGTTTGATAAAAAGCATTTGTTGCTTCTTTATCAAAACAAACATCGCTACTTGCTCTATTGATTTCAGGGTGAACATCAAACCCGTCACCCTCTCCTTCCGCCACGTCTTTATCGCGGATAAAGATTACAGGTACTGCAAGCTCCCTTGCTTTTTGAATGAGAAGGTTGATCTTTCTTAATAAGAGATCCTTTTGAAAAACACCTTGCTCAACATGACTCCCTTCAACTAAATCCTTTTGTGTATCAATAATTAGTAAAACTTGGTTCATACATGACCTCCCTCAAATAATAAGACAACTCATTTTACCATATATTCATTTTTTTCAATCTATTAAGTTTGCATGATTTTCCATCTGCATAATTGACTTATAAGGTAAAATAGAAGAACGAAGACGATTTCACATGATTTCAGGAGGATGAATAATGACAGTTAATCTTTTTAACAATGTGGATTTAGTTATCTTTGATTTAGATGGCACACTCTACGAAGATACGGACCACTTTGACTATTATGCGAACACACTAGCGCAAGAGCTCGAAACATCTAAACAAGACCAATTTTTTGCTGATTACGAAAAAATGAAAAAAGGTCAACATACGGTAGCCATAGGAAAAGCATACGACGTTAGACGCGATGTCATTGTTGAAGTTGAACCATTTAATGGACATGTTGAAAAAGTACATAGATGGAACGGAGAAGAAGTTCCCCAATCTGAATGGAAAGACATGTACCAAACACCAGTTACATATGATTTTGACACACTTATTGCAATTGGCGATGGCTGGTGGCTTCCGAATGTCGCTGCACGCCACTACGGGATTGAAAACCCACAGCCTGCATACGATGCAACAAAAGAGTATATGGCAACAGAAGATTTTTCGCTTACGATCATTGAAGGATTACGTGAAGGCCTGCTTGCGTTGAAAGAAAAAAAATCAATCGTTTTATTAACGAACAGCACGGAAGATGATGTGGAACGCCTGCTTCACCTCTTGGATCTTGAACATGTTTTTCACGATGTTGTGACGTCTGCACGTAAACCTCAGCACACAGTAGAACGGTTCAAAGAGATTATGGCAACGTATAATGCCTCAACTGAACGAACGTTATCGATCGGTGACAATTATTTAAATGAAATTATTCCTGCGCAAACACTTGGCATGAAAGCGATCTATATTGATTTAGAGGAAGGCCCTATGTCTTTCGGTGATTTAAAAGTACGCAGTATCTCTGATTTAATCGAACAAATGAAAGAGATTTAACCTTTAGGACGAGCACAAAAATTTGCTCGTCTTTCCCTTTTTAACTAAAAGTTCCGACTATTTACCTAAAATACTTGTCAGATTATTTTACAAATTACATACCAATATCCTCTTTTTTCTTTTATGCTATACGTATATGATAAAGATTAACTCATTCACTTACATATTACATATTTAGTAGGAGGTTCATCATGGAAACATTTATTGTAGCGGTAAACAACATCTTATGGAGTTCTCCCGTTGTTTACACATTGCTTGGTATCGGGTTAATATTTTCAATTTTAACTCGATTCTTACAGGTAAGGCATATTAAAGACATGTTTGTGCTTATGTTTAAAGGAAAATCATCCGATGCCGGGGTTTCATCGTTCCAAGCCTTATCCGTCGCCCTAGCAGGAAGAGTTGGGACCGGTAACATAGCTGGTGTCGCTTCCGCTATTTTCTACGGGGGACCAGGTGCGGTCTTTTGGATGTGGGCGATAGCCTTTTTAGGTGCATCAAGCGCGTTTATGGAATCCACCCTCGCTCAAGTTTATAAAACAAAGCAAAATGGCCAATATCGAGGTGGTCCAGCTTACTATATTGAAAAAGGGCTTGGACAAAAATGGTTCGGTATTACATTCGCAATTGCCGCTTTAATCGCGATGTCGCTCCTAATGCCAGGCGTGCAGTCTAACGCAATTGCAGCAGCGATGACAAATGCCTTTGATATTCCGAATTGGGTAACAGGTGTTTTCCTCATCGCTGTGCTCGGCTTAATTATTTTAGGTGGAATCAAATGGATCGCGAATACCGCGGCTTTTATCGTTCCATTTATGGCTATTATTTATATGATTATGGCGGCTGTTATTATTGGCATGAACATTACAGAAGTTCCGGCAACCATTCAGCTAATTGTTAGCAGTGCCTTTGGTATGGACTCTATTTTCGGGGGACTACTCGGAAGTGCAATCGCTTGGGGCGTTATGCGTGGGGTTTACTCAAACGAAGCAGGTCAAGGAACTGGTGCGCACGCGGCAGGTGCAGCAGAAGTATCGCACCCAACAAAACAAGGACTTGTGCAAGCAGGTTCTGTCTATATTGATACGTTACTTGTTTGTTCCGCGACAGCTTTTATGATTCTGTTTACAGGGATGTACAATACACAAGGTGTAAGCGAAGGGGATCCGAATATCGTCAATGCTCTTCCGAATACAGAAGTTGGACCAGAATATACCCAAGCAGCGATTAACAGTATTTTCCCTTCATTCGGAACAGGGTTTGTCGCCATCGCCCTTTTATTCTTTGCCTTTACAACCATTATGGCTTACTACTACATCGCCGAGACCAATGTTGCTTACTTAATGCGAGGAAGAAAAGCAGCCATCCCGATGCTGTTAATAAAATTAATTTTACTTGGCGCTACGTACTTTGGAACAGTTCGAACAGCAGAAAACGCGTGGTTACTCGGGGATATCGGCCTTGGATTGATGGTGTGGATCAACGTCATTGCCATCGTACTACTCGCGAAACCAGCTCTCCGATGCTTAAAAGATTACGAAGAACAAAAAGCACAGGGGCTTGATCCTGTCTTCGATCCGAAAAAATTAGGCATTAAAAATGCAACGTTTTGGGAGACATATGAAGATCCAGAGAAAAGAAAGTCTGTGTAAAACGTAACGAAAAACCCACCATGAGACGATCGTCTCATGATGGGTTTTTAAAATTGAACATTAACTTGTCTACATATCAATCATTTTAATAATTTTTGCTGGATTTCCGCCAACAACCGCGTTATCTGGTACATCCTTTGTCACAACCGCACCAGAAGCAATGACAGCACGATTACCAATGGTCACACCAGGATTAATGACGGCTCGTCCACCAATCCAGACGTCATCGCCAATTTGAACAGGCTTCCCTAACTCTAACCCACTCGCTCGTTCTACTGGATCAAGAGGATGCGTCGCAGTATAAACATGCACACCAGGTCCTAGCATACAATTGTCTCCAAACGTAATGGCACATACGTCCAAAAACACCGCATCAAAATTCGCAAAAAAGTTTTTACCCACACGAATATTATAACCATAGTCAACCTTAATTGTTCCTTCAAAAGAAGCTTGATTCTCTGAGTAGCCAATCAGATTATTTAAAATGGCTTTTCGCTCTGATTCATGGCTCGTTTGGTTGTACGCATGCATCAACGCTCTCGCTTTTTTTCGATCTTTAGCCAGTTCAACATCTGCTGGATTATATAATTTTCCAAGAAGCATCTTTTCTTTTTCCGTTGCCATCATCGTTCCCCCTAAGACTCAGTTAATTCTAATTGTATATGGTCGGCTAAAAAGCGTTCTCGCAAATTTTCTGGCGGATACTCATTTGTGATGACCACATCAATATCTGCTAAATCAGCTGATTTGTAATAACTGGTCTTATTAAACTTTTCGTAGTCCGCTAGCACGTACACACGCTTCGCTCGCTTAATGGCTTCTTTTGTTATTCTCGCGTCTTCTTTATCCACAAAATAAATCCCGTCTTCTGTTAAACTAGCCGCGCCGATGAAAGCATAGTCAAAATACACATCTTCTAGTAAGTTTTTTATCAAGTAAAGATCATAAAAAAAGCGGTTTTCATGATTAAAGCGACCACCTAGTAAATGAAAATCAACGAAATCCTTTTTAGCTAAAATTTCAGCGTTATCAAGAGAATGGGTATAGACAGAGATCTTTTTGCTCACAAGATCACTTAATAGCGCGATTGTGGTGGACACATCAAAAAAACATAAGTCATTGTCTTTTAAAAAAGTTGCTGCTTTTTTCGCAATCTCTCTTTTTTCACGCGAAGCCCGTTCCTTCCGCTCATTAAAGCCTGATTCTTTATATTTTTCGAGTTCACTCATTAAAAACGTCGAAGCAATGCCACCGTGAGTACGCACCGCATTTCCCTCATCTACAAGTCGAATAATATCACGCCTCGCTGTATCACGAGACACGTCTAATAACTGACAAACATCTTGATTGGAGAGCTTCCCTCGTTTTTTTAACTCAGCGACTATTTTCACTAGCCTCTCTTCTTGATACATTTGCCATCACCTCAATAAGTATATATAAGCAATTTTAAGTATTTTATATAAATAAGTCAATAAATTATCTAAAACACTTATAAATACTTTTGAAGGAACATTGAGTATCGGAGATTCTATAAGATTAAAATGCTTATAACGTGCTCGCATTTATTTGTATAAAGTTTTTATCTGAATAGTGTTAAAATAAATGTAACAGATTATAGCGAATGGAGAGAAGAGAATGAGCTCAATCTTCACAACAAACTTTGATAAGTACGCCAATCCAGATCAATACGATCATGATTATGGTGACTATAAAGATGATTATCTATTTCTCAAAGAGCATATTCAAGCACTCACAGGACCTATCATTGATTTAGCTTGTGGAACCGGGCGTGTAACGATTCCTCTTGCAAAAGCGGGTTATCAATTAATTGGCGTGGACTTACATGGAGGAATGTTAGCACATGCAAAAAGAAAGGCTGAAACGTTAAAACTTCCAATTCATTTCTACGAACAAGATTGTACTCAACTTGACTTGAACACATGTGCACCACTTATTTATATGACCGGAAACTCCTTTCAGCATTTTCTAACAAATGAAAGTCAAGATCAACTCTTTCAGTCTGTAAGAAAACACCTACGACCGAATGGTGAGTTTATTTTTGATACGCGAAACCCTATCTTAGAAGAAATAGCTGAAGACTTCATTGAACACGTAGATTACACGGATAAAGAAGGGAACGTTTTGGTTGAGACACATTCAGAACGATACGATGCTTTAACTCAAATCTTATCTTGCACAACGGAACGTGAAGGAGTTAAGGAATCAATTGATCTGCGCTACATGTATCCCCAGGAGTTACTGCGACTGCTCACAACCCAAGGGTTTACGATAAAAGCAGTACATGGCTCGTGGAAGAAACAACCCTTCACAGCTAAAAGTCCGCAAATCATTGTTCACTGCCAATTAACTACAGAAGAAAAGCCAGTTTAATCAAACTGGCTGAGTCCAATCAGGCTTAAACGGAAACGAACGAAACCCCCATTTACTCATCATCATTAATAAATGAAAAAAACGGGAGCAGCATACCGAGGAAGGCAACTATGCTAATAAGCAAGCCAATAAACAGATAAAGCGGTCGAATACCAACTAAATCCCCAAAACCTCCTCCTACTAAAACGCCAAACGGCATGCTCACTCTTATGAGCAATAACCGAATTGAAAACACTTTTCCCATAAGCCGATTCGGAATTCGTTGTTGGCAGAGCGTGAGGTTATGTATGCTAAAAATGGCCATTGCGAATCCGCCTATCGCTTCGGTGACAATCGCAAAAGAGATACTTTGATTAAAGGCTAAGACAGTGAACGTCATCCCTCCAACAAACAACGCCCCAAGCATGGTTCGCCTTCTACTAACGCTTTTAATTTTCGGCGTAATGATTGCACCGAGTGCATAACCAATCGGAAAACCTGCCATAAAGAATCCATATTGAGCGTACGTTCCTGAGAGTTCACCAGTGATATAAGGCAAGGTTGTTACCATCGTTACCCCTACACCGAACTGCACAAAAGCTAAGAATACGCCTAACCAGACAATAATTTTTTGTTTGAAGAAAAACGTAAATCCTTCGCGAAAATCTTCAAGCCATGCCTTTCTTATCTCCGTATCATCCAGACGTGGTTCATCAATAAAAAGCAATGCGCAACCACTGACCACAAGCAGTATACAAACTATAGCTAACGTTATTTGAACACCAATACCTTCAATCGTTACCCCAGCTGCAATTGGTGCAAGGAACATCATGATTCTCACGGTACTGTCTACATAGGCATTGGCTTGCTTTAATTGATTCGATTTCACAATCGTAGGTAAGATGGCTTGATTCGCTGGGACATACAAGGGAGAGATCAGACCAATGATAATTTGAACGACATAGATGTGCCAAATGTCGATGTTGCCAACAGTTAGGGCCAACAGGGGGACTACAAATACGCACGCCCTTAGCCACTGACTTATGACCATCATCCACTTTCTGCTCCACCGATCAATAAAAGGGCCAATAAATAATTGCAGAACTAAAGATGGTAAAAAATAGAGCAACCACATGCTCCCTAACGCAAACGTTGAACCTGTAAGCTGGAAAACAAGAATTGAATGACAAAACGTTCCGAATGCCCCACCTAATTCTGATATAACATTTCCTGACCAAGTTGCAAGAAAGGAACGATTGGTTAACAGAGAGGGTTGCTTCATCTACACGGTTCTCTCTAAATATGCTGCTAATTCTTTGTCCATTAATGAAAGGGCTTGTCTTCTTAGTGAATATTTCATCCCCTTCATTTCAACAAGCTTTGCTGCGCGCAGCATTTTTAAATGATGGTGAATTGTCGACTTCCCTAACGCTAGTTGTTCCGTCATCTCCTGCAAACTGCAGTCGCCTTCCGCTAAAATTTTCACCATTTTTAATCGAATATCATCACCTAATGCTTTATATTTTTGCACCAAAAAATCTGGAGCCGCGTAGGGGTCGTTAGGCGATAAGCTCGCATTTGAAACAGGGTAATAAAATACTTTTGTCCCTTCAATGTCTGCTTCGATGTTCCATGGACGGTAGCAAATCTGAGGAATGAGCAGGACGTTGAATACATGAGGCTCTGGCTGATAATCTATTCCGCCTGTTGCCCATTGTACAAATTCTTCTGATGAAAGTTGAGTGTCCATTTTCATCTTTTCCTCATAATCCGTTTGTAAAATTTGTATACGTTCCTGCTCAACATGCGAAACAACCTCGTCATACCACTGTGTCATCACATTCACTAAATGATTTTTTAATTCATTCACATCCACATGAACGATGAACGACATGTACTGAGGAAAAAAGGGGTTGTCCGCCGCAACGCCTTTTAACTGATCCAGTGCGTGCTCATCCCCATTTGCAGCCTGTTCCCGCACCTCTTGAAACTCCTCACCAATATAAGGCAAGCAAGAAAATTTGATTTGCGAAGACGACCTTGTTTGAATAAATGTTAAAAATTCATCCAAAGTTGAATCAGGCACCTCATGTAACAATTGAAGCAACGCTTTCCACGTATTATGCTGTTGAACATAATGTAATTGCTTTTTCAACGATTTAGGCAGCGTTTCCTTTAATTGATCCCATTCTGACTCAGGCATTTCTAATGTATCAAGTAACCGCTCATTTGTAACTGCCGCAATCCCTAACGCACACTCCCATAGAATCGAATAACGAACTTTCACATGATAAGACTTCCTTTTTCGAACCGTAGATTGAATGATCTCCATTTTCTCGCCTCCATAGTGATGTTTGAGCTCAATCGTAACTGAAAAGAAATAAACATTCAATACTTTTAGAACAAAAAGTTCTATAATTATTGAATATATACTCAAAAAAAGTCACTCTACTTAATCGTAAAGCGACACTAGAACGACATTTCATTTAAGTAGACCTTTCGCTAGAATTCAATATGCCATACAGTACAAGATCTTCGAACCGATTTTCTTTCCAAACATGTTCGCGTAAGACTCCTTCTTGCTTCATTCCGATTTTCTCCATAATTCTACCAGAAGCTGGGTTTGATTTAAAAAAACGCGCAAACACTTTGTGAAGCTGTTTCTCTTGAAAAGCAAATTCAACCATTGCTTGCGCCGCTTCCGTTCCAATCCCTTTACCCCAATAAGGCTCACCAATCCAATAAGCAAGCTCCCCATGCGCGTGCTGTTTATTCGGTGTTAACGCAACGGCTCCATATAACGTACCTGTTTCTAAATCTGTAACCGCAAACTCATAACGTTTATCCTGTTCAAAATTTTCACGATGGCTCTTCATCCATAACGTTGCATCCTCTATGGTATACGGAAACGGAAGAGTCAATGTCGATTTATAAAGATTGTAGTTATTACACAGACTTTTAATTATAAGCGCATCTTCTTTTCGACAAAATCGCAACTTTAAACGTCTTGTGACAATCTCTTTCTGTTTCGCTTTATCCATCTTGATTACTCAGCTCCTTTAAAAGTAAAAAAACTACCGCCTCTGTAGAGACGGTAGGGATGTCCTAACGTGGTACCACTCTTATTCACTTGCGCGTTTAACACAAGTCTCAAATTTGTAACGAAATGCAGTCGGCTGCCCTCCGTCTAGACTTACTTTTTATTTCAGTCTAGCCACTTTATAAGCGACTTCAGGTAAACGATTGACTACCTTTTCAGCAACTGGCAGCTCTCTGACAACCGTTGTCATCCCTACTACTCTTACTCCTCGTGTTTATTCGATAAAGATAAAATTGAGAAAGGTTCTACATACCCACCTGCTCTTATCTAACAACTGTTCATGTAAAAACCAATATTCCTAATAAAATGATCACAATGACACTAAACACGATTCCCGTCGTTTTCCAGCCAAACATTCCAACTAGATCAGCCAACCCGCCTCCATAACCACGATCATAGGCGTCCTTTAGGTTTCCAGTTGGGTTTCTTTTTTGTTCTTGCTGCCGAAGCTTTTCTCGCTTTTGTTCAGGGGATTGTTTTTCATTCGACATGGAGCTCACTTCCTTTTCAAACTCAGCCTTGTAAGATTCAGTATTTAGGCGCTTATTACCTGCATTCTTCTGATAAAAATTTATTGCTTCTGGCAGAAAAAAGACTATTTTTAAGCGGAAAACCGTTTTATAATAAGGAATATCATCAAGAACTTATAAGGAGGGGCGCAAGGATGTTGAGTAGTTTTTTTCTTTTCGCTTTAACAAGCTTTTTACTAATTATCGTACCTGGACCTGATACAGCAATTGTGACCAGAAATACGATTGTGCACAAAACAACTGGTGGCTTTCAGACATTGATTGGCACATGCCTTGCCCTATCTATTCATACAACAGCAGCCGTTATTGGTTTATCCGCGATTATTATGCAATCAGCAGTGATTTTTACCATTTTTAAATATGTTGGAGCCGCTTACTTAATCTATTTAGGTGTGAAGGCGCTTTTTGAAATGAAGAAACGAGGCTATGGTTCCGTTGATGAAGAAGAAGCACTTCCAAGTCAAAATAAATCGCTCATGCTGCAAGGGTTTTTAACAAACATTTCCAACCCAAAAGTAGCAGTATTTTTCTTAACTCTAATGCCGCAATTCGTTCAACCTGGGGCAAATACAATTGTAACCTTCTCCATACTAGGTGCGATTTATTTAATCATTCAATTTCTCTGGTTTGTCGTCTATATATACGTTATTAACTACGCGCGTGTATGGATGAAAAAAGCAAGTGTTAAAAAAGCAATGGACGGCTTAACTGGCGCGGTTTTCATTGGATTTGGTCTACGACTAGCATTTGAAAAACAACCCTAATACATGATCAGACTGGGCTTTTTTCGCCCAGTCTTCGTTTTTAATAAATAAAATCGACCGTATAGCCCTCGTCTTCAAGAATGGAAACAATACTCGGTTCTGCCACCAAATGCATAGATCCAACAATCACAAAATATGTTTGGCCACTATCTTCTTGTAAAATTTCGTCAATCGTTTGTGCCATGTCGTAGTTGCGTGATTCATTTAACTCGTGCGCATACTCATTATCTACTTCCGATTCCTCTAGTTCATCCCATAAGCTTTCTAATCCTTCAGTATCGCCCTCGACCCACATATCAGCCATTGCCTCAAGCTCTTCATCTGCTTCATCAAACGTTTCAAGCGTTCCTTCTAACATTTGAATTTGGGTTTCCATTGAAAAACCTGAGAGCACCTCAAATTGTGCTTCGATGCTTTCCAACTCTCTAATTTCTTTTTCGTCTTCAACTGCTCGATTTAAGAAATACTCTTCTACCCCTGCCGATTCTTCTACATTACTTTCGCCAATTGAAAAAGCGAGCAACATGTTCTCAACAAACCAAGGTTCAAACCCTTGGAAAAGTTCAATCGGAACACCGTTGTCGGTTAAAATAGCCTCTAACTGTTCGTAAGCTTCATCTGAGATTAACTCATCGAGGGTCGTATCATCGGCCAGCAAAGCCCGCTCAGTCATCATCATCTCTAGCTCATTTAAATCAGCATGGATAAGATCCACCTCCGGAAGTACAACGTCCGCTGCATCATAAGCTGCTTCTGTTTGAGGATTTAACGGATAAAAATCCTCTCGTCCCACGTGAATCGTTCCTTGTAAGTAAACTTCCGTATCACCTTGTTCCACCTTCCATAAAAACCCACCGTTTCCTTCTTCAATCTCCACCGTCTCTTCTCCTTCATTCGCTTCATTAGCATCATTACAAGCAGCAAGCATGGTAACCGCAGCAATTGCCACTAAGCCAATTTTTTTATTCATTATTCCATCCTCCAAAAACCGTTTATGTATCGTCTTTCCTTTCACTTTTAGCGTTTCCAAAAACGATGGAAGCAGCTAGTAAACATCCAATCATAATCCACGTAACGATACTTGAAAACCTATTGTGTAAGAGATAAACACTAATTAATTGACTGAACATCATGAACACAATAAGTCCATATAAGACATTTACGACCTTCATCCTCTACGCACACCTGCAAAAATCCATTTGTAGTAAATCGTCATACTTACCCAAATCATAAATGGCAACAACGCTGCGCCAATTCCCATCGAAAGCAACACAATGGCCCATTTATCAACTGGTGCCACATAGAGAATGATACCGACAGGCAGACCATAAACAACAACGCTTCCTGCTTGCTTCAATAGGAATCCCAACCTCTTTCTACCTTGAGCATGCCACTTATTCGCCACTTCTGTATTGGCGACCCAGAGCAGGATCATTCCGACAGCAGCAGAAATAGAAGCTACCGTACCATTCAGACTTGTGCGCATACTTGAGCTAACATACATCCCTATCCATAAAATCAAGCTCAATCCTAACAAGAAGAACGCCATCCCTACATAAGGCTTTTTGCCATTGTATTTTTCTACTAATGTGTCGCTATCGGTATGCAGGGGCACAGATTGAGGAGCAGAGCGAAACAAGTGTTGGTCACCTGTTGAAAAAATATGCGTCCAACCACTATCAGAAAAATACGCCCTATACTCAGCTTGTTCTTCGAAATCAAGTGAACGCCTATCTAAACTATAGATATACTCTTTTGGCTCGCCTTTCTCCAATGAATAGCCCATAAACGCCTGGTGTTTCACATGCCAGCCTTTTAAAGACATTCTCCTTAATTTTTCCATATCCTTTTTTTCCGCAAAGGCCGTACCGCCTGACATCATATATTTCATCCCTTCCCCCCCTTTTGATTCATGCTAGCTTCTGCAAGTTCAATCAGTTGTTTCCTCACATCGATTTCTTTCATTAACACTTCCTGACCGGATATTGTTAATGCATACGTTTTTCGACGTGCGTCGGTTGCATCATACAGATAAATCCAGTCTAGGTTGAGCATTTTTTTAATGATCGTGTACATAGAGGCAGGACCAATAACGACGGCGCCTTTAGAAGTTTCTTCAATTAGAGTCATAATCGCGTAACCATGCCTCGGCTCTGTTAACGCTGCCATAATATAAAACATTGAGTCTGTTACATGTTCAGTCGCTTTCACTGTTTCACCTTCTATATCCATAATAGATATATCACAATATGATATAAAAACAATATCATAGACATTTAAACATGTCTAGTGTTCAATTATAAATTTTCTAACTTTTCTATCCTTACCGTATCCTTGCTTTTCCAATGTACGGTTTTATTCATTCCTCCGTATACGACTGAAACACTAGTTGCCCCATTTTATCCCTCCAAATTTTTTCTTTCGTGCATGCATGTTACAATAAGCCACATGTTGTAACAAAGGAGATCTAGATCATGAATTCTTTTAAGCTAGCGATTTCGCCTCAAGACGTATCGACCATTATCCTTCTGCTCATAACTTAACGGAAATCAACATGGGCGAATTAAGCATGGTGTTTGCATAAAGAAATCTTAAACGCTAGACTTTTGTTGAGAGCGGTTGACGGCTTACGGTTTTATGCCAAGCAAGAACATCATGCCGCTTACCATTATTCTGAACCAATGAATGTACGCATTGCTTGATGCATAAAAAAAGAAGCAGATCGAATCTGCTTCTTTTTATGAGGTTGGAGAGGACGAATCAGCTTGAATCGTATCTTCAATCTCAAGATGTTCTTTTAACGTGGACTGTATTTCTTGAAGATTCATTGGGTCAACCCGCTCATACCAAATACTTTGACCTTGTGCGTTGGGCTGTCTAAAGCCTTCTGTTTGCAGTTGAAGACTTTCAATTTCATTAATCGACCCTGCGTAACCACTTAGAGAAACAATGTTGCCCATTGTTAAATCCATTCTTAAATTGTTCCCAACTGCTTGAAGAACATCATCAAAATTTGCGACATTTGAAAGAGATGTTGATTCATCAATAACTGCTTCAATAATTTGTTGCTGGCGAATGCCTCTTCCTTTATCGCCGCCGCCTTCAACAGACTTACGTTCTCTCGCATAGGCTAACGCTTTCGAACCGTCCATTTGAGTGGGGCCTTCTGTAAAGGAATAATCCGAATTTGTCGATGCTTCTTTGAAATCAAATTCATACGTAACATCCACTTCTACGCCACCGAGCGCGTCAATCACGTCAACAAAACCATCAAAGCGGATGAGGGCATAATGATCAATCGGGATATCAAGTAAATTTTCCACAGAATCTACTGCCATACTAATTCCACCGAATGCATGGGCATGGTTAATTTTATCGTAGACGCCTCCGCCTTGATGACCGATCATTTCAGTGTACGTATCACGAGGAATACTCGTTAACTTAATCGATCGATCCGACTTATTAAATGTCGCAACAATCATTGTATCCGTTCGTTCATAATCGTCCCCTTCTCGAAAGTCACTTCCGAGCAACAGCATGGAAAAGTTATCTTTCCCAACATCAACAGGTTCGACTCTTAAATTTGATTTATTTCCTCGTTCTAACTGTTCATACGAGTTTGAAGCAGTTGTGTTGACTTGGTTAACCACATACCATGCGCCTGCACCGACTGCCAATAATGCTACAACTGAAAATAATAAAGTTATTTTAAGAATTTTTCTTTTACGATTTGATTTTCTTTTTTTCTGACGAGAATCCATATTACTTCAAGTCCCCTAACGCTAGACAATAATTTTCAATATCTAGACTCATAATGTTACCACACGAGTTTTTAACGCCAAATATGATTCGCTGTTATTACAAAATTTTATGCAAGATTGAAAGATTTCAACGCAATCTCGATGCCGGTCGAAATCACGATAACAGTATAGGCATTATAGCGAATGTAGTATCTGTAAAAATGAGCGCAATGATCCTCATCAAGAATTGAAAAATAATGGCTGTTTTCGTTCCATTCCCTAAAAACGTTTGAATCAATCTTCTTAAGTTCAATGAAAAAATACGTTCTATTCAAATAGAACGTACCTTCTTATCAAAGCGTTTAGTGCAGTTCTCTTAACTCGTATCCTAACAAGCTAAGTGCATCTTCAATACTCTTCACATAATGAAGATCAAGTTTAGACAAATAATGTGTCACCTGACTGTCACTCACCAAATCAGTTGGCACTCCGGATACCATTACCTTCACGCCCATTAATTTCAAAGCGGAAACAAGACGATTCAAAAGCTCCGAAAATTCAAGTCCGCGACGATTAATTTCAGAGATATCAATAATGAAGTTATTTACTTTATGAACGACCGCATAGTCCATCGTATCTTCTATAATCTTTAACGCTCGAGATTGATTAATATTACCCTGTAGCGCAAGGATAGCAATCTCTGACGATATCGGTATAATCGGGACACTAAGCAAGCCAATATCTTCATGGGTTTCATCTAATTCAATAATAAATGAAAGTACATCGGCAATCGTACGTATGTATGTCACGTCTTCCTCAGAAAAAGAGCGCTCCTCTTCATCCATCACGCAAAGTGTTCCAAAAGATTGACCTGACGCGCCATATAACGTAACACCTAAAAATGCCTTTACGTTTAATTGTTCCGTTATTGTACGTTCCGCTGTCTCAAGATTCGTCATCAAATTTGTAAAGTATTGAATACCTGCCTCGTTTTCTAATACATATTTACAATTAGACTCTTTGTAATCCACGGCCATATCGTTTGTTACAATTTTTTTGTCGACATTATAAGAATTGATTACATCCATAACATCATGTTCTTTCTTTGCAATATATGCTGTATTGACGTTCAACTTATCGACTAAGCACGTAAATAATTTATTCGACACATCAATTAATGAATCATGGTTCTGATAACTCTCTTTGTTTGTTTGCATCACCATTTCGCCCCTTTCAAAAAAACTCCTTAGAAAGAGTTTACTATAGATATCAAGCAATTACGAAGAGAGTGGCTTTCTTATTTAAATTTAATACTTTTCCACTAATAAATATGCAAAGATTTCTCGTTTTGTACTCTCACCTAACAACGGTGTCCTCTTAGAAAATTATTCTTTCTTAATAAATTGTTCGAAATGAGTCGTGTTAATCACTCGCACCAACCCTTTCACTTAGTTATCATCTAAAAGGTACTGAGAAAACCAACGTAAATTTTGTTCCATAATCATAGCAGCCAAACCTGGCTCGTTCGCTTCATAAGCCATCCCTTTAAAGAGATACAGCTCTGTATCGATCCCTTTATCTTTTAAACCTCGGTACAACTCATAAGCATTTGCACTGGGAACCCTTGCGTCTAATTCACCATGTTGGATCAGAGTCGGTGTACAGGCTAGTGGGATGTATGTGATTGGAGATGTATCCGTATAAACCTTCTCCTTTTCAGAAGGTGGACCACCAAAATATGTACGAATTTCGTATGGGATATCTGTTAACGCATAATGTGTACGCCAGTTTGTTATGCCACCGCCAACGGACACAGCTTTAAATCGATCACCAAAAGTTGCACAAAAAGCAGCGATATAGCCACCATTACTCCAACCCATTATCCCCACGCGTTCAGAGTTTACTAAACCTCTATCAATAAGTTCATCAACACCTGAAAGCACATCATCATAGTAAGCCAAGCCCAATGTTTGATAATTTGCTTTTAAGAACTCATCACCGTAACCTGAACTACCTCTGTAATTAGGCTCCAACACAATAAAGCCTTTTTCTATAAATGCTTCAATTGGATATTTACCATTGAAGCAGTTGGAAAAGATCGGAAAAGAGGCCCAAGCAGGTCCACCATGAACGACTACTACAAGGGGATAAGCGCTGTTTGGCTGTATATTCACTGGGGTTGAGAGGACACCTTCTATTTCCAACCCATCACAACTTTTCCACGAGATTACTTCTCTTTTACTTCTTAAACGTTCGCCAAAGATGCTGTTTTCTGTAGTAATTCGCTCGTTGTTCAAATAAACATCAGCGATCTCACTGTTTTCAGCTTTTAAATAGGAGAAAGCCTTCCCGTCTTTCGTCGTTGACACGCCCATTATACAGCCATCTTTACTCCATGTTTCAAGAACGCCATCGTCCGTTAATAGACCTATCCTATCATTCGTTTTGTCTTGCCATTTTAAAAGTAAACCTGTTTCGGTCCAACGTATCGGTGTGACACTGCTATCAATATTACCTAAAGGTTGATTGCTTTCACCCGTTTCTAAATCGAGTATTTCAATGGATTGATCCTTTATCTGGTTTCGATAGTAATCTTTTTCTCGTTTGCTCGCGGTATAACAAATCTTTTTTCCTTCAGGTGAAAAACAAATATCCCCTCCTAGCAGTTTATTCACACCTAACTTCTTTCGCTGTCTACTCTCCCAATTCCATAAATAGATGTCACCATGTAAATCATCATCGTTCTTAGGTGATGATGTTGCTACAAAAGCAATCATTTTCCCATCTTCGGAAACCGTAAACTGTTTAAGGTGGAAATCTTTTTTATAAGTAAGTTGCTTAACAGCATGGCTTTCTAGATCAAGATAAAAAAGACAGGCATATTCATCTACAACATACCGCTTCTCTTCTTTTATTGAAGCGACATAATAAACTCCTTTCCCATCAGGAGCCCACTTAAAAAATTGTATGCCGCCAGTCTGGTCGGTCATGTTCATAACGCTTTGATGTTCAAAAGACTTTATAAAGAGTTTGTACGTTCTATCTAAACCAGCTGGTTTGAGATAAGCAAGCTGTTTAGAGTCCGGTGACCATTTTGGTGATAAACAGTTTGTTGAATCATCCATTAACATGACGGTCTTGTTCATCCCATATCCATAAGTCCAAATTTGCGTTTGGTAGCTGTCCTTTTCCCAATTTGTTGTCTTTTTCACAAAGGCTATTTTGGTCCCATCTTCACTGAGCGTTAGTTCTGATAAAGCAGGTAGTGATACTACTTCTTCTATACTTAAGTATGTTTTATCATCCATTGAAACAGGCTCCTAATCGGTTATCATTAAATAAATTTAGAATAGTATAAATTTGATAAGTAGTTCCACTTCACAATAACTGGTAAGTGTCATGACTATGTCTATAGACTTGAATATATCTTTTTACACATAAACAAAAACCCCTTTAGATCATCATATCTAAAGGGGGAATCTTAATCAATCTTATTCTACCGTTACACTTTTCGCTAAGTTTCTTGGCTTATCAACGTCACAACCTCTGTGAAGCGCAGCATAATAAGCAATTAGCTGTGTTGGAATAACGGAAACAAGTGGCGCGATGATTTCGTGGACACGTGGCAGTACAACCGCGTCGCCCTCTTGATCAAGGCCTTCCATTGCAATGATAACTGCTGCAGCACCACGGCTTACGACTTCTTGCACGTTTCCGCGGATACTTAAGTTTACATGCTCATTCGTTGCTAATGCAATAACAGGCGTACCTTCTTCAATAAGCGCAATCGTGCCGTGCTTAAGCTCTCCACCTGCGAATCCTTCCGCTTGGATATAGGAGATTTCTTTAAGCTTCAGCGCACCTTCTAATGCCACATAGTAATCAGACGCACGGCCGATAAAGAATGCGTTTCTTGTAACAGAAAGATAATCCTTTGCAATCTTTTCAAACTCGTCTTTTTGATTACAAAGCGCTTCCATCGCATTTGCCGCAATCCCTAATTCTTGAATTGGATCAAAATCAAGCTTAATTCCTTCTGCATACGCTGTATCAACTGCAAGTAATGTTAGTACCGCCATTTGCGCTGTGTATGCTTTCGTTGATGCAACCGCAATCTCTGGACCTGCAAACGTATGAAGCGTGAAATCAGATTCACGCGAAAGGGTGGAACCCGGTACGTTCGTAATCGTTAACGTACGGTGGCCTTTTTTCTTCACGTCAACAAGTACACCGCGAGAGTCTGCTGTTTCACCACTTTGTGAAATAAAGACAAAGAGTGGATTTTTTGATAACAACGGCATATTGTACAAGAATTCACTTGCAATATGCACTTCTGTAGGTTTGTTTGCCACTTGCTCAAGCAACTGCTTCCCAACTAAACCAGCATGGTAACTCGTTCCTGCTGCAATCACATAAATGCGATCAGATTCTTGCATTGCTGCGCGAATATCTGCATCTAAACGTGTTGAACCATCTTCATGTTGATATTTTTGAATGATGTTACGAATAACAATTGGCTGCTCATCGATCTCTTTTAACATGAAATGATCGTATGTGCCTTTCTCAATGTCACTCGCATCAAGCTCTGCTGTGTAAGGTTGACGATTTTGTACTTCTCCATTGAGCGTTTTGATCTCAATGCCATCACGTTTCACGAGTACAAGCTCTTCATCCATAATCTCAACAAACTGATCCGTTACGTTAAGCATCGCCATGGCATCAGACGCAATGACGTTTACGCCGTCTCCAACGCCGATAAGAAGCGGACTTTTATTTTTCCCTACAAAAATCGTTTCTGGCTCTTCTTTATCGAGAAGCGCAATCGCATAAGAACCCTTCATCATAGAGAGTGCTTTGCTTACTGCAGCTTCTGTTGTTAAGCCATCTTTTGAAAGCTGTTCAATAAACTGAACAATGACTTCCGTATCCGTGTCACTATGAAGCTGTACATCTTGAAGATACTCACGCTTGATTTGTTGATAGTTCTCAATAACCCCATTATGAACAAGGGTAAAGCGCTCTGTAGAGCTTTGATGTGGATGCGCGTTTAACTGACTCGGTACACCATGGGTCGCCCAACGAGTGTGTCCAATCCCTACAGTCGTTTCAACATCCATATCAACTGCGTCACGCAATGTCGCAATTCGTCCTTTTTCTTTAAAAACATGCGTGCCGTCTTCTGTCCGAACTGCAATCCCAGCAGAGTCATAGCCACGATACTCTAGCTTTTCTAGTCCGTTCAGTAAGATCTCTTTTGCATCTTCATTTCCGATGTAACCAACAATTCCACACATAATCCGTTTCCTCCCGATGTAGGAGCAAGACTCCGTAGGGGCAGACTTACCCCCACTCTTTGTTTTTTTGTTGTTTGTGTGCGGCTTTTGTTTTTGTGCATTAAGTCACCTCAATGTTTTTTACAAAAGCTTGCGACTGTCACACGCAGCCGGAGGGAACCCGCCGATTGTCGATTAGCCCTCTTCCTCGTCAACTGATCTCTCGTCAGTCCTGGCGCTTTATTGTACGCTTCTCATTTTCGTACAAGTTCCATATTATAGGAATGAAGAACACACGTCAATTAAGTTCAATGGTTCTTCACATTTTAATTTATGCGGTTCTTTTTCTTTTGTGTCGATCATGGCTAAAATCGTGTTAAACATCAATAAAAAACCACCCTCCGTGATTAGGAGGATGGGTTGTATCATGCACCGAGCTCAGCTTTTACAACATCAACAATTCGGTTCACATAGGTTTCACAAAGCTCATCTGTTTTCGCTTCTACCATAACTCGAACAAGTGGCTCTGTGCCTGAAGGACGTACAAGCACGCGACCTTCTCCAGCCATTTCTTCTTCTACTTCTGCAATGATGGCTTTTACGTTTTCGTTCTCTTTAACCGCATCACGATCTGTCACTCGAACATTAATTAAACACTGCGGGAACGTTTCCATCTCGCCAGCAAGCTCTGACAAAGGTTTACCGGATTGTTTCATAATATGAATCAACTGTACACCCGATAAAAGCCCATCACCAGTTGTATTATGCTCAAGGAAAATGATATGGCCAGATTGTTCACCGCCTAAGTTGTAGTTCCCATTACGCATTTCTTCCATTACATAACGATCGCCAACAGCCGTCTGTTTCGTCTGTATACCTTTTGCTTCTAATCCTTTATGGAAGCCGAGATTACTCATGACCGTCGCCACTACCGTATTGTTGTTTAATTTCCCTTGTTCACTGAAATACTTCGCAACAATGTACATAATCTGATCGCCATCCACAATATTTCCTTTTTCATCTACCGCGATTAATCGATCCGCATCACCATCAAAAGCAAGACCGATGTCTGCTTCTTTTTCAACTACTAGCTTTGCTAATCCTTCTGGATGAGTGGAGCCGCAGCAATTATTGATATTTGTACCATCTGGTGACGCCCCCATCGAAGAAATATCCGCTTCTAAATCAGCAAGGACATGTGTTGCAAGGGATGAAGCCGATCCATTGGCACAGTCAATCGCAACATGAATCCCTTCAAAATCGCCCTCTACCGTTTGCTTCAGAAATTGCATGTATTTTTGTGCACCTTCAAAATAGTCATTGATTTGACCGAGCGCACTACCAATTGGTCGTGGCATCGTATCTTCGCCATCAATTAACGATTCGATTTCCGCTTCTTGTGCATCCCGAAGTTTAAAACCGTCCGAACCAAAGAATTTAATCCCATTGTCTTCAACTGGATTATGAGATGCCGAAATCATAACACCTGCAGTAGCACTTAACTGCTTTGTTAAAAACGCCACGCCAGGTGTCGAAATCACACCAATCCGCATCACCTCAACACCTATTGAAATAAGTCCTGAAACCAATGCCGCTTCAAGCATTTCCCCAGAAATACGTGTATCTCGACCAATTAAAACTTTTGGTTGACTCGCTTCTTTTGTTAGAACATATCCACCAGCACGACCAAGTTTAAAGGCAAGCTCAGGAGTTAACTCCGTATTTGCTACACCTCTTACGCCGTCCGTTCCAAAATATTTACCCATGCAATCGCTCCTTCTTCTACAACTCACTCTTACACACTATTCGCTAAAGCGCAATACCGTTTCATTTTCATCAAGTTCAAACCGAATATACGAAGGACCAGTAACATTTAAGGGAAATTCCTGGTCTCCAGCGTGCGTACCCGATGCATCGACACTTACTTGGATATCCTCATCAAGCAAATCATTCAACCTTGACTGCGAGCCGAATGCCGTTACATCAACTGTGTTTGGTGCCTCGCTATGAAAATTCACCGCAGCGTCTGCGCCTGTAATTTCAATTGGAATCGATTGAAAAACAAGTTCCTCTTCTTCAGCAAGCGTAAAATCGACCGTAACTTGCTCTGGATCAATTCGCTCTACATCATCTGGAACTTCCAGGGGAATAGTGAGTTCACCACTTTCCTCAATACTTGTTAAATCAATCGGTTCACTCTCAACAAAGTCAACCGTTTCAAGATCTTCTGCGGACCCATATACGGTTACTTCATTCGGATAAATCGTTACGTCCTCAAAACTTAATCCATCAGGTAATTCATCTTCTCGTATTAACTTAACGGGTACGAGTTTATTCGGGCTCGTTAAGGGCACCGTAACATTTACAAACTGCGGATCCGATTGAACATCAAGTTGATGCCCTTCTTCATTATAAAAATGGACAGGGAACTCATCTTCTATCGTTTCATCTGCACCTGTTAAATCTACATAAACATACACATCTTCAATTGCTTCGATGGTCTCTCTATTCGCTGTCACGTTTACATTTAGCGGACTGACAATAGGAGATCCTAATGAGTTATCTTCAGCAACATCATCTTCATTTTCGAGCTGCACATCCACAGAAAAAGAAGCGGTTTGACGTTCTCTTAACGTCACAGATACCACCTGCGGCTCAATTGAAACCGACAGATCACTTGGGAAATTCCGGTGACTGACGGCTAGCTGATGCCTGCCCTCTTCTTCTATGTCTGACGCATCTACAAACACTTCTGTTGAACGATTACTTGTAATTTGAAACAAAGAGATAGAGACTTGCGAACCTCGAAGTTCAACATCCACTGCTCCCGGCTCTTCAACAAGTTCAAACCGCTCTTCATCATAAATCACTTCAACAGACTCATCTTCAATCACAAATGGGGCACTGGGCGTGTCCGGTAATAAAGAAGGAGAGCCAATGTTGCTTTGATTCACCATAAAGAAAAGCATTAATGCAATAAAAAACGCCAAAATCCTTACAAACCAAATACTATTTAACATTCTATCCATCTTTTTTACCTCCCCACTGCCAGCGTGTTTCGGTAGTTGTTGAAGGCTTTAATAAGTTTTGTTCCAACAAATCTTGCAGCTGTTCCTTTGTTAAATCTCGATAGAGCGTTCCTCTTTTCGAAATTGAAATCGCCCCTGTTTCTTCAGACACAATAATAGTAACCGCATCAGTGACCTCACTGACACCAAGGGCCGCTCGGTGCCGAGTTCCAAGCTCTTTTGAAATCGAACTATCTTCAGATAACGGTAAATAACAACCTGCCGCAAGAATCTTATCGTTTTTCAACACAATCGCACCGTCATGCAAAGGAGTGTTTGGAACAAACAAATTTATTAGTAACTCTGAAGAAATATTCGCATTTAGTGGGATCCCAGATTCCGCATAATCATTTAAACCTGTTTCACGCTCAATTGAAATCAATGCACCAATTCTTCGTTTTCCCATATACACCGATGCTTTTACTAACGCATCGATCGTCGGCTTTAACGCATCGTCTTTTTGCGCAGAACGACTATTAAAGAGTCGACTCCGACCAAGTTGTTCAAGCCCTCTTCTTAATTCCGGTTGGAAAATAATAATAATCGCTAACAAGCCAAACGTAGCCGTCTGTCTCGTGATAAACTCTAACGTACTCAAGCCAAGAAAATTACTAATAAACCAGACAATAAAGATCGCAACAATCCCTTTAACCAGCTGAACCGCCCGGGTGCCGCGTATAATCATAATTAATTTATAAACCACATATGTAACAAGTAAAATATCGACAATTTGCCCGATATATACTAGCCACGGAAACTGATCAAGATTAGCAGAAAGCATATCCGCCCCTCCACATAAACAAACTCTTCTTTATACTTTTGACACAACTTACCATTGCTATACAAATCAGTGTCAAACGTTATCATTATACCATTATCTTCTTATAAAGTTAAAGGAGTTCCCGTTTTACACAGAAACCCCATGTTTTTTTACGTTTGTTCTTATTTAAATTCGATCAAACCACTGATCATTTCCCGATATTAAACCTAAGCCTAACTTCAGCTGAGGCGCTTCGTTTCCGTCAAATTATCAGCTATCCCCATTGAGGAATCCAAACACATCGGTAAAAAAGCCTTTCGTGTTATACCAAATCCATGATAAAAATTGATCAACTTCTTCGATTTCGCCGGTCACTTGGTTAGGCGACGCATAGAGAGAATCCTTGTTAAAAGAACTATTTAATAAAAGAATATCCCCGCGAACTTCCCCCTCAAGCTCTAATTCGCCATTCCGCACCATCAAATCACCTTCAATTACCGCGCCCTCTGGTACAGTCACAACACCGGTTTCCTTATTAATAACAAATGGACCATTCCCAGAAACCACAATGCCATCATTTTGATTCCACGTTGAAAACACTGCCGTGGACATCATCAGAAAAAATACCGCAGCAGCAACTAAAATTGGATGCCTTTTCAAAAAACGTTTGACTTTTGGTCCGTTCTTTTTCTTTTTCGGCAAATTTGCCATAATACCCGTTGTAAAATTAGCAGGCGCTTCTATATGAGACGAACTCTGAATAAAAGCAATCGACTTCTTCAGTTCGTTTACATGAGTTTGACAAGGGGAACACGTTTCTAAATGAGCATATAACTGTTCCTTTTGCTCGTGCGTTGCATCCCCATCTAAATAAATGTGTATCAGTTCATTGTAAGAATGACAGTTCATAATGTGTGCCACTCCTCCTTATTTAAACATGTCGCATACGTTTGCGTAACGCTTCACGACCGCGATGAATTCGAGTTTTCACTGTTGCAACTGGCAAGTCCATAACTTCACTAATTTCTTTTAAAGATAAGTCTTCTAAGTACTTTAAAATAATAGCCGTTCGATATTTAGGCGGTAAATAATTAATTTCAGATTGAATCCAATCCTGTAATTCTAACTGAACCACTTGATCCTCTGGTAAATCATCTGTTGCGGCAAGCTGTGACTCATACGTGATCGCTTCCGTTCCTTTTACATTGTCCTGTAAATGAACATCCGGCTTCCGCTTCCTCAAACGATCAATTGCTACATTTGTAGCGATCCGAAAGACCCACGTAGAAAATTTACGATTCACATCGTATTTATCTAGATTTGTATATACTCTAAGAAATGCCTCTTGCGCCACATCTTGCGCCTCTTGAGGATGGCCCACCATCCGATAGGCAACTTGATAAACCTTATCTTTGTACAAATCAACTAACTCTGAAAATGCTTGGTCATCACCCTGTTTAATTTCCGAAATTAAGCGCTTTGTTAACGAATCCATGACATCCCCTACCTATATGTAACTTACGGAAGATACTAGAATTAAGTTTCGTTTTTTATAATAACAGAAAAATTAACTTTTTTCTTAATTATGGAAGGATTTTTCTCTTTTTACACCGAATTGTTTCTTAATAAAGAGAGGGAGGTATGGCTATGTCGAATGCGCATCTTGTTTGTCCATTATCACGTTCAATTGAAGACGTACGAATGGAACTAAACGACTCAGCGACAGTGTATTCTTTAAATTCTCCGCATATGTTGAGATTGAGTCGAAAGCTAGATAGCCTGCTCAATCAATACGAAAACCTTTCCAATACCCAAGCATAAATCAATTGATCTTTTCATAAAAAGAAAGCGACCACGCAGGTGGTCGCTTTCTTCTCTTCATATGGAGCCTAGCGGGATCGAACCGCTGACCTCCTGCGTGCAAAGCAGGCGCTCTCCCAGCTGAGCTAAGGCCCCTAACAAAAAACGACTTATACAAGTCGTTTTCGTATGAGCCATGAAGGATTCGAACCTTCGACCCTCTGATTAAAAGTCAGATGCTCTACCAACTGAGCTAATGGCTCGATGGCTGGGCTACCTGGGATCGAACCAGGGAATGACGGAATCAAAATCCGTTGCCTTACCGCTTGGCTATAGCCCAATCATAAAATGGTGGAGGGGGACGGATTCGAACCGCCGAACCCGGAGGGAGCGGATTTACAGTCCGCCGCGTTTAGCCACTTCGCTACCCCTCCACATTTGGAAAGTATGGTGGAGGATGACGGGATCGAACCGCCGACCCCCTGCTTGTAAGGCAGGTGCTCTCCCAGCTGAGCTAATCCTCCATTTTAGCTTCAGATAAGCCACGAATTTCTTTGTCCAATTCATGTCTTTCAGTCAGTCGTGTACTGATGTACACTCCCTTCTTCAAGCATTTCTTGTCCTCGAACTTCTTGCTTCTCTTTGCTACTTATTTAATTCAGATAAGCCACGAATTTCTTTGTCCAATTCATGTCTTTCAGTCAGTCGTGTACTGATGTACACTCCCTTCTTCAAGCATTTCTTGTCCTCGAACTTCTTGCTTCTCTTTGCTAATTATGTAAGCCTGGCAATGTCCTACTCTCACAGGGGGAAGCCTCCAACTACCATCGGCGCAAAAGAGCTTAACGACCGTGTTCGGCATGGGAACGGGTGTGACCTCTTTGCTATTACCACCAGACTAATATTATTTACCCGACAGAAGCACATTGTAAACAAATAATATTACAATGACCCGTACGGGATTCGAACCCGTGTTACCGCCGTGAAAGGGCGGTGTCTTAACCGCTTGACCAACGGGCCGCTTACTGACAAGTTATATAATAACAAATCGATTTCGTCTGCGCAATAGTTTTTTTATATTTTTTTAAATGAATTTCCTTGCCTAGTATAAACGCATTTTTCTGCTTTTATTCACTTCTTTTAAATTCATTTGCCCAGATTTGTCGCCAAAAATGGATTTTCGCATAGGGTATATTATTCCTAATGCAAAGGTGGTGTACACACATGGGTTACTACGGCGGAGGTTACGGCTATGAAGGATACGGCTACGGACCAGTAGGCGGTGCTTGTGGCGGTGGCGGCAGTTACGGTGGCGGATTCGCGCTAATCGTTGTCTTATTTATTCTTTTAATTATCATTGGAGCGGCTTACGTAAACTAACTCGTGCACCCCACATGCAGACGTTGAAACGTTTGTTAAACAACCGACTCAATTTCGAGTCGGTTGGTTTTAGTGTTTCTATAGACACGCTCTACATAAATGATACCCATGTAAAAATGCTCATCTTCCAATTAACTCTGATACCGTGACAAACGTGTACCCTTGTTCTTGCAAAGCTGGAATAATCTCATCCAGTGCATCAGCAGAATATATTTCCGGGTTTTCCGTATCTACGTCCCCACCATCATGCATTAAAATAATACTGCCTGATTGCGTATTCGTTAAAACTGTCTCCGCCACTTCTGCAGCTGGAATGCCAGACCAATCTAGCGTGTCTACATCCCATCCGATAATAGAGTAGTCTAATGCAACAAGACGCTCTGTTTGTTCTCTCGTAATAAAGCCATATGGTGGGCGGAATAAGCTCGTCGTTGATCCGGTTACACTTTCAATCGCTTCATTTGTTTGATTCACTTCTTGCTCAAGCTCTGCCACACTTAAATCCGTTAAGTTTGGATGTGAATATGTATGGTTGGCAATCTCATGTCCACCTGCCTGTACCCGACTAAGCAATTCAGGATCATCATTCACTCGCATACCTAACACAAAAAAAGTTGCCGGAACATTGTACGTTTCAAGCTTATCCAACACTTGTCCTGTAAAGCGCGCATCCGGCCCATCATCAAACGTTAACGCAATCTGGTTACTTGAACGATCTCCATTCACAAATACATTATTCGGAAACTCTCCTTGCAATTGCGGAAGCGGGACCGTTTGAGCTAGTGCTTCATTCGTTAAAAACGAACAAACCATCAACAAACTGAGGATCAACATGATTCGGTTTTTCATCATTAAATAGGCTCCTTTTACGTGATATCTTTTAGCTTTTGTTACAACGCGCTTTTTTATGTCCATTTCGCAAGAAAAAGAGCGCTCGCCTTTTGACGTCGCTCGATCCTAACTATGTACGTTCTTTATTTTCCGCGGTCTCGTCCACAACTTTTACATCGCCCATCTTTACGAAGTGGCGCATCACAGAACCCACAATATTTTATGATTACCAATTCACCCATTTCTTCACCTCGCCACCCTTTTCCCCTTTGCTCTTTAGCCGAAACAAGAAAATCATTGTAAACTATAGAGAAAACAGGAGGAAGGTTGGCTTATGTCATTTACCGTCTATTACGATTACCACGACGGCGTCGAAGTTCCTATTTGGATCGTGGTTTCATTAAAAAAGGTCGACATCGAGACAGACAAACAAACACTTACGCTAACGGCGCAAGCTCCCTTTTACAAGCAAGCACGAGAAGATTTTGACCCTGACCAAATGAATGTCACCGTGACGATGAACGAGCTAATGATCGGATCTTCGCCAAACACGTTTACAATTAATATGAAATGCATTCAAGATCGCTTGGAAGAACACAGCATATTAATAGAAGAAATCGATGGTCTCATCTTGCTCGTTGCCGATGTAGAAGAGCTTCTCCAGTTTACCTTATGAACCAAAAAAGACACCTCCTCAACGAAAGAGAAGGTGTCCATTTTTTTAAGAAGGATCGTAATAAATCGGTGCATTCGGTCCTAACTCCACGCCTAAGAAGATCCAGACTAAGAGCATTACAATCCATGAAAGTAAGAAGAAGATCGAGAACGGTACCATTGTCGAAATTAACGTTCCTATTCCCATCTTTTTATCATATTTTTGTGCAAATGCAATAATCATTGCAAAGTACGTCATTAATGGTGTAATAATATTTGTCGCCGAATCCGACACGCGGTAAACCGCTTGTGCAAGCTCAGGAGAATACCCTGTCTGCATCATAATTGGAACAAACACTGGTGCCATCATCGCCCACTTTGCAGAAGCACTTCCAATAAAGAGATTTAAAGTGGCTGTAATTAAAATGAACCCGATAATAACTGGAATGCCATCAATATTAAGTGAAGTCAGCAATTCTCCGCCATTAATACCTAGAACAAGATCTAAGTTTGATTGACCGAAGAACGACACAAATTGACCAGCCGTAAAGGCTAACACTATGAACATCCCCATCGATGCCATCGTGTCTGTCATTTGCTTTGCCACATCTTTATCGCTACGAATCTCTTTTGTTGTAATCCCGTAAACAAGACCAGGAATTAAGAAAAGAATCAGCATCACAACAACGAGTGAATCCATGAATGGCGAGTTTACAATTGGCATAGATGGATCATCGCCACGCATTGGTCCCCACTCAGGAACAATTAATAAACTCATTAAGCCAGCCGTAATTAAGATTGAAATACCTGAAAATAATAATCCTTTTTTCTCAACAGGCTTTAAACGATCAAGGCTTCCACGATAATCCCCTTTGTATTCACCTAAACGAGGCTCAACAATTTTCTCAGAAACCCAAGTCCCCACAATTGTTAATAGGAACGTAGAAGCAATGATGAACCACCAGTTCATCGCAATGTTCATTTGTTCCGCATATGCAGGGTCTATTGTAGCCGCAGCGGCCATCGTTAATTCCCCGAGCATTGGATCTGTTGCAGAGAGTAATAAGTTTGCACTAAAACCACCAGATACCCCAGCAAATGCCGTTGCAAGTCCAGCAATCGGATGGCGTCCCATCGCCGCATAAATCACAGCACCGAGCGGTGGAAGGACCACATAACCTGCATCGGATGCCACGCTAGACATAATCGCAGCAAAAACAAGGCCCATTGTAACCAAACGACTTGGAATCGATAAGACAAAGCCTCTCAATGCCGCACTAATTAAACCACTTCGCTCACAAACTCCAATACCAATCATCGTCGCAAGCACAACGCCTAAAGGGGCGAAATTAATGAAATTATCAACCATACTCGTAAATATGTACGTAATTCCCTCACCGGACATCAGGTTGAAAACTTCAACAGTCTCCCCATCAACAGGATCTTGGACACTCACATTAAAGCTCGACGCAATTGCAGAAGCAATCATGACGACAAGCGCCAAAATCGCAAATAACGTAATTGGATGCGGAAGACGATTTCCGCTCTTCTCAACAAAATCTAAGAACTTTTGAAACAGCCCTCGCCGCTTTTTCACATTTTGATTCTCTTCCATCTTACTTTATCTCCTCAATATAGTTAGAATAGAAACACCTTTCCCTTTATATGACAATTTCCGTTAAAAACCTACAAAGTCCATGATGCTTGTACACGTTACCATTGTCAATGAATTACCACTAAAAAGTAAAATTAAGACGATTAGCATAGTCATTTTGTTGCACGGCTTACAGAAAAAAGCCTCTCATCACAACGAGAAGGCTTCCCATCATTCTGTTTTAAAAACAGTATAAACATACCCGACTAGTTCATCGTTAGGATTATACCACTGCGCTCCGATCATATAGTCCGACGATCCTTCCCCAATTTTTACTACGTTTGAAGTCAGATGTTGATTGTAACCTGTTGTACCTCGCTCTCCCCGGACATTAGCGAAAAAAAGTAATTGGTCTGGAGAATTTCCCTCTTCCACATGTATCTTCACTTCTTCCGCAGCGATTTGATTTACCTCTGAATCATTCCATACAGCATCTTCAATGTGATCAATGTGAAAACCAACATGATTATCCGTACAATCCTGCCAACAGACAACGCCTGCCTCTTGCTCGATCGCACCATCCGAATCACGTAACGCCACACTTATTTCAGACGGCGATTCCGCCAATTCATCAGTACCACCACACCCTGTCATGACTAAACTCATTGCAATTCCAACTACGGACCACATAAACACCTTCTGCAAATCATCACTCCATCAAAAAATTATTTATTGATTGCAATTGATCAATATAGAAGAAAGAGAAAATAAGAAGTAATAACAAAACCACTCCTATCAAAACAAATCGCAGCTTTGGCTTGTTCCAGTTTAAAATGACAAAACCAATGTTTATCGCAATTAAAGAACTAAACAGAAAACCGCTCATTTGTAAGGCATCAGCTGAATTCATTACAAACGTAAGCTCCTGTTCACTGTACTCGTTTTCACTTAATGAAACCGACTCTTGATTTAACATCCCTTTCGTGACCAAAAGATCTGCGTCCCTTTCTTCATAGGTATAAACACCAGGAAACAAGTTGAACATATACATTGCTACAGGCGTAACAATGAGAATGATGCCAATGACGATTATTCCCCATTTATGTTTAATGGGCCTCACCCCTTCCTTGTACTCTGAATTAAACAAAAATTACTTTTACCAATTTTACCCTATATATAAACTGGAATGCCACTCATAAGGAAGATATTCTTAGAAAGGATTCTTTACGGCATGTCTTCTTCCCTAATAAATTGATATTCTTTTGTATATCTCCCTTTCGCTAATACTCTCACGAATGTGCCCGGTTCAAGCCTCGTACTTACACTAAATACGACGCGTTTTGTCTCGTCACCCTCGTTCACACCATCCAGTTCATACGTATACCTTCCATTATCATCAGAAGGTTCTCCAACGATTTCAACATATACATACTCTTCAGAAAGCAATGGATTCAAGCGATCGAACGTCTCACGCGATAAGACGTATAGACATGCGATAGCAAGAATAACAACAGAACACGAAATCAAGATTTTCTTCATCATCGATTGTCTCCTTCCTTCACTTAACAAACATAGGTTACGTTCAGTGTAGCGCTAGATAAACCTTAGGTCGTGCGATTCAGGTGACAAACAAGATGATAATGTGACAATGTTGACATCTGCAAGACATGAAAAACGCACCACCCAAATGTAAGGTAGTGCATCTATAATAGATAAATATTTCATTTTATTAAAAAGACTCTTCAACCAAATGCTCAATCGCTAAGACTGCTCACGACGGTTCGTATGGTTCGTATGGTTCACCTGCGCCTGCAAGACCACCGGTGCCTGTTCCGCCCGCTGTACCAAGAACACCGCTAGTGAAAGAATACCTTCTTTTCTGTGGAATCATGTTTCTATAAACACCTTAACACTATGTAAAAGGGAGAAACAGGAACTTTAGATCCTTCATAGCTTCTTTTACTCGTTAATAGATTTATTCACACTTTATTCAATTTTGTAAACATGTATTCATTACTTTGTAACAAAAACAAGAGGTTCGTAATTTAGTGCACATTGTCATTCACACGATTGATACACTTCACATTAGACTTATAAATGATAAGATCCTTAGATTAAAAAATGGAGCGAGAATGCTAGAGCCGCCTTCATCTAATAAAATTGCAAAACGACGACACCTATGATAAATTTACATAAGAATTTCACGAAACGAGGTGTGTGCATGTTACTGAGTGTTCAAAACTAATAAACGTTAATTGAAAAGGACCCTTTCAAAATTTCAGCATTAGGCGAAGTTTATTTCCTATGCAAAATTTTAAGTCCTTTGTATTTATTAGTAGAGAACATCAGAGTGCATCGCCTTACTGTTCAAACAAGAGCGTTAAGACCGTGCTGTGTTCAAGCATGGTCTTTTTTATAGTAGATAAACGAACAATGGATGATTTCTGTATGTTCTCTCGTTATTTTAGGATCGTAAAAATCACGATAGGGAGAATACAGATATGGAACAAACGAACACAACACCTTTATTAAAAAATCGCACGTTCGTCTTGTTATTATTTGCAGGATTAACGACCATCGCAAGCTATAGCATGTTTATTACAACGACCACTTGGTATGTGGTGACAGACCTTGGTTCAGCGAGTCAATTAGGAATGATATTAATTGCAGCAACCGTCCCTCGGTTAATTATGATGGTCTTTGGAGGCGTACTAGCCGACACCTTTAAGAAAACGACAATTATGTTTAGTGCAAACCTAGCACAAGTAATCATCTTAGCAATCATTTATTATTTTGTTGCGATCGATGATATGACGTTTTTGCTCATGCTTGGTCTCACGTTATTCTTCGGGATGATTGATGCCTTTTTCGGACCTGTAAAAACGTCGATGATTCCAAAGATTGTCGATCAGGAGCAAATGCAAAAAGCGAATGCATGGTTTCAGGGCACAGACCAATTTGCATTTATTTTAGGTCCATTACTAGCCGGGGTTTTCATGGAGTTCGGAACGGTCGCGACCAGTTACCTCGTCGCGACGCTATTAGTAGCCATCTCAACGGTACTTGTTTTTCCTCCATTCATTAAAGAAACACCCGTCGAAGCAAAAGTAAAGCATACGCCGCTTCTCGATTTAAAAGAAGGTCTATTGCATGTAGTAAAGTCACGTTACCTCATTACAGGGATTGTCGTTTTAATCTCATTTAATTTCCTGATTATGGGGGCAATTATTGTATCCATCCCCCTCGTCGTTGACCTTTATGGAGGAACGCCCATCAACCTTAGTTATTTAGAAGTGAGTTTAGGTATTGGTATGGTCATCGGTTCAGCGATCATAGGATTTGTTCAAATTAAAAATAGAGGAAAAACATCAATTTATGGCTTATTAGGAGCCGCAGCAATCCTACTCTTTTTCAGTCAAATTACCGACTTATTTTGGTTGACGCTAATCGTGTTCTTTATCGGTTTAGCCATGCCGATCATCACGATTCCCTTCTTCACTTCCGCACAAGAAACAACCGATCCAAAACTAATTGGACGTGTAATGAGTCTCATTTACCTGGCCATGAATGGCTTTGACCCGATCGCATATGGAGTCATTCCGTCACTCGTTGAGGGCGGCTTGTCCATTCAGTACGTGTTATTGAGTTTTGCGTTAGTCGCAATTTTCATCGGTCTCGTTGTTTTATTTCGTGGGAAGATTTACCAAAGAGTCTAAGTATAAAACGAGAGCTTACCTATAAGGGCAGCTCTTTTTTTATACACTATGTTTGTTAGCAATTTGCAATTTGGTTTGCAGATTAGTTAGCGCCCTATGGTAGTAATAACTCTATCTAAATAAATTAAAGCATTTTTATATACATTCCTGAAAATCTTTTAAGAGAATAGTCTTATCATTTCGTATCGTTTTGACTCATTCATATAAACGAAATAAGGCAATTGCCACTCTTGGGTTATGATAAGAGGTGTTTCAAAAGATCCAGCCCCATATTTTGCATTATGTTTTTCTTCTTGTACGTTTTTGATGTTTAATCCAATAAGTGAATATACTGTTTCATTAATATAAGAGAGTGTTTCATAAAAATCTTTCATTGAGAGCGTAAAATATCTTGTGTAAATGAATAAAAGCACGAAAAAAGGAAGCCCTTTTCTAGTAGAATTGAGTTACCACACAAAATTCACAGAAAAGAGGACTTCCCTATGACTGATTTTACTACAGATATTGCCCAAGCTCTAGTTCGAAAAGAAGATTTAAATGAAGTATTTCGAACTCATTTAGAAAAGGATGTGAACCTCCTTTTAGCGACAGAGCTCACTGCTTTTTTGGATTACGAAAAATACGGAAATGGGATCTACGCTCGTACACTCCATACCGAATTCGGGGACCTCCATCTCACCGTTCCAAGAGACCGGAATGGGGACTTTCACCAACAAACGGTGGCCCCTTACAAGCGATCCAATGAAACCCTTGAATCGTTTGTCATCCATATGTATCAAAAAGGTATCACAACACGTGAAATCACTGATCTTTTGGAGCGCATGTATGGGCATCATTACACGCCTCAAACCATTTCAAACATGACCAAAACAATGGAAACACAAGTAAAAGCCTTTAAAGAACGCCCGCTTGTTTATTGCAATATAGAAGTGCAGACCTTTGCATCAGAAAAATGCAGAGTCCTGCCCTTATTTTAATAAGGGCAAAAAAAAAGACTTGCCAGTCACCCCAAGTCCCTCTAACGTAATTGGTGTCGAATCAATTCACGGAGGTAACGGAAGGATGCTAGCAATGTTTGATATTAATTGTATCAAAAATTTGAGAAACAATAAAGGTCTATCAATCTCCCAAATACAGAAAATATTAGGGTTAACTGGCGTACCGCAAAGAATATGATCAAATTCCCTTCGAGAATAAGGTGCAATATCTTAATGACTTATTTGACGAAGAACATAAGTTAAGAGAACAAACAAAATCTATCAGATTAATAAAAAAGGCCAAGTTTTTGGATAAGAAAAATCTTCATACCTATGAATGGACAGAACAAATTCGGTTTCCACCTCATACGTCTAAAGAGGAAATATGCAGTTTGAGTTTTATTGAAAAAGGAGAAAGCGTTGTATTGGTAGGGTCACCAGGAACTGGGAAAACTCATCTAGCGACGGGATTGGGAAGGAAAGCGTGTGAAAATGGCTATGAAGTCCGTTTTTACCGTGTAGCTCATTTAGTAGAAGAATTGGAACAAGCCTTAAGGTTGAGTAAGCTCTCAGCATTTCGTAAGAAATTGGAGAAGGTAGATTTAATCATCCTGAATGAAATGAGCTACCTGCCGTTTAGTAAAGAGGGCTCTGAGCTACTACTCCAACTTATCTCTGAATTCTACGAGCAGAAGAGTTTAATCATCACGTCAAATTTAGAGTTCAGTCAATGGAACAGAATATTTGTAGACTCGAGATTGACCGCTGCATTGGTGGATCGGCTGAATCACCATGCCCATATCATCTCTTATCAAGGAGAAAGTTGTCGCTTAACAAATGCATTATCTAAAAGAAAATAAAGAGAAGTATTCCGGGTGACAAACCTCTGCACTTTTCTATTGCAAAATACACAAAGTATACTATGACTATTACGAAGGCATTAAAGCCTCCATATGGATCGTTTTAAATGTACGTGATCAAATCAATCGACTGGGATCAAAAAAAGCTTATGTTAGTAGTACATGCTCCTTTTAATATTCATCTAGCAGAAGAGTTTGATCTAGATGCTTTGAATGTGACCGTTTTAATAGATGATTTACTTTTAATGACCTCTGAGAACGTATTTGGAATTAATTTACCTATTGTAGAACATCGCTTGAATTTACACGGCGTTGATCGAACAGAGGTTGATAATTTCGTCATTCAAGTTGCAGATTTAGAAGATATGCTGCAATTTACACTGTAACTCCCCGCAACCTAAATCGAAAATGGTATCAGCTTAAAGAAGATGCAAATGTGCCTTCTATTCGTTTTCACGATTTAAGGCATACGCATGCTACGTTAATGCTCTTACAAGGTATTCCTGTAAAAGTAGTAGCAGAGAGATTAGGGTATTCAAGTATTATAACCACTTTAGATACCTATAATCATTTGTTGCCTTCGATTCAGAGAGATGCCGTAACAATTTTTAGTAAGAACTTGTTTTCAAAATAAAAATCACCTTAATAGGCGTTTAACTTATAAGCGCCCTACTTTATAACTCTTAGAATTGATTCCAAGCTCATATAATATATAGCATCAACTTTTATCAAGCAAAGAACAATGATATGATAATTAAAAATAACCTTAAACAAGAAATTACTATTGTTAACAATTGATTCAATCTTATGAAGAAATTTAAGATGAAGGAGATTTTAGGATGAATAAGAAAACTTTTTTGATTTCAGCTATTATTTTTACGGTTGTGACACACATCTTATATAATGTCCTGAATACTGCTATCGGGGCATACTTGATGACAATAAGTTTGTTAGCATTTATAGTTTTAATTATAATGTTTTTATACTACATAATAAAATTTTGTATACAACAATTTAATTATAACCAAAGGAATCGGTAAAGATAAGACTATTTTTCTTCTTTAATATACTAAAGGTTTGCAAACCTCTTTTTACGCAAAAAAATAAGCCTCTCCATCATCGGAGAAACCTTAATGTACCAGTACTTATACGAAAGCTTCCAAGCGGACTTGAACCGCTGACCCCCACCTTACCATGGTGGTGCTCTACCGGCTGAGCTATGGAAGCATAAAAAATGGCTCCACAGGCAGGATTCGAACCTGCGACCGATCGGTTAACAGCCGATAGCTCTACCACTGAGCTACTGTGGAACGACAAAAAAATATGTAAGCCTGGCAACGTCCTACTCTCACAGGGGGAAGCCCCCAACTACCATCGGCGCAAAAGAGCTTAACGACCGTGTTCGGCATGGGAACGGGTGTGACCTCTTTGCTATTGCCACCAGACTATGTTGACGTTCGATCAACGACGAATCTCTTCGTCTTGTTTCTCGTTGTCAAAGGTAAAAGAATCAACGATTCTTTCAAAACTAAATCTAGAAATCAAACTCACGTCAAGAAAAAATTTAGGATAAGCCCTCGACCGATTAGTATCAGTCCGCTCCATGTGTCGCCACACTTCCACTTCTGACCTATCAACCTCATCATCTCTAAGGGGTCTTACTGGCTTACGCCATGGGAAATCTCATCTTGAGGGGGGCTTCATGCTTAGATGCTTTCAGCACTTATCCCGTCCATACGTAGCTACCCAGCGATGCTCCTGGCGGAACAACTGGTACACCAGCGGTATGTCCATCCCGGTCCTCTCGTACTAAGGACAGCTCCTCTCAAATTTCCTACGCCCGCGACGGATAGGGACCGAACTGTCTCACGACGTTCTGAACCCAGCTCGCGTGCCGCTTTAATGGGCGAACAGCCCAACCCTTGGGACCTACTTCAGCCCCAGGATGCGACGAGCCGACATCGAGGTGCCAAACCTCCCCGTCGATGTGGACTCTTGGGGGAGATAAGCCTGTTATCCCCAGGGTAGCTTTTATCCGTTGAGCGACGGCCCTTCCATACGGCACCGCCGGATCACTAAGCCCGACTTTCGTCCCTGCTCGACTTGTAGGTCTCGCAGTCAAGCTCCCTTATGCCTTTGCACTCTACGAATGATTTCCAACCATTCTGAGGGAACCTTTGGGCGCCTCCGTTACTGTTTAGGAGGCGACCGCCCCAGTCAAACTGCCCACCTGACAATGTCCCTGACCCGGATCACGGGTCGAGGTTAGAATGTCAGCACCATCAGGGTAGTATCCCACCGACGCCTCCACCGAAGCTAGCGCTCCGGTTTCCTAGGCTCCTACCTATCCTGTACAAATGGTACCAACACTCACTATCAAGCTACAGTAAAGCTCCATGGGGTCTTTCCGTCCTGTCGCGGGTAACCTGCATCTTCACAGGTACTATAATTTCACCGGGTCTCTCGTTGAGACAGTATCCAAGTCGTTGCACCATTCGTGCGGGTCGGAACTTACCCGACAAGGAATTTCGCTACCTTAGGACCGTTATAGTTACGGCCGCCGTTTACTGGGGCTTCAATTCAGAGCTTCTCCCTTACGGGATAACCCCTCCTCTTAACCTTCCAGCACCGGGCAGGTGTCAGCCCCTATACTTCGCCTTGCGGCTTGGCAGAGACCTGTGTTTTTGCTAAACAGTCGCTTGGATCTATTCACTGCGGCTCTCTCAGGCTATTCACCTTAATAGAGCACCCCTTCTCCCGAAGTTACGGGGTCATTTTGCCGAGTTCCTTAACGAGAGTTCTCCCGAGCGTCTTAGAATTCTCTTCTCGCCTACCTGTGTCGGTTTGCGGTACGGGCACCTGTATTCTAACTAGAGGCTTTTCTCGGCAGCGGAGGATCAGGGATTTCGGACCCTTGGGTCCTTCACGGTCACAGCTCAGCCTTCACGGAACACGGATTTGCCTATGTTCCAGCCTTGCATGCTTCGACGCGCACAGCCAGCGGCGCGCTCACCCTACCTTTCTGCGTCCCCCCATCGTTCAAACAAATACGAGGTGGTACAGGAATATCAACCTGTTGTCCATCGCCTACGCTTTTCAGCCTCGGCTTAGGTCCCGACTAACCCTGAGCGGACGAGCCTTCCTCAGGAAACCTTGGGCTTTCGACGGAGGGGATTCTCACCCCTCTTTTCGCTACTCATACCGGCATTCTCACTTCCAAGCACTCCACTAGTCCTCACGATCTAGCTTCGCTGTCCTTGGAACGCTCCCCTACCCAATCCCTACTGGGATTGCCATAGCTTCGGTGATACGTTTAGCCCCGGTACATTTTCGGCGCAGAGTCACTCGACCAGTGAGCTATTACGCACTCTTTCAATGATGGCTGCTTCTAAGCCAACATCCTGGTTGTCTAAGCAACTCCACATCCTTTTCCACTTAACGTATACTTGGGGACCTTAGCTGATGGTCTGGGCTGTTTCCCTCTTGACTACGGATCTTAGCACTCGCAGTCTGACTCCCGAGTTAAAGTTTTTGGCATTCGGAGTTTGACTGAATTCGGTAATCCTGTGGGGACCCCTCGTCCAATCAGTGCTCTACCTCCAAAACTCATCACTCGAGGCTAGCCCTAAAGCTATTTCGGGGAGAACCAGCTATTTCCGAGTTCGATTGGCATTTCACCCCTACCCACACCTCATCCCCGCATTTTTCAACATGCGTGGGTTCGGGCCTCCAGTCGGTGTTACCCGACCTTCACCCTGGACATGGGTAGATCACCCGGTTTCGGGTCTACGACAACGTACTCACTCGCCCTATTCAGACTCGCTTTCGCTGCGGCTCCGCCTCATCAGCTTAACCTTGCACGTTATCGTAACTCGCCGGTTCATTCTACAAAAGGCACGCCATCACCCATTAACGGGCTCTGACTAGTTGTAGGCACACGGTTTCAGGATCTCTTTCACTCCCCTTCCGGGGTGCTTTTCACCTTTCCCTCACGGTACTGGTTCACTATCGGTCACTAGGGAGTATTTAGCCTTGGGAGATGGTCCTCCCGGATTCCGACGGGGTTTCACGTGTCCCGCCGTACTCAGGATCCACTCTGGAGGAAACGAAGTTTCAGCTACAGGGCTGTTACCTTCTTCGGCCTGTCTTTCCAGACAGTTCACCTACTCCGTTTCTTTGTAACTCCGTATAGAGTGTCCTACAACCCCAAGAGGCAAGCCTCTTGGTTTGGGCTGATTCCGTTTCGCTCGCCGCTACTCAGGAAATCGCATTTGCTTTCTCTTCCTCCGGGTACTTAGATGTTTCAGTTCCCCGGGTCTGCCTCTACCTACCCTATGTGTTCAGGTAGGAGTACCATCCCATTACGGATGGTGGGTTCCCCCATTCGGAAATCTCCGGATCAAAGCTTACTTACAGCTCCCCGAAGCATATCGCTGTTCGTCGCGTCCTTCATCGGCTCCTAGTGCCAAGGCATTCACCGTGCGCCCTTTCTAACTTATCCATTTTTACATCAGATTCCCTTCGTATCTCTTCGTCTGGTTCCTGTCTTTCTGTCAGTCACGTAGACAACTACGCTCCTTCCATCAAGCATTTCCCATCCTTGATCTACTCGGGTCTCTTTGTAAAACAGTTAACCTAAAAGGTTTATGAATTCTTGACGTCTCGTTCAAACAGTTTAAAACCGATGAACAAAACTTAATTTGAGTTGATTTTAGATTTAGTTTTCAAAGAACCTGCCTACAGAGGTCGGTACCAGGCATCTAGCTTGGTTCCATACCCTATTAGGCTATAGATGAATGAATTTGAGTTCATTCAAAACTGAACAAAAGATCCGAAGCGTTATATGACCAACGGTCATATATCGACTAGAGTAAATACTCCATAGAAAGGAGGTGATCCAGCCGCACCTTCCGATACGGCTACCTTGTTACGACTTCACCCCAATCATTTGTCCCACCTTAGGCGGCTGGCTCCAAAAGGTTACCTCACCGACTTCGGGTGTTACAAACTCTCGTGGTGTGACGGGCGGTGTGTACAAGACCCGGGAACGTATTCACCGCGGCATGCTGATCCGCGATTACTAGCAATTCCGGCTTCATGCAGGCGAGTTGCAGCCTGCAATCCGAACTGAGAATGGCTTTATGGGATTGGCTCCACCTCACGGCTTCGCTGCCCTTTGTACCATCCATTGTAGCACGTGTGTAGCCCAGGTCATAAGGGGCATGATGATTTGACGTCGTCCCCACCTTCCTCCGGTTTGTCACCGGCAGTCACCTTAGAGTGCCCAACTAAATGCTGGCAACTAAGATCAAGGGTTGCGCTCGTTGCGGGACTTAACCCAACATCTCACGACACGAGCTGACGACAACCATGCACCACCTGTCACTTTGCCCCCGAAGGGGAAGCTCTGTCTCCAGAGTGGTCAAAGGATGTCAAGACCTGGTAAGGTTCTTCGCGTTGCTTCGAATTAAACCACATGCTCCACTGCTTGTGCGGGTCCCCGTCAATTCCTTTGAGTTTCAGCCTTGCGGCCGTACTCCCCAGGCGGAGTGCTTAATGTGTTTACTTCGGCACTACGGGCATCGAAACCCCTAACACCTAGCACTCATCGTTTACGGCGTGGACTACCAGGGTATCTAATCCTGTTTGCTCCCCACGCTTTCGCGCCTCAGCGTCAGTTACAGACCAGAGAGTCGCCTTCGCCACTGGTGTTCCTCCACATATCTACGCATTTCACCGCTACACGTGGAATTCCACTCTCCTCTTCTGCACTCAAGCTCCCCAGTTTCCAATGGCCGCTCGGGGTTGAGCCCCGAGATTTCACATCAGACTTAAGAAGCCGCCTGCGCGCGCTTTACGCCCAATAATTCCGGACAACGCTTGCCACCTACGTATTACCGCGGCTGCTGGCACGTAGTTAGCCGTGGCTTTCTGGTGAGGTACCGTCAAGGTGCCGGTAGTTACCCCGGCACTTGTTCTTCCCTCACAACAGAGCTTTACGACCCGAAGGCCTTCCTCACTCACGCGGCGTTGCTCCGTCAGACTTTCGTCCATTGCGGAAGATTCCCTACTGCTGCCTCCCGTAGGAGTCTGGGCCGTGTCTCAGTCCCAGTGTGGCCGATCACCCTCTCAGGTCGGCTACGCATCGTCGCCTTGGTAAGCCGTTACCTTACCAACTAGCTAATGCGCCGCAGGTCCATCCCTTAGTGACAGCTAAACGCCGTCTTTCAAAAGAAAATCAGGCGATTCTCTTTATTATCCCGTATTAGCTCCGGTTTCCCGGAGTTATCCCAGTCTAAGGGGCAGGTTACCTACGTGTTACTCACCCGTCCGCCGCTAACTTCCGGGAGCAAGCTCCCTTCTGTCCGCTCGACTTGCATGTATTAGGCACGCCGCCAGCGTTCGTCCTGAGCCAGGATCAAACTCTCCGTTAAAAGTGTTTTCTTACACACGGATGTGTTGACTTCGACGTTGCAACACGGATGTTGCGGTCTTAGTCGAAGATCCTAAGCTGTTGCACATTTTTTAAAAGCTGTGTCTAACTTCATTGACGAGATACCTTGTATCTCTTTTACGCTTGGCTTTTGTTCAGTTTTCAAAGAACTCGTTTGCGCCTCGATCTCTCTTGGCGACTCCTAATACTTTACATGACCGCGATTAAAATGTCAAATCTTTTTTAAAAAAAGTTTTTTAGAAGAAATTGGCTTTCCTCAACGCGGTTTTATTAATATATCATCATTAATCTACAAAATCAACTATATTTTGTTTATTTTTTTCATTACTTGATTCAGCTGAAATGCATACTCTTTGTGATCGGATGGTAAAGATACACGTTTATAAAGGTTAAAGACGATTTCGTATTTTTCTATCATGAGATTTTTTACAACCTGATCGATTCGCTCATCTGTTAAATCAAGCAGTAGTTCTTCTAATTCTCTCTTTAATATGTATTCAAGCTCTTTCGTCTCTTTATCTGAAATGAGTATCCCTCGCATGTTGTTCCTCCTAATATCCTCGTGCCTAATAAAACAGTCTTTTCAAACTGCATAGGTTTTATTCATATTTTTTTCGGACAATCATATCTTTTCTATAAGAGGACGAGTTTAAAGGAGCGAATGCCGTGAAAGGGATATGGGTCATTAATTTATCAAAGTGGAAACCAGTTTTATTTATTTGCGTTGCAGCTTTATTTGTTGCAAGTTGGCTCGTTATACAGCGGGATTATGTGCCAGTCTTTTCTACACCAGATGGCCCACAGGCTTTTTATAAAGCGGAGGATAGCGAACAAAAGGTTGCCCTGACCTTTAATATTAGTTGGGGCGAGCACAATGTGTCTCCTATCCTTGAGGTGTTGCAGCAGAATGATGTCGAACATGCCACATTTTTTCTTTTAGCTTCATGGGCTGAAACATACCCGGACCTTGTAGAAGAAATTGCTGATGCTGGTTACACCATTGGAAGTCACGGATACCAATACAAGAATTATACGTCTCTTGATGAAGCACAAGTTGTTCAAGATATGCGCCGGAGCAAGCAAGTTTTAGAGGAGTTAACAGGTGAAACACCTACTTTACTAAGACCTCCAAATGGGGCATTTTCGCCAAAAACCCTTGAACTGGCGGACCAGCAAAGTATGGATATTATTCATTGGAGTATTAATTCTTATGATTATGAGAACCCAGGAACCGAAACCATTGTTAAAAATAGTTTAGAGCAAACTGGGGCTGGAGACGTCTTACTTTTTCATGCATCTGATTCTGTTAAGCAAACCGCTGCGGCTTTACCAAAAATTTTAAAAGGCTTGAAGCAAGACGGCTACGATTTTGCGACAATTGAGGAATTGATGTCGCATACTGATGCAGAAAATGAAGAAGTTAAATAAGAAAAACCTGATCGTTATACGGTCAGGTTTTGTTATGAAGTCGATGTAATAAAAGAAGTTGATATGTATTTCCTACTAATAAAGGTGTTAAATACAAAACGAGCCAATTTGAGTCATTTGCAACAAGTGCAGGTACCCATTCAACGGTTGTAATAACAAACATAAAGAATAAGGCAGGAACAAATGCGCCTTTGTTTGTTTGTTTTGCTTTAATGGTTGCGATAATTAGCGCATAAATGAACAATACTGTTGGAATGATTAAATAACCCCAAAACGAATCATTTTCTCCAAACGCAATATATCGAAAATAAACAAGGTCAAAAAAGACAAATACAATTAGCACCCACTGGATGCGGTTCCATAATTTATGTGACCGTGACAATCCGAGACCAAATCGATGAATAAACAAATAAGCGAAAAATCCCATTTGAGATACAAGTGTAAATGCGGCACTAATACCGAGCATCCACACTATGCCAATCAGAAAGTTCTCCATTCCATCGCCTACATATTGATCGAGGTTCATCAAAACACCGACAAGCCCACCACTTAGACTTCCTAAAAGCAATGTGGACCAAAATATAAAAACAACTTTTCTGCTGTTCACAAGCAAATCCCCCAGTTTTAGAATCCATTTTTAATTGTAGCAACCTTAGTTCAGAAACACCAGCTTGTTTATGCATATTTTATCAACGAAAACAAACACTAAGGACACATCTAAGACAGAAAGGATTCTAAGGATGCCGATAAAAAAACATTCCTATCTCGCTATCATTGTATGTTCTTTATTGTTCGTTGTTTTAACTGGCTGCGCACAAACAGAAGCTCAACAAAATACCGACTATGAAGGTACAAAGAAAATGGTCATTGACTTGCTTAAAACCGATGAAGGTAAAAAAGCGTTGCATGATTTAATTGCAGAAGAAGACATGCGCGAAGAAATTGTTATGGATAGCGCGTTTGTGAAACAAACCATTCAAGATACGTTGACTTCCGACGAAGGCAAGGCGTACTGGCAAGAGGTCATGAAAGACCCTGAATTTGCAAAGTCTTTTGCAGAAAGTATGCAAGGGGAAAATGAGAAGATCTTAAAATCGCTCATGAAGGATCCTTCCTACCAGCAAATGATGATGGATATTTTAAAAGACCCTCAAATGGGTGAGCAAGCAATGGAACTTATGAAATCAAAAGAGTACCGCGAACAAGTAATGGGGATTATGAGTGAAGCGTTAGAAAGTCCTTATTTTGCAGCTAAGATGTCAGGATTGATGAGTAAAGCGATTGAAGACCAAAGTAACAGTGAAGACAACGAAGGGGAAGATGAATAAAGGACTGAACCCAGGTTTGGGTCAGTCCTTTTTTCTTATCTTTCTACTTTGAACGCAATCGCTTCGGCTAATTCTTTATAGATCTCCCCGATTGGGTGCTCTTCTCCATAAATAGAAGGCGCAAAGTCTTCTTCCCTCACAACAGGTTGTCCAAGTGGAATCTGCGCGAGAAGATCCGTTTTTAACTCTTCTGCTAAACGTGGACCCCCGCCTTGTCCAAACACATATTCTTTCTCGCCTGTTTTCTTGCTTTCAAAGTAAGCCATGTTTTCGACTACACCGAGCATTTCATGGTTTGTTTTAATCGCCATCGCACCTGCACGCGCGGCAACAAATGCAGCTGTTGCATGCGGTGTTGTGACGAGTAATTCTTTAGAATCTGGTAACATGGAGTGTAAATCAAGGGCTACATCTCCTGTACCTGGAGGTAAGTCTAAAATGAGGTAGTCTAATTCGCCCCACTCACACTCAGAGAAAAACTGATTAATCATTTTCCCTAGCATTGGCCCTCTCCATATGACGGGTGCATTGTCTTCTACAAAGAAGCCCATTGAAATGACTTTTACACCAAATCGTTCTACTGGGTGAATACGCTTGTCGATTACTTTAGGACGCTCTTCAATTCCCATCATGTCCGGTACGCTGAAGCCGTAAATATCCGCATCAATAATGCCGACTTTCTTCCCTAGCCTCGCTAGAGAGACAGCTGTATTTACTGTAACCGTTGATTTCCCAACGCCGCCTTTTCCACTTGCAACGGTGATGAACGTTGTCTTACTGTCTGGCGCTAATAACGCTGGCCCTTTAAACGGCTCTTCTTTTGAACCGCCTAATGAGTCAATTTCTTCATCTGTTAATGTATCAAAGCGAAGCCCGACTGAGCTTGCACCTTCACTTTTTAACACGTTCACAATTTCTTGCTGTACTTGCATTTGTTCCGATGTGCCCGTTCGCGCAAGGGCAATTTTTAAGCTTAGGTTGCCGTTTTTATTTTTAATTTCACGGACGCCACCTGTATCGACAATACTTTTATCTAAATCGCGGTCTTTAACCCGTTTTAGCGCTTCCAATATTTCTTGATCTGTCATGATTTATGCACCATCCTTTGAAACAAACACGTGATTCTCTTTAGTATAGCATACATAAATTAAAGAAAGAACTAGAGCGCATCGCACTCTAGTCCTTCGTTGATCAATTCATTTCAATAATGTTCTCGTCGCCAGCTTTTACGCTCTTACTAGCTGTTTTGACCGACTCGCCATCAGCTAAGTTTGTAAATACAACTGGTGTAATCGCTGATGTTGCTTGTTGTTGAATATACTCAAGATCAAACTCAACAAGCTTATCTCCAACTTGAACATGCTGCCCTTCTTCCACATAAACGGTAAAGCCTTCTCCGCCTAATTTAACTGTATCAATGCCAATGTGGATGAGAATTTCTCTCCCTGATGCAGACGTTAGTCCAATTGCATGCTTCGTTGGGAAGACAGTTGTAATTTTTCCTTCTACTGGTGAAACAACGGTTCCATCCGTTGGGTCAATTGCAAACCCATCGCCCATCATTTTCTCAGCAAACACTTGGTCCGGCACGTCAGAAATCGGATGCAGTGTTCCAGTCATTGGAGACACGAGCTGCGTATCCGTTTCTTGCTGAAGTACATCTGGTTGAATGTTTTCGATTTCCTTTTTCACTTCATCTTCTTGTTTTGTCTCAACAGGACGAGGCGTTTTCCCTGCAATGATGTCTTGCATTTGCCCTTTTATCGTCTCAGAACGCGGACCATAAATTGCTTGAATGTTGTTCCCCACCTCAAGCACGCCTGCAGCGCCTAAATGTTTCAGTTCTTTCTTATCGACAGCTTTAATGTCATTAACAGACACGCGTAGTCGCGTAATACAAGCGTCTAAATGGGCAATATTTTCTTTTCCACCCATCGCCGTTAAGATATTATTTGCTAAGGCACCTTTATCTTTGCCTTTTTCATGATCTCCATCGTCCTCTTCTACTTCGCGACCAGGTGTTTTTAAATTAAATTTCACAATCGCAAAGCGGAAAATCGTGTAATAAATAACGGCAAAGAATAGACCTAGAATAATCGTGATCCACCAACCGTCTTGATTAGGTAAGATCCCGAATAAGAAGAAATCAATCGCTCCACCGGAGAACGTATACCCGACGTTGACACTAAAGTATGTCATTAACACAAATGAAATCCCGTCAAGAAACGCATGAATGACAAATAGCACTGGCGCTACAAATAAAAACATAAATTCAAGCGGCTCCGTAATTCCCGTTAAAAATGATGTCAATGCAGCTGAAATCATTAGCCCAGCAACGACTTTTTTCTTTTCAGGTTTTGCCACATGGTACATGGCGAGTGCCGCTGCAGGTAGACCAAACATCATAATTGGAAATTCCCCAGCCATGAAGTTCCCTGCTGTAATTTCTACGCCATCACGAAGCTGCGCAAAGAAAATGAGCTGATCGCCTCGAACAATTTCTCCTGCTGCATTCGTATATTGACCGAATTCAAACCAGAATGGCGCATGGAAAATATGATGAAGGCCAAATGGAATAAGTAATCGTTTAATAAATCCAAAGAAAAACACGGCAAAATATTGACCTGTATCTAATAAAAAGATCGATACTTCGTTCAGACCTGTTTGAATAGGCGGCCAAATTATTAAGAGGAGTAACGCTACGACAAACGTAAGCGCTCCTGTCACAATTGGTACAAATCGTTTTCCTGCAAAGAAACCAAGGAATGCAGGCATTTCGATATTATGAAAACGGTTGTAACAAAAGGCAGCAAGAATTCCGACTAAAATACCACCAAAGACACCGGTTTGCAGTGTCGGTATACCGAGTACATGAGCGAGACCAGGATCTCCCTCTACCATTTCTGATGTAACGCCGAGCCACTCGCCCATTACCGTATTCATAACAAGGTAACCAACGAGTGCTGCAAGAGCCGCTGCACCATCTCCTGCTAAGCCAATTGCGACACCTACAGCAAAGATTAAGGCGAGGTTATCAAAGATGATCCCACCTGCCGCTTCCATTACCCCTGCAGTATGCTGAATCCAGCCTGCATCCAAGAAAGGCAAGTAAGATATGGTATCTTCCATTTGTAACGCTACACCGATACCGAGTAGTAAACCAGCTACTGGCAACATGGCTACTGGTAGCATTAAGGCTTTACCGATTTTTTGCAGGTTGCCAAAAAGTTTTTTAAACATGTCTCCCCAACTTTCTAAGTATGTGAAGCAAAAAGAAAACGGTTTATTTCGTGCAAACAAAAAAGGCATGAGGAAAATAGACTACCCCTAAGGACAGTTCACATTACCTCATGCCTGATCGAATCAGTCACACGACTATTTATATTTATTCTGAACTCGTTGTAAATGCATGGTTAGATAAACCGCTTCTGCATCAAAAACAGGCTTCCCTAAGGAATGCTGCATAATTTTGATGAGCTTCCAAGATAGATTATAGCACAACGGATATTCTTGTTTCAAGAGGCTATCAATCGCTTTTGCCTCTTCCACCTCTTCATTGTTTTCAACTCGTTCAATTGTAAAACGCAAATGTCGAACGAGACGCATATAGTCAATGCTTTCTTTATCTAACGCAATCTCTAACTGCTCCTCAATAATCGCGAGCAATTTCGCAACAAGCTGCGAGTGTGCATTTACCGTTCCAAGGTCTTTGTTTTTTGCGGCACTATGAATGTGCAAAGCGATAAAGCCTGCTTCCTCACGAGGCATAGTCAAGTTAAGACGTTCTTGAATAAGCGTGAGCACTTCTAATGAGATCGCAAATTCATTTGGATAAAGCAGCTTGGTCTCCGTCAAAAATGGATTACTAATGTGCATGCCAGCAGCCGTTCTCGTTTGCGCAAACGACAAGTGATCCATTAAGCCAACATGAATATGTTCATTTAATGGTACACCAATCCGCTTTGAGATCAGTTCAATTGCTTCTATAGTTACATCAAGTAAAGGTTTCTCTACGTTAGGAAGCAGTTTGAGATAGCTCGTTTGTTCTTTTACATTTTTTAACACAAACACTTTTTCAGCCTCTGCACTTGTTACTTCGCTATCTTTTTTTCGATTAAACCCTATGCCTTTACCAATTAAGACGACTTCTTCATGATCCATTACCGCGATAAGAACATTGTTATTTAACACCTTTTTTACTTGATAAGATTCCATTCGTTATCATCACTCCACCTCTATCCTACTTGAGGAGGTCAGAGCCGTCAATTAAAGCTTTCATCCTCATTCATAAGGGTTTGCATCAGGGGCAACTTCACCAGAGACAAAGCGCAAAATTCCTTCATAAATTGATGCGGCCATCTTCTCTTGGTAGTCATTTCCTTCTAACAAGGCCGCCTCTTCTGGATTTGATAAAAAGCCAGCTTCTACTAATGCACCTGGAATCTCTGCTTGTTTGAGTAAGTAAACATGGTGAATTGGTTTGGCATAACGATTCGTATTCTCCAAGTTCCGTTTAATCTCTTCTTGTATAAAAACAGCCAAATCCTCATTTTGTTTATCTTTTAAATGATAAAACGTTTGTGCCCCGCGCCATTTCGGTGAAGGAATAGCATTCATATGTACAGAGACAAAAAAATCAGCATCACTTTCGTTGACCATTTCAACCCGCTTTCTCAAGTCTTCTGATTTGCGATGTTTGATTTTCTTTGTCTCCTCACTCGCGAGATCCCGGTCTTCTTCGCGGGTCATTAAGACAAGCGCACCGGCTTCTTGCAAATAGTCCCTCAGCTTCAAAGACACATCAAGGGTTACTTGTTTTTCTAATAAACCTGTTTTTGAACTTGCGCCCCCATCCATGCCGCCATGACCGGGGTCAAGAATGATGACTTTTCCTGACAACGGTAAATGCCAGGTTGTAGAATCTTCTGTATTTGCATCAAATCGTACCCATAAAAGGATAATGGCCATTAATAATCCTGTTGTTATTAAAATGGATCGATATCGTTTCATTTCCTCTCCCCCTTGTCTCACTTTATATATACGTGGACAAGAAGAAGATATGATTATTAAACTAAACGCATTTTATGGGCTTTAAAGGATTCGTCAAATCCCTTTTCCCACCAAGAGCCAACAAGCATGTCCGTCGCCATCACCATGGATTCCTCTACACCTTTGTTCCCCCATGTCGACAACGTGGTTGCTAAATCGTGTGATAGCTGTCCCAAAGGTTCATGGCAACGCCCCTTTGAATGATTTACGGACTCGCCTCGAACCCCAAATTTGCCAAATTCCGTCCCAAGCAAGAAGGCATCAATGACGACATCCATACATTGATCAATTAGAAAAGGATACGCCTGTAAATGAAAAGGCATAATTGGTTTTATCCAGTCTTGAATATTGGTCTCCATCTTTCGAATATCGATTTTCCGAAGCATTTTCCGCTCAAAATCCCACTTTTTCTCCCGTCGTTTATCTGAGATTGACACAATTTGATTCATCTTACATTTCCCCTTTTTTAACTAGTATGAGCGGGGAGTTTTCACACATACGCCAGATTCATCAGCAATTCCTGTATCAATTGTCAATGATTTCTGTCCAGATAAATCACCCAAGCCGTATTTTTTTCATAACATACATTAATGGAGAAAGGAGAGAATAGAAATATGAGTTGCAAGAAATGTAAGAAGCAAATTTGTTCATGCGATTTTCAACCATCATCAATTCAACGATTTCAGCGAACGATAAATAACGGCTGCCCAACAGACCCATGTCGTGTTGGAGGACTCGGTGCTACCGGACCGACTGGGCCAACCGGCATTGGCGGCGGCATTACAGGGCCTACAGGCGCTACTGGCATTGGCATTACTGGACCGACTGGTGCGACAGGCATTGGAATTACCGGGGCAACTGGTGTTACTGGTGCCACCGGCAATACGGGGGCAACTGGTGTTACTGGTGCCACCGGCAATACGGGGGCAACTGGAATTGGGATCACTGGTGCTACAGGCGTTACAGGAGCAACAGGGATTACTGGACCAACTGGTGATGGCGGTGGCGTTACAGGAGCGACAGGCGCTACAGGGGCAACTGGTATTACCGGACCAACTGGAGCAACTGGCTTAGATGGTGCCACTGGCGCCACGGGGGCGACTGGTGTCACTGGGGTTACAGGTGTCACAGGTCCAACTGGTGGTGGCGGCGGAGAGATTTTTGCTGCACTCCGAGCTGTTAGAACCATTTCAACGACGATTCCTGCACCAGGTATTTTCACAGTTGATTATGACGCCACACAATATCTTTTCAATGCAGGCTTTGATGGGATTAACTTCACTGCACAAATAGGTGGAATTTATCAAATTGAAGCAGGCCTGAGAGCTGTACTAATTGACCCGATTAACCAAACAAGTCCCGAGAACTTCTTATATATTCAAGTAAATGGTGCTAATGTGGCAGAAAATAATACCGTTACCAATACTGCTCAAAATACCTTTCAAGTATCAACAAGCGTCTTCTTGAATCCAGGAGATAGTGTCGCCATTGCTGTTCAAAGTGATCAGGAAGTATCGATTGAACCAACACCAGAAGTAAGCTTCTTTAGCGTGACAAGACTACCATCACCTGAGACAATTTAATTCAAAAAACTCCCCTTTTGCAATGGGGGGTCCTACATAAACAATCCCAAGCTTAAGTTTGAGAGCCTTGTGTGATATATTAACGTTCAAAGAATATCAATAAAAAACACCATGCACACGCGGTTCATGGTATTCCTAATTTATATACTTTCTTAACTTCCAAAAAAAAGCAGACATTCATGGATTTCCATGAACACCTGCTTCTTTACGATTGGCATGCACCTTAATTGACTAACGTCGACATAAAGTTAGATGCTTTTCTGCTTCTGTGCCTTCAAATGTGTCACCTTAATCTGCTGCAGCAACCTTATAAATTGAACCGCCATCAGTGCTTGCAATTAGCGCGCCATCCTCCGTTACAAGAATATCACGGAAACGTTCGCCTTCGTCAGTTAGTAGGCGTTCTTCTCCAACGATAAGGTCATCTTCAATCACGACACGTACAATGTAGCTCGGTGCTAAACCACCAATAAACAAGTTGTTCTCCCATTCAGGAATGGCGTCGTTATCATAGAATGACATCCCACTTGGTGCACTTGTTGGATCCCAATAATATCTTGGTTCAATAAAGCCTTGCTCTTCGTGTTCTGAAATACCATCATTAACTAATTCACCAGTGTACTCAATCCCATAGGAAACAATTGGCCAACCATAGTTATTACCTGGTTCAATAATATTCAATTCGTCCCCAGCTTGTGGGCCAAATTCAACAATCCATAAGTCTTCTGTTTCAGGGTGGAAGTCCACACCTTGAATATTACGGTGACCGTAGCTGTAAATACCATCTAGCGCGTCTTCATCATCAATAAATGGATTCGTATCTACTGCTTCACCATCTTGTGTAATGTGAATGACTTTACCTAAGTAAGCATCTAAGTCTTGTGCACGTTCGCGAATCGGATCATCTGAACGCTCACCAGTTGTTAAAAACAAGTTGTCTTCATCATCAAAGATAATACGTCCACCATAGTGTAAGTCACCATCATATGCTGGTTCTGCTTGGAAGATTACTTCAAAATCTTCAAGTGAAGCTTCATCTTCTGATAAAACACCTTTACCGACAGCCGTTACAGTGCCACCTTCAACATCTTGAGCAAACGTCATAAATACTAATCTTGATTCGTCAAAATCAGGTGCAATGGTTACATCAAGTAAACCACCTTGACCTTCGTTATTTACTTCTGGTGTACCTTCGATTGGATCTGAAACAGAGCCATCTTCAAGGTCTACAATAAGCAGTTCTGCTGAATCTCTTTGCGTTACAAGTAAGCGGTTTGTATCAAACTCTTCCATACCCCAAGACACACCAAGATCCTCTACAACAACTTCCACATCAAGTTCTGTTTCAGTCTCTACTTCAGGTGCTCTTGTTTGTTCTGGAAATGCTGGTTCAAACTCAGTAACTTTTGGTTCAGACTCTGCACTATTATCTGTACTTTCATCAGCGCCTTCGTCAACACTTTCTTCTGTATCAGCATCCGAGTTATCCGTTGATTCTTCATCTGAAGTATCACCATTGCCACATGCTGCCAAAGTCAATACAAACATCAGCATTGTCAAAGACATTAATCTTGACCACGAAACTTTCGTCATTGCTTTTCCTCCCTATTTCTAAAACATTAAACTGAATATATGGTATAAAAATCTTAACCACTTTTTGACACTGAATTAAAGGGGACTGAACTTTTACGAGCAAAATGAAACCCCTTTAAAAACAACACTATCAAAATTATCTCCAAATGACAAATTATTAAACGAATGTACCTAAACTTGAGTACATTTTTCTTTTTTTGAATTGCAAAATCAACAACAATCCTTTATTCAGAACTGTGGTAAAAATGACAGAAAATAAGCACCAGCAAGATGCTGATGCTTTAAATCTTTTAAGTGCTTTATACCGTTCAAACCAATTTGCATCGATTTGAACAAAAAACCCTCTCTGCTCCAGAAGGGCAAAGAGGGTAAACATTGATATAGCAAGTATATTAACGTTTTGAGAACTGAGGCGCACGACGTGCTGCTTTAAGACCGTATTTTTTACGCTCTTTCATACGAGCATCACGCGTTAAGAAGCCAGCAGACTTTAACGTTGGACGGTTGTCAGGGTCTACTTGAAGTAGCGCACGCGCTACACCATGACGGATCGCACCAGCTTGACCAGTGAAGCCGCCTCCGTTTACATTAACGTGTACATTGTATTGATCAGTTACACCTGTTTCAACAAGTGGTTGTTTCACGATAAGCTTTAATGTGTCAAGACCGAAATATTCGTCAAGAGAACGACCGTTTACAACGATTGTACCGTCACCAGGAACGAGACGAACACGTGCTACAGAATGCTTACGACGACCTGTGCCGTAGTATTGTACTTGAGCCATAATCCATTACCTCCTAAAGATTAACCGCGAAGCTCGTACGCTTCTGGTTTTTGTGCTTGATGATTGTGTTCAGAACCTGCATATACATGAAGCTTCATGCCTTGCTTACGACCTAAAGTGTTCTTTGGAAGCATTCCTTTGATCGCTAGCTCAAGCATACGCTCAGGCTTGTTTGCACGCATTTCGTGTGCAGCTGTTTGCTTAAGTCCACCTGGGTGGTTCGTGTGACGGTAGTAGATCTTATCTTGAAGCTTGTTACCAGTTAACTGGATTTTGCTTGCATTCAAGATGATTACGTGATCCCCTGTGTCTACATGTGGTGTAAATGTTGGTTTGTGTTTTCCGCGTAGGATTGAAGCAACTTCTGAAGATAGACGACCAAGCGTTTGACCTTCAGCGTCAACAACGTACCACTTACGCTCAACTTCGTTTGGCTTTGCCATATATGTTGTACGCATCATTAAACCTCCTAATAATAAAACAAGTGTTGTTTATTCTCTATTCAGTGCTTGTGTTTTTTAAGCTGGCTGTTCAAGAAACACAAGGCGTTATTGTGATTTCATTCCGCAACCCGGGGCAGTGGGTCTTTAGAATTACCATCTAACATCATACAATATATAAGGAATAATGTCAATTTATTTTATAAAAACTTATCCGGGTGTTTCCTCTTTTTTGAAAGGGTCTGTTTCATAATCAACATGCCACAAAAATAAGCCTTGGGCAGCTGCTGTTTTACCTGCTTGAGTACGATCCTGACTAGCTAAAATCGTCTCCATATCTTTTGCTGTTCGCTTGCCTGTCCCCACTTCGATTAAGGTTCCAACAATGATCCGAACCATGTTGTAAAGAAACCCATTTCCTCTAATAGAAAATTCTAGTTCTCCATCATTCGGTTGTATTGATACATTTGTGATTGTCCGAACTTTGTCCACAACTGCTGTGTTCGCTGCACAAAAAGCCGAAAAGTCGTGTGTTCCTAATAGATATTGCGCAGCTGTCTGCATAGCAGGAACATCAAGTGGTTGTTTGCTGTGCAACGCGTGGTTCCGTCGAAATACATTCGGCACATCGCCGTGATGAATATAGTAACGATATTCTTTTCCAATTGGTTGAAAGCGTGCGTGAAAGTCCTCTTCCACTTCACTTACTTGTTCTACAACGACGTCAGATGGTAGATGTGCATTTAACGCTTGAAGCCAGTTTCGTTGCTCCATTTGTAGAGTAGAGTCAAAATGAATCACTTGTGCCTTTGCATGAACACCTGCATCGGTTCTTCCTGATGCTGTGACAGGGACAGGCTGCCCTTTATGAATTTTTTCCAAAGCGTGCTCGACAACAGCTTGAACCGTTCTTTTTTCAGGCTGCACTTGATAACCACTGAATTCAGTGCCATCGTAAGCAAGCTTGCATGCATACCTTGCCATGATTTCTCTCCTTTTTACTAAAGCCATAGAACAAGACATGCCACTACAATACTAACTGAAAGTGCGCAGGAATCTTTTCCTTGCCATTTTTTCTGTTTCCACATTGTATAGGTGCCTCGACTACTGTAGCCTCTTGCCTCCATTGCTTCTCCTAATTCTTCTGCTCGCTTTAATGCACGAACAAGGAGCGGGACAAGCAAAGGAATGAACAACTTGATTCGATTTTTTATAGATGTGTTATAACGAATATACCCTCTCGTCCGTTGCGCTTGTTGAATCAAGTGTAGTTCATCACGCAATATGGGAATAAAGCGTAAGGAGATCGACACCATCGTTGCCAGATCTCTTACCGGAACGCGAAGGTTTTTTAATGGGTTTAATAGTAACTCAATGCCTTGTGTTAATTGGTACGAACTTGTAGTTGCTGTCATGACGATCGCAATGAGGAAAAGCATAAGCGTTCGCCACATAAATAAACTAGCCATCGTTATCCCTTCATCGGAAATAGCAAGAGGTCCGATTGAGAACAAGACTTGTCCCTCTTGAATGACAACAACCTGAAAAAGTGAAAACACGATTAGAAAAACAGCTACTGGCATCAATGACCGGATTATCATTTTTACTGGGAGTCGGCTAAAACCGATTAAGACGCCAACTAAAAGTGACGCTACAAAAATGGCGCCCATTGACGTAACAAAGAACAACACAAGCGCAAATAAAAAGGTGCTAATAAGTTTCACCCTTGGATCAAGCGCATGAATGATCGAATCTCTTTCAATATAATCGCCAACAACCAAAGATTTTCTACTTGTCATCTGCTTGATTCCCTACATTTTTTAGCCATGAGGTGGCGACCCAGTCAGCGACTTCTTCAGCTGTTTTTAAGAAAGGAACCGATCCTTTGTCATGAACCAAGTTGTTTGCGAATGCCATCGCTCGGGGATATGGTACATTTCCGCTCACGAGTACATCAGCTGTTTTACCAACACCAACCAGTTTTCCTTCGCTTAAGGCAATACAGTAGTCACAATATAAAGCGACATCATCCATGGAGTGAGTCACCATCCAGATGGTTGCACGCTCTTGTTGCTGGTAACGTCGAAACACATCCATCATCCCATGCTTTAATTTAGGATCAAGTCCTGATGTTGGTTCATCCAATATCAATAGCTTAGGTCTCATAATTAAAATGGCAGCGATGGCCACCCGTCGCATTTGTCCACCTGATAAATGAAAGGGCGAGCGCTTTAAAATAGATGGATCTAATTCGACCATATCGAGGGTGTTCGCAACCTTTTCTTGAATACATTCTTTTCGCTCACCTTTAAGCTGTAAACCAAATGCTAATTCTTCGTAGACGGTATCAGCAAATAACTGCTGCTCCGGGTATTGAAACACATACCCAATTTCGTCTAACGCTCGGACATGTTGATGGTCATGAATATTTTCCCCGTTAACAAGTACCGTACCCATAGTTGGCTCCAGTACACCACTTATTAATTGAGCAAGTGTCGATTTGCCTGACCCAGTCTTACCAACTACCGCTGTAAAACTGAGCTTTGGGATGTGTAAATTGATCGTCTGCAAAGCATGTCGTTGCGTTGTTTGTCTTGTTGCATATTGGTAACTTACGTTTTTAAAGCAAACCTCCATAATGCATCACATAGCTCCTCATCCGATGTTATGGCGTTCTTATTTACATGGATTCCATTTGCATTTAGATCGTTAATTAACGTATAAAGAAATGGAGCATCAAGACCTAATTCCTCCATAATCTTTGGATCATCGAGTAATGGCAGTAACGATCCATCAAAACCAATCTCCCCATCCACTAGTCCAATGATACGTGTGCATTTAGCCACTTCTTCCGCGTCGTGGGTTATCGTTACAATCGACGTACCCTCATGCTGAAGTTGATCCATATACTGCAAAATCTCTTTTCGTCCCTCTGGATCAATCATGGCAGTGGCTTCATCTAAGATTAACCACTTTGGTTCAAGAATCAGAATTCCAGCCAACGCTACACGTTGTTTTTGTCCACCAGATAATTCATTTATTGGTCGAGTTCGCAAATGATGAATGTCTAGCTTTTTTCCATACGTGTCAATTCGCTTGCTAATTTCACTTGCTTGAACGGACTGGTTTTCTAGACCAAAGGCTAAATCATCTTCTACAATCGGGCGCACCATTTGATTATCTGGATTTTGAAACAAAAACCCAATGTCAGCACCACGAAGATTATTGCTAAACTCTATTGAGCCCTCTGTCGGTGTGAGTAATCCCTTTATCAGCTTTCCAAGTGTTGATTTGCCCGAGCCACTTTTGCCGATAATCGCTACCCGTTCGCCTTCATAAAGTGTGAGCGAGACGTGCTTAATGAGGGGGTCTTCACTGTTGTATGAAAAAGAAACGTCTTTTATGGCAAGCATCAAGCCTATTCCTTTCTAAAACAAAAAAGGGCATAGAGTGAAGAAAGCTTCTTGCTTCCATAATCTCCTGCCCTTAATCGCCGCTTACATGAGTTCTTTATACGAACTCAATAATTGCCATTGGTGCACCGTCTCCGCGACGAGGACCAACTTTAAGAATGCGTGTGTATCCACCTTGACGCTCTTCAAAGCGAGGCGCAATCTCAGCGAATAGCTTTTGGATTGCGTCTTGACCATTTTCTTCGTTTGCAACTTCTTTACGTACGAAAGATGCTGCTTGACGACGAGAATGAAGGTCTCCACGTTTACCTAATGTCACCATTTTTTCAACGAGTGGACGCAATTCTTTTGCTTTAGCTTCAGTCGTTTCAATACGCTCATTAATAATTAAATCTGTTACTAAATCACGTAGCAACGCCTTACGTTGTGAACTTGTACGACCAAGTTTTGCGTATGCCATGCTATATTCCCTCCTTTAACCCAAAAAAACAATTATTCTTCGTTACGAAGCCCGAGACCTAACTCGCCTAGCTTCTCTTGTACTTCTTCTAGAGACTTACGTCCAAGGTTACGAACTTTCATCATGTCTTCTTCTGTTTTATGCGTAAGCTCTTGTACCGTATTGATACCAGCACGCTTTAGACAGTTATAAGAACGAACAGAAAGATCAAGCTCTTCAATCGTCATCTCCAAGACTTTTTCTTTTTGGTCTTCTTCCTTCTCAACCATGATTTCCGCATTTTGTGCTTGATCCGTTAAGCCTACGAAAATATTTAAATGCTCTGTTAGGATTTTCGCTCCAAGAGATACTGCTTCTTCAGGGCGAGTGCTTCCATCGGTCCATACATCAAGGGTTAGTTTATCATAGTTTGTGACTTGCCCAACACGTGTATTTTCAACTTGATAGTTTACACGCGCCACCGGTGTATAGATCGAGTCAATTGGAAGAACGCCAATTGGCTGGTCGTCGCTTTTATTTCCATCAGCAAGGATATATCCTCGACCGCGTTTTGCCTGAAGGCGCATGCGGAACGATGCTCCTTTTGTAAGCGTAGCGATATGAAGCTCAGGATTTAAAATTTCTACATCACTATCGTGAGTCAAGTCTCCAGCTGTAACATCGCCTTCACCTTGAACATCAATTTCAAGTGTTTTCTCATCATCCGAGTAAATCTTTAAAGCTAGTTTCTTAAGGTTCAAAATGATCGTTGTCACATCTTCCACGACACCCTCAATTGTTGAGAATTCATGTAGGACACCGTCAATTTGAACTGAAGATACAGCTGCACCAGGAAGCGATGATAGTAGAATGCGACGTAAGGAGTTTCCTAGTGTTGTTCCATAACCACGTTCAAGGGGCTCAACAACAAACTTGCCGTATGTTGCATCTTCACTAACTTCAACCGTCTCAATATTCGGCTTTTCAATTTCAATCATTAAACAAACCCTCCTTCAAAACGTCGAACTCTGGTAAACACAAGGATTGCCCAAAGGACAATCATTAAGCCTTCCCATGAGCAATGCCTATTAGTCTAACCTTCATTGTCTAATAGATCTCGTCTTATCCATTATAGACACTACTAAGAAATCTATACAATGATTGATTTTATTATACTCTGCGACGTTTCGGCGGGCGACAGCCGTTATGAGGAACAGGTGTTACGTCTTTGATCATGTTAACCTCTAACCCAACTGCTTGTAATGAACGGATAGCCGCTTCACGACCAGCTCCAGGACCTTTTACAGATACCTCGATTACCTTCATGCCGTGCTCCATTGCTGTTTTCGCAGCAGTTTCAGCCGCCATTTGTGCAGCGAAAGGAGTAGACTTACGAGAACCTTTAAATCCTAAAGCACCAGCACTTGCCCAAGAGATTGCATTACCATGCGTATCAGTGATCGTCACAATTGTGTTATTGAACGTTGAGCGAATGTGAGCCATTCCTGTATCAATATTTTTCTTTTGACGACGCTTTGGACGAGTATTCGTTTTCTTAGCCATATGATTTGTTCCCTCCTATCTATTTTTTCTTGTTCGCTACTGTACGAGCTGGACCTTTGCGCGTACGAGCGTTGTTTTTTGAATTTTGTCCACGAACGGGCAATCCACGACGATGACGGATTCCACGGTAGCTTCCAATTTCAATTAGACGCTTAATGTTTAGAGACACTTCACGACGAAGATCCCCTTCAACTTGAAAACTTTCAACAGCTTCACGGATACGACCAAGTTCTTCCTCAGTCAAATCGCGAACACGTGTATTCTGATCAATACCAGCAGTTTCAAGAACTTTCGCTGCTGTTGATTTACCAATACCGAATACGTACGTAAGTGAAATTACAACGCGCTTATCGCGTGGAATGTCAACACCTGCAACACGTGCCATAGGCTCGGCACCTCCTTATCGTTTAGCCTTGTTTTTGTTTATGCTTTGGATTTTCGCAAATTACCATGACATTGCCTTTACGGCGAATAACTTTACATTTTTCACAGATCGGTTTTACCGACGGTCTTACCTTCATTGTATAAACCTCCTTGTGTACGGAGAGTGTTTTTTATTTATAGCGGTACGTAATTCTTCCACGCGTTAGATCATAAGGAGAAAGCTCAATTGTCACTTTATCACCAGGCAAAATGCGGATAAAGTGCATACGAATTTTCCCAGATACATGCGCAAGAATTTTATGACCGTTCTCAAGTTCAACACGAAACATTGCGTTTGGAAGTGGCTCGATAACCGTACCTTCAACTTCAATAACGTCTTCTTTCGCCATGGGTAGTTTCCTCCCTTCGAGTTAGATGCTAACAAATCCAGAACTACACAGACATTCTATCTTACCTGAAAACTTATGCTTTCGTCAAGATTTCATACCCGGTTTCTGTAATTGCAATCGTATGCTCAAAATGGGCACAATTTTTCTTATCTACAGTTACGACAGTCCAATTATCAGAAAGTGTTTTTACATATCGACTACCTGCATTAATCATTGGCTCAATCGCAAGTACCATACCGGGCTTTAAGCGCGGCCCTTTTCCTGGAGGTCCGTAATGAGGAATTTGTGGATCCTCGTGTAAGTTTTGACCAACACCGTGGCCAACATACTCACGAACCACAGAAAATCCAAGAGGTTCAACATGTGATTGAATCGCATGTGAGATATCTGACAAGCGATTGCCTGGTCGAGCTTGCTCTAAGCCTTTATAGAGCGACTCTTCCGTCACATCAAGCAACTGTTGATCTCCCTCTTTAATTGAACCGACCCCATACGTCCAAGCGGAATCGCCATGGTAGCCATTATAATATGCGCCTATATCTAAGCTAATAATGTCACCATCTTCAAGCACTCGATTACCAGGAATGCCGTGCACCAACTCTTCGTTTACGGAAGCACAAACGCTTCCTTTAAACCCCCCATAACCTAGGAAAGAAGGTGTTGCATCATGTGAACGAATAAACGTTTCAGCAATTGAATCGAGTTCACCAGTCGTAATACCTGGTTTGATATATGGTTTCAAGTGAGCATGTGTCAGTGCGACAATACGCCCAGCCTGTCTCATAATTTCAAGTTCACGTTCTGTTTTTATTACAATCATGCATGCGTCTCCGCCAGTAATGCTTCGATATCTTTATAGACATCATTAATATCTCTATTACCGTCAATATGCTTTAGATAACCTTTTGACTCGTAAAAGTCAATTAATGGTTGTGCTTGTTGTTGATTCACTTCAAGACGTTTCTTAACCGTCTCTGGTTTATCATCATCACGTTGGATCAACTCACTACCATCTACATCACATTTTCCTTCAACCTTTGGTGGGTTGTAAAGAAGATGATACGTTTTACCAGAAGTTGGTGAAACGCGACGTCCTGTTAATCGCTCAATGAGTAAATCTTCAGGAACGTGGATATTCAACACATAATCGAGTTCTTTATCAAGAGATGAAAGGATCTCTTCAAGACCTTCTGCTTGTGCAATGGTTCTCGGGAAGCCATCTAGTAAAAAACCTTTTTCACAATCCTTTTGTGAAAGACGATCTTTTACGATTCCGATCGTTACTTCATCCGGAACAAGACCACCAGCATCCATATATGATTTTGCTTGTAATCCAAGTTCTGTTTCATTTTTCATCGCAGCGCGAAACATATCACCAGTTGAGATATGCGGTAAGCCAAATTGATCAACAATTTTTTCTGCTTGTGTACCTTTTCCGGCACCAGGCAATCCCATCAAAATTAAGTTCATTTTAAATCCCCTTCCTGCAAGTTCTAGAAAAGATGAACGGAGGAGGGCAAGACCCAATTCCGCTCTCTTTAGTTGATAAATCCTTTATAAGATCGTTTTATTAACTGACCTTCAATTTGCTTCATCGTATCAAGGGCAACCCCGACGATGATTAAAAGACCAGTTCCACCAATCTGAACTTGAGGTGGGAGATCTAAAAGAGCAATAAAGACAACCGGGATTGTTGCAATGGTTGCTAAGAATAATGCACCCACGAACGTTAACCGGTATAAAATCCGTGTAATAAACGTTTGTGTCGCTTGACCAGGACGAATGCCGGGAATATATCCACCTTGTCTCTTTAAATTGTCGGCCATTTTTTCTGGATTTACTTGCACAAACGTATAGAAATACGTGAATGCCACAATCAGAAGAACAAAAATCGATCCGCCAATTAAAGTTCCAGGAACAAAGTTTTGTACAATCCAATTTGCCCAAGCACTGTCTTCCGTACCAACAAACGTTGCGATTGTGGATGGGAAGTAAAAGAGTGCAGATGCAAAGATGACTGGGATAACCCCTGCTGCGTTTACCTTAATTGGTAAGTGCGTTGATTGTCCGCCCACTGGGCTGCGATTGACAACACGTTTTGCATATTGCACAGGAATTTTACGTAGTGCTTGTTGCACATAGATCACACCGATAATAATAAGTAAAACAATAATCGCCAACAGTGCCACAGTAACGATTGCTAGGAATAGCTGATCGCCTGCTCCTTCAATTTCCGAAACATATAACGTATTTAACATGTTTGGTACACCTGCAGCGATACCGGCAAAGATAATGATAGAGATTCCATTTCCAACACCATGTGCTGTAATTTGTTCACCCACCCACATTAGAAATGCCGTACCAGCAGTCAATACCATCGCAATGTAAATGTACGTCATTGGACCAGGATTCACAATTAAATCAACTGAGCCTGTTGCGGCCATAGAGTTAAAACCGATGGACATGGCAATAGCTTGAACAAAACCTAAAACGATCGTTCCATAACGAGTAACCTGTGTTAGCTTTTTCCGACCAGCCTCACCTTGCTTCGCCCACTCAGCAAACTTCGGTACCACGTCTAGCTGTAAAAGCTGAACGACGATGGATGCTGTAATGTAAGGCATAATCCCCATCGCAAAAATCGAGAAGTTACTTAATGCTCCACCACCGAAGGTATCAAGAAAACCGAACGCATTCGCTTCTCCAAATAGCATGTCAAGTGCATCACTATTTGTACCTGGTACTGGAATAAATGTACCAACTCGAAATACGATAAGCATCAAAAGCGTAAAGATGATTTTGCGACGTAAATCTCTCACACGGAAGATGTTGGAGATCGCCTTAAACATTAAACCACCTCGGTTGTTCCGCCAGCAGCTTCAATTGCTTTTACTGCAGATGCAGAGAACTTGTTTGCTTTAACAGTCAAGTTTTTATCTAAGCTGCCATTTCCTAACACTTTAATACCGTGTTTTACATTCTTAACTGCTTTTGATTCAATTAAGAGTTCAGGAGTAACTTCTGTTCCTGCTTCAAAACGGTTTAGTACATCAAGGCTAACAACCGTGTATTCTTTACGGTGAATGTTCGTAAAACCACGTTTTGGTAAACGACGATAAAGTGGATTTTGACCACCTTCAAAACCAAGTCTTACGCCACCACCTGAACGTGCTTTTTGACCTTTGTGTCCTCTACCAGAAGTTTTTCCGTTACCAGAACCAATTCCGCGACCTACACGATTACGGACTTTGCGTGAACCTTCTGCTGGTTGTAACTCATGAAGTTTCATGCTTCCTACACCTCCTCGTTGCTAAAAATCATCTATTTACGCGTCAATTTCGCTTACAGTTACTAAGTGTTTTACTTTGTTAACCATTCCACGAATTGCTACGTTATCTTCTTGTACTACAGTTTGGTGCATTTTACGTAAACCAAGTGTGTTTACTGTCACGCGTTGATCGCTAGGACGGCCGATCAAGCTACGTGTAAGGGTGATTTCTAATTTCTTTGCCATCGTAATCCCTCCCTTAACCTAACAGTTCTTCTACGGATTTGCCACGTAGTTTTGCTACTTCTTCAGCGCGTTTAAGGCTTGTTAAACCTGTAAGTGTAGCACGAACCATGTTAATTGGGTTGCTTGAACCTAGAGACTTAGAAAGAATGTCACCAACACCAGCAAGATCAAGTACAGCACGTACAGGACCACCGGCGATAACTCCAGTACCTTCTGAAGCTGGCTTAAGCAATACGCGTCCAGCACCAAAACGTCCAACAATTTGGTGTGGGATTGTTGTATTAACAAGCGGTACTTCAATTAAGTTTTTCTTTGCATCTTCAACAGCTTTACGGATTGCTTCAGGTACCTCCTGAGCTTTCCCCATTCCAAAGCCGACGTGACCGTTTTTGTCTCCAACTACAACAAGTGCAGCAAAGCGGAAGCGACGACCACCTTTAACAACCTTAGCGACACGGTTGATCGTGACGACTTTTTCTTCAAGTTCCAAAGTATTTGGATCAATTGAACGCATAAAAAGGTTTCCCTCCTTCGTTTTTAGAATTTCAGACCTGCTTCGCGAGCTGCATCTGCAAGCTCTGCAACGCGTCCGTGATATAGATATCCTCCACGGTCAAACACGATTGTTTCGTGTCCCGCTTCGATCGCACGTTTTGCAACGGCTTCGCCAACTTGGCGAGCTGCTTCTTTATTTGAACCCTTTTCGATCTTCAATTCTTTATCAAGTGATGAAGCTTGAGCAAGAGTTACACGATTCACGTCGTCAATTAGTTGAGCGTAAATGTGCTTAGAAGAACGGAATACGTTTAAACGTGGACGCTGCGGCGTACCGCTTAAAGTGCGGCGTACGTGAGCGTGTCTTTTCTTACGGCCTGTATTTGAGTTAGGCTTCGTAATCATGAGACGTCATTCCTTTCTTTGTCGATACTAATTATTTACCAGTTTTACCTTCTTTACGACGCACATACTCGCCTTCGTAACGAATACCTTTACCTTTATAAGGCTCAGGCTGACGTACAGCGCGGATGTTAGAAGCAAGTGCACCAACACGTTCCTTGTTAATTCCTCTAACAATAACTTTTGTGTTAGATGGCACTTCAATTTCTAGACCTTCTTCAGGTGTAATTTCAACTGGGTGAGAATAACCAACGTTAAGCACAAGCTTATTGCCAGATTTTGAAGCACGGTAACCGACACCGTTCAGTTCAAGTCCACGCTCAAATCCTTTTGTTACTCCTTCAACCATGTTGTTTACATTCGCACGCATCGTACCATGAAGAGCGCGGTGCTCCTTATGATCAGACGGACGTTCGAAAGTCATTTCATTGTTTTCTAAGTTTACTTTAATATCTTGGTGAAGCTCACGGCTTAATTCACCTTTAGGTCCTTTAACAGTACAAAGGTTACCATCTAAAGAAACTGTAACTCCCTCAGGAATTGTAATAGGTTTCAGTCCAACTCGAGACATTTGTAGTACACCTCCATTTCAATTAAGCTTTATTACCAAACGTAAGCGAGAACTTCGCCGCCGATTTGTTGTTGACGCGCTTCTTTATCAGTTAATAAACCTTTAGAAGTCGACACGATTGCAATCCCAAGACCACCTAATACGCGAGGTAGTTCCGTTGATTTTGCATAAACACGTAGTCCTGGCTTAGAAATACGTTTAAGACCAGTAATAACACGTTCGTTTGATGTTCCGTATTTCAAAAAGATACGAATAACACCTTGTTTATTATCTTCAATGTACTCATAATCGCGAACAAAACCTTCACGCTTAAGAATTTCAGCGATTTCCTTCTTCACCATAGAAGCAGGAAGCTCAAGTTTCTCGTGACGTACAAGATTCGCGTTACGAATACGAGTTAGCATATCTGCAATTGGATCCGTCATGACCATAGTTAATTACCTCCTTCCCAATCGATTTACCAGCTTGCTTTTTTCACACCAGGAATTTGCCCTTTATAAGCAAGTTCTCTGAAGCAAATACGGCAAAGTTTAAATTTACGCAACACTGAATGAGGACGTCCGCAACGCTCACAACGAGTATAAGCTTGAACGTTATACTTAGGTGTGCGCTTTTGCTTTGCAATCATAGATTTTTTTGCCAACGTGTTCCCTCCTCTTCTTTAAGAGATTATTTTTGGAACGGCATGCCTACTTGTGTAAGTAATTCACGCGCTTCTTCATCTGTTTGTGCAGTTGTTACAATAACAATATCCATACCACGGACTTTATCAACTTTATCGTAGTCGATCTCCGGGAAAATTAGTTGTTCTTTCACGCCAAGCGTGTAGTTTCCACGACCGTCGAATGCTTTTTTAGAAATCCCACGGAAGTCACGTACACGTGGAAGTGAAACGGAAACCAATTTATCCAAGAAGTCATACATACGCTCTCCGCGTAGTGTAACTTTCGCTCCGATTGGCATACCTTCACGCAACTTAAAACCAGCGATTGATTTTTTCGCTTTCGTGATAACAGGCTTTTGACCAGTGATCTGTTGAAGTTCTTCAACCGCTTTGTCTAAAACTTTTGCGTTTTGAACAGCTTCACCAACACCCATGTTCACAACAATTTTTTCAATCTTTGGCACAGCCATCACAGAAGAGTAGTTAAACTTCTCTGTTAGAGATGAAACAATCTCGCCTTGATATTTTTCTTTCAAACGATTCATTTAGGTTGGTCCTCCTTTCACCTTACTGACTACTTGATGATTTCGCCAGATTTTTTTGCTACACGCACTTTTTTACCATCTTCATCTTTAAAACCTACACGCGTACGCTCTCCAGTTTTAGGATCAACAAGCATAACGTTAGAAGAATGAATTGGTGCTTCTTGATCAAGAATTCCACCTTGTGGATTATCTTGTGAAGGTTTTGCGTGTTTCTTCACCATGTTAATTCCTTCAACAAGCACACGGCTTTTTTTCGGGTAAGCTTCAAGGATCGTCCCTTGCTTCCCTTTGTCTTTACCAGCAATAACGATTACTGTATCGCCTTTTTTGACATGCATCACTTTTGCACCTCCCTGAGTAAACATCGATTGATCTCTTTATTCCGAACGAAACTTATAGTACCTCAGGAGCAAGAGAAACAATTTTCATAAACTGTTTGTCTCGAAGTTCACGTGCTACCGGACCGAAGATACGAGTACCACGAGGACCCTTATCGTCACGTACGATTACAGCTGCGTTCTCATCAAACTTAATATACGAACCGTCGTTACGGCGAACACCGCTTTTAGAGCGAACGATTACAGCGCGAACAACTTCGCCTTTCTTAACAACGCCACCTGGTGTTGCTTGTTTTACCGAACAAACAATGACATCACCAACGTTAGCTGTCTTACGTCCAGAACCACCAAGAACTTTAATACAAAGAACTTCACGCGCTCCAGAGTTATCAGCAACTTTTAAACGGCTTTCTTGTTGAATCATACTGTTTTACCTCCCTTCAACCGTAGCCTATTAAATAATAATAGCTTCTTCTACAATTTCTACTAAACGAAAACGTTTATCTTTTGAAAGTGGGCGAGTTTCCATGATACGAACGATGTCGCCTACTTTTGCAGTATTTTCTTCATCATGTGCTTTGAACTTCTTTGAGTACTTTACACGTTTACCATAAAGGCGATCGACCTTGTATGTTTCAACAAGAACACTAATCGTTTTCTCCATTTTGTCAGAAACGACACGACCTTGGTAAACTTTACGCTGATTGCGGTCCATGCAGCAAACCTCCTTTTTTAGCCGTTGTTAATTCCGAGCTCACGTTCACGCAAAACAGTTTTTGCACGAGCAATACCTTTGCGGACTTCACGAATGCGAACCGGGTTTTCAAGTTGCCCAGTTGCTAGTTGAAAGCGTAGGTTGAAAAGCTCTTCTTTAAGAGTTTGCGTTTTTTGTTCGATTTCAGCAGTGGTTAAGTTACGGATATCAGTTGCTTTCATTTGAGTCACCACCCACTTCTTCACGTTTTACGAATTTACATTTAATAGGCAACTTATGAGAAGCAAGACGTAAAGCTTCACGAGCTACTTCTTCAGGTACGCCTGAGATTTCAAACATGATCTTACCAGGTTTTACAACGGCAACCCAACCTTCTGGAGCACCTTTACCTGAACCCATTCGAACTTCTAGTGGCTTAGCAGTGTAAGGCTTAGATGGGAAAATCTTAATCCAAACTTTACCGCCACGTTTCATATAACGAGTCATTGCAATACGAGCTGATTCAATTTGACGGTTTGTGATCCATGAAGCTTCTAGAGCTTGTAAACCATATTCACCGAAATGTACTTCTGTACCGCCTTTCGCACGACCACGCATTTTTCCACGGTGTTCACGACGATATTTAACGCGTTTAGGCATTAACATGTTTAGTTGCCTCCTTCCTCTTTGTTCGTTCCTTTCGCTGGAAGGACTTCACCACGGTAAACCCAAATTTTCACACCGATTTTTCCGTATGTTGTATCAGCTTCAGCTGTACCATAGTCAATATCAGCACGAAGTGTGTGAAGTGGAACTGTTCCTTCGCTATAGTGCTCAGCACGAGCGATATCTGCGCCACCAAGACGACCAGATACTTGTGTTTTGATTCCTTTAGCGCCTGAACGCATTGTGCGTTGGATCGCTTGTTTCATTGCACGACGGAAAGAAATACGATTCTCTAATTGACGAGCAATATTTTCAGCAACTAATTTCGCATCAAGATCAGCTTGCTTAATTTCTGAAATGTTAATGTGTACTCTTTTACCTGTAAGTTGGTTTAAAGATTTACGTAAAGCTTCAACTTCTGAACCGCCTTTTCCGATCACCATTCCTGGCTTGGCAGTAGAAATTGTGATATTCACACGGTTCGCAGCGCGTTCGATTTCTACTTTAGATACTGATGCATCTTTTAAACGGCCTTCAACGTGCTCACGGATTGAAATGTCTTCATGAAGTAGATCAGCATAGTCTTTTTTGCTAGCGTACCACTTTGAGTCCCAATCACGAATAACGCCAACGCGAAGTCCGATAGGATTTACTTTTTGACCCATGTGTTATCCCTCCTTCTTTTCTGATACAACCAATGTAATGTGGCTCGTACGTTTGTTAATCCGGCTTGCACGACCTTGTGCACGCGGACGGAAACGTTTAAGCGTTACGCCTTCGTCAACGAAAGCTTCTGAAATAACGAGATTATTCGGCTCCATTTCGTAGTTGTGCTCTGCGTTCGCAATTGCGGAGTTAAGAAGCTTTTCAACTACTGGAGAAGCAGATTTAGGTGTATGCTTTAAGATTGCAATCGCTTCGCCGACTTGTTTTCCACGAATAAGATCGATCACAAGACGAACTTTACGAGGCGCAATGCGAACCTGTTTAGCAACAGCTTTAGCTTGTTCCATGAGAGTGGTCCTCCTTTCTTACTTAACGTCTTGTTTTCTTATCTGCGGCATGCCCTTTATACGTACGTGTAGGAGCAAATTCACCAAGTTTGTGTCCAACCATATCTTCTGAAACATATACCGGTACGTGCTTACGTCCATCATAGACAGCGAAAGTGTGTCCAATAAAGTCAGGGAAGATAGTAGAACGACGAGACCAAGTTTTTACAACTCTTTTCTCGCTTGTTTCGTTTAGTGCTTCAACCTTTTTCATCAAGTGATCATCAACGAAAGGTCCTTTTTTCAAACTACGGCCCATGTGAGTGCCTCCCTTCGAGATTCGACCACGGTCCTAAATGAGAACCGTAGACAAACCACGTTATTTTTTACGACGACGTACGATGTACTTGTCGGAGTGTTTGTTTTTCTGACGCGTTTTGTATCCAAGAGTTGGTTTACCCCATGGAGACATTGGTGACGGACGACCAATTGGTGCTTTACCTTCACCACCACCGTGTGGGTGATCGTTAGGGTTCATTACAGAACCACGAACTGTTGGACGAATACCTTTCCAACGAGAACGTCCAGCTTTACCGATGTTAATAAGCTCGTGCTCTACATTTCCAACTTGACCAATTGTTGCACGACAAGTTGAAAGGATGTAACGAGTTTCACCAGAGTTCAAACGTACTAATACGTACTGACCTTCTTTACCAAGAAGTTGAGCTTCCGTACCAGCAGAACGAACTAACTGACCGCCTTTACCAGGGCGAAGTTCAATGTTATGAATCACAGTACCTACAGGGATATTGATAAGTGGTAACGTGTTACCAACTTTGATATCCGCTTCAGAACCAGACTCAATCATTGCTCCTACTTTTAAACCTTTTGGTGCCAAGATATAACGCTTTTCACCATCAACATAGTTAATTAATGCGATATTCGCAGAACGGTTTGGATCGTATTCGATCGTAGCAACGCGACCTGGAATTCCATCTTTATTACGCTTAAAGTCAATAACGCGGTATTGACGCTTATGACCGCCACCTTGGTGACGTACAGTTAAACGACCTTGGTTGTTACGTCCACCTTTATTGTGTAGAGGCGCAAGTAACGATTTTTCCGGTTTGTCTGTAGTGATTTCAGCAAAATCTGATCCACTCATATGACGACGACCGGCACTGGTCGGTTTATACTTTTTAATAGCCATGTTCAGTTCCCTCCTTCTCTAAATTCTTACGCTTCAAAGAAGTCTAGTTCTTTACTATCTGCTGATAGTTGAACGACTGCTTTCTTGCGTTTTGCAGTAAAGCCTGTGAAACGACCGAATCGCTTAGACTTTCCTTTGTAGTTGACTGTATTGACGCTGTTAACCTTCACTTCAAAGATTTCTTCAATCGCATCTTTGATTTGAGATTTATTCGCGCGAACATCTACGTCAAACGTGTACTGTTTATTTTCCATTAAGTCAGCAGACTTCTCAGTAATAATAGGGCGCTTAATGATATCACGTGCGTTCGACATTACGCAAGCACCTCCTCTACCTTTTCGACTGCGTCTTTAGTGATGACAACTTTGTCATGCTTAAGCAAGTCTAAAACGTTGACACTGTCGGCTGTAAGGAAAGTAACATTTGGTAAGTTACGAGCAGATAAAGCAACATTTTCATTGTAGTCAGCTGTTACAATCAATGCTTTTGAATCTACTGATAAACTTGCAAGTACTTCCTTCATAGATTTTGTTTTAATTGCTTCAAAAGAAAGATTATCAAGAACAACTAATTCTGAACCTTGTACTTTAGAAGACAAAGCAGATTTAAGTGCTAAGCGACGAACTTTCTTTGGTAGTTTGTAGCTGTAGCTACGTGGAGTTGGTCCAAATACAACGCCACCGCCAACCCATTGTGGGGAACGGATAGAACCTTGACGCGCACGTCCGGTTCCTTTTTGACGCCATGGCTTTCTTCCACCACCACGAACTTCAGAACGACCTTTTGTTTTATGCGTACCTTGACGTAAAGACGCTTGCTGCATGATAACTGCATCATGTACAACACTGTTATTTGGTTCAATCCCAAATACTGCATCAGCAAGTTCGATATCTCCAACTTCAGAACCTGTTTGGTTAAAAACTGTAACTTTTGGCATTCGAATGGCCTCCTTTCTATAACATTAAGCTTTAACTGCAGATTGAACAGTTACGTAGCTTTTTTTCGCTCCAGGAACGTTACCTTTTACTAGAAGAAGATTACGCTCTTCATCTACACGAACGATCTCTAGGTTTTGGATTGTAATTTGCTCTCCACCCATACGTCCAGGTAATAATTTACCTTTGAATACGCGGTTTGGCGCTACAGGTCCCATTGAACCTGGGCGACGGTGGTAACGAGAACCGTGAGTCATAGGTCCACGAGATTGGTTATGGCGTTTAATTGCGCCTTGGAAACCTTTCCCTTTAGATGTACCTGTTACATCAACGACTTCTCCTGCTGCAAATGTTGTTACGTTAATCGCTTGACCAACTTCTACCTCGTCAAGTTTAACGTCACGGATTTCCTTGATGAAGCGCTTAGGTGTTGCTTCTGCTTTCGCTGCATGACCCGCTTCTGGTTTGTTAGGCTTTTTCGCATCAGCAAAGCCGATTTGAATTGCTTCATATCCATCTGATTCAATTGTCTTCTTTTGAAGAACGACGTTTGGCTCAGCTTGAATTACTGTTACAGGAATGGCTTCACCGTTTTCAGCAAACACTTGAGTCATACCAATTTTTCTTCCTAAGATTCCTTTGGACATCCGTTACACCTCCTATTAAATATATAAATTTTATTTTAGCTTATAGCTTAATTTCAATATCAACGCCAGATGGTAAATCTAAACGCATTAAAGCATCCACAGTTTGTGGTGTTGGATTCACAATGTCAATTAGACGTTTGTGCGTACGCATTTCAAACTGTTCACGAGAATCTTTGTACTTGTGAACTGCTCGTAATACTGTGTATACAGATTTCTCAGTTGGAAGTGGAATCGGTCCTGATACGCTCGCACCTGAACGTTTTGCCGTTTCAACAATCTTCACAGCTGACTGGTCTAGCACACGATGATCATACGCTTTTAAACGAATACGAATCTTTTGCTTTGCCATGATAGCCCTCCTTTTTCGCCCATTTTATAAAATAGACATACTCCGCGGAAATTTCCTCACCCTCCCATGGCAAAGGGGCCGGGTGTGTCAGCAACCTTCCGCATCATCGCTGTCAAACATGCCACACATAATAATTGTATTTCTAGTATAAAAACAAAGAAACGCACCTATCGGGCACACTTCTACTATTATATAGACTAATACCTATGAATGCAAGGGGTTATGCTGTTTTTTTCAAAAGAAAAAGAGGACGAAATAAATCCGTCCTCTTTTTTATTTATTACTTCTGGATTGTAGCTACAACGCCAGCGCCTACAGTACGGCCACCTTCGCGAATTGAGAATTTAGTACCTTCCTCAAGTGCGATTGGAGCGATTAGCTCAACAGTCATTTCAACGTTATCACCAGGCATTACCATTTCAGTACCTTCTGGTAATTGGCAGATACCAGTTACGTCAGTTGTACGGAAATAGAATTGTGGACGATAGTTAGAGAAGAATGGAGTATGACGTCCACCTTCTTCTTTTGAAAGAACATAAACTTCAGCTTTGAAGTTTGTGTGTGGCGTGATTGTACCAGGCTTAGCTAGTACTTGTCCACGTTGGATATCTTCACGAGCTACCCCACGAAGAAGCGCACCGATGTTGTCGCCAGCTTCAGCATAGTCAAGAAGCTTACGGAACATTTCTACACCTGTAACAGTTGTAGATTTTTTCTCTTCTTCGATACCAAGGATTTCTACAGTATCACCAACGTTAAGTTGTCCACGCTCTACACGACCAGTAGCAACTGTTCCACGACCAGTGATTGAGAATACATCCTCAACAGGCATCATGAATGGCTTATCTTTGTCACGCTCTGGAGTTGGGATATATTCGTCAACAGCGTTCATAAGCTCAACGATTTTTTCTTCCCACTCAGCTTCACCTTGAAGTGCTTTAAGAGCAGAACCTTGGATAACTGGAGTATCATCACCAGGGAAGTCATACTCAGAAAGAAGGTCACGTACTTCCATTTCTACTAGTTCAAGTAGCTCTTCGTCATCTACCATGTCACATTTGTTTAAGAATACAACTAGGTAAGGTACGCCTACTTGACGAGAAAGAAGAATGTGCTCACGCGTTTGTGGCATTGGACCGTCAGCAGCAGATACTACTAGGATTCCGCCGTCCATTTGCGCAGCGCCAGTGATCATGTTTTTAACATAGTCAGCGTGACCTGGGCAGTCAACGTGTGCATAGTGACGAGTATCAGTTTCGTATTCAACGTGCGCAGTAGAGATTGTAATTCCACGCTCACGCTCTTCTGGAGCACCGTCAATTGCGTCATACGCCATTGCTTGGCCTTTACCAGAACGCTTAGCAAGTACAGTTGTAATTGCAGCAGTTAAAGTTGTTTTACCATGGTCGACGTGTCCAATTGTACCGATATTGGCATGTGTTTTGGAACGATCAAATTTTGCTTTTGCCATGATTCATTTCCTCCCTTAAATACAGTTAATTTTTTTATTCATAAGAAAGGTAGCTGACTAGCAGCCAATTCCTTTCCTAGCTTACAATAAATCATCACTCAAAACAACGCGGAAGCATTACGCTCCAGTTTGCTTTTTAATGATTTCCTCAGATACACTCTTCGGCACTTCTTCGTAGTGATCAAAGAACATAGAATACGTTCCGCGACCTTGCGTACGAGAACGAAGGCTTGTCGCATAACCGAACATTTCAGCAAGTGGAACAAACGCCTTAACGATTTGTGCATTACCACGAGCTTCCATGCCTTCAACACGTCCACGACGAGCTGTTACATCACCCATAATGTCACCCATGTATTCTTCAGGGATAACAATCTCAACTTTCATTAGAGGCTCAAGTAGAGCTGGGCTACATTTTGATTTCGCATTTTTCAATGCCATAGAAGCGGCAATTTTAAATGCCATCTCAGACGAATCGACATCATGGTAAGAACCATCATAAAGTTTCGCTTTAAGATCGATTACAGGGTATCCAGCAATCATACCATTATCTAGTGCTTCCTCAATACCTGCTTCTACAGAAGAGATATATTCACGAGGTACTGCACCACCGACAATCGCATTTTCGAATTCAAATCCAGCGCCTTCTTCGTTCGGAGAGAACTCAACCCAAACGTGACCAAACTGTCCACGACCACCAGACTGACGTACGAATTTACCTTCAACTTTTGCAGACTGACGAATTGTTTCACGGTAAGAAACTTGTGGTGCACCCACATTCGCTTCTACCTTGAACTCACGTTTCATACGATCAACAAGAATGTCTAGGTGAAGTTCACCCATACCACCGATAATCGTTTGACCCGTTTCTTCATCAGTGTGCGTTTTAAACGTAGGATCTTCCTCTGCTAGTTTAGCAAGAGCAATAGCCATTTTATCTTGGTCTGCTTTTGATTTAGGTTCAACAGACAAGTGGATAACTGGATCAGGGAACTGCATGGACTCTAAGATTACAAGGTTCTTTTCATCACATAAAGTATCACCAGTTGTTGTATCTTTCAAACCTACTGCAGCCGCAATATCGCCTGAGTATACAGTTGCAATCTCTTCACGAGAGTTTGCATGCATTTGAAGGATACGTCCAACACGCTCACGCTTGTCTTTAGTCGCATTACGAACATAAGAACCAGAGTTAAGCGTACCAGAATAAACACGGAAGAACGTTAGTTTACCAACGAATGGATCTGTCATAACCTTAAATGCTAATGCAGAGAAAGGTTGATCATCACCAGGCTCACGAGTCACTTCTTCTTCAGAATCTGGCACGTGTCCGCGAATTGCCGCAACATCAAGAGGAGATGGTAGGTAATCAAGAACCGCATCAAGAAGCGCTTGAACACCTTTGTTTTTGAAAGCTGAACCACAAATTACAGGATAAAATTCTACGTTGACTGTACCTTGACGGATAGCCGCTTTAATTTCGTCCTTTGTTAATTCTTCGCCTTCAAGATATTTCATCATTAACTCTTCATCTAGCTCAGCAACTGCTTCAACTAATGATTCACGCATTTTTTTTGCTTGTTCTTCATATTCAGCAGGGATATCTGTTACTTCCCAGTTTTGACCAAGATCATCTTTAGAGATGTGCGCAGTCATTTCAATCAAATCAATAAATCCAGAAAACTCATCTTCTGCACCGATTGGCAATTGAATTGGGTGAGCATTTGCTTGCAAACGATCACGTAACGTTCCTACTGAATACATAAAGTCTGCACCCGTTTTATCCATCTTGTTGACGAATACGATACGTGGTACACCATATGTTGTTGCTTGACGCCATACAGTTTCTGTTTGCGGTTCAACACCAGATTGTGCATCAAGTACCGCAACTGCCCCATCAAGTACACGCAAAGAACGCTCTACTTCTACCGTAAAGTCTACGTGTCCAGGAGTATCAATGATATTGATACGGTGGTCTTTCCACTGAGCTGTTGTCGCAGCAGACGTGATCGTAATTCCACGCTCTTGCTCTTGCGCCATCCAGTCCATTTGAGAAGCACCTTCGTGTGTTTCACCAATCTTATGCACACGACCTGTGTAGAACAAAATACGTTCAGTAGCGGTTGTTTTACCGGCATCGATGTGAGCCATGATGCCGATATTACGTGTATCTTTTAAGGAGAATTCTCTTGCCATAGTAACGTTCTCCTTTCAACCTTATATTTTAAAATCTTACCAACGGTAGTGAGCAAACGCTTTGTTCGCTTCTGCCATTTTATGCATATCTTCACGTTTCTTAACAGCTGAACCAGTGTTGTTCGCTGCATCAAGAATTTCGTTAGCAAGACGCTCTTCCATTGTCTTTTCGCCACGAAGACGTGAATAGTTTACTAACCAACGTAAACCTAGTGTTGTACGACGGTCAGGTCTAACTTCAACCGGTACTTGATAGTTTGAACCACCAACACGGCGAGCTCTAACTTCAAGAACTGGCATGATGTTTTTTAATGCTTGATCGAAAACTTCCATAGGTTCGTTTCCGCTACGCTCTTTAACAAGATCAAAAGCATTATATAAAATCGTTTGAGCTGTTCCACGCTTCCCGTCAACCATGATGCGGTTGATGAGGCGGGTTACAAGCTTGGAATTATACATTGGATCAGGTAATACATCACGACGTGGTACTGGACCTTTACGAGGCATGTGTCCCCCTCCTTTCACCGATTATCCTTATTTGTTTATTACTTTTTCTCTTTTGGTTTTTTCGTTCCGTATTTAGAACGACTTTGCATACGGTTTTGAACACCTGCAGTATCAAGTGCACCACGAACGATGTGGTAACGTACCCCTGGTAAGTCTTTTACACGACCTCCACGAATAAGTACAACACTGTGCTCTTGTAAGTTGTGTCCAATTCCTGGGATGTATGCAGTAACCTCAATTGAGTTCGTTAGACGTACACGAGCATATTTACGAAGAGCCGAGTTCGGTTTCTTCGGTGTCATTGTACCAACACGTGTGCACACCCCACGTTTTTGTGGAGAAGATACATTTGTTTGTGCTTTTTTGTAGCTATTGTATCCTTTATTAAGTGCAGGTGAGTCAGACTTTTTCACTTTGTCTACGCGACCTTTACGAATTAACTGGTTAATAGTAGGCATTTTTGTTTCCTCCCTTCCCTTATTTTAAGACCACCGATCCAGGTGGTTCATGTTTAGGCAAAAGAATAAGTTGTCTTGATCACTCAAAACAAACTTTCTATTTCCTTAACGCTACAGTGGCTGCACCGACTTCAATTCCACATGCTTTACCAAGCTGCTTCATCGAATCGACATATACGACCGCAACATCTGTATCAATAGCAGCACCGACGACCTCTTGCTTTATACGCGGATCGGCATCGTTTGCCACGTACAGCTCTTTAATTAAATGAGCATGTAGTGCTTTCAGTGTCTGTTTTCTTCCGATCACTCGATCTTTCGCCTGTTCTACTTTTTCATAAGACATTGTCATACCTCCAAAGCAGCAGACTATCAGGCACACTTTGATATAGTATCACCGTGAGATAGGCTGTGTCAACAGCCTATCCGGTGATTTTCGCAAATTATTCTTGAACAAGCGCCTCTTCAGAGACAACTTCTTCCTTTTGTTCTGCTTTTTCATCATGTGCAGAATGAATGCCGAGGTTTTTGTAGCGCTGTAATCCTGTTCCAGCTGGTACAAGTTTCCCGATGATAACATTCTCTTTAAGTCCAAGAAGTTCATCACGCTTTCCTTTAATCGCTGCATCAGTTAGGACACGAGTTGTTTCCTGGAATGACGCTGCTGACAAGAAGGAATCTGTTTCAAGAGACGCTTTGGTAATCCCAAGTAAGACAGGTCGACCAGTTGCCGGTCGATCATTGCTTATTAAGACTTTACTGTTAGCATCATTAAACTTCTGAATTTCCACGAGTGAACCAGGTAATACACCAGTATCCCCAGCATCAACAACACGAATTTTACGAAGCATTTGGCGAACCATTACTTCCACGTGCTTATCGCCAATTTCTACCCCTTGTAGACGATAAACTTTTTGAACTTCACGTAAGAGGTATTCTTGAACGCCGCCCATACCTGTTACTTTAAGCAATTCTTTTGGATCGATTGAACCTTCAGTAAGTGTTTGGCCTGCAACCAATTTATCACCAGGAACAACTTTTAGACGAGATCCATAAGGAATCGCATAGTTTTTCGTTTCAAGAGCGTTTTGAATGGTCACTTCACGCTTATCACCATCTTTAACGTCGATTACTTCCCCGTCAATTTCGGTAATTGTCGCTTGACCTTTAGGGTTACGAGCTTCAAACAATTCTTGAATACGCGGAAGACCTTGTGTAATATCGTCTCCGGCTACACCACCTGTGTGGAATGTACGCATTGTAAGCTGTGTTCCTGGCTCACCAATTGATTGAGCAGCAATAATACCAACTGCTTCACCAACTTCAACGTCGCTTCCGGTAGCGAGGTTACGACCATAACATGCCTTACATACGCCGTGACGAGTATTACATGTAAATACAGAACGGATGGTAACTTCTTCAACACCTGCGTCAACGATTTGTTTCGCAATGTCTTCGCTCATCAATTCACCGCGGCGAATAAGAATCTCTTCTGATTCTGGATGACGGACAGTTTTGAACGCTACACGACCTACAAGACGGTCATATAAATTCTCAATTGTTTCTGTACCTTCTTTAATTGCAGCTACTTCAAGACCACGATCAGTACCACAATCGTTTTCACGAACAATAACATCTTGTGCCACATCAACAAGTCGACGTGTAAGGTAACCTGAGTCAGCAGTCTTAAGTGCTGTATCAGCAAGACCTTTACGCGCACCGTGGGTAGAGATAAAGTACTCGAGTACTGTTAGCCCTTCACGGAAACTTGATTTGATTGGAAGTTCAATGATACGTCCAGATGGGTTAGCCATTAGTCCACGCATACCAGCTAACTGCGTAAAGTTAGATGCGTTACCACGGGCACCTGAATCACTCATCATAAAGATTGGGTTACGCTCGTCAAGTGTTCCCATTAACTTACTTTGGATGACGTCTTTCGCTTCACTCCAGATGGAAATGACACGATCATAACGCTCTTCTTCAGTAATTAGACCACGACGGAATTGCTTCGTAATACGTTCAACCTTTTTGTCTGCTTCTTCAAGAATCTCTTTTTTCTCAGATAGAACTACGATGTCAGATACACCAACGGTAATACCAGCTTTTGTTGAATAAGTGAAACCAAGGTCTTTCATGCGGTCAAGCATCTTAGACGTTTCTGTAATCTTAAATTTCTTAAAGACTTCAGAAATGACGTTACCTAGGAATCCTTTCTTGAAAGGAGCAACAATTGGACGATTTTTAAATTCAGCTTTGATATCTGTATCACTTGATACAAGATACTTATCTGGTGTTTCAACTTCAAGATTTAAGTTTGTAGGCTCATTCATATACGGGAATGAGTCTGGCATGATCTCATTAAAAATTAACTTACCGACAGTTGTTAGAAGAAGCATATCTTGTTGCTCTTCTTTAAACGTTGGTTTATTTAAAGAGGAAACAGGAACCGCTACTCTTGTATGAAGATGAACATAACCATTTTGGTACGCAATAATAGCTTCGTTTGTATCTTTAAATACAGAACCTTCTCCACGCGCTTCTGCATTTTCCATCGTTAAATAGTAGTTACCAAGTACCATATCTTGTGATGGCGTTACAACCGGTTTACCATCCTTAGGGTTCAAGATGTTTTGAGCTGCTAGCATAAGGATACGTGCTTCAGCTTGCGCTTCTGCTGATAATGGTACGTGTACAGCCATTTGGTCACCGTCAAAGTCAGCATTATAAGCTGTACATACGAGAGGGTGTAGTTTAATTGCACGGCCTTCAACTAAAATCGGTTCAAATGCTTGAATACCAAGGCGGTGAAGAGTTGGTGCACGGTTCAATAATACTGGATGCTCACGAATGACTTCTTCAAGCACATCCCATACTTCCGGCTGAACACGTTCTACTTTTCTCTTCGCACTTTTGATGTTATGAGCCAACCCTTTTGAAACAAGTTCTTTCATAACGAAAGGCTTAAATAGTTCAAGCGCCATTTCCTTTGGCAATCCGCACTGGTACATTTTCAAGTTCGGTCCTACAACAATTACAGAACGACCAGAATAGTCAACACGTTTTCCTAGTAAGTTTTGACGGAAACGACCTTGCTTCCCTTTTAGCATGTGAGATAGTGATTTTAACGGACGGTTACCAGGACCTGTTACAGGACGACCACGACGACCGTTATCAATCAACGCATCCACCGCTTCTTGAAGCATACGTTTCTCATTTTGAACAATAATATTTGGTGCGCCTAAATCTAAAAGACGCTTTAGACGATTATTACGGTTAATAACACGACGATATAAATCATTTAAATCAGAAGTTGCAAAACGTCCACCGTCTAATTGCACCATCGGACGTAGTTCCGGCGGAATAACGGGTAGAACATCAAGGACCATCCATGAAGGTTCATTTCCTGAATTACGGAATGCCTCTAACACTTCTAGACGTTTGATTGCACGGGTACGTCTTTGCCCCTGTGCCGTTTCTAACTCTTCTTTTAACGCATTTACTTCTTTTAATAAATCAATATCTGCTAAAAGCTTACGAATCGCTTCAGCACCCATAGAAGCTGTAAACGTACGACCATATTTATCATAGTACGCACGGTACTCTTTTTCAGAGAGAAGTTGTTTCTTTTCAAGAGGCGTGTCGCCTGGATCTGTTACAACATAAGATGCAAAATAAATGACTTCCTCAAGAGAACGAGGAGACATATCTAGCACTAGCCCCATTCGGCTAGGAATCCCTTTAAAATACCAGATGTGAGAAACAGGTGCAGCTAATTCAATGTGCCCCATCCGCTCACGGCGTACTTTTGCACGAGTGACTTCAACGCCACATCGGTCACAAACGACACCTTTATAACGAACACGTTTGTATTTCCCACAATGACATTCCCAGTCTTTTTGTGGACCAAAGATACGCTCACAAAAAAGACCGTCTTTCTCCGGCTTTAACGTACGATAGTTAATCGTCTCAGGTTTCTTCACTTCACCACGAGACCAAGAACGAATCTTATTTGGCGATGCCAAACCAATTTTCATGTATTCAAAGTTATTTACATCGATCAAGGGGCCAACCTCCCTTATGATTTCCACTTATGTGGAGTCCCTTTTATAGGTGTTACTTTCCACCCTCTATAAATGGATGAGGGAAGGAGGATTTCTCCTCCCTCCTCACTATTAAGCTTGTGATTCGTTTGTTTCAAGTTGGAGATTTAGCTTTTCAGACGTTTGCTCATCTTCATCATCTAATTCTCTCATTTCAATCTCTTCTTCGTTGCTTGAAAGCATCTTCACGTCCATGCCTAGAGACTGTAATTCTTTAATTAATACTTTAAATGATTCAGGAACACCCGGTTCAGGGACATTCTCACCCTTAACAATTGCTTCGTACGTTTTCACACGTCCGACTACATCATCCGATTTTACAGTTAAAATCTCTTGAAGGGTATAAGCAGCTCCATAAGCCTCGAGTGCCCAAACTTCCATCTCACCAAAACGCTGTCCACCGAACTGCGCTTTACCACCAAGTGGCTGCTGGGTAACAAGAGAGTAAGGCCCTGTTGAACGTGCATGTAATTTATCATCAACCATGTGTGCAAGTTTAATCATGTACATGATCCCTACAGATACACGGTTATCAAACGCTTCACCTGTACGTCCATCATAAAGAATTGTCTTTCCGTCACGAGCCATGCCCGCTTCGTCAAGAGTTCCCCATACATCTTCTTCACGCGCTCCATCAAATACTGGTGATGCAACATGAATGCCAAGCTTACGAGCAGCCATTCCTAAATGGAGCTCAAGCACTTGTCCGATGTTCATTCGCGAAGGTACCCCTAATGGGTTTAACATGATGTCGATTGGTGTTCCGTCTGGAAGATACGGCATATCCTCTTCTGGAAGGATACGTGAAATAACACCTTTATTTCCGTGACGACCAGCCATCTTATCGCCTTGGTTAATTTTACGCTTTTGTACGATGTAAACACGTACGAGTTGGTTCACGCCTGGCGGAAGTTCATCGCCGTCTTCACGGTTGAAAATCTTTACGTCTAAGACAATTCCGTCTCCACCGTGTGGTGCGCGGAGTGACGTATCTCGGACTTCACGCGCTTTTTCCCCAAAGATTGCGTGTAAAAGACGCTCTTCAGCTGTAAGTTCGGTTACACCTTTTGGCGTTACTTTACCAACGAGAATATCGCCGTCTTTTACTTCTGCACCAGTACGGATAATCCCACGCTCATCAAGGTTGCGCAATGCGTCCTCACCTACGTTTGGAATATCTCTTGTAATTTCTTCAGGTCCAAGTTTTGTATCACGAGCATCACTTTCATACTCTTCTATATGAACAGATGTGTACACATCGTCTTTAACAAGACGCTCACTTAAAATGATCGCATCCTCGTAGTTATACCCTTCCCATGTCATGAAACCGACAAGAACGTTACGGCCAAGCGCCATTTCGCCTTGTTCCATTGAAGGACCATCGGCAAGGATTTCGCGTTTTTCAACAACGTCACCTTCACGAACAATCGGGCGTTGGTTATAACTTGTTCCTTGGTTCGAGCGAATAAACTTTTGCAGTCGGTATTTATCAAGGTCGCCTTTGACTTGCTTCCCGTCAACCTCTTCCATACGACGTACCCAAATTTCTTTCGCTGTTACACGTTCAACTTCACCAGGATACTTCGAAACAACCGCTGCACCAGAGTCTTTCGCAGACATATGTTCCATTCCTGTACCTACTAGAGGCGCTTCTGGAACTAACAATGGCACTGCCTGACGTTGCATGTTCGCTCCCATTAATGCTCGGTTGGAGTCATCGTTTTCCAAGAACGGAATACAAGATGTAGCGGCTGATACAACCTGTTTCGGCGATACATCCATGTAATCAATTCGTTCGAAAGGAACAACCGTGTTTTCACCACGGAAACGAGCAATGATGTTTTCGTCAACAAACGAACCATCATCATTCAATTTCGCGTTCGCCTGAGCAACCACATAGTTATCCTCTTCATCAGCTGTTAAGTAATCAATACGAGCTGTTACTTTACCAGTCTCAGGGTCCACACGACGGTACGGCGTTTCCATGAAACCAAACTCGTTTACTTTCGCATAAGATGAAAGAGAGTTAATTAGTCCGATATTCGGTCCCTCTGGCGTTTCAATCGGACACATACGGCCATAGTGGGAATAGTGAACATCTCGCACTTCCATGCCAGCACGTTCACGTGTTAAACCACCAGGTCCAAGCGCAGATAAACGGCGCTTATGCGTTAACTCAGCAAGTGGATTTGTTTGATCCATGAACTGAGAAAGCTGAGAACTACCAAAGAATTCTTTTATAGACGCAATAACCGGTCGAATGTTAATAAGCGCTTGTGGCGTAATCACATTCGGGTCTTGGATCGACATACGTTCACGAACTACACGCTCCATACGAGAAAGACCAATACGGAACTGGTTTTGTAAGAGCTCTCCTACTGAACGTAAACGACGGTTACCAAGGTGATCAATGTCATCTGTATCGCCAACGCCGTGCAATAAGTTAAAGAAATAACTAATTGAAGCGATGATATCTGACGGCGCAATATGCTTTACATTACGATCAACCATACCGTTACCAATAACAGAAATAGTTCGATCTTCATCAAGGTCATCCGCAGCTTGAATACGAATCGATTGAATCTCAACGTCTGATTCTTCAAGTACCCCACCAGACGTACGAGCTGTGCGGAAGCCGACGTTTTTCTCTAAATATGGAATAAGCTTATCAAGTGTACGACGGTCAAGGAGCGTTCCCTCTTCTGCCAATACTTCGCCTGTTTCAGGATCGACTAATTTTTCTGCTAGACGTTGATTGAAAAGACGGTTCTTTATATGAAGCTTCTTATTAATCTTATAACGTCCAACATTCGCTAAATCATAGCGTTTCGGATCAAAGAAACGAGACTCTAACAAACTCTTCGCATTTTCGACTGTCGGTGGTTCTCCCGGACGTAGACGCTCATAGATTTCTAACAGTGCTTTGTCCGTTGAATCTGTGTTGTCTTTTTCAAGGGTCGCACGCAAGTACTCATTTTCACCTAAAAGGTCAATGATTTCTTGATCAGAACCAAAACCTAGCGCACGTAGTAATACCGATACAGGAATCTTCCTTGTACGATCGATACGAACATAAACGATGTCTTTTGCATCCGTTTCAAGTTCAAGCCACGCTCCACGATTCGGAATAACGGTAGCTGTGAACCCCTTTTTACCGTTTTTATCAAGTTTTTGGCTGTAATACACACTAGGTGAACGAACAAGCTGAGATACGATAACACGTTCTGCACCATTGATGACAAACGTGCCTGTTTCTGTCATGAGAGGGAAATCCCCCATAAATACTTCTTGTTCTTTTACTTCACCTGTTTCTTTGTTGATTAGACGTACCTTCACTCTTAACGGAGCAGCAAAAGTTACATCACGCTCTTTCGACTCATCAACCGGATATTTAGGCTCACCCAAGCTGTAGTCAATAAATTCCAAGACTAAGTTACCTGTAAAGTCTTGGATTGGAGAAATGTCTTGGAACATTTCTCTTAAACCCTCATCAAGAAACCATTGATAAGAAGCTGTTTGAATTTCAATTAAGTTTGGCAGATCCAGCACTTCATTAATTCGCGCATAGCTTCTTCGCTGGCGGTGACGTCCATACTGAATTAGTTGACCTGTCAACTGATTCACCCCTTAAATCTCGCGTTTTAGTATCTAAACTTACAACTGTTTGATTATCATTGACTCATAGTCAAACAGATTGATCCTAATGCCTTACATGATCTAACACAAAAATGTTAGACTATACAAAACGAACAAAAAGCTTTATAGTATGAAAATCAGAAACATTTTTCATATAAATACGTATTGCTCTAGCATAACCAAAAATGAACCGTTTCAATCATTGAGCGTTCTCTCATGAATTTGGAAACGGCATTTTAGGCAGTTATACGCATTAAATAATAATAGCATAGAGAAAAAACCAAGTCAATTTTTTCTTGCAAAAAAGATAAAATACCCCTTATCCTTCTTTTTTACCTCGACCGCTTCTTCTCCAAAAAGCGACTCTAACTTTGATCGTGTAGACGACGCACCTTGCTTTTTCTGAATAACTACCCATAAGGTCCCACCAATGAGCAGCCTATTCCATGCATCTTCATAAATATCGTGGACTGTTTTCTTACCGGCTCTAATTGGCGGGTTCGTCATAATTGAAGCAAACTCCTCAGCATCACTTAAATCAGTAACGCCGTTTTCATAGCAGCGAACTTCGCAATTACTTACACCATTTTTTGATGCATTCTTTTCAGCCAACTGACACGCACGTTGATTTATATCCAGCATGACAACATGACGATTTGTATAGGCTTTAGCGATCGATAGACCAATCGGCCCATAACCACAGCCGACATCCAAGATCTTACCACTCACTTCAGGAGCTTCATAGGATTCTATTAAAAGCCTACTTCCGAAGTCAACTTCACCTTTTGAAAACACACCGCGATCAGTTGTGAAAGATAAGACCGTATCTCTTAGAGTATAGTTCCATGTTCGCTCGTCATGGCCAACCTTGGGTGAATGGGAGTAGTAATGATCACTCAACAAAATCTCTCCTTTTCTTTATGGGAAAAGAAGGCCCGCGGAAATGTTCCACGGACCTTCTTTTTGATGTTAAGTGAAATTACTTAACTTCTACGCTAGCGCCAGCTTCTTCAAGCTTGCCTTTGATTTCTTCAGCATCTTCTTTAGAAATACCTTCTTTGATTGGAGCTGGAGCACCATCAACAAGTGCTTTCGCTTCTTTAAGTCCAAGACCAGTGATTTCACGAACCACTTTAATTACGCCGATTTTAGATGAACCAGCAGACTCAAGTACTACATCAAATTCAGTTTGCTCAGCTGCTGCTTCTCCGCCACCTGCTGCTACTGCTACTGGAGCTGCTGCTGTTACACCAAACTCCTCTTCGATTGCTTTTACAAGGTCATTTAGCTCAAGAACTGTCATTTCTTTGATCGCTTCAATGATTTGATCTTTACTCATTGTAAATCCTCCTAATTCGATTATCTGTTATAGTTTAGGCGGTTAACTTACGCGCCTTGTTCTTCTTTTTGTTCTGCAACTGCTTTTGTCGCAAGTGCGAATTGACGAACTGGTGCTTGAAGTACGTTTGCAAGCATAGAAAGTAAACCGTCACGAGATGGAAGCTCAGCTAGTGCTTTCACTTCTGCAGCCGTAGCAACTTCACCTTCAATTACACCTGTCTTGATTTCAAGCGCTTCATTCTTCTTCGCAAATTCATTGATGACTTTCGCTGGAGCGATAACATCTTCTGCACCAAATGCAATTGCAGTTGGTCCAACAAGGTGTTCATCTAAACCAGTGTAGCCAGTTTCAGCTGTAGCACGGCGTACAAGTGTGTTTTTGTATACTTTATACTCAACACCAGCTTCACGCAATTGCTTACGAAGTTCCGTTACTTGCGCAACATTAAGACCACGGTAATCAACAATCACTGTTGATTTGCTGTCTTTTAGCTTCGCAGCAATTTCATCTACAACTTGTTGCTTTTGCTCGATAATATTGCTCATTGTTACACCTCCTGTAAAACGAATTGCATACCGTCCGGTTCCATATAGAAAGCCCTCGCGCAAGACACACGAGGGCAATTCACTCTAAACAAGAGATCTATTTGCTCACCTCGGTAGGAATGTTTTAAGCTTAATCGCTCCTACTGTCTACGGCATGACTATATTAATCACATGATAGAACTTACCACAGTTCTACAAGTAATGTCAAATGCAATTATTTAGCGTATGCTGAAGTAACAACACGAACACCAGGGCCCATTGTTGATGCTACTGCGATATTTCTAACATACGTACCTTTTGCAGCAGCAGGCTTTACTTTGTGAAGTGTTTCAATGATTGTTTTGAAGTTATCATTAAGCTTCGCTGAGTCAAAAGAAACTTTACCGATTGGTACGTGAATGTTTCCAGACTTATCAACGCGGTATTCTACTTTACCAGCTTTGATTTCTTCAACAGCTTTTGTTACATCAAACGTAACCGTTCCTGTTTTCGGGTTAGGCATTAGACCTTTTGGTCCAAGCACACGACCAAGACGACCAACTTGAGCCATCATGTCAGGAGTCGCAACGATTACATCAAAGTCAAACCAACCTTGGTTGATTTTGTTGATTAGATCATCTTCACCAACAAAATCTGCTCCAGCCGCTTCTGCTTCCTTCGCTTTTTCACCTTTAGCAAACACAAGAACACGCTGTGTTTTACCAGTACCGTGTGGTAGTACAACTGCACCACGGATTTGCTGGTCTGCTTTTTTAGGGTCAACGCCAAGACGGACAGCAACTTCAACTGATTCGTCAAATTTAGCGATTGATGTTTTCTTTACTAATTCAATAGCTTCTTCTGCTTGATACGACTTATCGCGATCAACAAGCTTCAAAGCATCTGTATATTTCTTACTTCTTTTAGCCATTTCATTTCCTCCTCGTATGTGGTTTTAACGGAAAGTCCTCCCACTATTTGAAAGGCTGCGACTCATTATGTTGAGCGCAACCTCTCAGCAAACGAACCAATTAATCTTCAATCACGATACCCATGCTGCGGGCAGTACCCTCAACCATGCGCATAGCTGCTTCTACAGATGCCGCATTAAGGTCGGGCATTTTTGTTTCAGCGATTTCTTGTACTTTATCGCGCTTAACCGTCGCAACCTTTGTACGGTTTGGTTCACCAGAACCAGACTCGATTCCTGCCGCTTTCTTAAGTAGAACTGCAGCTGGTGGAGTTTTTGTGATAAATGTAAAAGAACGGTCTTCAAATACAGTAATTTCTACTGGAATAATAAGACCTGCTTGGTCTGCTGTACGAGCGTTGAATTCTTTACAGAATCCCATGATATTTACACCTGCTTGACCAAGTGCTGGTCCAACTGGTGGTGCCGGATTGGCTTTACCTGCAGGGATTTGTAGCTTAACCATTTTAATTACCTTTTTAGCCACGTGACACACCTCCTTAAGTCCGTGATGTGGTTACCCGGATATGTCATTTTCATATCCTCCCACTCAAAAAGACGGATGCAAAAGCACCCGACTGTAAAGTATACTTTCATACTAAACATTAAGATTCTATCACCTATATGCAGATGGTGCAAGTTTTTTATGAAATCTTTTCTACTTGCGCAAATTCTAGTTCAATCGGTGTTTCTCTTCCAAACATGTTCACATGAACTTTTAACTTCTGCTTGTCCAACTGAATTTCTTCAATTGTACCAACGAAATCTGCAAATGGTCCTGTTTTCACTTTAACAGATTCTTTAATTTCAAAGTCAACGTCCATATGTTGTTCTTCTACACCCATCTGCTTCAGAATACGCTCAACCTCATCAGGCATTAACGCAGTTGGCTTAGAACCAGCGCCTGAAGATCCAACGAAGCCCGTTACACCTGGTGTATTCCGTACAACGTACCAAGAGTCATCTGTCATGACCATTTCTACTAATACATAACCTGGAAAGACTTTCTTTGTCACTTGTTTTGTTTTTCCGTTCTTTGTTTCCGTCTCTTCTTCAACAGGAACCAAAACACGGAAGATGTGATCCGTCATTTCCATTGATTCCACACGTTTTTCTAAATTTGCTTTTACTTTGTTTTCATAACCTGAATACGTGTGTACCACAAACCAATTCTTTTCCATTTTTCAGGACAGCTGTCCTTCCCTCCTTCTAATACACATTTATTTTCTTATTGTAAAAATCGTAATAAAAACGAAATTGCTTCATCCACTACGAAAAAGAATCCAACCATAACTGTTAATGTTGCTAATACAACAAGTGTATATTTTGTAAGTTCTTTTCTAGTTGGCCATGATACTCGCTTCATTTCTTTGCCTACATTACGTAGAAACGTCACAGGGCCCTTTCTTTCATCAGCCATCTTGCTAGGAGCACCTCCATTAGTTTGGAATCTCGAAAAAGAAACGCCTCATAGGACGTTTTCTGAGCTAATTATTTTGTTTCTAAATGGAGCGTATGTTCATTGCATCGTTTGCAAAATTTCTTCATTTCTAATCGGGCGTGCGTTTTGTTCTCCGCTGGATACGAGTAGTTTCTCGCTTGGCAACGTTCACAAGCCAAAATGCGTTTTGTCATTTAAATTCCACACCTCCAACGAATCCACATGCCCTTAGACTCTAGCACAGCTAGTAGGTAGTGTCAATCTATGGCAAAAGAATAAAAGAGCGGGACACAGGTCCACGCCCTTATTCTTTATAGCATTACACTCTTTAATTCAACGTAACGTTCAAGCTTTCGTTTGACACGCTGAAGCGCATTATCAATCGATTTAACATGGCGTTTTAAATCTACTGATATCTCTTGATAGGTTCGTCCATCTAAATAAAGCATTAATACTTGCCGTTCTAATTCACTTAAGATCTCACTCATTTTGCCTTCAATGTAGGAAAATTCTTCTCTGTTAATTAACAACGCTTCTGGATCTGTAATTTTGTTTCCACAAATGACATCCATTAGCGTTCGATCTGATTCCTCATCATATAAAGGCTTGTCCAATGAGACATAGGAATTTAGCGGTATATGTTTCTGCCTCGTTGCTGTTTTGATCGCCGTGATAATTTGTCTAGTGATACATAGTTCTGCAAATGCTTTAAACGAAGAAAGTTTGTCCCCATTGAAATCTCGCACCGCTTTATACAGTCCGATCATTCCCTCTTGCACGATATCTTCGTGATCGGCGCCAATTAAGAAATAAGACCGTGCCTTTGCTCTGACAAAATTGCGGTACTTTCCAATTAAATGCTCTAATGCAAGTGTATTGCCTGTTCGAACTTCGTTAATTAGTGAATCGTCTTCCCAGTTAACAAACGGATTTTCCTGAAACCTTACTGCGACTTCATCTACTAGACCTGCACCCAAACTAATCACTCCTCGCGATTGCATAGACATAATGTTGTGAAAAGTTATACACATTATATAGTACATTTTTCTAGCAGGTCAACAGCTTATTTGTCTCCTCGACGCCATTTTTCAAAAATTTCAGCAACTTCCTTTGATAAGCTAATTTTCGACGATTCTTGCACGAACTTTGTCTTTTGTACCATTTTGTCGATTCTTTTTGAAGCTAACTCTGTTTCAATTAAAAGTTCTTTCGCCGATTTACGTAGTGCGCCGCTCCCAAACACAACAGATTGCTCTGCCATGTCAGAAGTCGCCACATAAATGACGCGGTCAATTCGTTTTAATTCACGAGCTAGCTTCTCAATTCGCTCATCTGCAGTTTCTTTATTTTTTGTATAGATTACATCCACTCGGTGCGTGTGATAGGCCTTTCCGATTCCGGAAACCATATGAGCATCGAAAACAACCTTTACGTCATACCCCGTATAGGCTGCGTATTCAGCGAGCATACCTACAAGCTTGTCCCTCGCCTGCCCTAGATCTTTATCTTTGAGCCGCTGTAATTCAGGCCACGCTCCAACCATGTTATAGCCATCAACGAGCAGAATGTTCATTTCAATCGATTCCTTTTCTTTTTCGGAACACTTCATACATTAATAAACTAGCTGCAACTGACGCATTTAATGATGTGACATTCCCAACCATTGGGATCTGTAACAAGAAATCGCATTTCTCTTTTACTAAGCGACTAATTCCTTTGCCTTCACTCCCAATTACGAGCCCAAGAGGCAAATCGAAAGACCCTTGATTGTAGTTTTGATCGCCTTTTGCATCCGTGCCAGCAAACCAAAGACCGCGCTTTTTTAAATCGTCCATTGTTCGTGTAATGTTCGTCACACGCGCAACAGGAATGTATTCAATCGCCCCTGTAGATGACTTTGCGACGGTTTGCGTTAACCCAACTGCACGGCGTTTTGGAATAATAATCCCATGAGCGCCGACTGCATCAGCTGTACGCATAATTGAACCTAAGTTATGTGGGTCTTCAATTTCATCGAGAATGAGAAAGAACGGGTCTTCTCCTTTTTCCTCAGCTTTTGCAAACAAATCATCAATCTCTGCATAGCTATATGCTGCTATAGATGCAACCACACCTTGATGATTTTGGTGGCCAACGAGCTGATCAAGTTTTTTCTTAGGCGCCGTTTGAACAAGAATGTTCTTTTCTTTCGCTAGTTGAATCAGATTTGTCATTTGCCCACGTTGCGACCCTTCTCCGACCCAGACTTTGTGAATGTCTCGCCCAGACTTTAGAGATTCGATGACTGGATTTTTTCCTGTAACAAATTCACTTTGATTTTCATTAGGTGCTTCGCTCGGTTGACGATTGCTTTTATCCGGGCTGCGCTTAGGTTTTCCTTTTTTCTCATGTGGTGGACGTTCCTTTTTCATGATTCCAGCCCTCCTTTATCTTTAATGATTTGAACAGCTTGATTCATTAACTGCTCTAAACGTTCGTTTTCCTCTAATACATATAAGTAACCTAGTAGTGCCTCAAAACCTGTAGAATTACGGTATGTCGCGATATCGGTGTTTTTAGGAACTGTATGAGACTTTGCGTTTCTTCCTCTTTTCACGACCGCTCTCTCCGCTTCACTTAACAAGCCTTTATTTTCTAATTCATGCAGGATGTACGATTGTGCTTTTGCAGAGACGTAGGTCGTTGCTGCACGATGCAGTCTGTTTGGGCGTACAGCCCCATCTTTAAGAAGCTCAAAACGAACGTGCTTCTCAAAGACGGCATCCCCCATATAAGCTAAAGCTAAACCATTTAACTGCTTCCATTCCATTTTTGACTTCACGTTATCCTCGCTTCCATCTCACACCTTGAGGCGTATCCTCCAACAAGATATTTTTTTCCTTTAGAATATCTCGAATCTCGTCTGCACGAGCAAAATTTCTTGCTTTACGTGCTTCATTTCGCTCTTCAATAAGGGCATCAATCTCCTCGTCTAACAGCGCTTGTTCTTGATGTAGCTGTAAGCCTAACACATCACTAATTTCTTCAAAAAGTTGTAGAAACGCTGATAACACCGCTTTTGATGTTTGTGCTTCGTTCGCATACACATTTGCCTCTTTTGTTAAATCAAATAAGACACTAATGGCATTGGCACTATTAAAATCATCGTCCATTTCCGTGATAAACCGCTGTTTGTACGTTTCAATTTTTTCAAGCCATTGTTCTTTTTCGCCTAAATCAACGCTTTCGTTTAAGCGGTGTTTTAAATTCGTAACCGCATTTCTTAATCGCTCTAAACTTGTCGTCGCGCTTACTAACAATTCATCACTAAAGTTAATCGGCGTACGATAGTGAGTCGTTAGCATAAAATAACGAACCACATCTGCCGGATATTGTTGAATAATGTCATGGGCTAACACGAAGTTACCAAGAGATTTCGACATCTTTTCGTTATTAATGTTGACAAACCCGTTATGCATCCAGTAATTCGCTAATTTTCTACCTGTTAGTGACTCAGATTGCGCAATTTCATTTTCATGGTGCGGGAACGTTAAATCTTTTCCTCCTGCATGAATATCGATTGTATCGCCTAAATTCTTTTTAATCATTGCGGAACATTCAATATGCCAACCAGGTCGACCATGTCCCCAAGGACTTTCCCATGAAATTTCCTCTGGCTTTGCCGCTTTCCATAAAACAAAGTCAACTGGATCTTCTTTTCGTTCATCTACGCCAATTCGCGCACCACTTTGTAACTCGTTTAACGATTGACCAGAGAGCTTGCCATAGTCATCAAACTTTCTTGTACGGAAATAAACGTCGCCACCTGCTTCATAGGCAAATCCTTTGTCTTCTAATTGCTTAATAAAATCAATAATATCATCCATTGTTTCCGTCACACGTGGGTGCATATCCGCTTTCTGAACATTTAATGCCTCGGTATCGGTGTGATAGGCTTCAATAAATCGTTCAGCGACTTCAAACACTTCTTCACCAAGTTCTTGAGCCGCGCGGATGATCTTATCATCTACATCCGTAAAATTAGAAATAAAGGTAACATCATAACCACGGTAGACGAGGTAACGCCTCACCATGTCATACACAATCGGAGGTCTTGCATTCCCAATATGAATATAATTGTAAACCGTCGGGCCACAGAAATACATTTTCACTTTACCTGGCTCCATTGGTGTAAACTCTTCTTTTCGATTGGTTAAGCTATTATAAATTCTTAACATCGTTAACTTCCTTTCCAGTCTCTATGATCCGTCTAAACAATTGGTATCGTTACGTCGTCGAGCGACTATTTTCTTTTGATAACCGGGCACACTCTTGTTTTAAACGCTGAATTTCTTTTTCCATTTCTGAAATACTATCAGCAATTGGGTCAGGTAATGAATGATCTAATGTATGCGAAGAAGCTACTTTTTTTCCATTTTTAATGACAATTTTTCCTGGTATTCCTACAACCGTTGAGTAGGGAGGTACTTCTTTTAGCACAACGGAACCTGCACCAATTCGTGCTTGCTCGCCAATCGTAAAGGACCCAAGTACTTTTGCTCCAGTCGCAATTAGAGCACCGTCTCTCACCGTTGGGTGTCGCTTTCCTTTTTCTTTCCCAGTCCCACCTAGCGTTACACCTTGGAAAATCGTCACGTCATCGCCAATCTCACACGTTTCACCAATTACGACACCCATTCCATGGTCAATAAAAAGCCTCTCGCCAATTTGAGCTGCAGGATGAATTTCAATTCCCGTTAAAAAGCGAGAGAACTGTGCGAGTAATCGTGCTAAAAAGAAGCATCCTCTTTTCCATAAAGCGTGAGCAATCCGATGTCCCCAGATCGCATGAACGCCTGAATACGTAAAAATGATTTCTAGCCTATTTCGAGCTGCCGGGTCTCGGTCAAATACAACATCAATGTCGCTTAACATGGTTCGCAATAAACTCAATCGATTTCCCTCCTTTTTGTGACAATAAAAAAACCTCCGTACCTATAGTAGGTACAGAGGCACAATTTGTACGGTTCCACTCTGTTTTCCAGAATCAATCTGGGTCTCTTAAACCTTAACGTGGTCTACCGCTCACTCCTACTACGCGTATGCATTCAAAGCAAGATTCATGGGTGCATGTTCAACACATTCCTTCTGAATGACTTCCAGCTCTTGGTCATCCTCTCTGTAGATCTCCTGTGGTTACTTTTCCCAATCAACATGTATGTCTATATGCTATTGTTGTACAGCTTCATGTAAGCGAGTTGTCACAACCGCTTTTCCTAGAAGTTCAATCGTATCGCCGAGCTCCGGTCCATGGGTTTGACCACTTACTGCAGCACGGATCGGCATAAATAATTTCTTCCCTTTATGTCCTGTAGCTTTCTGCGTTGCTTTAATGGCCTTTTTAATTTCTGGAACCGTGTACTCTTCTAACTGATCAAGCTCTTTCGCAAATTGTGTAAGCACTTCTGGTACTTGTTCTTCGGCTAAAACCGCTTTGGCATCTTCTGTATAATCTACGTCTTTTTTGAAAAATTGTTCCGTTAACGTGACGATTTCTGCGCCATATTGCATTTGCTCTTGGTAAAGACCGATTAAACGCTTTGCCCACTCTAAACGCTCTTCGCCCATATTTTCGGAAATACGTCCACTCGAGATTAAATGCGGCAATGCCAATTCAATCACACTCTCTAAATCGGCTTCTTTAATGTACTGATTGTTCATCCAAGCAAGCTTGTCTGTATCAAACACAGCAGGAGCTTTTGAAACCCGATCAAGCGTAAATTGTTCTTCTAATTGTGCTAACGTAAAGATCTCCTCTTCTCCAACAGGAGACCAGCCTAATAGAGCTAAGAAATTGACCAATGCTTCTGGCATATAGCCGAGTTCTTTATACTGTTCCACAAACTGAATGATGGATTCATCACGCTTACTCATTTTTTGACGGTCTGGATTTAAGATTAGCGATGCGTGCGCAAACGTCGGTACTTCCCAACCAAATGCTTCAAACAAAAGAATTTGTCTCGGCGTATTTGATAAATGCTCTTCTCCACGGATAACGTGACTAATCTTCATAAGATGATCATCGATGACAACAGCAAAGTTATACATTGGCACGCCATCTTTACGCGCGATAACAAAATCACCAATTCCGTTTGAATCAAACGATACTTCTTCTCTTACCGAGTCTTGGAACGTAATCATTTGATTTTGTGGTACTTTAAAACGAACAACCGGTTTAATTCCCTTTGCTTCATACTCTGCACGCTCTTCTTCCGTTAAATCACGATCGCGACCACTATACTTCGGCATTTCACCGCGGGCTTTTTGCGCTTCACGCTCTGCCTCTAACTCTTCTTCGGTCATATAACAATAATACGCTTTGTCTTCATCTAAGAGTTGTTGAACATAATCTTTATATAAATGAACGCGCTCCATTGAGCGGTATGGACCATATTGCCCTTCAGCAGTATCGACACTTTCATCCCATTGAATCCCTAGCCATTTCAAGCTATCCATTAGCTTTTCAGTTGCCGTTTCCACATTTCTTGCTTGATCTGTATCTTCAATACGAAGCACAAATGTTCCACCTGTATGCTTCGCCATTAAATAGTTAAACAATGCTGATCGTGCTCCACCAATATGTAAATGTCCAGTTGGACTTGGAGCAAACCGTACCCGTACTTCTTTTGCCATGTCGCTGCACTCCTCTAGCTCTTATTCTGAATTATTCTAGCACGTTCTACCTGCAAAACAAAGATCGATTAGCTTTTCGTTAACAAAATAACCGCTTGAGCTGCAATTCCTTCTTCACGACCGACAAAACCTAATTTTTCTGTTGTCGTCGCTTTTAAGCCAACATTTTCAATATTTGTTTCCAAAAGCTGCGCAATTTGTTGCCGCATTGGATCAATGTAAGGTGCGAGTTTTGGTTTTTGTGCCATCACCGTGCAGTCCACATTTCCTAATGTATAACCAGCTTCTTTTACTAACGTCCACACTTTTTGCAACAATACTTTTGAATCTGCATCTTTGAATGCTTCGTCCGTATCAGGAAAATGCTTTCCTAGATCGCCAGCAGCAATTGCACCTAGGGCTGCATCTGTAATAGTATGTAAAAGCACATCTGCATCAGAATGACCGAGCAACCCTTTATGATGAGGAATCTCCAGACCTCCGAGGATTAAGGGTCTTCCCTCTACTAGTTGATGTACATCATACCCTTGTCCGATTCGAATCATGTTCTGTTTTCTCCTTTGTTTTCAAGATCGTCTCTGCAAATAATAGATCTTCTGCTGTCGTTAATTTTATATTCAAATAGTCACTTTCAACAATCGCTACTTGCTTCCCTTGTCGTTCTAGCAAACTTGCATCATCTGTGCCTAAGTACGCTGCTTGCCTCGCCTCTGCATGTGCAGACATGATTAAATGATATCGAAACCCTTGCGGCGTCTGTGCAGACCATAAGTCATGTCGTTGCACCGTTTCACTTATGACACCTGACGCTACTTTTTTAATCGTTTCTTTTACAGGAACCGCGGCAATTGCTCCACCTTGCACGTTTGCTTGAGCCACTACTTTATCAATCACATTTTGCGTCACAAATGGCCTTGCACCATCATGAATTAAAACAAGATCCGTCTCTGTCATCGCTTGCAGTCCAGCGTATACACTATCTTGCCTCTCTTTTCCACCTACAACAAATTGACCTACCTTTTCAACTGCATACGATTGAATAAGATGCTGCATATCTTCTTTTTCGTCTTTACTTACAATAAGCATGATTTCTTTACACTGTGGATCCTGTTCAAACAAACGGAGCGAATGAATAATGAGTGGAATGTCGCCTAGCTTAATCAACTGTTTATTAAAGCCAGCCTTCATTCGCTTCCCTTGACCAGCAGCCAAGACAATTGCTTTATATTCCATCTTAATCTCCTTCAACTATACCTTATCCGTAGTTTACCATGGAAGCTACATTAGCTCAAAAAAACCTGCCCTAAGCAGGACAGGTTTCTCAAATACCCTTACTGGGCCTTTTCTAGCGATTTCGGTTTAGCAAAGATCATTCTGCCTGCACTTGTTTGCAAGACACTTGTCACCGTCACGTCGGTATGTTTATTAATCCAATCACGACCACCTTCTACGACGATCATAGTCCCGTCATCTAGGTAAGCCACCCCTTGATGGTTTTCTTTACCTTCTTTAATGACATGAACACTCAAAACTTCTCCTGGCAATACTACAGGCTTTACGGCGTTAGCCAAGTCGTTAATGTTTAATACTTGAACACCTTGTAACTCGCACACCTTATTTAAGTTAAAGTCATTCGTTACAACAACGCCTGACGTCACTTTCGCTAATTTAACAAGCTTGCTATCTACCTCTTGTATCTCTTCAAAATCGCCTTCATAAATTTCCACATCGATAGGAAGTTCTTTTTGAATTCGATTTAAGATATCAAGACCTCTTCGTCCGCGATTTCGTTTTAATGCATCTGATGAATCTGCAATATACTGAAGCTCATCAAGGACAAACTGCGGGATCACGAGCGTTCCTTCTAAAAAGTTTGTTTGGCAAATATCCGCAATTCTTCCATCAATAATGACACTGGTATCTAGAATTTTCAGCTGTTGTCCTCTTTTTTCATTCTCGTCATTTTCGTCTTTTTTCTTTTGACCATCGCGTTCCTTTGGCGTGCGAAAAGATTGAATAAATTGCACCATCTCATCACGTTTTTTAAATCCAATTTGGAACCCAAGATAACCCACTAAAATCGTAATGAAACTCGGCAAAATGTTGCTAATAACAGGTAAATCAAATAAATTTAATGGCGTACCTGCTAAGTAACCGACAATTAACCCGACGATAAGACCGATTGAACCCGTTAAAACATCCGCTATGGGTGCTTTCACAATCGTTTCTTCGACCATTTTGAAAAAATTAACAATATAACGTGCTATAAACAACGATACGATAAAAAATAGTAGTGCACCAATGGTCGCTCCTGTATATGGGGTATCTAACCAAGCGGGTACATCATAACCTGTCGCATCAATCAATTCTGGAACAAACAAAACACCTAATGTGGCTCCGGCCAATATAAAAAAGATCTGAATAATCCATTTAAGCATGCATGTATACACCTCCTTGTAGCTATTATAGACAAGTATACAACTCTCAAACCTAGCAAACTGGATTTCCCACAAAAAAACATGAAATATTGAATTCTACAAGATTAACGTTTCAATTTAGACACAAAAAGAAGGGGAATCGCCCTTCTTTTTTAAATGTGTCGGTCTACAAACAATTGTTCTTGTATCCGACTTAAGCCGTTTTTTATCATTTTGGCACGAGCCTCTCCAATTCCGTCTACTTCATCTAGTTGTTCGACAGTTGCAACCATGACGCTTGATAAATGCCCGTATTCATTAATGACGTTCTCAATAATTTGAGATGGAAGTCTAGGGATGCGATGAAGAATTCGATAGCCGCGAGGAGAGGCAGGTTGATCAAGGAAATTGGTGGAACGTCCAAATCCTAGTGCTTTCACAATCGCCTGCTCGTCTAATAAATCTTCATTTAAAAGGTTCGTCAATTCAGCTAACGTTTTCGTCACGTCTTGATGACGATCTTTCGAATAATCTTTTAACAGATGGATCGCTTCTTGCTCCGTATTAGAGACAAGCTCCCGTAACTGCATCGTAATTAAACGTCCTTCATCTCCAAGTTCCAATATAAAGTTTTGAATTTCCTGCTTAATTCTTAATACCATCTGTACTCTATGGATAACCTGCACAACATCGCTATACGTGACAAGCTGTTCAAACTCCATAGCACCTAAATTCGTAATGCTCTGGTCTAGTACAGAACGATATTTTTCAAGGGTTTGAATCGCTTGGTTGGCTTTAGTTAAAATAACGCCAATATCCTTTAATGCATAACGATGCTCCCCCTGATAAAGAGTAATGACGTTTCGTCTTTGTGAAATCGAGATCGTTAAGTTCCCAGTTTGTTTTGCCACCCGTTCCGCAGATCGATGTCGAATGCCTGTTTCACTCGATGTAATATTGTTATTAGGGACAAGTTGAGTGTTCGCATATAAAATACGCTTTCCGTCTTCACTTAAAATGATTGCACCGTCCATCTTTGCTAACTCATACAAATATGCCGGGGAAAAATCACTGTTTATAAAGAAACCACCATCTACAATGTTCATCATTTCATTGTTATAACCTAAAACAATTAGACCACCGGTATTTGCACGCAACACGTTATCAATCCCCGCCCGCAAAGGTGTACCAGGCGCTACTAATTTTAAGATATTTTGGATAAAAGTTGTTCGATTTCTCTCTTCCATTTCCTACTACCTCCCTAAAGCAACATCGAGTGCTTTATCAAGCGTCGGCACGCTTACTACTTCAATACCCTCAGGCGTCGTCCAACCACCTAAGTTCTTCTCTGGTATAATAACGCGCTTAAAGCCTAGCTTCGCCGCTTCATTTACTCTCTGTTCTATTCTAGATACCCGTCTAATTTCACCTGTTAAACCTACTTCTCCAATTGCAACATCCATTGGCTCTGTTGGTTGATTCCGAAAGCTAGAGGCAATACTTAGTGCAATGGCTAAATCAACGGCCGGCTCATCCAGCTTCACACCTCCAGCCACTTTTAAATACGCATCTTGATTTTGTAACAGCATGCCAATTCTTTTTTCTAAGACCGCCATTAACAGTGACACACGATTATGATCCAATCCAGTAGCCATTCGTCTCGGATTTCCGAATCCCATAGGTGAAATTAATGCCTGTAACTCCACGAGAACAGGTCTTGTCCCTTCCATTGAAGCCACAACCACTGAACCTGCAGCACCTTGTGAACGCTCCTCCAGAAAGATTTCTGATGGATTTAGCACTTCTTCTAGACCTAATTCCTTCATTTCAAAAATACCCATTTCATTCGTTGAACCAAAACGGTTTTTTACCGCTCGAAGAATTCTATACGTATGATGGCGCTCCCCTTCAAAGTACAATACGGAATCAACCATATGTTCGAGCATTTTAGGCCCTGCAATGGAGCCTTGCTTCGTTACGTGACCAACAATAAAAACAGCCGTACCTCTCGTTTTTGCAATGCGCATGAACGTAGCTGTGCACTCTCGAACTTGAGCAACACTTCCAGGTGCTGAAGTCAACTCTTCTTGATAGACGGTTTGAATAGAATCAATGATTACTAAAGAAGGCTGTACTTGATCGATCGCTTGTTCAATGAGCGATACATCTGTTTCCGCAAGTACGTAAAGATCTTCTGACGAGAGCTCTAGTCGATCCGCTCTCAGCTTCGTCTGCTTTACAGACTCTTCTCCTGAAATATAAAGTACCCGCTCTTTTGTTTTTGCTAACTTCGCAGATAATTGCAATAAAAGTGTTGATTTTCCGATTCCCGGATCGCCTCCTACCAAGACAAGTGAACCTGGGACAATTCCCCCACCTAGCACACGATTCAACTCCGTCATCGTCGTACTTACACGTGGTTCCTTCTCACTTACTACGCTTGTTATCGGTTGGGCTTTATGAATGGTTGCACCTGATGTGACAAAACTTCTTGATCGTTGCTTTTCTTGAACAGCTTTTTCTTCCACTAATGTATTCCAGCTTTGGCACCCTGGACACTTGCCCATCCATTTCGCTGATTCATATCCGCACTCTTGACAGACAAATTTCGTTTTTGCTTTTGCCATCGTTCATTCCTCCGTTACTTTCCACTATGCCAAGTGTATCAAAAACAAGGAAAAAACGCTTGATTTTTAAAAAAACCGGAGGATCGTCTCCTCCGGTTGTTCGTTCTTATACACTTGTTTCTTCTTTTGCCTCAACAGTCAACTGGCCGTCTTTAACAAATATGACTGCTTTTTGTCCTTTGACAATCGTTCCTTTTAACAGTTCTTCAGACAAGCGATCTTCAACTTCTTTTTGCAATGCACGACGCAACGGACGAGCACCATACTCTGGATCGTAGCCTGCATCTGTGATTTTGTCTTTCGCTTCTTCCGTCAGTTCAAAGTCAATTCCTTGTTCAGATAATCGATTCTTCAGCTGATCAGCCATCATGGTAATGATTTCTCGAACATGCTTTTTCTCAAGTGCATGGAAGACTACAATCTCATCAATACGGTTTAAAAACTCTGGTCTAAAGCTATTCTTCAGCTCAGACATGACGCGATCTTTCATATCTTTGTATTCTTGACCTTCTGTCTCTGTAGAGAACCCAAGATACTTATTACGCTTTAACTGAGATGCTCCAACGTTTGATGTCATAATAACCGCCGTGTTGCGGAAATCAACGGTACGGCCTTTTGAATCCGTTAAGCGACCGTCCTCTAACACTTGTAACAAAATGTTAAAGACGTCTGGGTGAGCTTTCTCAATTTCATCTAATAAAATAACAGAGTACGGCTTACGGCGAATTTTTTCCGTTAATTGGCCGCCTTCCTCATGACCTACATAACCTGGAGGTGAACCGACAAGACGACTCGTCGCATGTTTCTCCATATACTCAGACATATCAATTCGAATAACAGAGTCTTCATCACCAAACAATGTCTCGGCAACTGCACGAGCAAGTTCTGTCTTACCGACACCTGTTGGACCAAGGAAAATAAATGAACCAATTGGACGTTTCGGGTCTTTAAGCCCTGCTCTTGCACGACGAACGGCTTTTGAAATGGATTTAACTGCTTCTTCTTGACCAACAATCCGATCATGCAAAATGCTTTCCATTTTTAAGAGACGATCTGTTTCTTCTTCAGCTAGCTTTGAAACAGGAATTCCGGTCCAACTTGCTACAACTTGGGCAATGTCTTCTACAACCACTTCTGTATTCTCTTGACCTTGCTTTTTCTTCCATTCATTTTTCATTTCTTCTAGCTCTTCACGTAAACGCTGTTCAGAATCACGTAAAGAAGCAGCTTTTTCGAACTCTTGGCTTTGCACAGAAGCATCTTTTTCTTTCCGTGTTTCTTCTAACTTCGCTTCAAGTTCTTTTAAGTTTGGTGGGGCTGTATAAGAACGTAAGCGTACTTTTGAAGCAGCCTCATCAATTAAATCAATCGCTTTATCTGGTAAGAAGCGATCTGAGATATAGCGATCTGAAAGTTTTACGGCTTCTTCTACTGCATCGTCTGTAATCGTTACCCGATGATGCGCTTCATAGCGATCACGTAAGCCAAATAAAATTTGAACCGATTGATCAAGGGTTGGCTCATCAACCTGGATCGGTTGGAAACGACGTTCTAGTGCCGCATCTTTTTCGATATACTTCCGGTACTCATCAAGAGTGGTTGCCCCAATACATTGTAGCTCACCACGAGCCAATGAAGGTTTCAAGATGTTAGATGCATCAATTGCACCTTCAGCACCACCTGCACCAATTAATGTGTGTAGCTCATCAATGAACAGAATGACATTTCCAGCTTGACGAATTTCATCCATCACTTTTTTCAAACGATCTTCAAACTCACCACGGTATTTCGTACCTGCTACAACCGTACCCATGTCTAATGTCATCACACGCTTATTGCGAAGCGTTTCTGGAACTTCATTCGCAATGATACTTTGAGCCAATCCTTCTGCTATCGCCGTTTTACCGACACCTGGTTCACCGATAAGTACAGGGTTATTCTTTGTACGTCTGCTTAACACTTGTATAACACGCTCAATCTCTTTACTACGCCCTATAACAGGATCGAGGGTTTCTTCTCGAGCAATCGCTGTTAAATCTCTGGCTAAGCTATCAAGTGTAGGCGTATTTGCATTCGCTGTTGAACCGCCAGCTTGCGCAGAGCTACCACCTTCATTGCTTCCAAGCAGTTGTAATACTTGTTGTCTCGCTTTATTTAGACTCACGCCTAAATTATTTAGCACACGAGCCGCGACGCCTTCACCTTCACGAATTAATCCTAGTAAAATATGTTCTGTTCCCACATAGGAATGACCTAATTTTCTTGCTTCATCCATTGAGAGTTCAATAACTTTTTTTGCTCGAGGTGTGTAGTGAGGGGTACTATGAATACTTTTTTGTACTTCTTGGCCCTTCCCTACTAATCCTTCTACTTCTTTTTGGAGTTTATCTGATCCTAAGCCAAGCTGCTGAAGAGCTTTGGCCGCAATTCCTTCACCTTCACGAATCAAACCTAACAAGATATGTTCCGTTCCAATATTATGATGGCTCAAGCGAATTGCTTCTTCTTGTGAAAGAGCTAATACCTTTTGTGCACGCTCAGAAAATCTTCCAAACATCATAAATAATGACACCTCCAGAGGAATTGTATTACTCGTTATTGTCTTCTAATTTTAATCGTTCTCTAATTAATGTCGCTCGCCTCTCGTCTCGTTGATCAGGCGATAAGACTGTTTCAGCATATCTTTGTAAAAATCCAGGCTGGGTCACAATCATTAATTCATTTAAGATACTAGCTGAAATCCCTTCAATTAATCCTAAATCAATTCCCAATCTGACGTCAGATAAACGTCTTGTCGCTTCTTTTGAATCAATCACATAACTATGGGAAAGGATTCCAAGCGATCTGTGGACACGATCCATAAGTTTCAAATATGAATGATCGAGTAATGAACCACGGGCTGACCGCTCTTGTTGAATCAGTTGCTTCACAACGCCTTGAAGTTCATCAATAATATCTTGTTCTGATTTACCTAGCGTCATTTGATTTGAGATTTGAAATAAATTCCCTAATGCTTCGCTACCTTCTCCATAAATTCCTCTAACAACGAGACCCAATTGATTAATTGCTGGCAAGATACGTTGTAATTGCTGGGTAATGGCGAGAGCAGGTAAATGCATCATGACCGATGCACGCATCCCTGTACCAACATTTGTCGGACAACTAGTTAGGTACCCATACTGTTTATCGTATGCATAAGTAAGGTGAGACTCCATCCAATCATCTAAAGAACTTGCAGCTTGAAACCCATGTTCAAGGTCAAACCCTGATGTTAGAACTTGTATACGAAGATGATCTTCTTCATTCACCATAATACTTACAGACTCGTCTTTACTTAATAAAACCGCGCCATGCTTAGACCGCTCTGCTAAATGTGGACTAATGAGATGTTTTTCTACAAGCATTCGTTTATCATTTGTTTTCATTTCATCCATTGTTAACATTTCTGCATTTCCAAGTGCATTGCTTTGTGTCGATGCTAACGCTTCTTTCACGTACTGAGTAACTGTATAGGCTTCTTCTTTTGATGATAAAAGCGGGAAGGAGAACGCGTTCATGTTTCTTGCTAATCTTATTCGGCTACTTAAAACAATATCCGATTCGACCCCGTCTTTTTTCATCCAAGGACTAATCGCATGCTCTAAGAATTGATTTAAACTCACTCGTCTTCCCCTCCCTCTTTAGGGCGGTCTTTCCGCTTCGACAATGCCCTAATTTCATCTCGAAGTTCTGCAGCCTTTTCAAATTCTTCTTTTTGAATATGTTCATTTAAGGTTGCTCGCATTTCTTCAATTCGTTGCTCGATTTGAATTGATTCACCAATTCGTTTTGGGATTTTCCCGCTATGCTTATTATTTCCACCATGTACTCTGCGAAAAACTGAGGAGAGTTTGTTTGAAAATGTATCATAACAAGTCGCACAACCAAAGCGACCAACGTGAAGAAATTTTTCATAGCTTAGTCCACAATTAGGACATTTTAATGCAGCTTTTTCATTTGTATCTCTCTGCGAAGAGCCATTGTCCTCTGTATTAAATAGGCCAGAAAAAAGGTGGTGGATAGAGAAACTGTCACTTCCCGGTATAGCCTCGCCTTTTTCTCTTGCGCAGTGTTCACATACATGCATCTCTGTTTTCTTTCCATTAACAATTTTTGTGAAATGCAATGTCGCTTGTCGCACATTACACTCTTGGCATACCATCATCATCACCCCTTTATCTATTACCGATTTTCTGTATACTTAAGCGTCTCAATCATCGCTTTTAAAAGATTTGCTCGTATTTCATCTCGATGTTCAATGGTCGACTTATAAAGCTCTCTTTCTAAAATACTAGACATTAGCTTCGCTTCACGTTTTGTTATGGCGTCTTCTTCAAAGAGACGAAAAACAATATTTTGAGCTGTTTGTTGATCAATTTTCAAGCCAATTAACTGTTGCATATGATCAAATAAAGCGGCGTCTTCATGGGACTCTACTTTTGTTATCCGTATATAGCCGCCACCACCACGCTTACTTTCCACTACATAGCCTTTTTCCAAAGTAAAGCGTGTACTAATCACATAATTGATCTGCGAAGGTACACATTGAAACTGTTTTGCAAGCTCGCTTCGCTTTATTTCCAGCAGCTCTTTGCCACTACGAGTCAATGTCATTTTTAAATATTGTTCAATTAAGTCCGTTATATTGCTCATAAATCAACCCTCCTAGTAAAGGACAACATTGACTTTGACTATATTTGACTATTAATAACTTTATTATAAGCTGTTTACTAAAAAACTTCAACAACTAACTCTTTTCTATTATCGCCAAAGTCTCTACTTCTAGACCTATCTCCGGTAGATTGTTTTACTTTTTTTGAAAAGGGTAATTCTGTTTGTTAGGAAGGTGGATATTTATGCGAGTACACATATTAAAACGCGAACAGCATTTGAACATAACGCTTGATCAAGCCTGGGAATTTTTCTCTAGTGCTAAAAATCTTCAAGCGATTACGCCTAGCTATATGAATTTTACAATTACAAACGATCCCGGAAAAACGATTTATACTGGCCAATTGATTACTTATAAAGTGAGCCCTCTTTTATCAATTCCCCTAACTTGGGTAACGGAGATTACACAAGTTGAAGATCAGTCTTACTTTATTGATGAGCAGCGTTTTGGTCCTTTTAAGCTTTGGCATCATCAGCACCTTTTTTCAGAAACAGAAGAAGGAGTCACTATGGTTGACATTGTTCACTATAGCCTACCCTTTTCATTTCTTGGGGAAATCGCTCGTCGTTTAATGGTAAAGAACCGGTTAGAAGAGATTTTTGACTATAGGTATGCGACGTTAGAAAAAGAGTTTAACGAAAAATAGGTTAACTCGTTGCATCGTCCTTTGGCTCCGTCATGATTTTCTACGGGGATGCTTCACACGTTCTTTTTACGATAGGTCCTTCACGACGTTCTACGAAAACGACCCTTTCGTCTCACAGGAGGGCACGATGTCTTTCCCTGATGTTTATTCATGATGGATCTAGGTTCGTTCTTTATTCGATCTATGTGCTTGCTTCTTCATTTCGCTTCTTCGAAGCGCAGCTCTTTTGCGCCTCTCTATACAAAAAAAAGACACCTATTCAGGTGTCTCTCTGCTTGCCTGGCAACGTCCTTTGGCTCCGTCATGATTTCCTACGGGGTCGGTTCGCACGAAGCGATTTCAAGGTTGCGATTCCATGTCGCCTTACGAAATTCACTCTATGTGCTTGCTTCTTCATTTCGCTTCTTTCGAAGCGCAGCTCTTTTGCGCCTCTCTATACAAAAAAAAGACACCTATTCAGGTGTCTTTCTGCTTGCCTGGCAACGTCCTACTCTCACAGGGGGAAGCCCCCAACTACCATCGGCGCAAAAGAGCTTAACGACCGTGTTCGGCATGGGAACGGGTGTGACCTCTTTGCTATTGCCACCAGACTATGTTGACGTTCGATCAACGGCGAATCTCTTCGTCTTGTTTCTCGTTGTCAAAGGTAAAAGAATCAACGATTCTTTCAAAACTAAATCTAGAAATCAAACTCACGTCAAGAAAAAATTAGGATAAGCCCTCGACCGATTAGTATCAGTCCGCTCCATGTGTCGCCACACTTCCACTTCTGACCTATCAACCTCATCATCTCTAAGGGGTCTTACTGGCTTACGCCATGGGAAATCTCATCTTGAGGGGGGCTTCATGCTTAGATGCTTTCAGCACTTATCCCGTCCATACGTAGCTACCCAGCGATGCTCCTGGCGGAACAACTGGTACACCAGCGGTATGTCCATCCCGGTCCTCTCGTACTAAGGACAGCTCCTCTCAAATTTCCTACGCCCGCGACGGATAGGGACCGAACTGTCTCACGACGTTCTGAACCCAGCTCGCGTGCCGCTTTAATGGGCGAACAGCCCAACCCTTGGGACCTACTTCAGCCCCAGGATGCGACGAGCCGACATCGAGGTGCCAAACCTCCCCGTCGATGTGGACTCTTGGGGGAGATAAGCCTGTTATCCCCAGGGTAGCTTTTATCCGTTGAGCGACGGCCCTTCCATACGGCACCGCCGGATCACTAAGCCCGACTTTCGTCCCTGCTCGACTTGTAGGTCTCGCAGTCAAGCTCCCTTATGCCTTTGCACTCTACGAATGATTTCCAACCATTCTGAGGGAACCTTTGGGCGCCTCCGTTACTGTTTAGGAGGCGACCGCCCCAGTCAAACTGCCCACCTGACAATGTCCCTGACCCGGATCACGGGTCGAGGTTAGAATGTCAGCACCATCAGGGTAGTATCCCACCGACGCCTCCACCGAAGCTAGCGCTCCGGTTTCCTAGGCTCCTACCTATCCTGTACAAATGGTACCAACACTCACTATCAAGCTACAGTAAAGCTCCATGGGGTCTTTCCGTCCTGTCGCGGGTAACCTGCATCTTCACAGGTACTATAATTTCACCGGGTCTCTCGTTGAGACAGTATCCAAGTCGTTGCACCATTCGTGCGGGTCGGAACTTACCCGACAAGGAATTTCGCTACCTTAGGACCGTTATAGTTACGGCCGCCGTTTACTGGGGCTTCAATTCAGAGCTTCTCCCTTACGGGATAACCCCTCCTCTTAACCTTCCAGCACCGGGCAGGTGTCAGCCCCTATACTTCGCCTTGCGGCTTGGCAGAGACCTGTGTTTTTGCTAAACAGTCGCTTGGATCTATTCACTGCGGCTCTCTCAGGCTATTCACCTTAATAGAGCACCCCTTCTCCCGAAGTTACGGGGTCATTTTGCCGAGTTCCTTAACGAGAGTTCTCCCGAGCGTCTTAGAATTCTCTTCTCGCCTACCTGTGTCGGTTTGCGGTACGGGCACCTGTATTCTAACTAGAGGCTTTTCTCGGCAGCGGAGGATCAGGGATTTCGGACCCTTGGGTCCTTCACGGTCACAGCTCAGCCTTCACGGAACACGGATTTGCCTATGTTCCAGCCTTGCATGCTTCGACGCGCACAGCCAGCGGCGCGCTCACCCTACCTTTCTGCGTCCCCCCATCGTTCAAACAAATACGAGGTGGTACAGGAATATCAACCTGTTGTCCATCGCCTACGCTTTTCAGCCTCGGCTTAGGTCCCGACTAACCCTGAGCGGACGAGCCTTCCTCAGGAAACCTTGGGCTTTCGACGGAGGGGATTCTCACCCCTCTTTTCGCTACTCATACCGGCATTCTCACTTCCAAGCACTCCACTAGTCCTCACGATCTAGCTTCGCTGTCCTTGGAACGCTCCCCTACCCAATCCCTACTGGGATTGCCATAGCTTCGGTGATACGTTTAGCCCCGGTACATTTTCGGCGCAGAGTCACTCGACCAGTGAGCTATTACGCACTCTTTCAATGATGGCTGCTTCTAAGCCAACATCCTGGTTGTCTAAGCAACTCCACATCCTTTTCCACTTAACGTATACTTGGGGACCTTAGCTGATGGTCTGGGCTGTTTCCCTCTTGACTACGGATCTTAGCACTCGCAGTCTGACTCCCGAGTTAAAGTTTTTGGCATTCGGAGTTTGACTGAATTCGGTAATCCTGTGGGGACCCCTCGTCCAATCAGTGCTCTACCTCCAAAACTCATCACTCGAGGCTAGCCCTAAAGCTATTTCGGGGAGAACCAGCTATTTCCGAGTTCGATTGGCATTTCACCCCTACCCACACCTCATCCCCGCATTTTTCAACATGCGTGGGTTCGGGCCTCCAGTCGGTGTTACCCGACCTTCACCCTGGACATGGGTAGATCACCCGGTTTCGGGTCTACGACAACGTACTCACTCGCCCTATTCAGACTCGCTTTCGCTGCGGCTCCGCCTCATCAGCTTAACCTTGCACGTTATCGTAACTCGCCGGTTCATTCTACAAAAGGCACGCCATCACCCATTAACGGGCTCTGACTAGTTGTAGGCACACGGTTTCAGGATCTCTTTCACTCCCCTTCCGGGGTGCTTTTCACCTTTCCCTCACGGTACTGGTTCACTATCGGTCACTAGGGAGTATTTAGCCTTGGGAGATGGTCCTCCCGGATTCCGACGGGGTTTCACGTGTCCCGCCGTACTCAGGATCCACTCTGGAGGAAACGAAGTTTCAGCTACAGGGCTGTTACCTTCTTCGGCCTGTCTTTCCAGACAGTTCACCTACTCCGTTTCTTTGTAACTCCGTATAGAGTGTCCTACAACCCCAAGAGGCAAGCCTCTTGGTTTGGGCTGATTCCGTTTCGCTCGCCGCTACTCAGGAAATCGCATTTGCTTTCTCTTCCTCCGGGTACTTAGATGTTTCAGTTCCCCGGGTCTGCCTCTACCTACCCTATGTGTTCAGGTAAGAGTACCATCCCATTACGGATGGTGGGTTCCCCCATTCGGAAATCTCCGGATCAAAGCTTACTTACAGCTCCCCGAAGCATATCGCTGTTCGTCGCGTCCTTCATCGGCTCCTAGTGCCAAGGCATTCACCGTGCGCCCTTTCTAACTTATCCATTTTTACATCAGATTCCCTTCGTATCTCTTCGTCTGGTTCCTGTCTTTCTGTCAGTCACGTAGACAACTACGCTCCTTCCATCAAGCATTTCCCATCCTTGATCTACTCGGGTCTCTTTGTAAAACAGTTAACCTAAAAGGTTTATGAATTCTTGACGTCTCGTTCAAACAGTTTAAAACCGATGAACAAAACTTAATTTGAGTTGATTTTAGATTTAGTTTTCAAAGAACCTGCCTACAGAGATCGGTACCAGGCATCTAGCTTGGTTCCATACCCTATTAGGCTATAGATGAATGAATTTGAGTTCATTCAAAACTGAACAAAAGATCCGAAGCGTTATATGACCAACGGTCATATATCGACTAGAGTAAATACTCCATAGAAAGGAGGTGATCCAGCCGCACCTTCCGATACGGCTACCTTGTTACGACTTCACCCCAATCATTTGTCCCACCTTAGGCGGCTGGCTCCAAAAGGTTACCTCACCGACTTCGGGTGTTACAAACTCTCGTGGTGTGACGGGCGGTGTGTACAAGACCCGGGAACGTATTCACCGCGGCATGCTGATCCGCGATTACTAGCAATTCCGGCTTCATGCAGGCGAGTTGCAGCCTGCAATCCGAACTGAGAATGGCTTTATGGGATTGGCTCCACCTCACGGCTTCGCTGCCCTTTGTACCATCCATTGTAGCACGTGTGTAGCCCAGGTCATAAGGGGCATGATGATTTGACGTCGTCCCCACCTTCCTCCGGTTTGTCACCGGCAGTCACCTTAGAGTGCCCAACTAAATGCTGGCAACTAAGATCAAGGGTTGCGCTCGTTGCGGGACTTAACCCAACATCTCACGACACGAGCTGACGACAACCATGCACCACCTGTCACTTTGCCCCCGAAGGGGAAGCTCTGTCTCCAGAGTGGTCAAAGGATGTCAAGACCTGGTAAGGTTCTTCGCGTTGCTTCGAATTAAACCACATGCTCCACTGCTTGTGCGGGTCCCCGTCAATTCCTTTGAGTTTCAGCCTTGCGGCCGTACTCCCCAGGCGGAGTGCTTAATGTGTTTACTTCGGCACTACGGGCATCGAAACCCCTAACACCTAGCACTCATCGTTTACGGCGTGGACTACCAGGGTATCTAATCCTGTTTGCTCCCCACGCTTTCGCGCCTCAGCGTCAGTTACAGACCAGAGAGTCGCCTTCGCCACTGGTGTTCCTCCACATATCTACGCATTTCACCGCTACACGTGGAATTCCACTCTCCTCTTCTGCACTCAAGCTCCCCAGTTTCCAATGGCCGCTCGGGGTTGAGCCCCGAGATTTCACATCAGACTTAAGAAGCCGCCTGCGCGCGCTTTACGCCCAATAATTCCGGACAACGCTTGCCACCTACGTATTACCGCGGCTGCTGGCACGTAGTTAGCCGTGGCTTTCTGGTGAGGTACCGTCAAGGTGCCGGTAGTTACGCCGGCACTTGTTCTTCCCTCACAACAGAGCTTTACGACCCGAAGGCCTTCCTCACTCACGCGGCGTTGCTCCGTCAGACTTTCGTCCATTGCGGAAGATTCCCTACTGCTGCCTCCCGTAGGAGTCTGGGCCGTGTCTCAGTCCCAGTGTGGCCGATCACCCTCTCAGGTCGGCTACGCATCGTCGCCTTGGTAAGCCGTTACCTTACCAACTAGCTAATGCGCCGCAGGTCCATCCCTTAGTGACAGCTAAACGCCGTCTTTCAAAAGAAAATCAGGCGATTCTCTTTATTATCCCGTATTAGCTCCGGTTTCCCGGAGTTATCCCAGTCTAAGGGGCAGGTTACCTACGTGTTACTCACCCGTCCGCCGCTAACTTCCGGGAGCAAGCTCCCTTCTGTCCGCTCGACTTGCATGTATTAGGCACGCCGCCAGCGTTCGTCCTGAGCCAGGATCAAACTCTCCGTTAAAAGTGTTTGACTTGCTCATTTGCACAATTTAAAGCTGTGTCTAACTTCATTGACGAGATACCTTGTATCTCTTTTACGCTTGGCTTTTGTTCAGTTTTCAAAGAACTCGTTTGCGCCTCGATCTCTCTTGGCGACTCTTAGTACTCTACATGACATCGTTTTGAATGTCAAATACTTTTTTGAAAAAGTTTTTTGGTGGAGCCTAGCGGGATCGAACCGCTGACCTCCTGCGTGCAAAGCAGGCGCTCTCCCAGCTGAGCTAAGGCCCCATTCAGTGGTCGGGAAGACAGGATTTGAACCTGCGACCCCTTGGTCCCAAACCAAGTGCTCTACCAAGCTGAGCTACTTCCCGTAATGGCGCGCCCGAGAGGAGTCGAACCTCTAACCGCTTGATTCGTAGTCAAGTACTCTATCCAATTGAGCTACGGGCGCATATTAAATTAAAATGGTGCCGAGGGCCGGACTTGAACCGGCACGGTTGTCACCAACCGCAGGATTTTAAGTCCTGTGTGTCTGCCAATTCCACCACCCCGGCAAAATTAATTGGCAAAAGCGGAAGACGAGATTCGAACTCGCGACCCCCACCTTGGCAAGGTGGTGTTCTACCACTGAACTACTTCCGCACACAATTAGTAATTGTGAGTGCGGGTGAAGGGACTTGAACCCCCACGTCATAAAGACACTAGATCCTAAGTCTAGCGCGTCTGCCAATTCCGCCACACCCGCAAATATATGGTGAGCCATGAAGGATTCGAACCTTCGACCCTCTGATTAAAAGTCAGATGCTCTACCAACTGAGCTAATGGCTCTGACTTCAAGAAACATGGTGCCGGCCAGAGGACTTGAACCCCCAACCTACTGATTACAAGTCAGTTGCTCTACCAATTGAGCTAGACCGGCACATGGTGGAGGATGACGGGATCGAACCGCCGACCCCCTGCTTGTAAGGCAGGTGCTCTCCCAGCTGAGCTAATCCTCCAACGTATTATCTTGTTTTCAAATAACAAAGAAAATATGTAAGCCTGGCAACGTCCTACTCTCACAGGGGGAAGCCCCCAACTACCATCGGCGCAAAAGAGCTTAACGACCGTGTTCGGCATGGGAACGGGTGTGACCTCTTTGCTATTGCCACCAGACTATGTTGACGTTCGATCAACGACGAATCTCTTCGTCTTGTTTCTCGTTGTCAAAGGTAAAAGAATCAACGATTCTTTCAAAACTAAATCTAGAAATCAAACTCAAGTCAAGAAAAATTTAGGATAAGCCCTCGACCGATTAGTATCAGTCCGCTCCATGTGTCGCCACACTTCCACTTCTGACCTATCAACCTCATCATCTCTAAGGGGTCTTACTGGCTTACGCCATGGGAAATCTCATCTTGAGGGGGGCTTCATGCTTAGATGCTTTCAGCACTTATCCCGTCCATACGTAGCTACCCAGCGATGCTCCTGGCGGAACAACTGGTACACCAGCGGTATGTCCATCCCGGTCCTCTCGTACTAAGGACAGCTCCTCTCAAATTTCCTACGCCCGCGACGGATAGGGACCGAACTGTCTCACGACGTTCTGAACCCAGCTCGCGTGCCGCTTTAATGGGCGAACAGCCCAACCCTTGGGACCTACTTCAGCCCCAGGATGCGACGAGCCGACATCGAGGTGCCAAACCTCCCCGTCGATGTGGACTCTTGGGGGAGATAAGCCTGTTATCCCCAGGGTAGCTTTTATCCGTTGAGCGACGGCCCTTCCATACGGCACCGCCGGATCACTAAGCCCGACTTTCGTCCCTGCTCGACTTGTAGGTCTCGCAGTCAAGCTCCCTTATGCCTTTGCACTCTACGAATGATTTCCAACCATTCTGAGGGAACCTTTGGGCGCCTCCGTTACTGTTTAGGAGGCGACCGCCCCAGTCAAACTGCCCACCTGACAATGTCCCTGACCCGGATCACGGGTCGAGGTTAGAATGTCAGCACCATCAGGGTAGTATCCCACCGACGCCTCCACCGAAGCTAGCGCTCCGGTTTCCTAGGCTCCTACCTATCCTGTACAAATGGTACCAACACTCACTATCAAGCTACAGTAAAGCTCCATGGGGTCTTTCCGTCCTGTCGCGGGTAACCTGCATCTTCACAGGTACTATAATTTCACCGGGTCTCTCGTTGAGACAGTATCCAAGTCGTTGCACCATTCGTGCGGGTCGGAACTTACCCGACAAGGAATTTCGCTACCTTAGGACCGTTATAGTTACGGCCGCCGTTTACTGGGGCTTCAATTCAGAGCTTCTCCCTTACGGGATAACCCCTCCTCTTAACCTTCCAGCACCGGGCAGGTGTCAGCCCCTATACTTCGCCTTGCGGCTTGGCAGAGACCTGTGTTTTTGCTAAACAGTCGCTTGGATCTATTCACTGCGGCTCTCTCAGGCTATTCACCTTAATAGAGCACCCCTTCTCCCGAAGTTACGGGGTCATTTTGCCGAGTTCCTTAACGAGAGTTCTCCCGAGCGTCTTAGAATTCTCTTCTCGCCTACCTGTGTCGGTTTGCGGTACGGGCACCTGTATTCTAACTAGAGGCTTTTCTCGGCAGCGGAGGATCAGGGATTTCGGACCCTTGGGTCCTTCACGGTCACAGCTCAGCCTTCACGGAACACGGATTTGCCTATGTTCCAGCCTTGCATGCTTCGACGCGCACAGCCAGCGGCGCGCTCACCCTACCTTTCTGCGTCCCCCCATCGTTCAAACAAATACGAGGTGGTACAGGAATATCAACCTGTTGTCCATCGCCTACGCTTTTCAGCCTCGGCTTAGGTCCCGACTAACCCTGAGCGGACGAGCCTTCCTCAGGAAACCTTGGGCTTTCGACGGAGGGGATTCTCACCCCTCTTTTCGCTACTCATACCGGCATTCTCACTTCCAAGCACTCCACTAGTCCTCACGATCTAGCTTCGCTGTCCTTGGAACGCTCCCCTACCCAATCCCTACTGGGATTGCCATAGCTTCGGTGATACGTTTAGCCCCGGTACATTTTCGGCGCAGAGTCACTCGACCAGTGAGCTATTACGCACTCTTTCAATGATGGCTGCTTCTAAGCCAACATCCTGGTTGTCTAAGCAACTCCACATCCTTTTCCACTTAACGTATACTTGGGGACCTTAGCTGATGGTCTGGGCTGTTTCCCTCTTGACTACGGATCTTAGCACTCGCAGTCTGACTCCCGAGTTAAAGTTTTTGGCATTCGGAGTTTGACTGAATTCGGTAATCCTGTGGGGACCCCTCGTCCAATCAGTGCTCTACCTCCAAAACTCATCACTCGAGGCTAGCCCTAAAGCTATTTCGGGGAGAACCAGCTATTTCCGAGTTCGATTGGCATTTCACCCCTACCCACACCTCATCCCCGCATTTTTCAACATGCGTGGGTTCGGGCCTCCAGTCGGTGTTACCCGACCTTCACCCTGGACATGGGTAGATCACCCGGTTTCGGGTCTACGACAACGTACTCACTCGCCCTATTCAGACTCGCTTTCGCTGCGGCTCCGCCTCATCAGCTTAACCTTGCACGTTATCGTAACTCGCCGGTTCATTCTACAAAAGGCACGCCATCACCCATTAACGGGCTCTGACTAGTTGTAGGCACACGGTTTCAGGATCTCTTTCACTCCCCTTCCGGGGTGCTTTTCACCTTTCCCTCACGGTACTGGTTCACTATCGGTCACTAGGGAGTATTTAGCCTTGGGAGATGGTCCTCCCGGATTCCGACGGGGTTTCACGTGTCCCGCCGTACTCAGGATCCACTCTGGAGGAAACGAAGTTTCAGCTACAGGGCTGTTACCTTCTTCGGCCTGTCTTTCCAGACAGTTCACCTACTCCGTTTCTTTGTAACTCCGTATAGAGTGTCCTACAACCCCAAGAGGCAAGCCTCTTGGTTTGGGCTGATTCCGTTTCGCTCGCCGCTACTCAGGAAATCGCATTTGCTTTCTCTTCCTCCGGGTACTTAGATGTTTCAGTTCCCCGGGTCTGCCTCTACCTACCCTATGTGTTCAGGTAAGAGTACCATCCCATTACGGATGGTGGGTTCCCCCATTCGGAAATCTCCGGATCAAAGCTTACTTACAGCTCCCCGAAGCATATCGCTGTTCGTCGCGTCCTTCATCGGCTCCTAGTGCCAAGGCATTCACCGTGCGCCCTTTCTAACTTATCCATTTTTACATCAGATTCCCTTCGTATCTCTTCGTCTGGTTCCTGTCTTTCTGTCAGTCACGTAGACAACTACGCTCCTTCCATCAAGCATTTCCCATCCTTGATCTACTCGGGTCTCTTTGTAAAACAGTTAACCTAAAAGGTTTATGAATTCTTGACGTCTCGTTCAAACAGTTTAAAACCGATGAACAAAACTTAATTTGAGTTGATTTTAGATTTAGTTTTCAAAGAACCTGCCTACAGAGGTCGGTACCAGGCATCTAGCTTGGTTCCATACCCTATTAGGCTATAGATGAATGAATTTGAGTTCATTCAAAACTGAACAAAAGATCCGAAGCGTTATATGACCAACGGTCATATATCGACTAGAGTAAATACTCCATAGAAAGGAGGTGATCCAGCCGCACCTTCCGATACGGCTACCTTGTTACGACTTCACCCCAATCATTTGTCCCACCTTAGGCGGCTGGCTCCAAAAGGTTACCTCACCGACTTCGGGTGTTACAAACTCTCGTGGTGTGACGGGCGGTGTGTACAAGACCCGGGAACGTATTCACCGCGGCATGCTGATCCGCGATTACTAGCAATTCCGGCTTCATGCAGGCGAGTTGCAGCCTGCAATCCGAACTGAGAATGGCTTTATGGGATTGGCTCCACCTCACGGCTTCGCTGCCCTTTGTACCATCCATTGTAGCACGTGTGTAGCCCAGGTCATAAGGGGCATGATGATTTGACGTCGTCCCCACCTTCCTCCGGTTTGTCACCGGCAGTCACCTTAGAGTGCCCAACTAAATGCTGGCAACTAAGATCAAGGGTTGCGCTCGTTGCGGGACTTAACCCAACATCTCACGACACGAGCTGACGACAACCATGCACCACCTGTCACTTTGCCCCCGAAGGGGAAGCTCTGTCTCCAGAGTGGTCAAAGGATGTCAAGACCTGGTAAGGTTCTTCGCGTTGCTTCGAATTAAACCACATGCTCCACTGCTTGTGCGGGTCCCCGTCAATTCCTTTGAGTTTCAGCCTTGCGGCCGTACTCCCCAGGCGGAGTGCTTAATGTGTTTACTTCGGCACTACGGGCATCGAAACCCCTAACACCTAGCACTCATCGTTTACGGCGTGGACTACCAGGGTATCTAATCCTGTTTGCTCCCCACGCTTTCGCGCCTCAGCGTCAGTTACAGACCAGAGAGTCGCCTTCGCCACTGGTGTTCCTCCACATATCTACGCATTTCACCGCTACACGTGGAATTCCACTCTCCTCTTCTGCACTCAAGCTCCCCAGTTTCCAATGGCCGCTCGGGGTTGAGCCCCGAGATTTCACATCAGACTTAAGAAGCCGCCTGCGCGCGCTTTACGCCCAATAATTCCGGACAACGCTTGCCACCTACGTATTACCGCGGCTGCTGGCACGTAGTTAGCCGTGGCTTTCTGGTGAGGTACCGTCAAGGTGCCGGTAGTTATCCCGGCACTTGTTCTTCCCTCACAACAGAGCTTTACGACCCGAAGGCCTTCCTCACTCACGCGGCGTTGCTCCGTCAGACTTTCGTCCATTGCGGAAGATTCCCTACTGCTGCCTCCCGTAGGAGTCTGGGCCGTGTCTCAGTCCCAGTGTGGCCGATCACCCTCTCAGGTCGGCTACGCATCGTCGCCTTGGTAAGCCGTTACCTTACCAACTAGCTAATGCGCCGCAGGTCCATCCCTTAGTGACAGCTAGACGCCGTCTTTCAAAAGAAAATCAGGCGATTCTCTTTATTATCCCGTATTAGCTCCGGTTTCCCGGAGTTATCCCAGTCTAAGGGGCAGGTTACCTACGTGTTACTCACCCGTCCGCCGCTAACTTCCGGGAGCAAGCTCCCTTCTGTCCGCTCGACTTGCATGTATTAGGCACGCCGCCAGCGTTCGTCCTGAGCCAGGATCAAACTCTCCGTTAAAAGTGTTTACTTACACACGGATGTGTTGACTTCGACGTTGCAACACGGATGTTGCGATCGTAGTCGAAGATCCTAAGCTGTTGCACAATTTAAAGCTGTGTCTAACTTCATTGACGAGATACCTTGTATCTCTTTTACGCTTGGCTTTTGTTCAGTTTTCAAAGAACTCGTTTTGTTTTAGCAACTTTTATATCTTAACAGAAGCTAAAACCCTTGTCAATCATGTTTTTTATCTTTTTTTGTGTCGTTCGCGTCTGTCGCGGCGACAAGAAATAATATACCACCCTCAGAAAAAATCCGCAAGCCTTTTCTAAAACTTTTTTTTTAGAAATTCATCCACTATCCAAAACTTCTTGAGATAGTGGATGAACAACAGGGGTTACTCTCCTTGCTTACGCATTTGCGGGAATAACAATACATCTCTTATAGACGGGGCATTCGTCAATAACATGACTAAACGATCGATCCCGATACCTAATCCTCCTGTAGGAGGCATTCCATACTCAAGAGCTTCTACGAAATCTTCATCCATCATGTGAGCTTCATCATCACCTTGTTCACGCTCAACCAACTGCGCTTCAAATCGCTGACGCTGATCAACGGGATCATTTAGCTCCGAGAATGCATTTGCATGTTCACGTCCAACAATAAATAGTTCAAAGCGATCCGTAAATCGCGGATCTTCACTATTTTTCTTAGCCAGTGGTGAGATAGCAAGAGGATGTCCATACACAAATGTCGGTTGAATAAGTGACTCTTCAACAAAGTGTTCAAAAAACTCATTTACAACATGACCAAAACTCATCGTCTCTTTTACAGGTACGTTATGTTCTTTTGCAAGTGAACGAGCCTCTTCATCACTCATCTCTTTCCAAAAGTCCACGCCCGTTTTTTCCTTCACCGCATCTACCATGTGAACACGCGTCCAACCAGAAGCGAGATTTACTTCATACTCCCCGTACTGCACGGTCGTCTTACCGAGGACTTCTTTTGCTATATGCGCAATTACTCCTTCAGTTAATTTCATAATGTCTTGATAATCTGCATACGCTTCGTAAAGTTCGATCATTGTAAATTCAGGATTATGCCGGGTTGAGACGCCTTCATTTCTAAAGACACGTCCGATTTCATACACTTTCTCTAATCCACCAACAATGAGACGCTTTAGATGAAGTTCAATTGCAATCCTCATATAGAGTTCCATATCTAATGTATTATGATGTGTGACAAACGGACGCGCAGAAGCTCCACCAGGAATGCTATGCATCATCGGTGTCTCGACTTCTAAAAAGCCTTGGTCATCAAGATAACGACGCATAACTTGAATAATTTTGCTTCGAGTAATAAACGTATTTCGGGACTCTGGGCTAGTTATCAAATCTAAATAACGCTGACGATAGCGTTGCTCTACATCTTTTAAACCGTGATATTTATCAGGTAAAGGACGTAATGATTTACCTAAAAGCGTGAGCTCTGTTACTTTAACAGACATTTCCCCTACATTCGTTTTAAAGGGACCGCCTACTATACCAACCATATCTCCAATATCTAAGGACTTAAATAGATCATATGATTCTTCTCCAATTGCATCTTGACGAACATAAATTTGAATTTGCCCGGTTAAATCTTGTATATGAGCAAAGCCAGCTTTACCTTTTCCACGCTTGGTCATTAGACGACCTGCAAGCACAACTTTTTCATCTTTATTTTCTAATTCCTCTTTAGAAAACGCATCAAATTGCTCAACTACTTGTTGTGATGTATGTGTACGCTCAAACTTTCCTCCAAATGGGTCAACACCCTGATCATATAATTGGTTCAGCTTGTCTTTACGGACAGCCAATAAGTCATGTAGCTCTAATTCTTCAGTCAACACTCTCAACCCCTGTTCTCTATCATCGAAAAAGGGCAGATCAACTCCCTGTTAATCAAACCCTTTTTAATCAAGTTATTTAGAAGTGTACTATAAAGCTCGTAGCTTTGCTAGTTCATTCAGCTTAAAAATAAACCAAAACAGGATGCGAGCATATACACATTTTATCCTTATACAGTCTTATCTATTATGACTTCCTGCATACGTACTGCACCATACATACCTTCCTGCATGGATACAACGCTCAACTCCTTACAACTGCATCATATCCTGCTTGGAGACTTGTAAACACGCACAAATTCGATTTATTAGTTCTTCATCAGGATGACGAATCCCACGTTCGATTTCACCTAATAGCGATACAGATACATGAATCTCTTTTGCGAAGTCTTGTTGTGTAAAGCCCTTTAACTTTCGATAGGCTCGTATATTCCTTCCCCATTCCATTGTTTCCACCATTTCACACCCTCTTTATCAATAAACGACTCGTTTATGATTGTTTTTAGGGGTAGCCCACTTTTTCCGCTGATTATCTTAGGTGCAATTTCAGCAAGAGGAATTAACACGAATGCCCGATCCCACATTCTTGGATGAGGGATTTGTAACTCATTCACATCCAGTTCCTCCTGCTCAAACAATAAAATGTCGAGGTCTACCGTTCTTGGCCCATTGATAATATCTCGTTCACGTCCAAGATCTAGCTCTATTTGTTGCGTGATGTCTAATAAGTCTAACGGGTGATGCACCGTTGAAATTTCTATAACCATATTAAGAAACTGACCTTGATTTTCATAACCTACTGGGTCCGTTTCATAAATAGAGGAAGATCGAATGACGTTTATTCCTTCAGAACGGTTTAGTCGTTCGACAGATGCTAGTAAATTTTCTTCACGGTTCCCTAAATTTGATCCCAGTGCAATAAAGGCTTGATTCCTCATCTTGATCGTCTCAACTCCACTGCAACCGAGTCGTAGTGTCCTGGAATTGGAGGATCAGGCTTAATAACCTTCACTGTGCAAGCTTCAATCTTACTAAATGATTGAAGCAATTCATCACAGATTCCTTTAGCAATGGTTTCAACAAGCTTAACCGGATCCCCTTCAACGATTTTCTTGACGCTCTTATAAATCTCTCCATAATCTACAGATTCATTAAGATCATCACGATCGGCAGCAGGCTGCAAATCTAATTCTAACACTAAGTCTACTAAGAACCGTTGCCCTAGTTTATTCTCCTCAGGGAACACCCCATGGTAGCCGTAAAAAGAAAGTTGGTTCATATAGATTTTATCCATTTTCGTCACTCCTTTGCAGCATTGCATCCATCATTACAGCCATTCGTTTTATTTCCTTAACATCATGTACGCGTACCACACTTACACCTTTTGCAATACCTAAGCATACTGTGGCACCTGTTCCTTCAACTCGGTCGTGCACAGGTAGATGCAAGGTTTTTGCAATGACAGACTTCCTTGAAGTTCCTAATAAAACAGGGTAGCCTAGCTCGACAATTTGATGAAGCTCTCTCATCACTTCTAAATTCTGCTCATATGATTTTGGAAAACCTACACCTGGATCTAACCAAATTTGATTAGGCTGCACATCTGCATCTATACATATCTTAATACTCTCTTTTAAGTCATTCAAAACATCCGGCATGAAAGAATGATACTGCTGTTTTTCACGATTGTGCATCAATATAATGGGCGCTTTATGCTTTGCGGCTATAGCCGCCATTTGCGTATCTGCTTTCGCTCCCCAGACATCGTTTATAATTGCAGCGCCTGCCTTAAGTGCTTCATCTGCCGTTTTCGCTTTAAATGTATCAATGGATATAGGAACCTCAAAACGCTTTGAGAGCTCTTCAATCACCGGGCTTGTCCGCTCAATTTCTTCTTCTACAGAAACAGGTGTGTAGCCTGGACGTGTCGATTCTCCTCCAATATCAATAATGTCGGCGCCAGCTTCTAGCATTTGCGCGACTTGATCAATGGCAGCTTCAACCGTCGTATAGTTACCCCCATCAGAAAACGAATCTGGCGTCACATTTAAAATGCCCATAATTTTTGTTCTCGTACCTTTGTTCACGTTAATCTTTACCGGCTTACTCACCCTCTACCTCCTCTTGCATGTGTGCAGCACGCTTATAGTCTTCTGCAAGTTTAAGCGCGAGGTCTGCATGATACTTTTTTAATTCGTCAAACGTGTTCACAGGAACGATTCCCTGAATGGCATTCGTAAGAAAGACTTCATCTGCTCTAAACACATCTTCTTTTGTGAAAAGACCTTCTACTACTGTTCGATTGTTTTTTTTACACCAGTCAATCGTATACTGTCTCGTGACCCCATTTAAAATACCCGTTTCAAGCGCAGGTGTACAAACGACACCTTCCTTTACAAAGAATATATTAGAAACAATGCCTTCTGCCACATACCCTTCTTTTGTATAAAACAGACCTTCTGTGCCAGTCTGATTTCCTATTTCTTTTTTTGCTAAAAGATTATTTAAATAATGATGTGACTTATAGCGCCTTTCACCTTCCACAGTATTGCGGTTAAGCTGAAGAGATCGCAGTGATTTTGCGGAAATAGAAGAGCGAGGTAATTCTTTTACATAAACGATTTCTTGTGGAGATGTAAACTCTTCGTTATACAGACCAATTTCTCTGACACCTGCAGAAACATTCCAACGAACATACGCTTCACTCATTTGATTTTTTTGTAATAGCTTGCGAACTGTATTCAGTACTTTGTCTTCTGACAAAACATACTGGACCCCTAGTTCCTTTGCACTTTGATTTAAACGATTGACGTGTTTATTTAAAAGCAAAACGTTGTCTTCTCTTACAGCAAAGGTTTCAAACAAGCCTAATCCGTATAGAAAACCATGATCGTATGGAGAAATGACCGCATCTATATCTTGTACCACTCGTCCATTTACACTAATGTACACGGTACTTCACCTTTATATGTTTCGACAAACTGTTTTAACATCCTCTTTCCTTCAGTAGTGAGGATCGCTTCTGGATGAAACTGCACCCCTTCTAACGGATACTCTCGGTGACGGATCGCCATAATTTCACCTTCATTTGTTTCTGCACTAATCTCTAAGCATTCCGGCAAAGTTTCCCGGTCCACAATGAGGGAGTGGTATCTCGTTACTTGAAGAGGCTGCGGCAGATTTGTAAAAATGGTGTTCTGATCGTGCATGATTAGCGATGTTTTTCCATGCATGAGGCGCTCTGCCTTGCGTACTACTCCACCAAAAGCTTGAGCAATCGCTTGATGACCGAGACACACGCCTAAAATTGGTATTTTTCCACTGAAATGTCGGATAACCTCCAAACTAATGCCTGCGTCATTTGGCGTACATGGACCTGGTGAAATCATAATCATCGTCGGTTTCATAGTTGTCTCAATTTCGTTAATCGAGATTTTATCATTTCTACGGACGATTAGCTCTTCGCCCATTTCACCTAAATATTGTACAAGGTTATACGTAAAGGAATCATAGTTATCAATCATTAAAATCATCTTTCCCTTACCTCCTCCTTAGCGATTTCGTAAGCATTCCATAAAGCTCGTGCTTTTTTTAGAGATTCCTTATATTCAAAAGCAGGATTAGAATCAATCACAACACCTGCCCCTGCCTGAACATACGCATTGTCTCCTTGACATATCATTGTCCGAATAACAATATTCAGTTCCATATCTTGATGAAACCCAATCCAACCGATTGCACCTGTATACAACCCTCTTCGTACTGGTTCCAGCTCCTCGATAATTTCCATCGTCCTCACTTTTGGAGCCCCTGTTATCGTTCCTCCTGGGAAAACTGCTCGAATGCAATCATATAAGGAATAGCCTTCTGCCAGTTTGCTTTTTACATTAGACACTAAGTGCATCACATGAGAATATTTTTCTACTACGAGCAATTCATCTACTTCTACTGTTCCGTATGAGCTCACACGTCCAAGATCATTCCGCTCTAAATCAACAAGCATCACGTGTTCAGCTCGTTCTTTTTCATCAGACAACAGTTCTTCTTTTAACAAGTCGTCTTCTTCTTCAGTTCGTCCTCTAGATCTTGTCCCCGCAATCGGTCTCGTGCTAAGTTCATCTCCTCTTTTTTTCACAAGAAGCTCTGGAGATGCACTAACAATTTGTCGCTCTGGAGTTTGAATGTAGCTCATATATGGAGACGGATTGAGCGCCCTTAATGCCTCGTAGATACGGAAAGGCTCTACGTCGTTCTTCTTATGATGACGAACCGACAAATTCACCTGGAAGACGTCACCTTCGCTAATATACGTTTTAATCCGCTCAACAGCTGCGGCAAATTTCTCTTCACTTAATGTTCCCATTAAAGCTGATTGCTCGGTAGGAACTGTATGATGTGTTTCGGTCTTGGGCTGACTTTCTCGCTTTACCTCTGTAAAGTGCTTTTCGTAATAAGATAGACGTGCTTCTAATTCGTCTTGATCCTCTCCATTGGCACATAACCAGACATTTTGTTTCTCGTGGTCATAAATAAAAAGATTTTCAAACATCATAAAGTAAACCTCTGGGAAATCCAAGTCATCTTCAGCACTAGTATCCAGTAGCTCAATTTGACGCACATAATCATAGCTAATATAACCTAATGCACCACCTTGTACAGGCGGCCCATCTACAGCTAAAGGTTCATGAATTTGATAAGGCTCCAGTACCTTTTCCAGGCTTTCAAGGAGTTCTCCCTCGTACTGTTCCACCTCTTCCGCACGCTGAACCTTTAATGTGCGATTTTTCCCTTCAATAATGGCTTCAGGCTTTACCCCCATTATACTGTAACGACCCGTACGACCGCTCTCCAATAAGATATAGTGACTTTCATCTACTGTCAGCTGTTTAAAAATGCTAAACCAATCCGTACTGTTCAATTCAATAACCTTTGTTAACGTTTTTCGATCGTGCACGTTCTTTCCCCCGTCCATAACGATATGGACTCATTTTACTAAACTACTAACAATAATAAAAGCAGACTCTCAATTGAGCCTGCTTCTTTTTATTTCCCGGGAAGTAAAATATCCCCTTATCCTTATGCTTTGGCCTCTTCCTCTTCAAACTGATAAAGAGGAGTACTTAAATAACGCTCTCCATTTGACGGAATCACCGCTACTACTTTCTTCCCAGGTCCTAACTCTTTTGCAAGTTGTAGCGCTCCATAAATAGCTGCACCTGAAGAAATCCCTCCAAGAATGCCTTCTTCTTTAGCGGCTCTCCTTGCGTGCTCAAATGCTTGGTCTGTTGACACTTTTACTATTTCATCATACACTTCCGTATCAAGAATTCCTGGAACAAACCCAGGTCCAATTCCTTGAATTTTATGCGGTCCCGGCTTTCCACCTGACAAAACGGCTGAGTCTTGTGGCTCAATCGCAACGATTTTCAAGTTAGGAAAATGTTCTTTTAATAATGCACCTGCTCCAGTAATGGTCCCACCTGTACCAATTCCTGCTACGAAGCCATCAAGTTGACCATCAACTTGTTGAAGCAACTCTTTTCCTGTTGTTTCACGATGAATTTTCGGATTTGCACCGTTTTCAAATTGCTGTGGCATAAAATGACCATCTTCTTCAGCTAGTTCTGTTGCTTTTCGAATTGCCCCACCCATTCCTTCTGGTCCAGGTGTTAAAACAAGATCAGCTCCATAGGCTCGTAACAGGTTTCTTCTTTCTAAACTCATTGTCTCAGGCATAACAAGTTTTGTTTTGTATCCTTTAGCAGCAGCAACCATCGCTAAACCAATACCGGTATTTCCGCTTGTTGGCTCTACAATAACCGTTCCTGGCGTTAAATCTCCAGATTCCTCCGCAGCATTAATCATTGCCAGGGCAATTCGATCTTTTACACTACTTCCTGGATTTTGATATTCTAATTTTAAATATACATCTGCATGTTCTTCTGATGTTAAACGATTTAATTTAACCAAAGGTGTGTTTCCAATTAGTTCAGTAATATTGTTTACGACCGTCATACTGAAAATCCTCCTCTAAATCAATCCCTAGTATTTTTATCTGATTAATAGAATGATAGCAAACATTTTCAGATAAGTCAATCAAAATACCTCTCTTTACTTTTACACAGAAAAAAAAGACAATCAACCCAAATTGGATCAATCGCCTTTTCAATCGGTTCATATCCTTTTGTCCTACAGCTTCACTCTCCATGAATATGCTTATTTTGCATATTCAAGTAACGATTTAAGCTCGTCTTCAGTAAATGTGTACACTTCATTACAGAAATTACACGTCGTTTCCGCACCGTGATCTTCACGAATCATCGCTTGGATTTCCTCTTGGCCTAAACTAATGATCGCATTTGAGATTCGGTCCTTTGAGCACGTACAGTTAAATTGAACTGGCTTTTTTTCTAACAACTTCACGTTTTCTTCTCCTAATAACGTGTGAAGGATTTCTTCTGGGGATAATCCTTTTTCTACAAGTTTTGAAACAGCAGGTACAGAAGATAAACGATTTTCAATATCAACAATTGTGCTTTCCTGAGCCCCTGGCATCATTTGAATCACAAATCCACCAGCTGCTAAAACCGTTTCATCCGGATTGACTAATACGCCAACGCCAACAGAAGAAGGTGTTTGTTCAGAGTTTGCAAAGTAATACGTAAAGTCATCGCCTATTTCACCAGAAACTAACGGTACACTTCCCGTAAACGGCTCCTTCATTCCTAAATCTTTTACAACAGACATTGTACCTTGCGAACCAACAACACGGGCTACATCAAGCTTACCTTGATTGTTTAAGTCAGGACTAACATGAGGGTTTGTCACCGTCCCTCTCGTTGAGCCATCAGCGTGACTGTCAACAATGATTTGACCGATCGGGCCATCTCCTTCAATACGAACAGTAAGCTTCGCGTCACCTTTCAGCATGGATGCCATCATCGTTCCGCCCATCATTGCACGACCCAGAGCAGCAGAAGCGGTTGGCCATGTACCTTGTCTTCTACATGCTTCCGAAACCATATCTGTAGCAGTTAGCGCAATCGCTCTTACTTCTCCGTTATATGCTGTCGCTCTTACTAAATAATCATTCATCGTAAACACTCCTCTTACTTATTTCGATCGTATATCATCTTGAGGCCTTTTAACGTTAGGTTCTGATCTACATATTGAATCGTTTCAGACTCATTTGCATAGAGGTCAACAAGACCACCTGTTGCGATCACGACTACATTCCTTTGGCGCTCTTCTTTTTTCATGCGTTCAATCATACCATCAATCATGCTTAAATACCCGTAATATGTTCCGCTATGAATGGAACTTAGCGTTGTCTTATTAATGACATGCTTCGGTTTTTGCAATTCAATTTGCGGAAGTCTTGAAGCATTCATTGAAAGTGCATCTGCTGACAGCGCAGCACCTGGTGCAATGACCCCACCACGATAACGATGTTTTTCATCAATGTAGCAAAACGTTGTTGCTGTTCCAATATCAATAACGATGCACGGCGCTTCGTATAAGGAAATCGCTGCCACTGCGTTGGCAATTCGATCTGAACCAACTTCTTTTGGGTCATCATATAAAATGTTCAGTCCTGTTTTTACGCCTGGACCAACAATAACAGGATCAATCTTAAAATAGTCTCTGCACATTTTTTTAAAACGATGCATGATACTTGGTACAACAGAGGATAGGATAACGCCTTCAACATCGGAAAACGAGTAATGATGGTGTTGAAAAAAGCTGTATAGCAGCATTCCATATTCATCGCTTGTCTTTTCTGTCGTTTTTGAACTGCGGAAGATATTTTCTAAATGATCTTGTTTAAACACTCCTGTTACAATGGATGAGTTGCCAATATCAATGGTTAAGATCAACTTACTTCCTCCTCTTAACAAAAAGAGAGTGCAGCTGCACTCTCTTTTTTAGTCGTTTCGTTCGTTATTGTTTGGAGGCTCTTCAGAAGCTGGACGATTCTCTTCCATATTCGTCGTTTCTTCGTAAGCTCCTTTTAAATTTTCTTCTTCGTTCTCGTCTTTCGACTGGATATTCACTTTAAGATCATCCACTTTTCTTGACGCATGATGATTTTCAGGAAGTTTGCCTTCGTTGATAAGCGATTGAATTTGCTCGGCATCAAGTGTTTCTAACTCAATTAATTTCTGAGCAACTAAATCTAAGCTATCTTTATTATCAATAAGAATTTGCTTACAACGTTCGTAAGAATCTTTGATAATGCGCTGAACTTCAAGATCAATCTCATGGGCAATCGCATCGGAATAATTTTGTTCGTTTTGAATATCGCGACCCAGGAATACTTGACCGCCAGAACTTGAACCGAACTGCATTGGTCCGAGCTTATCACTCATTCCATATTCCGTTACCATCTTACGGGCAATCGCTGTTGCACGTTGGAAGTCATTGTGAGCGCCTGTTGACACTTCACCAAACTGCACTTCTTCCGCTACACGTCCACCTAAAAGGCCAACAATTTTATCAAGTAACTCTGGTTTCGTCATGAAATAACGATCTTCTTTTGGAAGCATCATCGCATAACCACCAGCCATACCACGAGGTACAATGGTTACTTTGTGAACCGTATCTGCACTTTCTAGTTTTACGCCGACAACAGTGTGTCCTGCTTCATGCCAAGCCACAATGTTTTTCTCTTTTTTCGAGATCACACGACTCTTCTTAGCTGGGCCGGCAATGACACGGTCAATAGCTTCTTCAATATGCTCCATGCCAATTTCTTTCTGGTTGTCTCTTGCAGCTACTAAGGCAGCTTCATTTAGAAGGTTTTCTAAATCAGCACCAGAGAAGCCTGGTGTTCGAACCGCAATTAAATCGAGTTTCACGTCTTCACGTAAAGGCTTGTTACGAGCGTGAACTTGAAGAACTTCTTCACGGCCTTTAACGTCAGGGGCATTCACTTGAATTTGTCTATCAAATCGACCTGGGCGTAATAACGCAGGGTCTAAAATATCTGCACGGTTTGTTGCTGCAATGATAATAATTCCTTCATTGGCACTAAATCCGTCCATTTCTACAAGTAATTGGTTAAGTGTTTGTTCACGTTCATCGTGACCGCCACCAAGACCTGCTCCACGTTGACGACCGACTGCATCGATTTCATCAATAAAGATAATACATGGAGAATTTTTCTTAGCATTCTCAAATAAATCACGTACACGAGAAGCACCTACACCAACAAACATCTCTACGAAATCTGAACCACTAATGGAGAAGAATGGGACGCCTGCTTCACCAGCTACAGCTCTTGCTAACAACGTTTTACCTGTACCTGGAGGTCCTACTAGTAAGACACCTTTAGGGATACGTGCACCAATAGCTGAGAACCTTCTTGGGTCTTTTAAGAACTCAACCACTTCAACAAGTTCTTGCTTTTCCTCATCTGCACCAGCAACGTCTTTAAACTTCGCTTTTTTCTTTTCATCACTAACCATCTTCGCTTTACTCTTACCAAAGTTCATGACGCGGTTTCCACCACCGCCACCGCCACCTTGGGCAGAGCTCATCATAAAGATAATAATTAGAACGATTAATAAGAATGGGGCAATAAACAGAATCGTTGTAAACCAGTTGCTTTGTTCTTCTTCTGGTTCTATGGAAATCTCAACATTATCAATTTCCGCTAAGAAACCAGTTGTAACCTCAGAGTTAAACACAGATGTAACAAAGTTCTCATCTTCATTTTGATCTGTAAAACGTCCTGTTACAATAAGAACGCCACGCTCTGGCTGAACGTTTATACTTTCAACTTCGCCTTGCTCAAGTCTCTCAACAAATTCATCATATCGTACTTCAGATGTCTCAGTCTGATCACTCGTTACTGCGTTCACTGCAGCAATTACAACTACCATGACCAAAACTAATATTAAGACAGTACGCAACGTACGTCCTTTCATTCTTTACCTCCTCCCACGTCCAACAAAAACTGAACCTATCTTACCACAACCATTTTGAGGATACCAACGATTAGCCTTCATAAATTTCCGGCTTTAAAATTCCGACATACGGTAAATTTCGGTAACGTTCTGCAAAATCTAAGCCGTACCCAACAACGAATTCGTCAGGCACGATAAAACCTGTTAAATCAGGTACTAAATCAACTTTTCTACCTTCAGGCTTATCAAGGAGCGTGACCACTTTTACTGATTTTGCTTTACGATATTTGAAGAGCTCAATTAAATAACTTAATGTTAAACCACTATCGATGATGTCTTCGACGATCAGAACATCACGACCTTCTACTTTTGTATCCAAGTCTTTGACGATTTTCACTTCTCCAGAAGAGACTAATCCTTTTCCGTAGCTTGAAACGTCCATAAAGTCCATTTCTAAATGAATATCAACAGACTTAACTAAATCAGCCATAAAAGGAAGAGCACCTTTTAATACACCAACAAACAGTGGAAAGCGATCACTATACTCTTCCGTAATAGTATGCCCTAATTCTTTAATTTTTTTCTGGATTTGTTCTTCCGTTAGTAAAATCTCTTTCATGTCGTTCTTCATCAACCGTCACGTACCTCCTGTTATTGTCCATTTGCTTTTTAAGTATTTCCTAAAAACGTAATTCGGACATAGTGATCATCTGCTTCTTGTTTGGAAATTTCGGCCTTATGTAGTAAAGGTATCCATAAGATTTCGTCCATCCCATTGACGAGTATAGGCCAGCTCTGCCGTTTCGGGAAATCAATTTTCTTATCAATAAAGACCCGACTAACTTTTTTTGATCCGTTTAATCCCTTTGGATAAAAACGGTCACCTGATCGACGATTCCTCACATAGAGAGGACTGGACAAGTCTTTTAACGGAATTATGACACTCGATTTATGTTCCGTCGTATAAGTTTGACTAAATTCCGCCTTCATTATCCCTAACGGCGTCATCACATCACCAGGTACCTTCAGTTCTAAACAGTAGTTATCTGATTCCACAGAATCCTCTTGTGTAAACCTATAGCAGTCGTTTTGTCGATAAACTTTAAGACCATCACGTAAGTCAATTGATGCAAATTTCGAATGGTTTTTTAAGAAATGCTCTACTTGCTCTATGTATGAAGAGAAATCACGTACCTTCTCTTTATTATACAGACAGTTTAATATTAGATGAATCAACCTTCTTTGTAAAGGAATCGGTAGCTCGTGATAACCAAAACGTGAGATTGTTACGGTGCCATCACGTTGAGACATGATAAGATTCCTTAATTTTTCGTTCGCCAGCTCCATCAATAATTCATTATCCTCATGCTGCCATTCTTCATAACGGCGAATATGTTTATAGTTTAAAGGGTTTTCTTCCTTTAAAAACGGCATAATCTGTTTCCGGAACCGATTCCTAGTATATGCTCCCGATTGATTGCTCGAATCATTTCGGTATGGAATATGATGGGTGCGACAATAATTTACAATCATCTCTTTATTAACACATAAAAGCGGTCTTACCAGCTTGCCAATTGCAAAATTTCGCTCTAGCGTGATCCCAAGTCTACGATAGGGGCTCGTGCCACGATTAAGCTTCATTAACGTTGATTCTGCATGGTCGTCCCCGTGATGTGCAGTCAGTAAAACATCGGCGTTTACTTTTCTCATGACTTCCTCAAATGCCCGGTAGCGAACCGTATGAGCCGCTGCTTGAGTCCCGACATGATCGTTTATTTTTTGAGTGCTCACGTCGACATTTCTTTGTTCAAGGGGAATCTGTCGTGCTGCACACCACTCCTTTAGAAAACGAGCATCTTCTTCTGACTCTTCAGCCCGAAGTTGATGATTCACGTGTACGGCGTGAAGCGTTAACGACCACTCCAAGCTCATCTCTTGCATGATGGATAAGAGTGCCATTGAATCAGCACCACCAGATACAGCTACGAGAATGGTTTGATTTTCTTTAAATAAATCGTTTTCTGCAATAAAGTTTTGAATTTGCTGTTTCAACTCGTTCGCCTTCCTTGACTAAAACTTAGATACTAATAAGTATAGAATAATCAAGAGTCCAACAAAAGCGATTAAGAAAATTAAATCGGTTATGGCATGCTTTTGACGCTGTTTCTTTATTCTTGTCATCCTAGAAGTATTGATTTCCGCTGAAGAATAAGACGTCTTCTTTGTTGATTTTAAGAGAAGTAGCTCATTTTTCATATTCTCTGCACTTTGGTATTGACCTTGTAGCGCCCCCAAAATGATTGACTTAAACGGTTTTAATTGCTCTGAACGTTCTATTTGTTTTTTCAGTTGTTCAAGTGGTTTATGGCTTTCTTTTTTTAACTGATTAGGATATGCACAATGAATCATTAATATGGCAACGGAAAAAAGATCATAGCTCACCTCGGCCTTTCGTGATCCACCAACCCAGTAGCCGCGATCGTACAATTCTGTATACTCTTTAATTGCTCGATTTTTTTTTGTTGTGCCACCAACATCTAATAACCTGACCTGGGAAGCATATTTCGTCACGATAATATTTTCAGGTTTTAAGTCTCCGAAAATCCAATCCCTTTCATGCAGCTGCTGTAGTTGCGTGAGTAACTGAATGATGACGACAGAAAGCCACTCGCTTCCCTTCCCACTCATAAACCTTAAAAAATCAACACCTTGAATATACTCCATTACATAATACGGGATGGCACGACTCATCGGCGTCGCTTGATAATCATCAACATCATGTAAATAAGGTCCAAGACGAATCTCTTGAACCTTACTTAATTCTTTAAGCACATTGACCTCTTGTGCGATCGACATTTGATCCAGCCCAAATTTTATTGCTACTTTTCCATCAATGGACTGTGCAAGATATACAACACCAGTGACGCCCTCACCTAATTGACGAATAAGTGTATAGCTGCGCGCATTCCATTTGCCCACAACCGTTAAGCCGGGAGAGACCTCATTCTCTTTAGCCGAAAAGTTGTTCATCTACATCACCTATAACTTTCCTTCTTGAACGATTGCCTCTCATAATTTCAATCGCTGCTTTAAGAGCAGGCCCTGTTGGCGTCAGTCCTCCTGATGCTAACTTATTAAACAATTTATTTAAACGGTTCAAAGTCGGAGAAAAGTCCATTACTTTTTCCACTGGTTGCTTTCTACCAGGGAACGTATAAACAGCAAAGGACGTCTCCCCTGTTCTCGAATTTAACCCGATTGAAAGATCTTCTAACGCCTCTTGAACTTTGCTGAGCTTATTTGCCATGCTCGCGCTTGTATCAATTAGGATTAACACATCTAGTTGAGCGGTTTCGCTAATTTCATCGACGACTTCCATCACTTCTCCTCTTTTTTCAGGAGGAAGAGCGTCCATCTCTTCTTCTTTTCCTAAGATCTGCTTTAATTCTTGATTAATGACACCGTGCAACGTTTGCGTCATTGCTTTTTGAGTAACAACCTGCACAGTCTGTGACAATTGCTTGGCGTATACAATTTCACTGACACCACCTCCAGCATCGGCAATGGCCTCCACTTCATTAAGTCCATGAAGATTTTCTTTTTGATCACCCATAATTCCAATGACATTTACAGCAATGCCAAATTCTTTCGCCAGTCGAGCTATTGCAATTGGATCTTCACCATCATTTGAGTACCCGTCTGTTATCAGTAAGATTTGTTTTAATGTCCCTTTCATCGCGTTCCCTCCAGCTAGCCCATAGTCTTACAAGCATCGCCATCAAGAAACGCTTTTATACGCTTATGTTCCCGTCGCCTGCTTAAAAAATGGTCTTCCTTTCTTCGGCTTTTGGATTTTTGGATGGATTGGAATTGACGTCCATTTCGGTTTGTGTAATTTTACTTGAGTGACCACAATGGTCATGTCATCCTCTATCACGTTTCCTTCCTCCGAACGAATGACCCGTTCTAAAATAATGTCCGCTACTTCTTGAGGATCGTCGGTTTCAATTTCTGATATAACGCGCTTCATCCATTGCTCACGATTTTCAATGGATCGCTTCGCTTCTAATACTCCATCGCTACACATAATTAACAAGTCGCCATCCCGAAGTTGTTCATGGACAACTTCGACTTCAAATTCTGGGATGATTCCCATTGGAAGGTTGCCTGCCTCCACTTTTGATACACGTTCACCTCTTTTTATGAAGCTTGGTGTCGAACCAATTTTCAGAAATTTCGCGTGTGCATCATGCATATCAATCATTGCCAAATCCAGTGTTGAAAACATTTCCTCTGTATTTCGCAGTGACAAAATGGAATTAACAGATTTAATCGCAACGGTTTCTTCAATGCCTGACTGCAACACTTTTTGTAAAAGCGCCAATGTCTCGCTACTCTCCAAGTATGCTTTTTCACCGTTCCCCATACCGTCACTAATGGCGATCGCATATTTATCGCTGTTTAGTTCAATCATCGAATAATTATCTCCTGATAACCACTCTCCCCCTTTGGCGACCTTAGCCACGCCAGATTCCATTACAAATGGTTGCGCCGACCCGAACGAAATATGGCTGTATCCATTTGCATAAAATTTCGGCTCCTCTCGTTTTAACATAATCGTTTCTTTTACCAAATCGGACAACATTGGCGCAATCACCTTTTCCGCTTCTCCGTTTGCATGATCGCACTGAACACTCATTTCAATTTCAATTCGCCCACTTTCAATGCTGTAAATATCAATATGACCAACATCCATCCCAGCACTACGAAGCGCATCAACCATATATTCTTCCTGAATTAAATGAGGTTGCTTTTCTTTTTGAATTTCTTTTGCAAAATCCCCCATCACTCTGGAGACCCCTAATAATTGGTCAGCTACCAATCGTTGACTTTCTTGAACTTGTCTTTTAAGTTCTTTATTTGCGCGATATTGATTTGTTTCCATATTGATCGCCGCAATCACTTGGTCAGGTTTGCGACACTGACTTCTCCATTGCCGCTGTAGTTTTGGATCGTTCATCGTACCGTTCACTTCAATATGGTCCACCATTTTTGACATGGAATCGTACGTTTGATTAAAATTTTGAACCCAACACTTTTCTTTCATCATGCACATTTGGCATGTTTTCTCCGTCACATGACTAAGCAGAACATCCACATCATTTGAATGTTGTTCTTCATCACTCTTTTGCTGGACTTTAAAACTATTAGACAACGTTTGAAACAGAGACGAAAAGCGTTCAACTCTTCCCGCGGTCGCATCTCGTACTTTGCGTAAGTATTGCTGTTGTTCTTGTGAATGTTCGACTGTCCCAGGGATATATTTTGCAATCGTCTTAAGCCACCCCCTTGGCGTTAAGAGAAACAACGCAATGGCGATCCCTGTTTCAGCGACCGTTCCAGCAAGACTTCCACCACCGTCGCCGTAAAGACCAATTAACAGTGTTCCTACTAATAAACCAAATGCGACACCGAGACGATTCCCTTCTTTTAATAGACCACCTAATAACCCCGCAAAAGCAAGCAAGCTCATCTGGTACAAACTAGCCACACTCGCTAAACTTAAGATTAACCCTGTCACAACCCCCACAGTTGAACCTATAGCCGCTCCCCCAACAAATGCAAAAATAAGTACTAAATACCGGGCGAGACTATGCTGCATCACAATGTCATTTAATGCCCATCCAATTGTCCCCGTCATAACAGAAGCAAGTAAGATAATTAAACAAATAATTTCTTCATTTCGTAATGCTTGTCCCCCTCGCTTCCCGGTAACGAGCGGTATACTCTGAACAAAGATCATCGTTAAGATAAACGCTAGGCCGGCTTCCACCGTTGCCATCATTAACGAATACTGGCTCACTGTCCCTGTTGTAACAAAAACAACCCCTATCCTTGTTACCATACTTGCTCCAAATACAAGGTACGGAAGCGATTTTCCTGGCTGATCTAAAAACGTTTTTGCCCCTCTATATAGTAATAGGAAGATTCCCATTCCAATGAACGCGTAAGCAATTTCGCCATGGTAACTAAAAACGGTCCCAGCGAGTAATGCTACACCAGCTATAAGCGCATGACTTCGTCGTAACAAAAATACTGCAGCAATGAACGGAAGAATAAACGGCGTTAATTCTGCTAGGATCATCGCTCGTCCAAGTAAGAAACCAACAATCGCAATGAGTAATCCCCATTCAAAGAAAAGTGTTTTACCCATATTCCTTAATGCTTGTCCACTTACGACTAAACGAGCTTGTACATGATTGAACCTTTCAAAAGCACCTGTCGCCAAAAGTGTTCCTGTAGACTTGTCTGTTTTATTCATTGAGCGCCCACCACCTATTCAGATATCGTACCGTTACTATATCAATGGCAATGAACAGAATTTGTCAGAATTACGAAACATTTTTTAAAAGACTTTCGACCTTCTTCGGCTCCAGTAGCAATAAAAAAGCACATTCGCTAATAAAAATGGAAACCATGCTAGCAGATTCACGCAAGTTAGCACTACCTTTGCCAAGAAATGACGGAGAAAAAGATGTTTAAAAAATAAATAATGGTTCTAGACACGGAATCACACTCTACCTTTGTATGAAATTACAACAGCCACGACAAAAAAAGATGATCCTCATTAATGAGAATCATCTTCTTTGTTCTTTGATAGCGGCGGAGGGGATCGAACCCCCGACCTCACGGGTATGAACCGTACGCTCTAGCCAGCTGAGCTACACCGCCATGTTTTTCACGACGCTTATTACTATACTTCTTTTTTCAAAAGAAGTCAATAGAAGATGAAAGAAAAAGAGTGATTGCTCACTCCTCTTTCTCCTTCAGTCTTTTTATATCACGGACGCTACGTTAACAAGCTGCATACTAACCTCGTTTTGCGCCTCTGCCTCCACGTTTTGATTCAGTTTGACGCTTAATTGTTGTTAGACGTTCTTCGCTATCTTTTAAGAAACGACTCACCTTATCTTCAAAAGATGGCGTAACACGTGGTTTGCTTCCACCTCGAAAACCACCTGACTGACGATTTTGACGTGGTGAATCAGAATGAGAAGGGCGAGACGGACGAGGTGGTCTCTTTTCTTCTACTGGTTTGTCAATGGCCTTACGGATCGAGAGTCCAATTTTGCCATCATTTTCAACATTGACGACTTTAACGGTTACCTCATCACCGACTTTTAATAATTCATTAATATCTTTAACATAGTGATCCGCAACCTCACTAATGTGCACAAGTCCTGTTTTTCCTTCTGGCAATTCAACGAATGCGCCAAAGTGTGTAATACCAGTAACCTTGCCTTGCAGCTTGCTGCCTGCTTCTATGGACATGAAAACGTACATCCTCCTTAAAATTTTAGGTAAATTCCATACTTGACAACATTATACTCGACAGGAAAAAAACGTGTCAATCGCTGTTTTGCTTTGTGACGTTAATTCTTTGCTCGCCTGGGAATGTTAAGAAGTAATCTCTTCTCGCAATATCCTGTATAAACTCATCATCCTGGTAGTTTGTGATTTCTTGTTTGAGATCGTCTCGTTCTTCTAATAATGCTGCTTGCTCTGCTTGTAAACGTTCATATTCAGCTTCTTTTTCACTGATTTGCGATGTTTGATTAAACAGCGTAATGCCACAAATGATCATTACTATTCCGAACACGACCCCCATAAAGGTTAAACGTCTAAATAAACCTTTCCGACGCTTTGATTGTCTGTCTAATTCTTGCTGCCGTTGCTCCATATACTTTGTATCAATTTCTCTAATTGTTGCTCGATTAGACGCCAATTTCCTCACCTCTACTTCTTCTTCATTAAACGGCTGCAGAAACCCTTTATTTTTTCATAGATAGGCTGTCCTTTTTTTAATACTTTGACAACACCAAGAAGAGACAGAATGAAATAAATAGGCTTCACTAGCAAATAGAAGACAAGACTCCATAATGTAAGTACTATCATCATAGCTAAACGCCTACAAATGTGCAATAACCATTTTATAGGGATTAGGATGAGAATCTTTAATACGTACAAAAGGAGAGAGAAAAGTTTCATAAAGAATGTAATGAATCCTTCGAGCGCATGGTTGTAAAAGCTTTTAAATAGCGCTTGGTACATGGCATATCCAAGTAGCAGCGCAATAAATACAAAAATCCGCACTTCTCCAAAATTCACTTGATATAGAATGTAGAAAATAAGAATAGCCTGTACGGCCCAGAAAGAAAGATCCAACAATGCCGTTCTACTATCAAAGGAATGTCTTTTTCCAACAAATCGGCTGTATGTATCGATGGCCGCACCGAGCCAAACCCCCATTGCGGCCATGGATAACATTGACATGAATTGGACTGTCAGTGTCATTATTTAAATAGCTTTCCGAATAGTCCTTTTGATTTTCCTTGCTGATTTTGATCGACATAAATTAAATCGTAAATCTTTCCTTCAATAGACACATTCCCTTGTTCCACATTCAAATTTTTCATATGAAGATTCTGTCCTTTAATTGATAGGTAGCCCATAACCGTCTCTAATAAAAATTCTTCATTATCAAAGCTATCGACTTGCTTTACACCCGTTATATCTAACTGCTTTCGACCTTTTATCGTAATATCATGGTCATTGTTTTTTCTTTCCCTTCCCATTGGTGCTCCAAACTCGTAGTTTGTCTGATCCATACTATGCACGCTCCTCGAAAAAACAGTTCTTTACTTGATAGTTATGCGTCGTTTCAGTAAGGTAGAACAAGCTATTTAATTCAAAGATCGGAGGGTTGTTTGTTGAAAACCTTACTGCTTGACCCAGTAACAAATGAAAAAGCGTCATTTCTAGCAGATGCAACGCCCATCTCCACATACGAGCAAATTTACGAAGAATTGTACTCTCTTTTACTGTGTACAAGCTCATTTTTAATGGAAAGCGCGGAAGCACCCTCTTATTACGAAGCGTTGCAACTCAGACACATCGACGCCGTGCTTGCGCTTATGATCTCACCAACGTTTACGTTTTCTTACGAGGCGCATACAACCGTTTTATCTTTTTTACGCTTTATGGACGGGCTGTTACTTACAAAAACTCAACTTTTGCAACTAACAAATGAAGAAACTCTAGCCGAAGCCATTCAAAAAATTTTTTCGAATGCTCCTCTAAAAGCTGTATTCATTCAAGACGACCATCATGTTTATTTCTATGATCACCGAAATCTCGATCAACCGAAACGCCTTTCTCAAAAAGACATCCTTTTTCAATTGAGCCAATACGAATAAATAGATTCACCACAAAAAAGATGCTTAAGGCTTATCGCCTTGAGCATCTTAGGAAAACTCAATTTTCTTTCGTTTGTTTTTATGTTTATGTTCAATTTTAATTTCTTTGTTTCGCTGTTTAAATTTCTCATTGTGCGAAGAAACAAACGCTTGTTGATTTGCTGTCGGTTCAAGGAATTGTTTGACACCATTTACAGCTGTAGCGCCTTCAACAAACGCACCGGAAATCAATTGAAGCTTACCTGCATGCCTCGTCACATCACCTGCAGCAAAAATACCCGGCTGACTTGTTTCCATTCGAGGCGATACACGAACAAAGCCATCAGCTTCTAATTCAAGCCCTGCCTCCATAAGGAAACAGCCATCTAGCTTCATCCCGTGATTTACTATAACTGCATCAATATCAAAACGCTCTTCTAATTCAGTTTCACAATTTGAAAGCGTAACGGAATCAATGTTTGCCAATTCTCCATGCAATTCTTTTATTTGAAATGGCGTTCGCAGCGCGACCGTTGATTTCATTTGTTCCACATTTTTCTCGTGACCACCGAAATCATGCCTTCTATGGCAAACGATAACCTCTTTGGCCACACCTACTAACTCATTTGCCCAATCAACTGCTGCATTTCCGCCTCCTGAGATTAACACACGCTTACCACGAAAACTTTCTATTTGCGTTACGGTATAGTGTAAGTTTGAGATTTCAAAGCGATCCGCACCCTCTAACTCTAACTTCTGCATAACCGGAATTCCGTGTCCAGAAGCGAGCATAACCGTTTTACTATAGTGTTTTTCACCGTTCGCATTTAAAAGCGTAAACGTCCCATCAGGCTCTCGCACCATTTTCTCGATATGTTCATTTGTGCAAATGGTTGGTTCAAATGTATTTGCTTGATTGACAAGCTGATCTATAAGGGTTGCACCAGGAGTAGGAGGCATTCCTCCAACATCCCATACAATTTTTTCAGGATAAAAGAGAATCTTACCGCCTAGTTCGTGATTGTATTCAATTAGCTTGACCTTGAGATCGCGCATTCCTGCATAGAACGTGCTGTATAATCCAGCAGGCCCACCGCCAATAATTGTTAGATCGTACATCTCGTTTTGTTGCACGGTCCTTCCCCCAATTTTGCTAGGATAATGAAAATCATTCTCATGTTACTTACAGTTTATGCAACAATGAGGTGAATTTCAAGCCAAAGCTTGATCATTCCTAAAAAAAAGTACCATTATCTGTGACAGCGATGTTAAGATGAGTCTTTTTTCGGTAAACGTTTGTTTTGATTTCTAAAGCGTTTACTTTTATAGTTTAGACAAAAGCAATCATTCATAAGGAGTGAAAATATTGAAAAAACCTGAAGTATTCCTCGCCCACTCTGTTCCTGGACGCGTATTAAACTATCTTGAAGAACATTGTACATACCAAATTTGGGATCAACAAAAGAACTTAAAACGAGAAGATTTAAAGGAAATTCTTAAATCAGTAGACGGTGCCCTTCTAACAGGTCACTCCGCTGATGCCGATCTTGTTAAGGACAGCGAGCGGTTGAAAGTCATTAGTACAGCAACTGTTGGTTATGATAATTTTGATGCGCAAGGATTGGCTAGTGAAAACGTACTGTTAACCCACACACCTTACGTATTAGATGAGACGGTCGCCGATCTTCTTTTCGGTTTAATATTGTCTGGTTCACGGAGAATTGCTGAATTGCATAGCCAGATCCAAGCAGGCAACTGGGATCGTAGCACTTCGCAAGCTGCACTTTATGGACAAGATGTTTATGAAAAAACACTCGGGATCGTCGGGATGGGACGTATCGGTGAAAAAATTGCACATCGGGCAAAAGAAGGTTTCGGAATGAAGATTCTTTACCACAATCGCTCGAACAGACCGAAAGCGGAAGAGCGTTATAACGCTGAAAAAGTTGAATTAGATGACCTTCTTACCCGCTCTGATGTAGTCGTTCTAATGGTACCTCTTACGGAAGAGACTACGCATCTTATTAACAAAGAAGCGTTACAAAAAATGAAAAAGACGGCTTTACTTGTGAACGGTGCTCGCGGCCCAGTCATTGATGAACAAGCATTGATTGAAGCCTTGCAAAACAACGACATCTTTGGTGCAGCCTTAGATGTATTTGAAACAGAACCCCTTCCTAAAGATCACCCATTTCTACACCTTCGTAATGTCACACTTACTCCCCATATAGGGTCTGCCACAGCTGCGACAAGAGAAGCGATGGCGATGCGCGCGGTTAAAAACCTCGTTGCAGGAGCGAAAGGCGACACTCCGATGGACGTCGTAAAGCCATAGTCATAGAAGGTACAAGCAAAAAAAGATCTTTGTGACTGAACGTAGTCACGAAGATCTTTTTGTGTCAGTTTCGTACAGAAACACTTTCTGTTTGAATGGTAATGTCTGAGATGCCTTTAATCACGTGATCAGCTTTTGATAAGTCCTGGTTTCCTGAATGAGGATTAACAAAACCGATTACATCCATCCCAGCAGCTTTTCCGGCTTGCACCCCGTGTGCTGCATCTTCTAAAACGGTGCAGTCTTGAGGCTCAACACCTAATTGTTTTGCTACTTCTAAATAAATGTCAGGAGCAGGTTTTCCCTTTGTTACTTGTTCGCCACTTAAGACTACATCGAATTGATTCTTAATGGAAAAAGCGGTCAACACTGCATCAATAAAAGCGACGGGAGAAGAAGAGCCTAAACCAACTTTATAGCCCTTTTCTTTTAATTGCGCTAGTAATTCTCGTATTCCTTTAATTGGTTCTATTGATGCATCATTTAAATAGGCAAGTTTCTTTTCATTCGCTTCCACTAAGAGCTCGTCTACATCAAATGACGCACGATGCTTCGCTTTTAAAGATGCCCACATTTCATCTGCACGAACGCCGACATAGGATTCTAGCTCTCCCTCTTTTAACGCGATTCCTTTTTCCTTTGCAAGTTCTGATTCTACTTGAAAATGAAGAGGCTCACTATTAATGATGACGCCATCCATATCAAAAATAAACGCCCTCATTAAACAGATTCCTCCTTAAGAATGGTATACATTTCGGCCGCAACTTCTTTTTTCGTTGTATCTCTTAAGTCGTTAATTTTCACCGTCACAATCTTTTGGCCAAACCGAACAGCAAGCTCATCACCTGGCTTTACGGTGGTACCTGCTTTTGCCGTTTGTCCATTAACCGTAATTCGTCCTTGATCACTAATCTCTTTTGCTAATGTCCGTCTTTTGATTAAACGGGATACTTTTAAAAATTTGTCCAGTCTCATTGATTACCTCCAGATGGGTTAGTTCTCTAGCTCTTTTGCTTCTTTCCACCATGTTTCAAGCGTATTCATATCGATTTCCAGCATCGTTTTTTCTGTTCCGTTCGCTTGTGCCTCCACATATGCAAAGCGACGCATGAAGGTCGTTAGCGCTGTATGAAGCGATACTTCTGGTGATTGTTTGATAAAGCGACCTAAGCTGACGACAGCTAAAAGCAAATCACCGTATTCCTTTTCGCGTTCAGCAGGTCCTGCAGCCTTTATTTCTTCTAGCTCTTCCACCACTTTGTCATACACTTGTTCAATTGCCTCATATTCAAATCCTAATTTGGCGACATCCTTTTGCAACGTCTCTGCAGCGACTAGCATGGAAAGAAACGAACTGATTTCCTGCCTCGGTTCCACATGGCCTTGCTGTTCTTTTTCTTTTTGTTTTACTTCTTGCCAGATGGAACTGACAGCCTCTGCTGTTTCTACTTGTTGGTCGCGGTCGCCAAATACGTGTGGATGCCTGCGAATCATTTTTTCAGTAAGGGTACCAATCACATCGGAAAGCTGAAAATATCCCGACTCTTCACCAATCTGCGCATGGAGAAGAACTTGTAATAAAACATCGCCGAGCTCTTCTGTTAACTGCTCATCATCTTCTAGGTCAATTGCTTCAAACACTTCATATGACTCTTCCAGTAAGAAACGCTTTAACGATTGGTGCGTTTGCTTTTGATCCCACGGACAACCTCCAGGCCCTCTTAATTGCGCAATGATGGTTTTTAAATAATTGAGATCCTTGTAAAGCAAGGTTTCATCTTTTATTGGCGGTACATAAACCGCTGTTAAATTATTTACTTCTGTATAATGATCCAACTCGTATAACGGGACATTTACAAGCACTTCTTCTGATGAGCCAGCCGCGGTAACAATTGTCACCTCATAATCATCTGGGTACATTTCCATTAACGTTAACTTGACGTCAGATGCAATCAGGCTATCATACACTTGCACAATGATGAGGTGGTGACGCAGCTGCACTTCTTCCTGCTTTAAGACTGTACCATCAAGAATTTGGCATCCTTCAATAGGGTCGATTCTTAAACTTGTATACATCTGATCAAGAAACGATGCGCCACCTATAATCTCTAACTGTACATGTTTGTCTGCAGCTGCCTGATGAAGCAACTGCACGGTTTTTTCCGCAACAAATGGGTGTCCTGGTACTGCATAAACCAAGTCTTCATTTTGAGCGCGTTCGATTAAATCACCTACAATGGCGTCATAGACATTTTCAAATGCGTCAAATGTTTCGTAAATATGATCGTAGGACGAAAACAATACTCCTTCTTGCTTAAGCTCTTCTACAACGGGATGATCCAACGTACGAACCCTTACACCCTTAGCTTGTTTCATTGTACGATAGATTCCAATTGGCATTTGGTCTAATCCGCCTGCTCCTAGTCCAACTACTTTAATTGTACCCATATGTCACCTCTAATTCTTCATAAACGTTCGTATAATTTTTCGTTTCACGGCAGCCAATTTAGGTGCGCTTGCCCATTCACGTAACGTAAAAACATTACTAAATAAGACAGCAACACCGACAAATAAAGCCCCAATTATCGCTAAAAATACAGCTTGCAGTGCGTGTGCACTTCTTTGATAAGGAATAGAGAATATCGTTTCTACTCCTATTTTAAGTCCAAAAACAACTAGTCCCATACTTAATAAAACCACAACTAATGTAACGAATGATTGTTTTTGGATAAAAATCGTTTGATCGATCTTTTTCAGTGAATACAACACGATCATCATCATAACGGTAAACGCAACAACGTTAGCAAGCGCCGCGCCCATCGTCGATTCGAATATATCAATAAACACGATATTGCCTACCGTTTTCGCAATCAAACCTGCTAAGATAGCATACACAGGAATATGAATGCGTCCGTAGCCTTGAATGATTGCCGCACCTGCTAAATAGATTGAGCATGGCAAAATGGAAAGAACAAAAACTCGGAGTACATTCGTGCCTGCTTGGTCAGTAAAAAGCATCACGTTCAGCGAATCCATTAATAACACTAAACCAATTGTTGCCCCACCGCCAAGCAAGATCGCCAGCCTCATCATAACATCACGGTAACGACGTGCATCTTGATCATGTTGTTTTGCAATCGCATTTGATAAAAGCGGAACGACCGCTAGCGCAATAGATGTAATTAAGATTGTTCCTAATTGAATCATTGGCTGACCGCGATCGTATATACCTTTTGCGGTATAAACATTTACATCTGCTACATCCAGTACTTGAAGTCCACGAACAACAGTGAAGACATCAATAAGCTGAAACAATAATAGGATGAGAGAGTTAAGGCAAATAAATACACTTTGCTTTAAGAAGCTCGCGTTATGCTGAATAAACGATTTAAAAGATCCTTTTATGTTAAGTTGAATGTCACTTTTTTTTGCTAATAGGATTAAGATTATTGTACCAACTCCGCTTCCTAATAGCGATGCATACATTGCTCCTTCGCCGACTGCATACGCGTCAGATCCTTGGGAAGTAAGAAGAAACGTTACAAAGAGAATGCCGAGTACCCGAACCGCCTGCTCACTCAATTGCGAAAAAGCAGTTGGGGCCATGTGATTAATGCCTTGTCCAGCCCCTCGAAAAACACTTAATAACGGTAAAAACAAAAAGCCAAATCCGACAAGCTGGATAACGGAATAAAGGGATTCATCCCCTATAAATAACGCAATGTCTTTAGCAAACAATAAAAAACCAATACATAATAATAAGGATAGGAATAATAAACCCCAAAATGTATAGCTAAGTAATTCTTTCACTTCATCGTCTTTTCCTTGTGCTTTTTTTTCTGCAATTTGGCGAGAAAGCACTACCGGAAAGCCATAAAGCGCAAGAATGGTAATCATACCGAAGAATGGGTATACCTGCTGGTAAACATAAAAACCCATATCTCCAGCCATATTTTGAAAAGGGATGCGATAGATTGCACTAAATATTTTTGTAACTAATGCGGCTATCGATAAGAGGAAAGCCCCTTTTACTACTTGTGATTTTTCCAAGTACTCTTCCTCCTTTACCTTTCTAAAATATCATCATCCTCCATGGTTGTCGAAAGAAAAAGCGATTACTTTTTAATTCTTTTTTCAGCCTATTCATACATAATGATAAATCATGGTATGATAAGAACAAAAGATATGCTATAGTAGGTGATTGCTTGAAAACAACAAATCCATGGCTAGGCATATGGATTGCGCCTCGTCAAACAATGAAAGACGCATTGAGTAGTGATATACATAAACAAGCAACTTTAATTTTATCGATCGTATTTGGAGGATTGACGGCTTTTTGGTTTTCAAGAAGCCACACCCTGCTCCTTGCTTCTACAGGCGAATTCTTGCCTTTGCTCATTACCATATTCATTGGCACACTGACAGGACCGATTCTTTATTATGGCTTTAGTTTTGCATTTGGTCATGTTGGAGGTTGGTACAACGGAAACGGTGATGTAAAGGCCACACGAAAAGTGTTTGTATATGCTTTGTTTATGCCAGGAATTATTGTTGGCTTAATCAATTTATTTTTGTTCGGTCTCGCTCTACTGACACTGCACGCTCAAACAGTTTTATTACGAACGATTGTAAGTTTTGGATCTGTAATGATCGACTTAACAGTTGTATGGGTTTTCGTTATTTTTCTAATTGCTTACTCAGAGGCACAGAAAATTAGCATTATGAAAGCTTTACTCGTTGTTGTTGCGATGATTGGATGCCTTGCAGGACTCTATATTGTCGTAGACTTCACAGCAACGCTTATTATTGGTTAACATTGAACTAGACGGAGAGGTTTAGAATGAAAAAAATTATCTTTACTGGTGGAGGATCCGCGGGGCACGTAACACCAAATTTGGCGATTATTAACGAAATGAACACAGACGTTTGGTCCATTGCTTATATCGGTTCTTATAACGGCATTGAAAGAGAACTTGTTGAAAAGAGTGGCATTACGTACTTTGGTATTTCAAGTGGAAAATTACGTCGTTACTTTGATACGAAAAATATAACCGATCTAGCACGGATCTCAAATGGCCTTCGACAAGCCCGTAAAATCTTAAAAAAAGAAAAGCCTGATGTTGTGTTTTCAAAAGGTGGTTTTGTGACGGTACCTGTCGTCATTGCTGCCTATTCTCTAGGCATCCCTGTGCACTTACACGAAAGTGATTTAACTCCTGGGTTGGCAAATCGCATAGCGAGACGATTTACAAAGACCTTTTATACATCGTTTGCAGAAACCGCAAAGCATTTTCCAAGTGACGCTACCCATGTTGTGGGTTCGCCCATTCGGAAAGATCTTTTATCCGGCTCCCGCACGCAAGGTTTATCGCTTACTGATTTTGTAAAACAAAAGCCTGTTATGCTGGTAATGGGCGGTAGTTTAGGAGCTAAAGCAATCAACGAGGGCATTCGTCACTCTTTAGATGAACTTCTAAACACCTATCAAATCATTCATATTTGCGGGAAAGGTCACCTGGACCCAGAGCTTAATGGAAAACGCGGCTATAAACAGTATGAATATGTACATGAAGAACTTCCGCATCTTATGCAAGCGGCAGATCTTGTTGTAACCCGCGGTGGGTCAAATGCAATTTTTGAATTTCTTGCACTGCAAATTCCAATGCTCATTATTCCACTCTCGAGACAAAGCAGTCGCGGGGACCAAATTTTAAACGCGCAAACCTTTGTTAAAAATGGCTATGCGCATATGCTCGAGGAAGAAGCTATGAACGACGACAATCTCGTAAAAGAAATTCACGCTCTTTATGCCAATCGTGAACCAATTTTAACAACGATGCAGCAAAGCGAGGCTACTCGCGCAGTCCAACTTATTATTGAGAATTTAAATACCGTATAACGTGCATGAATGTGCTGCTATACAAACTAAGCTATCGGCAGTACGCGCCGGTAGCTTAGTTTTTGTTCACGTCATCTAAATAAATGTAACCCCTATGGTAAAGACGATAATGAGCATAAATATTATTAACACTACTGTTAAGATCGCTGTAAAGATAATGTAGACGAGCAGCGATTTCCAAGCTGAAAACCCGTGAGCTTCGCCAAGACCGTGCAGCATGATCACAAATTGCCAAATAAATAAAGTAATCATTATTAATGCCGCAATTAAAAGAGCCCACTCCTGCATGGCAGATAGTTCGACTGTATACGTTGATGTAGCAGACAAGAAGTAGCTTTCCCCAATAATGATAATAAACGGTAAAAGGATGAGTCCAATTAAAATTTGCGGCAGAACTTGCGTATAAATCACCGCAACACGAACTTCAGACAACGTACCTTTTCCACCAATCCAGCTACCAAACCACTTAAAAAGCAGCGGCATTAGAAAAACCGATAGTACAGCCGTTAGAATCGCACCAAGAAAGACAGATAAAATAAAAAATGTTGTGGTCATTGGTTCTTCTGTCTCAAGGGAACTTGTAATGGAAAATAGCCCTGATATATAGGCCAGCAGCAAGTACTTCCCATACGGCTGCACAGCCGCCTCTTGCTCAATTTTTGTTTTTACAACTCCTCGTGGATTGATCCACACGTTAAAAAATGAATTCATATGTATCCCTCCTTTCATACTTTTAGTGTAGCTTTTTTAAGTATATGAAGCAAAACAAAAACAGATGAGCATGGATACTCATCTGTTTTTTATTTTGTTTATTGTTCCATTTGTCGAGCTAGAAAGCCCGCTGCCGTTTCAGCCATTTTCTGTTCTAATTTCCCTGACAACGGTTCTGATTTTGAAATGATGACAACGGCACCGATCGGATCACCACTTGCAATAATTGGCGCAGCGACATAACCTTTAAAATCATCTTTGTGGTCACCAACAATGTTATATTCGCCAGCGTTCGCTTCCATATAAGATTTGCGGTTGCCCATTGCTGATTCGACAGCCTCGCCGACCGCTTTATTGGCATACTCTTTCTTAGATGCACCTGCCACGGCAATATATGTATCACGATCAGAAATTAAAACGTAATGATTTAAGCTATCGTATAATGCCTCAGCGTACTCCTTTGCAAAATCGCCTAGTTCAGAAATTGGAGAGTATTTCTTTAAGATTACTTCCCCTTCACGGTCGACAAAGATTTCTAAAGGATCCCCTTCACGAATTCTTAGTGTTCGTCTTATTTCTTTTGGGATAACGACCCTGCCTAAATCATCAATACGTCGAACGATACCAGTTGCTTTCATAAATAAAGCCTCGCTTTCTAAGGTGTAAAATCAAATCATTTAGGAAGAATACAATTTGTTATAACTGTAGTATCCTTCCTTTTTTAAGAACTATTCACCAATAGATGAAATATCTTAAAGATTTGATTCTTCAACCTCAGCTAACGGTCATTTGGTCTTGCGGTAAATAGGACCGGTGCACGGCTTGTAGCACTTCGTACGTCACATCAAGTATTTGTTCAGATAACATACTCTTTGTTTTAATTGTAATCTTTAATTGATCTCCTTGCGTTCCGACCGTCACAAAACGACCAATGGCTCGAGCAGCTTCCATAAACGAAGCAATCTTTATCGATTGAGTGGTTTCAACAGACAGTAATATCGTAATCGTGTCTTTTGCTTCCGCTACTTTTTCTACTTTATAGCGATCAGCTAAGTGCTTGATTTTCGTTAAACTTAATAAGTAATCCACTTGTTTTGGGTATTCACCAAAACGATCAATTAACTCATCTTGTAAATCTGAGAGCTCATCAATGGTTTCTATGCCTTTAAATCGTTTATACATTTCAATCTTTTGCTTAGCATCTGGAATGTAGCGCTCAGGAATATAAGCATCCACACTAATTGCCAGCTCGGATTGGAACCGCTCTTGTTTTGGAACATTGCCTTTCCGCTCATCAATCGCATCTTTTAGCATTTGCGAGTAAAGATCAAACCCAACAGAATCAATAAATCCATGCTGCTGAGAGCCTAAAAGATTACCTGCTCCTCTAATCGTCAAATCACGCATCGCAATTTTAAAACCTGAACCGAGTTCTGTAAACTCTTTAATGGATTGAAGCCTACGTTCTGCTACTTCCGTTAATACTTTGTCTTGCTGGTAAGTAAAGTAGGAATAGGCAACTCGATTAGAACGTCCGACACGACCCCGAATTTGATAAAGCTGCGATAATCCCATCTTGTCTGCATTGCTTACAATTAACGTGTTCACGTTTGGAATATCGACACCTGTTTCAATGATTGTCGTAGTCACAAGGACATCGCTCTCACCCTCTAAGAAACTTAAAATAATGGATTCTAGTTCCCGCTCATTCATTTGACCATGAGCATACGCCACTTTTGCATCAGGGACGAGCATCGAAATCTGCTCAGTCATCCGTTCAATGTCTTCCACACGATTGTATAAGACATACACTTGCCCTCCACGGGTCATTTCACGCTCAATTGCCTCTCGTACAATCGATGGATTGTATTCCACCACATACGTCTGCACAGGGAAACGATTTTCTGGAGGCGTTTCAATAATGGATAAGTCTCGAACACCCAGCATCGACATGTGCAACGTTCTCGGAATTGGTGTGGCAGTTAACGTTAGGACATCAATATTTGACTTTAATTGCTTAATTTTCTCTTTATGTGTAACACCAAACCGTTGCTCTTCATCCACAATCAGTAATCCTAGTTCTTTGAAAACGAGGTCTTTAGATAACAACCGATGCGTTCCAACGACCAAATCAACAGAACCCGCTTTAAGCCCTTTTAATACCTCGTTTTGCTCTTTTCTAGACCGGAATCGGCTCAAAACCCCTACTGTAATTGGAAATTCAGAAAAACGCTCTGAAATCGTTTCAAAATGCTGTTGAGCCAAAATCGTAGTAGGCACAAGAATAGCCACCTGTTTCCCATCCATAATGGCTTTAAATGCAGCTCGAATTGCTACTTCCGTCTTTCCATAACCTACGTCACCACATAATAAACGATCCATCGGTCGTTGTTTTTCCATATCTTCTTTAATTTCCACAATGGCCCGCGCCTGATCTTCTGTTTCTTGATAAGGAAATGAAGCTTCAAAATCCGCTTGCTCCGGCCCATCTTCAGAAAATTTGTGACCCACACTTGCTTCACGCTCTGCGTAAAGCTTAATTAAGTCATCTGCAATATCTTCGACTGACGACTTCACTTTACTCTTTACTTTTTTCCAATCGTTGCCGCCCAGTGCATAAATTTTAGGATCTTTTTCTTCAGATCCAACGTATTTTTGCACTTGGTCGATTTGTTCAACTGGCACATACAGCTTGTCATTTCCTGCATAACGTAAGTTCAAATAATCTTTATGAACCCCATTAATTTCAAGCGTTTCTACACCTAAATATTTCCCTACACCGTGGTTTACGTGCACGATGAGATCGCCTACAGCCAGTTCTGAATAACTTTTGATTCGCTCTGCATTTGACATCGTTTGACGACGCTTTGGCTTTCTTGCTTGTTTGGCAAACACTTCTTCCTCTGTAATGACAACAAGCTTTTCTTCCGGTAATTCAAAACCAGCGTGTAAATGACCCGTGAAAATTTGTACAGTGCTTTTCGTTAACGCTGTTTTTCCTTCAATTACATGGGCATCAATGTTTTCGTCGGATAGATTTAACGATAAGCGTTTGGCTCGATCTTCAGTTCCTGCAATAAACAAAATCGTATATTGATTGGATAACCATCGATTAATTTCAGACGTCAGCAAATTCATTTGCCCATGAAAATTCTGCATCGACTTACAAGAAACGTTAATCGTTTGCTGTGGCTTTGTTCCTGGTATTTGCTTTTGAAAGAGTGACGAATAGACGATCGGCTGCGATACTTCCTGTAAGCGATTAATTAACTCGAAAGACATTTCTGCCCCGTGAACAATCGCGCCTTGTTCGATCATACTCGTATGCCACTCAGCTTCTTCCTTGTAGAGGTTTTCAGACATTTCTTTTACACGAGTCATTTCATCAATCCAAATAACAGCATGGTCTGACATATACGATAACAACGTATTTGGACTTTCATAGTAAAACGACATATATTTGTACATGCCTTCGAATGACTGGGCTTGCTTTAATTGCGCTAATTCAAACGGAATTCTTTCTTGCAGTAATTCACGTGTCTTCTTATTGGAAACTTTTTTTGTTGTCACATGTAGTTGTTCTTCTAGCACCTTTGCCGCGTGGCTATAATGACTTGGGGTTAAAAGAACTTCTTCAGCTGGTCCAATCTTTATGGTCTCGATAGGTCCTTCTGAACGTTGGGTTTCTAGCGAAAAATAACGTAATGAATCAATCTCTGTATCAAAAAGTTCAATTCGAATTGGATTCTCTTCCGTAAGCGGATACATATCAATAATACCACCACGAACACTCATATCTCCTGGTGCTGCAACCATATCTGAGCGTCTATAGCCCATGGAAACAAGACGACTAATAAATGTATCGAGTTCTTGTACATCTTTACCGACATTTAATTCAATTTGATGCTGTTCCCATAACGTTTTAGGAGGTAATAATCGTCGTACACCTGCCAATGGAACCACAACAATTCCAGAAAAAGAGCCCACAAGACGATTTAATACATCAATGCGTTGCGCTTTCATTTCTGGACTAGCTACCGCTATTTCTGCAGAGATTAATTCGTTAACAGGATAAAGAAAAACTTTTTCTTCCCCTAATAAATCAACTAAATCTTCGTAAATCTTCTGTGCTTGGAATAAATTATGGGTAACAATCAATTGGTTACGCTGTGTTTCACGGAAAAGTGATGCACTGGCAACGGTCCTTGATGAACCGGTTAAACCTGATAAAACTTGCTCACTCTTACCGTTTTCTATTCCGTCAGCAATGGTTTGTAGTTCATTCGTTCTACTTACAAACTGTTGCAATCCTAACATTTCTTTTCCCCCTGATATCACTAACTCTTATTGAACCGTAAAAATCGTTTTATACTACAATTCTACGTTTGTTTTAAATGAAAAATGCCTTGGTCTTTAAGGATACCAAAGCTTTCTACCTTTACTGAATAACTTGCTGTGTCTCATGTAAAAGCGGATTTAATTGAAAGGCTTCATGACAATCTTCACAAATTGACGCAATATGAACATCCCCTTTATTCGTAAGTCGAACAATATCCTTTTGATCATTTGCATGAAGATTGCTAATACCTAAATCATCGAATGTATAAGGCTCTTCTAACGTTGCCATCGCTTTTTGACAGTAGCTACATTTATAATGTACGGCCATTTTCATCACTCCTTATAGACCTTTATGCTTGTCTACAGTATGATCAAAATGCGCCGACATTATCCTAACGATTAAAGACGTTCATGACTTCAATAAACGGTTTACTTAGCCAAGACTCCATTGCTTTTGCTGTTTTTTTCACAGCATCATCCAAATGAATTTGCTCATCGCTAGATGCACGGTTTAAAACGTATTTAACAATCGGCTCTGCGTTAAGAGGCCGACCAACACCGATTCGAACACGATTAAATTCCTGTGTCCCTAAATGATGGATAAGAGATTTAATCCCGTTATGTCCACCAGCACTTCCTTTTTGACGAAGGCGGATTTTTCCGGGTGGGATATCTAAATCGTCATATAAAATGACAAGATCTTGTAAATCAATTTTAAAGAAATCCATAAATGGTCTGACACACTCGCCTGATAAATTCATATAGGTTAATGGTTTAAGCAAAAACACTTTTTCACCGTCGATAATCGCTTCCCCATAAAGCCCATTGTATTTTTGTTTATTTAACGAAATGTCAAATTGCTTTGCCAACTCATCGATGCTGTCAAAGCCGATATTATGTCGAGTGCGGTCAAACTGTTTTCCAGGATTGCCTAAGCCCACAATTAACTTCATGTGTAACTCCTTTATGCTGACTTGACGAAAAAGGCATAACCCCAAAGGGTCATACCTTTCGCCAAATTTTTCTATTCTACGCGACCTGGACGATCTTTATCGTCATCTTCGCGCTCTTCTGTTGCTTCAACACCAAGTGCAGTTGTTCCATCTTCTTCAGTCGCTTCTGGATCTTCATTCACCGTTGGTGCTTGTACGGTTACTACAGCTTCATCGTCTTCGTTAACGATTTGAACTGATACATTCGAACGAATTTCTTCAACTGATAGCGAATCACCAATGTTTAGATTGGAGATATCTACTGTAATACTCTCTGGAATATCTGCTGGTAAGCAGTGAACTGTGATCTCATAAAGAAGGTGGTTTACAATTCCACCCTCGCTTGCTCCAGGTGCTTCTCCTTCTAAATGAACCGGTACATTTGCGTCACGTTCTTCGTTCATATCTACTTCAAAGAAATCAATATGAGTGTAGTGATTTTTTAGTGGATCTATTTGAACTTCTTGAACCATTACATTATGCTTTTTGCCGCTTTCTAGTTCAAGGTTAAATAACCCATTTTGTCCTACTTCTCTCATTGTCTTTAAAAAAGCAACACTTTCAACCGATACAGCTTGGCTTTGAATTTTTTTGCCATATAGTACGCCTGGTACGAAGCCATCTAAGCGAATTTTTCTTGTTTCTTGTCCTGTTAAGTCTTTACGATCACGAGCTTGTAATACTGTCATCTTTCTTTCACCTCATCTTAAATTTACACGTCTATTAAATGTGTTCCCTTAAAGGTCAGTTTTCAAACAGAATTCCTTGTTCTTTTCGTAATTTCTCTCTAGGTGTTTATGGAATTAATCAAACAAGGTCGAAACTGAAGCATCTTCATGTACACGAATAATTGCTTCGGCCATTAATTCAGCAACTGACAACTCGGTAATATTGGCACCTTTTTTCTCTTCCTCTAAGTCGATCGTATTCGTCACTACAAGTTCTTTAATTTTAGAGTTACGAATTCGTTCAACGGCAGGTCCAGAAAGAACAGGGTGCGTACAACAAGCATACACTTCTTTTGCTCCTTGTTCTACTAATGCATTCGCCGCAAGTGTAATGGTTCCTGCTGTATCAATAATATCATCAATAATAATAGCTGTCTTCCCTTCAATATTTCCGACAATGTTCATCACTTCTGATACATTAGGTTTAGGTCGACGCTTATCAATAATGGCAATCGGTGCTTTTAAGCGATCAGCCATTTTACGAGCTCTTACCACGCCACCGTGGTCTGGAGACACAACGACAATATCATCTAATCCTTTTCCACCAAAATAATCAGATAGAATCGGTACACCCATTAGTTGGTCCACCGGAATGTCAAAGAATCCTTGAATTTGCGTAGCATGAAGGTCAATTGTTAGAACACGTGTTGCACCAGCTGTTTCAAGCAGATTCGCCACAAGCTTAGCTGTAATCGGTTCTCTCGCTCTTGCTTTACGATCTTGGCGCGCATATCCGTAATACGGCATAACAACATTTATCGTTCTAGCTGAAGCTCTTTTAACAGCATCAATCATAATTAATAGTTCCATTAAATGTTCATTTGCTGGGGCAGAGGTAGATTGAATGAGGTACACGTCACAACCACGTATACTTTCTTCAATATTGATCTGTACTTCGCCATCACTAAAGCGCATAACGGAGTTTTTCCCTAATGAAACACCTATATGCTGAGCGATTTCTTCAGCTAAAGCCTTGTTTGAATTAAGAGTAAAGACCTTTAAGCTTGGGTCGCTGTAATTTGCCATCTCTTGTGTTACCTCCAATAAATGTTATTAATCTTTTTTTACGTAATTTTGTTTATCTACTTGTCTCGCTCGAGCAATAGCTAATGAATACTCATCTACACTATTCGTAATTGTAGATCCAGCCGCAACAAATGCACGCTTTCCTACCTCAACTGGTGCGACTAAGTTAGAACCTGAGCCAATAAATGCTCCATCGTGGACAATCGTTTGATGTTTATTCTTACCGTCGTAGTTCACAGTTACTACGCCACAGCCTATATTTACATCTTCCCCTATAGCGGCATCGCCAATATACGTTAGATGAGATACTTTACTTCGATCTTTAATCGCAGCTTTCTTTAACTCAACAAAGTTCCCGACTTTAACTTCTTTTCCTACCGTTGATTCCGGTCGAATATGTGCGAAAGGACCAATTGATGCGCCTTCAGATACGTAACTATTGTAAATATAAGATGATCGAATATGAACACCTTTTTCAATGACCGAGTCATGAATTTCCGTTCCAGATTCAATGATGCAATCCTCACCTATATGAGATGCTCCTTTGATACTGACATTCGGATAGATTGTTGCATCTTGTGATAGTATTGCATCAGCTGATATATAAGTGGTCTCGGGATCGATAAGGGTGACACCTTCCGTCATCCAATAGTCATTTATCCGCTTCTGCATATACTTTTCAGCTTGAGCCAACGCAACCCGATCATTTACGCCTATCGTTTCATTCAATGAAGATATTGAGTAAGCACTCACTTTCCCTCCACTGTCTTTTAAAAGTCCTATAACATCAGGTAAATAGTATTCACCTTGCTTGTTATCGTTATTAACTTTTTTTAATGCAGCAAAAAGAGCTTGGTTGTCAAAGCAATAGATGCCAGTATTGATCTCTGTAACAGCTTGTTCTTTAGCAGTAGCATCTTTTTGTTCAACAATTTTACTTACTTCACCACGCTCATCGCGGATCATTCGACCATAACCATGAGGGTTATGAGCAATCGCTGTTAAAACTGTCACTTTGGAAGCTTCCTGCTCATGAAAATCAACAAGTTCCTGAATCGTTTGTGAAGTGATCAATGGTGTGTCACCGCATAAAACAACCGTTGTACCCTGCTTCTCTTTTAACAGAGGCTCTACACATCTAACTGCATGTCCTGTGCCAAGTTGTTCCTGTTGTAAAGCAAAAGAAACATCTCCTACAATGGCTTCTTTCACCTGATCAGCCCCGTGTCCAACAACGACTGAAATGTGATCAAATCCAACTGCTTCTGCTTGATTTACAACGTGTTCCACCATTGTTTTTCCACAAACTTGGTGCAACACTTTATAAAGCTTTGATTTCATTCTTGTTCCTTGTCCAGCAGCAAGAACAATTGCATATCGTCCGCCCATAGTCCCCTCCACACTCGTTCATGTTCATCATTAAAACTATACTTGAAACGGTCGATCATTTCAACATCTCTTGCTGTCTTTACATACTTGAAAAAAAATACAAAAAAATCAGCCCGCCTCTTTAGCTGACTGATTTGTTCTCCCTTTGATTATGAAGCACCTGCTTCTTCATAATTGTTAGCGTCATCATATTCTCCTACACGATCGTACTCTTCTATAACAGCCACTTGAATCTTTTCTCTCGTTTTAGAGGATATTGGGTGTGCAATGTCTCTAAATTCTCCGTCAGGTGTTCGCTTGCTAGGCATTGCAACGAATAGGCCGTTGTTTCCATCAATGACACGAATATCATGAACAACAAATTCATGGTCAATCGTAATTGAAGCTATTGCACGCATACGTCCTTCCGTTTGCACACGCCGTAACCTTACGTCAGTAATTTCCATGGTGGTCACCTCTCTTATAGATAATCTATATAGTAGATTCTAGAGAGTCAGATTAAATCCTTCAAAGAAATAAAGTTTTTTTTATGATTTTTCAAAAAATAATAATAAGAAGTATATCGTCATTTAAATACGACTCAAACTGGCAAGGTTCTTATAACAACAAGATCGTGAAAGACAAGTCCAGATCTCTGTGTAAAATTACGATACAATGCTTTTATATTTGATTAGATCGGTCTAAAACTGCCAGCCTTTATCCAAAAATGAGGTCGCTCAGTTCAAAATAATATTCATCAAATAGCGTGCTGATGGACACTTTCACCACAGGCACAAGCGCGACATCCGTTTGCGCTACGTTATCACTTGCGCTCACGGTGTCTTCTTTGCCGCGGGCAACGCCTCAATACCTTTAAGGACGTCACTCTTGGGATTTCGGGCTGTTGCTTTTTCTGAAGGGAGTCGCCATTAGCGCTAATGAGGAGATATGAAAGCAAAATACGGCTTACATACACCCTAGTTCCATTCACTATAGTAGAACCCGTTTTTATGGATGTCCATAGTCACCGCACAACTTCACGCTCAGAATCCTTGGACAGTTTTAGTTATATGACTTTTTTCAAACAATTATCTGGACTTTGTCCTAGAGAACAAAAAAAGACGAGTAAGTCATTAACTTACTCGTCTTTTCAACATGTTCATATTCTTTTGTTGCAGCCTCTTTTTGCTTATACGAGCGCGATAACTTCTATTTCAATTAATACGTCTTTAGGAAGACGAGCGACTTCTACACATGAACGGGCTGGTTGGTGTTCTGAAAAATATTCTCCATACACTTCATTGATTAGCGGAAAGTCATTCATATCTTTAATGAATACGGTTGCTTTTATCACTTTATCAAGGGATGAGCCTGCTTCAGCAAGTACAGCTTTAAGGTTGCTGAAAACTTGATGAGTTTGTTCTTCTACCGAACCATTTACAAGTTCTCCCTCTGCAGTTAAAGGTATTTGTCCAGAGCTGTAAAATACGTTGTTCACGATCATCCCCTGTGAATATGGACCAATTGCTTGAGGTGCTTTTGTTGTGTGCACAATTTTCATATGAAAAATCCCCTTTACTGTAATCGATCTAAAATATTTCCACTTAATAACTCAATTTGCTTTTCACGAACATTCACATTCGTTAGTTTTGTTAAAGATAAGTAATCTTCAACAAGTCGTTCCGCTACACCAGCTGCTTCTACTAGTACACCGACACCAACCAACTTTGCTTCAAATTCCGCAAGTAAATCAACCATACCACGAATTGTACCGCCTGCCTTCATAAAATCATCGACGATAAAGACGTTTGATCCAGGTGCTAAGCTCCGTCTAGCTAGTGTCATCGTTTGAATGCGGTCTGAAGAACCAGATGCATAGTTAATACTCACCATCGACCCTTCTGTAATTCTATGGTCACGTCGCACGATGCTCACAGGCACACCTAAATGTTGCCCTACCGCATATGCAAGCGGAATCCCTTTTGTCGCAACAGTCATCACAGCATCAATCTCTTTATCCACGAGTGCGGCCGCAAACAAGCGCCCTACTTCATGCAATAATTTAGGGTTTCCTAATACATCCATCATATAGAGATACCCACCCGGTAAAATACGTTCCGGTCTATTAAGGTCTAGGACAAGTTGGTGAACAAGCGTTTCCGCCTCTTCTTTCTTCATCCTAGGCATAAATTTAACGCCACCGCTTGCTCCTGGGATGGTCAGTAGTGCGCCATACCCTTCATCCTCGAACATTTCTTTAATAATAACCAAATCTTCACTAATAGATGATTTAGCAGCTTGGTAACGCTCTGAAAAATGCGTTAACGAAATAACTTCATGCGGGTGTTGGAGCAAAAAATACGTCATATCAACAAGACGTGAACTTCTTTTTAACTTTTTCATAATCCCTCCGAGCCATAACCGAATTATTTACTTATAAGATATCATTTTCGTACGGTTTTGGACAAGTGCTGCTTGTACGAATTAAGCGCACAGCGTGAACTTCTTCACAAAATCCTCTTAATCCGTTGTAAATTCGATTAACGCGTGACTCTGTTTCCACTAAGCCAAACACGGTTGGACCACTTCCACTCATTAATACAGCGTCTGCGCCAAAACGTTTCATTTGATCTTTTAAGTGCTTAACTTCTGGATACAGCTGAAGCGTCACACCTTCAAGCGTATTGTGCAGGTTTTCAAAAATCCCTTTCGTATCTTGATTGACTAAGGATTGAATCATGGCTTCCGTGTTTGCATGTGTTGCTTGGTCCAACTTTAAATTTCCATATATTTCTTTTGTTGAAACTCCAATTGGCGGCTTTGCAAGGATTACCCATAATGGCGGAGGCGAAGAAATCGCTTCGATTCTTTCTCCTCGTCCCGTTGCAAGTGCGGTTCCGCCATAGACACAAAAAGAAACATCTGATCCAATCTCTGCACCAAGCTCAGCTAGTTGATCCAGCGTTAAGCCAAGCTTCCAAAGCTGATTTAACCCTTTCAACGTCGCTGCCGCGTCACTGCTACCACCTGCAAGACCTGCTGCTACAGGAATACGTTTTGTTATATAAATATGGACCCCTGATGATACTTTAAATCTTTTCTTCAACAATGCGGCCGCTTGATAGGCAAAATTCCGTTCATCATTAGGCACAAACCCTTCAGATACATCAACGGTTATCTTCCCAGAAGAACAATCTGTAAGGTCAATTCGATCAGCTAGATCAACCATGGTCATGATCATTTCCACTTCATGATAACCATCGTTACGTTTCTTTAATACATCTAATGATAAATTGATTTTTGCCGGGGCCTTAATCGAAACCTTCACTTTCTCACCTTCTATACATGCATAATGCTGAAGTTATTTTATCACTTGTGAAACGAACATACCACCTTTTCTCTTGGTGGGCCGACATAAAAAAACACCCTTATATAAAAAAGGGCGCTTTACGCTTCATTTTCCGTATGTACATTTGTCTTGGCTTCTTCCAGCATATCATTAATTTCTGTTATATATTCTTGTAAACTCATCTTTAATCATCTCCATTTTAATAGGTTAGTAGTATTACTATTCCCAAATAGAGATTTCTTAAACAAAAAAAGTATAGCGGTATAAAAGTCTATTCAAAGCCAAGTCCACCTCCCCGTTAAAATCACGATACACTGCTTTTAACATTTGATTAGGTCGGGCAGCGCCTTAACTCCTGCGATAACATCACTCTTGGGTTTTCGGACTGTTGCTTTTCCCGTTGGAGTCGCCAAGCCATGATACATTGATTCACCTTATAATGAACACATCACTTCTTAAATATAAGAACCATGAATGCCTGTGCATCCATGGATTTTCTTACTTGTATTCTTGTTTGTTTAGCCTATTATTTTCTTTCGTGAAGGTTTTGTTCAGCAAGCTCGATTGCTCGCTTCACCATGTTGCCAGCATCTTTGGCTTTGATGCCGCCCCAACCTTCTTTTTGTACAGTATCATAAAAACCAAGCTCTTTTGCAATTTCTTCTTTTAAGCGATCTGACATCATTCCTCGTCTTCTGCTCACGTGAAAACCGCCCCTTTGCTTGTTAATGTACTGCACCCTTATTGTGCGCAACTTCATAAAAAAAAGACTTTCTTTTTTTTGGAAAGAAAGTCGCGACTTTTAAATGAGTGTTGCAGGTTTTCCTCCGTCACTCGGTAAAAGTAATTGTACAGTTTCTGTTAATACATCTGCATAGCTATATGAAACACGCTCAACAGAATTTTGATCTTCATCTAGCTTAACAATAAATACAGCTGGATATGTTTCTTCAATCATCCCTGATTGTTCAGAAGACTTCTTACGTCCTCCATTTGCTTTTATTGTTATTTTCTTTCCAATGTTGCTATCTAGTGCTCGCTTAATGTCAATTAACGTCTTTGCCATTTTCCACAACCACCTCACTATGTTCTTAGTATAACAAGAAATGTGCAGAAAGTCAAAATTTATAATTTTAACAACGTTACACATCTATGTCAATGACTAAATTTGTAATTTATTGTAGATAGTATATGTTTTTTTCCCGTTTTTATAAGAACGTCTATAAAAAATAGCAAAACACCTTGCATATTGACATGCAAAGTGTTCTGAGCTTAAATGATTTTTTATTCGCGTTAATCATTTGCATCGTCGCTATAAGCTTCTTTATAGGGTAGCCCAAGTCTCATACACCCTTTTGTTTCGATTCCGCCTAAGCCTTTTTGGCCAGTAATGGTATTTCGAATAACGTCCCATAAATTAACAGTATCCGCAAAAGACGTTCGGCTTAATTTTGCTGCAATATAAACTGGATCAAGAGCGTGAATATTCACCCGATCTGGTGATGATGCAAAATTTGCCCCTGCACGAATAAGCGTCTCAAAATGCGATTGGCAAGCACCTGCAAAAATAAGTAAACGGTCTAAATCTTTAGTGTGATTACGAGCTATTCTGACACACTCAGCAAAATACTTTGTATGCCGGTAAGCTTTCAAATCGTTACGGTTTCCTTTTGCCTTCGAATAGGCGTCGTGACCTGTAACAACAAGAATATCCGGCTGAACCATCTCCATTAAAGATGCTAATTGAGCAGGCATTTCTTTTTCCTCAAGGTGAACGCCATAAACAGGAACACCTAGTTTATTATAAATATCCGTACATCGATCTAGATAGTTCGCATCGCCGTCAATGTGTAGGACCCTACCTCTTAATTCAAAGAAATGTGACGTATCTTCATAACCAGCATGTGTTTGATAATCTTGTCTTCGCTTCATTAATTTTGCATCCTGGCGAAATAAGCGATAAGATGCGTCTTCTTGTTCTTTTACTTTATTCTTATCCTCTTCACGTTCCTGCAGAGACATAACTTTCAGATCATCTATAGGTGCATCTGCAAGTAAACGCATCTCTTCTCCTACAAGCGTGACTACGCCTTTCTCAATCGTTAAGACACGAAACAACAGATCACATTTATAAGAGAGCCGGCCAACTACATCACCCATTTTCACTGTCATCACGTTGCCCCCTCTCATGTAGCCTATGTGAACGTAGAAGGGGAAGTGACACGATTTATCGGTTAATTACGTAAATCGTATAATTCATCACTAAGCGCAGCAAATTCTTCAATGGATAACGTCTCGCCTCTTCGCATTGGATCAATGTCTGCACGATGCAGGGCTTCTTCTGCGAATGATTTTTTTTCTTTGCCAACTAAATTATGAACAAGATTATTCATAATCGTTTTTCTTCTGTTCGCAAAACAAGCATGAAACACCTGAAAAAACCACGCTTCTTCTTTGACAGAGACAAGCGGTTGTTCACGAATAGTAAGTTTTAAAACAGCCGAATCGACACGAGGCGGCGGCACAAATACACTTGCAGGTACGTGCAGTTTCTTCTTAGCCTCTGAATAGTATTGTGCAGCAATCGATAACGATCCGTATTCTTTCGTCGACGGGACGGCAGCTATACGCTCAGCTACTTCTGCTTGAATCATGACCGTTATACTTTTTAATGGCAATCGCTCCTCTAACAATTTCATCAAAATAGGAGTTGTTACATAGTAAGGCAAGTTTGCAACTACATGAATATGCTCCACGTCATTAAAGGATGAAGCAAGGATACTTTTTAAGTCCGCTTTTAACACATCTTCATGAATGATTTCAATATTTGAATAAGGGGATAACGTATCCTCAAGAACCGGTATTAACCGATCATCAATTTCAAACGCAACGACTTTTTTTGCTTTTTTAGCTAATTGTTCTGTTAACGCACCAATGCCAGGACCAATTTCAATGACCCCATCTTTTTCCGTAAACCCACTTGCATCTACAATTCCATTCAAAATGTTTAAATCAATTAAAAAATTTTGTCCTAAGCTTTTTTTAAGATGAAATTTATGTTTCGCTAAAATTTCTTTCGTTCGCGCTGGTGTAGCAATGTCTTTTTTCACGTACGTTTTTCCTCCATTTGTTTTATATCTTTCAATGCTTGTTTAAATTCTTCTGCGGTAATTTCAAAGGCATCCAATCGTTTCTTTAATTGCTTTCCATTTGCATAGCCTATAGCAAGTCTTTCGCCTAATGCCTCCCGCTTTTGTTTAGCGCCTTCACCTGACATTAAGCCAGCCATGATGAGGTCACTCCGTGTCACATCCGATTCATACGTTGATTTCCCTACTGAACGTACTTCTTTCAACGCTTGTTGGATCGCTTCATCGCTTGCATGCTCAATGCCGAGACTTCGGTTCTTCCGCATAGCTTTCGATTTTGGGATAAACGCATGTTTACAGCCAGGAACCCGTTCACTCACAATTCGTCTAATTCGCGTCCCTGGATAATCTGGGTCTGTCAGAATAATGACGCCTCTTCTCTCATAAGCAAGTTCAATTCGTCTGAGAACGTCTTCTCCAATCGCTGACCCATTTGTTTCAATTGTATCGGCATCAACTGCACGCTTAATCGCTACCGTGTCTGAGCGGCCTTCTACAATGATTATTTCTTTAATTTTCATGATCCGCCTCTTTCATCTATCTCCTATACTCCTTTTATTTTAGCTGTTTTATACGCAAAAAAAAAGAAGCGAACTTGTCGTCGCTTCTTTTATCACTTAATCAAGGATTGTTACGTTAACTGTCTTACGTCCATAACTCATTGCTTGATCTCGAGTCGGTACGTGTAAATCAATTTTATTTCCATTAATTGCTCCACCGGTATCTCCAGCAATGGCCTCACCGTATCCCTCAACATGAACCTTTGAACCAAGAGGAATAACGCTTGGGTCTACAGCCACTACTTTCATATTTCGGTCATTTAACAAGTTAATTCCCGTTGCCGTGACGCCACTACACCCATCGCATTCAGCTGAATAAGCCGTCGCTGTCATTTGAATCGTTTTTGATTCAGATTTCTCCTCATTTTTAGAGGTGCTAGTTTGACTTGGTTGATTCGATGATGAAGTTGTTGTTTCTGGCTTCGCATCCCGTTGACTTACAGTGGCATTTGCCGTTTTTGTTTCAGATACAAACTGCTTTGCTTCTTCTTCTTTCGTTCCAACCGCTACAATACGCTCTTTCGGCTCTTCAACCATTTTTGTTTCAACAAGTTCGCGCTCCACTTCTTCCCCATCTTCATACGTAATAAGATAATGAAGTTCTTGCTTTCCACGCTCCCCTTGTTCCAAAACACGTTCGACCCCTGTATTTAGTGAGTCATCGTCTTCACGTACAGTTTCATATGCAGTTGATTCCTCAATGACATCGGTGACTTTTTCAATTCTTGTAAGCTTAATAGACAACCCATTTTCCAAATGTTCGTCTAGACCTGGTTTTACGCGATCATCTTCTCCAAGTTCTACATTTGCTTCTTTCAAAAAGTCAGCGACAGTCGCTGATGCACTCCAGTATGTATCTTCGTTCCCATCATAAGCAAAATTAAGTTCAACAGAAGGTTTATACGTAATTGTTAAGCCATCTTCAATTACAGCGTCACCACTTGGCAATAAATGATCCTCTGTTCGATACTCATATCCTTGTTCTTTCAAGAAGTCATAAATTGTATCAACCGTTGTTAAGACTTCTTTTTCCTCACCGTTTATCTCTAATGTCACAACGTTTGCTTGCTTATACAACACACTCATGTCGTCAGATAATTCAGTCTCGAGATGAGGTACTACGAGGTCGTGCTCCGTAACATCTATGTCTAAACTTAGAAGTAGTTCTTCAATTGATTCTGCGTGAGTCGTCACAACCGACTCTTCTCCATTTACATGAACAGTGACAGATTTTTTGTTCCATTCGTAAAGGCCCGTAAAAAATAAAATAAGAGCGATAAATAAGCCGACTACGATAAACGTTTTTGTCTGCAATGGAAGTCGGTTTTTTGTTAAATCATCGTGTTTTGACAATTGGTCCATTTCAGCCCCTCCTCAAGGACTGAATTATAGAGACCAGCTTGTCTAGTGTCAATAGACGTTACACAATCGTAATATTGTAGTAACGTTTGACACTTTCTTGCATTGTTACTGCATTATTTGTTTCCAATTATTCACTAAAAGCGAACAATCTTTTCGCATTTTCAGTTGTTTTTTGACATAATTCTTCAAATGTCATTTCACGTAAATCCGCAATATCTTCAGCTACCCTTTTCACATAAGCAGGTTCATTTCGCTTTCCACGATAAGGATGAGGAGCTAAAAACGGCGCATCTGTTTCTACAATTAAGCGTTCAAGGGGGATCTGTTTGGCAACCTCTTTTGGTCGTTTTGCATTTTTAAATGTAACCGGACCTCCGAGCCCAATATAAAAGTTGTTTTTAATGCAGCGCTCTGCAATTTCAACACTCCCACCAAAGCAATGCATTACACCGCCGACTTCATGAGCGTTTTCCTCTTCTAATAATTCAACAACATCTTGGTCAGCATCACGATTATGAATGATAATTGGTAAATTCACTCGTTTTGCTAGCGCGATTTGTTTGCGAAACACTTCTTTCTGAACATCTTTAGGAGACTTATCCCAGTGATAATCCAAGCCCATTTCTCCAATCGCAACAACCTTGGGATGTTTAGCCAAATCCTCAATCCACTGCAAATGTTCATCGGTCATATCGATTGCATCAACTGGGTGCCAGCCGATCGCTGCATAAATTTGTTCGTCTTCTTCAATTAAGTGCATCGCTCGTTTAATTGTTTTCTCATCAAACCCTACGACAACCATTTCTTTTACACCAGCTGTTCTTGCTCGATCAATCGTTTCTTGCAAATCTTCATTAAACTGATCTGCATTTAAATGTACATGCGTATCAATTAACATTCTATTCACCTCTCTGTTCGCATTTTATGACTAATGAATTGTAGAAAGCAAGTAATATAATTATCGTCAATAACTCGCTTTAACATAAGTTGTTTAACGATTAAAGATAGGGGAATAATACGGTTTAGTTACGAAAGGGGTTGAACAACATCATGACGTTTTCAACATCGCAAAAAGAAAACATTCTTGTTTGTGTAAACTATGGTCATAATGGGAAAAAACTTATTACGCGAGGCGCTTCATTAGCAAAACAGCTTGATGCTTCTTTAACGATCCTCGTTTTTGATTCTCTTCCTGAAGAGGAATTTAAAAATGATAAAGATGTGGATATGACTTTGTTTAAAGAGCTTGCTAATGAGTACGAGGCCAAGCTCGTATTAGAAAAATCGCATTATCATGACATTACAAAAGTCATTACCAATAAAGCAAAAGAAGTCGATGCTTCCCAAATTATTATTGGTCAATTTATTGAAAGCATTTGGGCAAAATTAATCGGTGGGTCCATCGTCAACGAACTGCTTGAAAAAGCTCCTTTTGCAGACTTACATGTTGTGCCGCGAGAACGATCTGAAGAAACGGAAGACTGGAATTTTGAACGAGGCGTCCATGCATTTTTAGTCGATGACGGCAACGGTGCCTATGATCTTCATTTTGATGACCTTGAAGGACAAACATTTGAAGGGATCTTCTTTAAACACTTGCAAACCGACTTTAACAGTGGCATTTTTGCTTTAACGAAAGATGGACAACTCTTAGAAGTACGTGTTGACGACGGGAAAGTATCTGACTTAACAGATATTGATGATCACTAACAGTATTGTATCTAAACAAGCGACCTGCACAGTACATACAGGTCGCTTTTCTAGTTTGAATTTTAATCACACGCTTCCTTACGTTTCGCTTGCACATAAGAGACATTGCCTTCGTACCTCGTTATTGACCCATTTTCTAACCAATACGAGACGGGGAAGTGTTGATTTAAAAAATAACGATCATGTGAAACCGCTACGACTGTCCCACTAAATTCTACTAATGCGTCTTCTAATACTTCTCTTGAATCAATGTCGAGATGGTTCGTTGGTTCATCTAACAGTAACACGTTATGATGCTCTTCCATTAATTGAGCAAGACGCAAGCGCATTCGCTCTCCCCCACTTAAATCTCTCGTCTTTTTGAAGACATCCAAGCCAAAAAATAAAAATTTCGCCAACTTCCCTCGTGCAGCACCTGCTTCTACATGTGCATATTCTCGATAAGCATCCAGCACGGTTTGCTCTCCTTCGAGCTCATTGATATGTTGTGATAAATACCCAATCGACAGACTTGACCCTATTCTCACTCTTCCTTCAATCGGAGAATATTTCCCGCGCAATAGTTGAAGTAAAGTTGACTTCCCTGCACCATTTGGACCAATAATGGCGACTCTTTCTCGATGGTAAGTGACAAAATTTGCTTTATGCAGGATGGTTTTTTGTTCAAATGCAAACGACACATCTTCGAGCTTAAATACGTCTTGACCACTTCTTTGATCTTGCTTAAATTGAAACGAGACACGTTTTGACTGGACCGGTTTTTGTAAAACTTCAATTCGATTTAACGCTTTTTCCATACTTTTTGCTTGCTTGTGCAAGCTTGCATTTGGTGGGTTTGCTTGATTTGCCCATTCTTTTAAACGCTTAATGGTTTCCTTCATTTTCTTTATTTTCTTTTGCTGATCCTCGTAGTGTTGAAATTCTTTTAACACCCTTTCTTCCTTTTGTTGCACAAAACGACTATAATTCCCTTGATATTCATACAACATCCCTTGATCCATTTCCCAGACCGTTGTCACAACACGATCTAAGAAGTACCGATCGTGAGAAACGACTAGCACACTGCCGTCATATTGGTTGAGCCATTGAATTAACCAATCGACGGCAACAAGATCTAAATGATTGGTCGGTTCATCCAAAACGATTAAATCAGGTTGCTTGAGCAGTAAACAAGCTAGCTCAACCTTTGAACGCTCCCCACCACTTAAAGAGTCCCAACTATGATTCAGATGATTGTCCAAAAGGAGACCTGCTGTCACCTTGCGAATGAGAGCGTGATATTCGTAGCCCCCGTTATTTGTATACTGTTCTTGAATGTCGGCATATTGGTTTAGCGTTTCTGAAAGTTTTCGTTCACTTAGCGATGTTGACATAACATGTTCCACTCTCTTACGTTCAGCTTCCATTTCAATCAGCTTAGAAAAAGGTGTCAGTAGTACATCTTCAACGAGCATATCTTGGTAGTATGGATTTTGATCAATCATTGCTGTTTTCAAGCCTTTCTTCCATCCAACTATCCCTGCAGAAGGACTTTCCGTTCCTGCAATAATTTTTGCGATCGTCGTTTTCCCTGCACCGTTTTGCCCAACAATGCCTATACGGTCTCCGGCTTTTATTTCAACTGAAACCTTTTTAAAAATATGATTGCCTGCGTAGTTTTGAGCTATTTCTTTTCCATAAAAATAAATCATTTTATCGTTTCTCCTTTAATAAAAGAAAGAAACCGAACACAAAAAAGCAGCAAAACCTCGCCGCTGCATGTGTAATCCGTATGCAAGTAGACAGACGTGTTTCTTTCTAATGGTTTTTCGTATACAGTTATTTAAAAAAGGACAGACGTATCCAATTTTCTAACTGATGCCGAAAAAATCGCCTGACAAATCCACAAATATGCTAATCGTTTTGCCTGGCTACCATTAAAAAGATCCAATCTACTCACCTCCTATTAACGAATAAGTTAAATATATCTGAATATTCAAGTGTTGTAAAGAGCTTTTGTAGAATTGAAAGGAGCGTAGCGGGGTTTACCCTACTTCGCTCCTTTGATTATTATTTCACTTGCGCACCGTTCGGAAGATTCCCATCTACAGTCGCAAGCTGTAGTTTTTTCCCTTTTGAACCAGCTAGAATCATGCCTTGCGAAAGTTCACCACGTAACTTCACAGGCTTTAAGTTCGTCACACAAATCACTTTTTTACCCTTTAAATCTTCTGGCGTGTAAAATTTAGCAATCCCCGACACAACTTGACGCTTTTCATTCCCTAAGTCAAGCTGAATCTTTAGAAGACGATCCGCTCCTTCAACCGGTTCAGCACCGATGACTTCCGCTACTTTCAACTCTACTTTTGTAAAATCATCAATCGTGATTTGATTTTCATCTTCAATTTCTTCCGGCTCCGGGTCTGCTTTTCCGCCCATCAAATCCACAATGTATTCTACTTCTTTTTCAACATCTAACCGTGGAAATACAGGTGTTCCTTTGCTTACCTTCGTTCCGGATTCGATCATACCAAACGTACGTACAGATTCCCAAGTTGCTTGATTTTCTGAGATGCCAAGCTGTTCCCACATTTTTTGCGGTGTTCTCGTTAAGAACGGACGTAAGAATACAGAAATAATTCGCAGTGACTCTGCCAAATGGTACATAACCGAACCTAGCTGATCCTTTTGCTCCTCATCTTTTGCTAACATCCATGGTTGTGTTTCATCAATATATTTATTTGTACGACTAACAAGCTGCCAAATTGCCGTAAGCGCAATCGAAAATTCCATCTCTTCCATCGCATTTTCTACTTTTGTTGCGGTGGCATCAATTAACTCTAGCAGTTCTTCATCAAACGGCGTCGCGCCTTTAATATAAGTGGGCATGCTTCCATCAAAGTACTTATTAATCATCGCCACAGTACGGTTTAATAAGTTTCCAAGGTCATTTGCTAAATCATAATTTACTCGTTCTACAAATGCTTCTGGTGTAAAAACACCATCGGATCCAAATGGAACTTCTCTTAAAAGATAATAGCGAATCGCATCCAGACCAAAATGATCAATTAATGGGACAGGATCAATCACGTTTCCTTTTGATTTCGACATTTTTCCATCACGTGTTAAAAACCAGCCATGTCCGAACACTTTTTTAGGAAGGGGTAAATCAAGCGCCATTAACATGACCGGCCAATAAATCGTATGGAAACGTAAGATATCTTTTCCTACGAGATGAACATCTGCTGGCCAATGTTTTTGATAGAGTTCATCTTCAGACGTGCCGTAACCAAGAGCGGTAATATAGTTCGTCAGCGCATCAATCCATACATAAACAACGTGTTTTGGATTACTTGGTACCTTCACACCCCAAGTAAACGAGGTTCTTGATACAGCAAGATCTTGCAAGCCTGGTTTAATGAAATTATTTACCATTTCATTCTTTCTCGAAACTGGCTGAATAAACTCAGGATTTTCTTCGTAATACTTGAGCAATCGATCTGCATATTTACTCATTCTAAAGAAATAAGATTCTTCACGAACTTTTTCTACAGGATGACCTGAATCGGGACTTTTTCCGCCAATAATCGTGCCATCTTGATCTTTAATTGGATCGATGAGCTCTCTTTCTCCATAAAACGTCTCATCTGATACACAGTACCAACCTTCGTATTCGCCTAAATAAATATCATCTTGAGCAAGAAGCTGATCAAAGATTTTTTCGACTACCTTTTTGTGACGGTCTTCTGTTGTACGAATAAAATCATCGTACGTAATGTCAAGTTTTTCCCAAAGCTCTTTAATTGGCTTTACCATTTCATCCGTATATGCTTGCGGTGAAATGTTTCTCTCAGCTGCTTTTTGTTCAATCTTTTGACCATGTTCGTCTGTACCTGTTAAATAACGCACGTCATAGCCGCGAAGGCGCTTATAGCGAGCCATTGCATCTCCAGCTACGGTCGTGTATGTGTGCCCAATATGAAGCTTTCCACTCGGGTAATAAATTGGTATTGTAATGTAAAACGATGGTTTTGTCAAAATCCTCATCCTTTCAAATAAAATACAAAAAACCTTTCGTCCGCAATCGGGACGAAAGGTTATCTTACGTGGTACCACCCAAAATTCCCTTATCATGTATGACAAGGCTCTAGACCAATAACGCTGGCAAACGTCACTCCCTTACCTTAACTGGCTCGAAAATGAATTCTCCAGGACCATCTTCTAAAGGCATCCTTGACCGGCTTCCACCTAACCCGGCTCTCTAGTACAAGCATCTTCCTTTATACTCATCCATTCATAGAAACGTATATCGTTCATTCTTATCAAAAATATAGCGAATCATACATCGTATTGTCAAGTGCGATCGTAGAGTGTTGCAAAAGGTGTTTTTTGTTTTTTCAACGATCCGTCCTCACATAGTCGCTCTAATTCTTGTTTCCATTCTGACACATCCCACGACTTGCCTGCTTTTTTATTCATCTGATCGAGCTTTTGCATCACATGCATTTCGGCTAAAGGGAGAAAATCATTAAGCGCTGCAATTAGCTCTTCATTGCTTGCTCCATTCATTTGTTCAAGCTCATCGAATGGATTCATCGTGTGCGGACTTGTTGAATGTGCCAGACGAATCCGAACCGCTACCGTACGTCCAATAATAGCTGATGAGACAAACACATCACCTGACTGTAAGTACGGAAGCCGCTTTCCTTCTTCTGCTGTTAAATCGGTTTCCTCTTTTATAGTTTGAATATCTGTGCCTCGGACTGTACGAAAAACAAACTTTGAATTTAGTTGTGCCGTAATGGTTTCATCGAGTAACGTCGGTCGCTGGGTGGCAAAAATAAGAAACGTTCCATATTTCCTTCCTTCTTGTGCAATTTCTTTTAAAACCGATTTTGCCGGTGCTTCAAATCCCTTTGGTGCAAAATTATGCGCTTCATCCGTTACGACGACAAACGGAGGAAAGAATTCACTTTGTTGCTGTTGCAGCTTAGCATCTTTATAAGAACGCCGTTTAAAATAAAGTGTCCCAATGACATAACTTGCAAACACTTGGAGCAACCAGACAGCGCCTTGGATGACCACTAGCTTTCCATTATGAATACCATGTTCAATTGCTCGAATGTTTTGTTGAAACAAACCTGCTTGATAAAGACGGTTGGCACGCCACTGAATGCCTTTTACAGAAGAAGGCGGCAGGCTACCAAACTGATCGAGTAAACGTTTGAACTCACTGTATCGTTTAATCTCGTCTTTCGTCATCCCACCATCATGAAGCATTCCGTCAATTTTTTGTTTCCCCATATCCAGTGCTTCAATTAAGTTAGCCACGCGATCACTAAATGATTGATAGCTGTCTTTTCGTTTATGGACCGATTGAATGACGTTTACCATTGACTCCGTTAACTGCCCAGCAGCTCCAAGTAAACGTTCAACGTCTCTTGTTGTTAACGCCGAAAAATCAACGCCAACATCACGACCAATTTGCACGACTTCATATCGAGATGAATACGGAACATCCCCGCGATCGGCTTCTGTTTTACCTGTAAAATTCATTTCAAAATGTGGGTCAAATACGAGCGATGGAATCTTTAACTTCATTAATTCTTCGAGCATCACGCGAAGACCAAACGATTTCCCTGAGCCAGAGCCACCAAATACGCCAATATGAGGATATTGTTGCATCGCCCGAATATCAAAAATAAACGGTACACCATTCTGCTCTCTAACCTGGCCCTGTTCTTGCATATGCAAGATTTGATCTAAATGATCTGGTAAAGATTCAGCAATAAAATCTGTCGACTTAATTTCACCTAGAACCATACCTTTTTCTTTTGATGTCGACACAAGTAAATGCTCAATCTCATAAAATTCAGGGTGGCGAACAGTCGCACCCGTTTGAATCGGCTTTTGCGCTTCTTCAAATAGCCTTACTTTTGCTAAGTGAATATCGTCTTGACCAATATCGTAGCCAATCGCTTCTAACGTCTCTAACACATTTCGGTCCACTAACCCCTTATCCATACCCATCGGAATATAGCGATTGTATGATAAAGTTTCGACAACCTCTCCTTTTGGCTCTTGCAAATCTTGATCTTGAATCACTAACATTTCGTTCATTCGAAACTTATGTGATTTTGACGCAACATGAATTTCATGCTGTGTTGTGACGCCGACCACTTGCATCGTTCATTCCTCCTCTTAATATGGACGCTCGGTTCTCATTTTCACATAAAATTGCTTACGAATGTCTTCATCGACATATTGTTCTACTAAACCTTCGACTAGCTTGTCCGTTATCCGAATCTCTTGATCAATATGATCAAGCCAGAGCGGAATGCCTCGACCATCAGCCGGAGTCAGCGTACAAATTAAGTCTCCTACCCAGCTCATATGTTCAGATTGCTCTTCTAGCATATCAAACCCTGTAATCGTCGGCGTTGATCCTAAACGCATCCATGCTGATAGTAACCCTGCTTTATGTTGAATCGCATCAATATAAATCATTTCATTTTGTTCCAGCATACCGAACAACAGGTCCCGATCATAAGAATAAGGATTTCGTGCATAGGAATCAAAGCTTGATAGCTTAATAAGATTTTCCGTTGTAATTTCTTCTGATACACCAATAAGTAGCGTCCCCCTGGATAACGCAGACTGCCGCAACTGCTCCCATTCTTCTTTTGCATCAATTCGATAGTGATACAGGGCGCCGTCCATCAGCATAACAGCCACTTCTTCTTCTTCGATTAATGTTCGTGCTGCATTTAATTCTAGCGTGGCTAAACGCTTTGCTCGTTGTTTACTGATTCCATCTTCCTCTTCTTCGCGCTCTAATAGAGGGACAAATAAATCAGACGTCCATTTCGCTATTCCATCTGTTGTTTTGGCTACAGCTTGAAAAAGATAAATTATATGCGGGGATTCGCCCTTTGTTTGATTTACCGATCCATCTGTACCAGCCAATTTCTTCCCACTCAATGACCGTACTAAATCTTCCTTATGAATGTGCTGCATTTGTCGAAAAACGTCTGCTTCTTTTATCAGTTTTTGTCGAAATGGTTCTTTTTTTCTATGACTCTGAGCATATTTTTCTTTTAAAATCTCATTTGATTCTTGTAACTTATGAATAATATCTGCATGAATATCCATTGAAGCGGTCTCCTTTCTCCATCATATATAGCTTTTCTTTTAAAAAAAGCCCGTCAATTCAACTTTTAAAGCACTTCAAATAAATTGTCGCAAAATATAAGTTTTTTTATTTAAAGCGATTGACTTGTTTTGGAAATATTGTTATTCTAAGATTACTATAGAATTATGTCGAAATATGACACAAAATTATTCTTGACTACATACGGCTTAATATAGGGGGAAACGTAATGAAATCAACTGGAATTGTCCGCAAGGTCGATGAATTAGGTAGAGTTGTGATTCCGATTGAGCTTCGTCGCACGTTAGACATTGCTGAAAAGGATGCACTTGAAATTTATGTTGATAATGACCGCATCATTTTAAAGAAATACAAAGCCAACATGACTTGCCAAGTAACTGGTGAAGTATCTGATGATAACTTATCACTTGCAAATGGCAAGATTGTACTTAGCCCTCAAGGAGCCGAAGCTGTTCTTCAACAACTTCAAGACTATGTGGCACAGAAATAATTACTTAAACCTGCCCATGGCGGGTTTTTTTATTTTTTAGCCTCATGATACTGCTGATAAAGTTCACGTTTGACTAACTTCCGATCACTCGCTGTCTGCTTGATCGCTTCTTTTTCTGTAAGTCCTAATTCTACATAGTGCTTCACATGTTGGATGTCCGTTAATGCTTTCCACCACGTATCCTGTTCGTCCTCAACCTCTCCGTCGAAGCCTTCGACAACAATACAGAATTCCCCTTTTAATGAAGCGTCCTTCACCCACTTTGTGGCATCTTCTAACGTTCCTCGCTTAAATTCTTCAAATCGCTTTGTTAATTCGCGGGCGAGTACAATCTTTCGATTCCCGAGAGTTTCCTGCAAAGCAGTAAGGGTTTGGCTTAATCGATGGGGCGCTTCATAAAAAATTAATGTCTCCGGATACGTTTTTAATCGTTCTAACTCTACTTTGCGCTCTTTTTTTCCTCTAGGTAAAAAGCCGACAAAAGTAAAAGAAGCCGTCGATAAGCCCGATGCCACGAGTGCTGTTAGTGCGGCATTTGCTCCTGGTAGTGAAATAACAGGAATCTGCTCTTCTATACATAACGTGGCTAGGTCTTCACCAGGATCAGATATTCCCGGCATGCCTGCATCTGTAACAAGTGCAATTACAGTGCCTGCCTTCATTTTCTCTAATAAGTCTTGTCCCACTTTTTGTTTATTATGTTCATGGTAGCTAACTAAAGGAGTCTCAATATCAAAATGATTCGTTAGCTTCTTCGTTTGTCGTGTATCTTCCGCAGCAATTAAGTTTGCTTCTTTTAACATGTTAATTGCTCGAAAGGTCATATCTTCTAAATTTCCAATCGGGGTGGGTACTAAATATAATCCCCCACCAGTAAGGGGGTAGCTTTTTTGTTCAATCATTTTGACTTAAACTCCTTTTTTCTGCGACATAGCGTTCTTTGTCGCTCCGCTTCTTTTGCTTTAAATGGTACTCGTGCTTTAGCGCTTCAGTCTTTGTTTCAAACGTCTCTACATGAATCAGTTTAAATGGCCCTCTGCCACGTGTGTATTTTGCCCCTTTCCCTTCTTCGTGCTTTTTAAGGCGCTGCGTTAAGTCATTTGTGTAGCCGGTGTACCACGTTTGATCGCGACACTCAAGAATGTAGACATAATGCTTCATACACCAAAATACTCCTTGTTAAAAGCGGTTGTGTACTTGCCGTCTTGATCGTATACAAATAAAGGAGCCTCACACACGAGCCCCTGTTTCCCGCCTTTGGTTCCTTCAATCAATAGCATCGTTGACGGCTTCTTTGCGCTACTATGGCAAAAACGAATCCGCTTTGGTTCAATCCGATGTTGTTTCATCGTTTCCATGATCTCTACCATTCGCTCTGGCCGATGAACCATCGTAAATTTGCCCCCATGTTTCAAGACATACGAACCCGCAGCGATGACGTCATCTAACGTACACGATAACTCATGTCTTGCCAACGCTTTTGTTGATTCCAGCTTCATTTGTTCATGATCACCTTTTGTAAAATAAGGGGGATTGCACGTAACCGCATCAAAAAAACCGTGAGCAAAATAGTCCCGAATGTGTTTCAAATCTGCACATATGGGAGTAAGTTGTTTTTCTAATCCATTTCCTTTGATTGAGCGTGAAGCCATTGAATGAAGTGGTTCTTGTAGCTCTAGTAAAGAAATTAAAGCTTTTGTACGCTCCGTCATCGTAATCCCTACAACACCATTCCCGCTGCACAAATCAAGAATTCGACCTTTCTGAAGCGGGATAGAAGCAAATCTCGCCAATAACACAGCATCAATGGAATACGTAAAGACTTGATCACTTTGAACAATTTTATAGGAAGTACCGGCAATATGGTCTAGACGCTCGTCTTTTTCAAGCATGGCTTATGGCTCCTTACTGTAAAAGCCGATCTCTGCATATGGAGACCGGCTGTTAAATCCTCTTTTATTTTTGATGTAGAAATGAAAGGCAAAACAAACAATCATCACCTTCAGGCCGTATACTTCCATAATGCGTATTACAAATATGAAACCCTTCTTGGTATAGCCTTGCCAAATTCTCATGCCCTTCTCCAACCATCTTCTTGCGTTCAAATTCTTCAGGAAGAACAGGCTTTTCAGGCTCTAAACGTTTACGTAAATTTTCATTCTCTATGTGTAAATAGTGATTCTCTTCAATTAAGTAAGCAAGTTGTTCCTTTAACCCTCGTAACTCTTCGTGCAAATCACCAATTCGTTCTTCAAGGCTTGATACCTGTATGAAGATGGCCTTTTTATCCACATCGTTCACCTCATTAATCCGTTGCTTTTGAAGTGAGCTTTTCACTTTTCATTAATTCATCAAAAGCATATTCAAGCGTTTGTTCTTCCTCTAAAAGTTGAACCTGAACGACTCGATCAAGTAAATTCAGTCCAATGACTTTTCCAGTACCATCAGGCGTCGCTATTTTCTTCCCAATGTCAGGCATTTCTTTCTTAGCATCTTCATATGTGTCGTTTTCATACTTCAAACAGCACATTAAACGTCCACATAGCCCTGAAATTTTTGCGGGATTAAGAGAGAGATTCTGATCTTTCGCCATTTTTATGGATACAGGTTCAAAGTCACCTAGGAATGTGGAACAACAAAGCATTCTCCCGCACGGGCCAATTCCGCCGAGCAACTTGGCTTCATCTCTTACGCCAATCTGTCTAAGTTCGATTCTTGTTCTAAAGATAGCCGCCAAATCTTTTACTAATTCTCTAAAATCAATTCGACCATCCGCTGTAAAGTAAAACAGCACTTTATTCCGATCAAATGTATATTCAACGTCCACTAACTTCATATCTAGCTTGTGTTCAATAATTTTCTGTGTGCATACATCAATTGCTTCTCTTGTTGCTTCACGATTTTCTTTCACAATTAATGTATCTTCAGCTGTTGCTAAACGGATGACTTGTTTCAACGGCAAAACGACATCCTGTTCATCAACAAACTTTGGTGAAACGACTATTTTCCCGTATTCAACTCCTCGGGATGTTTCGACGATTACCGCTTCATCGCCCGAAATTTGCAAAGAACCTGGCGAGAAGTAATATATTTTGCCCGCTTTTTTAAATCGGACACCTACAACCTCGTGCAAAACTAGCCCTCCTGTATTGTGAAAAGCAATCTTTCCATCACTAACTGTATGGCAACATTAGCACTAAGTTGACTTTTCGCTTCCATGACCTTAGTCAACGAAAGGCTGATGAGACGCTGTGACGTTGAAAGAGAGAGTTCCTTGTAGCGCTCATAAAAATCGCTGTACACAAGCTCTCCTTGCTTTTCAACTTTTATATATAAAAGGTCTCGCAACCATAAAATCATCATTTCTAGACCCATTTCTTGATGAATGCGCTCTTTCATTAGCGGTAGCCATTTTTCCGCTAACGTTATTGTTGCTTGATCGGGTCTTGTATAAAGCTCATACATTAATTGTAACACTACGCTTCTAGCTTGAAAAGACCAGTCGTCTTCGATTAAGCGTATTGCCATCTCTTTATTTTCAGTAAGTTCAGCAAGAAAATGACTATGTTTCTGTTCAATCCCGTGCTCGACTAACTGATGAATGATTTCTTCTTTAAGAGGCGGTTGAAACCTTAAGTGCTGCGAACGACTTCGAATCGTCGGTAGCACATTACTAGCCTGTTCCGTTATCAACATAGCGAGCGTTTCGCCTTGAGGCTCCTCTAAAAATTTCAATAGTGTATTTGCTGCTGTACTAGTCATCTTATCGGCATCAAACACAATATATACTTTTTTTCGCGACTCCATCCCTCGGTACGAAAATTCTTTTTGAAGATAATCAATTTGTTCTCTTTTAATTGATTGACCATCTGGAAAAATTCTGTGTAAATCAGGATGATTTCCTGTATCAATCCGCGTACAGTCTACACAACGTAAACAGGGATCCTCTCCTTGGCTATTTTCACATAAAAAGCGTTTAGCAAGTAGCATGGCAAGATCCATTGTCCCGCTTCCAGCCTGCCCTTCAAATAAATAGGCATGAGCAAGCCTTTGCTTTTTTATACTCTCTACAAGCATAGGCACAACCTGTGGCTGTGCCTCTACCCAATCTTTCCAAAGTCTCATTATCTACCCACCAGTATTATTAAAATTGTTCAAACTGATCAACTGGGAGTACAAATACGGTCGCTCCACCAACTTGTACTTCAACTGGATAAGGAACGTAAGAATCAGCATTTCCGCCCATTGGTGAAATAGGTGCAACAACTTGTTCACGGCTACGGCAATTTTTTTGAATAATGCCCATAACTTCTTCAACAGAGTCATCTTCCACACCAATTAGGAATGTTGTGTTTCCGGCTTTTAAAAATCCACCTGTACTAGAAAGACGTGTTGCTCTGTAGTCGGATTTTACTAATGCATCTGATAATCTAGTGCTATCTTTATCTTGAATAACAGCCATAATTAGCTTCACTTTACTCCACTCCTTTTATAAATTCCTCAACAATGCTTAGCGCTTGCTGAAAGACGTCTTCTACCGATTGATCTGCATCAATAACACGTATACGATCTCCTTCAGTTTCAATAAGTGATTGATACCCGTTTTCTACTTTTTTATGAAAATCAATGGTTTCTTGATCCAATCGATTCCAGTCACGCACTTGATCGTTTTGTACTCTTGCTAAACCTACTTCTGGAGAAACATCAAAATAAAGTGTTAAATCAGGCATATGATGTTCCACTGCAAATTTATTAATACTTCTTACCTCTTCCACACCAATGCCTCGCGCATATCCTTGATAAACAAGACTTGAATCAATAAAACGATCACAAAGAACGACTGCGCCCGCTTCAATAGCAGGCAATACCTTTTTAACAAGGTGTTCTCTTCTGGCTGCTGCATACAGCAACGCTTCCGTTCGATCGTCCATTTCGATATGCTTTGTGTGAAGTAAAATATCCCTTATTTGTTCAGCAAGCTGGACGCCACCTGGTTCCCTTGTTCGCAACACTTGATAATTCCTATCTTTAAGCGTGCGCTCAATTCGGTCAACAACTGTCGTTTTCCCAGCTCCTTCACCGCCTTCAACCGTTATAAATATACCTTTTTGCATTATTCTTCTCCTGCTTTACCCTTAACTAATAGTCCTTCTTTAGGTTGAAATCCTTGAAAGGAAACACCTGTATAGACGTATTGATTCAATTGTTCTACATGTTCCGATGTAATCCTCTCCCCTTTTAAAAGAAGCGGTACACCTGGAGGATAAGGAATGACATCACTTGCTGACACGCTTCCTATAGCCTCATGCAATGATCGCATTTCAGCTTCTTCATCGTTCTTAGTCGTCCTTATTAATTCGGACACAGTTCCTTGTGCTCCTGCTTGAAAAAAAACATTTTTTCTTTTCATTTCTCTCTCTATTGTAACCTTTTTTAACCGTTCATGCGTGTTTGGATGTAACTTTCCTAGACCCAACACAATCAAAACCATATGCGGATCGGCCATTTCAGCATAAATGCCGACTTTATTTAATGCAGCCAACAAGACATTTCCGGCTTCACCATTTGTCGCCCTAATCATGATTTTTAAAGGATCTGCACAGGAACTTTCATCCGCCACTCTCTCTAGATACCCATGTTGATCAATCCATTCACATAATTGATCTCTTTCATGCATGGCTTCTTCAAAAGATTGCTTCCCTGATTGTTCTAAAAAAGCACGCGCCCCGTCTAATGAGGCTAGCAAAATATAAGAAGGGCTGCTTGATTGGAACATTTGTAAAGCGTGTTTCACTCGTTTTTTAACAATTGGATCGATGGATTGAGAGAAATGCAACCACCCGGTCATCGTTAATGCTGGTAACATCTTATGAGCAGATTGAACAACAATATCAGCGCCTATACGTAACGCAGGTGGTGGACAACCGTCTATATGATCCCCCAAAGGAAAATGTGGACCATGTGCTTCATCTACTAATATGTATAACCCTTTACGTTTTGCATAAGAAAACAATGGTTCGTATTCATTAATGTGCCCCCAGTAATTTGGATACGTTACAATCAATGCTTTAGCAAGCGGATATTTTACTAGTGCGTCTTCCAAAGTCGAGCAACTTAAGCCAAGGGGATGACTTGTTAGACTCGAACGAATCGATGATAAAAATACTACCTGTGCCTTACAAAGTTCTAGCGCATGCATAACAGATTTATGACAATCTCGTTCAACTAAAACCACATCGCCTTCTTGCAAGGTGCCATAGATCATAGCTAAATTTCCACTTGTTGATCCTCCAATGAGATAACTCGTTTCACCAGCTCCATAAAAGCGTGCACATAGAGCCTGCGATTCTGCAATTGCCTCTTTTGGATCATGTAAATCATCCAGACCACTAATTTCTGTAAGATCATATGGCAGTATTTTTTTAAAAGCAGGCAGTAACGTGTGCCATTGAACACCATTTTTATGCCCTGGTACGTGAAAAGAAATTGGTTCGTTTTCAATATGTGTTTCAATCGCATCAATGATAGGAGTACGTACACTCAAGCGACAACGCCCTTTCTACATTTTAAAACTATCCCTATTTTAACGAATAATAATTTGTCCGTCACCTAAAAAAGACTTGTTTTCTCAACAAGTCTTAGTAATTTTTCCATATTTGTTTTACTGCTTTTACGTAATGCTCATACAAATTGTTCTCTTTTTCATCAACCATATCTTCTTCGCATGCCATACAAATATTCATTTGATTTACACATAGGCCTTTGGTGATGAATTCCCCACAAACATGACATTCTTTATGAAGTTTAAATCGAATCGTCCGTTCAACTCTCCGCATGATGCACCTCCACCATAAGTATCGCCTAGAATGCGCTCCTTATACTGCAGAGAGGCATTTTTTATTATTCTATGCAGCTTATGGCGTGTAGGTGTTTGTCAGAAGTTAAATTGTTTCTGCTATTGTAGAAAAATCGATTACTTCATAGTTAATATGTTTTGCTTTCACTCTAGGAAATACCTTAAATGCACTATGGGTAGAAAATGGAATCCCTGCCCCCGTAGCTTTCTCTCGAATCACAAATTTATCAGGTTGATGGAGTAACGATTGAATTAAAAATTGAGCTCTCGGAGATGGAGATGTCTTTAACAAGCATAAAATTTCCCAGTCTGTTAAGCCAAGATAGGTCTCTTTTTCATCACCATTTTCTGCCCAATCGCATTGTATCGCTTCCAACACAATCGCTTCAACTGCTGCTGTTTCTTTATTTGAGAGAATTTCTTCTGCTTTCTCAAAAATGGAGGTCAACGCCTTCTCCATGTCATCATTAAAGTGAACTCCAGCTCCATCACAGGTACAGTGAGTAAGGTAATCAGTTGCTGATTCTTTTAGTTTACCTAGCATGTATAAGGTTCGAAACGCTTTATCGAGATCAATTAAACCCACTCGATCGTTTGTGCCATGTAAAATCGAACTGTTTAGTGCAAGGTCTTTAATAACGAGCCAATCTAAGTTTTCCGCTCTCAAGACTTCTTGAATATCGTCTGAAAGAAGTGTGTCCGCAAAGATAGGCTCATGCTCAAAATCCAACACCGTGTTAATAGAAGGAGAGAACGGTAAAGCCGCTACGTCAAATAAAACGCTCGCCGCACGCAACTCTTTGTCTTCAGGGAAAAATCTCGCGACTAACTTTGAAACTCCTAACGTATGTTCAAACCTAGAATGGGCTAGAGGGGATATTAATGAAGCGCCTCCGAAATGAGCTATTAATTTCAATTTCCGAACCGCTGAAGTATGAAAAAGCTTTTCTTCAAATGATAGCCATTTACATTCTGGATAAAGGGGTTCTCTATGATCAATCATCCCTCATTCTCCTTATCGTTTTAAACCAGATTTTAGTGATGTACCTCTCTTTAACCTAAAAGATATACCTTCAAACCCTTAAGTTAGATAATCAGGTGAAAACAGTTATAAAGTATTAGGAGAAATCTTTCTGCTTGCCTGGCAACGTCCTTTGGCTCCGTCATGATTTCCTACAGGGTCGTTTCGCACGAAGCGATTTCAAAGATGCGTCCCATGTCGTCTTACGAAATTCATAACTCCGTCTCACAGGGCGGCACGATGTCTTTTCTTCGATGATCATTCATGATGGATTTGGATTCGTGCTTTGTCCGATTTGGGTACTTGCTTCTTCATTTCGCTTCTTCGAAGCGCAGCTCTTTTGCGCCTCTCTACACAAAAAAAAAGACACCTATTCAGGTGTCTCTCTGCTTGCCTGGCAACGTCCTTTGGCTCCGTCATGATTTCCTACGGGGTCGGTTCGCACGAAGTGGTTTCAAGGATGCGTTCCATGTAGCCTTACGAAATTCATAACTCCGTCTCACAGGGGGCACGATGTCTTTTCTTCGATGATCATTCATGATGGATTTGGATTCGTGCTTTGTCCGATTTGGGTACTTGCTTCTTCATTTCGCTTCTTCGAAGCGCAGCTCTTTTGCGCCTCTCTATACAAAAAAAAGACACCTATTCAGGTGTCTCTCTGCTTGCCTGGCAACGTCCTACTCTCACAGGGGGAAGCCCCCAACTACCATCGGCGCAAAAGAGCTTAACGACCGTGTTCGGCATGGGAACGGGTGTGACCTCTTTGCTATTGCCACCAGACTATGTTGACGTTCGATCAACGACGAATCTCTTCGTCTTGTTTCTCGTTGTCAAAGGTAAAAGAATCAACGATTCTTTCAAAACTAAATCTAGAAATCAAACTCAAGTCAAGAAAAATTTAGGATAAGCCCTCGACCGATTAGTATCAGTCCGCTCCATGTGTCGCCACACTTCCACTTCTGACCTATCAACCTCATCATCTCTAAGGGGTCTTACTGGCTTACGCCATGGGAAATCTCATCTTGAGGGGGGCTTCATGCTTAGATGCTTTCAGCACTTATCCCGTCCATACGTAGCTACCCAGCGATGCTCCTGGCGGAACAACTGGTACACCAGCGGTATGTCCATCCCGGTCCTCTCGTACTAAGGACAGCTCCTCTCAAATTTCCTACGCCCGCGACGGATAGGGACCGAACTGTCTCACGACGTTCTGAACCCAGCTCGCGTGCCGCTTTAATGGGCGAACAGCCCAACCCTTGGGACCTACTTCAGCCCCAGGATGCGACGAGCCGACATCGAGGTGCCAAACCTCCCCGTCGATGTGGACTCTTGGGGGAGATAAGCCTGTTATCCCCAGGGTAGCTTTTATCCGTTGAGCGACGGCCCTTCCATACGGCACCGCCGGATCACTAAGCCCGACTTTCGTCCCTGCTCGACTTGTAGGTCTCGCAGTCAAGCTCCCTTATGCCTTTGCACTCTACGAATGATTTCCAACCATTCTGAGGGAACCTTTGGGCGCCTCCGTTACTGTTTAGGAGGCGACCGCCCCAGTCAAACTGCCCACCTGACAATGTCCCTGACCCGGATCACGGGTCGAGGTTAGAATGTCAGCACCATCAGGGTAGTATCCCACCGACGCCTCCACCGAAGCTAGCGCTCCGGTTTCCTAGGCTCCTACCTATCCTGTACAAATGGTACCAACACTCACTATCAAGCTACAGTAAAGCTCCATGGGGTCTTTCCGTCCTGTCGCGGGTAACCTGCATCTTCACAGGTACTATAATTTCACCGGGTCTCTCGTTGAGACAGTATCCAAGTCGTTGCACCATTCGTGCGGGTCGGAACTTACCCGACAAGGAATTTCGCTACCTTAGGACCGTTATAGTTACGGCCGCCGTTTACTGGGGCTTCAATTCAGAGCTTCTCCCTTACGGGATAACCCCTCCTCTTAACCTTCCAGCACCGGGCAGGTGTCAGCCCCTATACTTCGCCTTGCGGCTTGGCAGAGACCTGTGTTTTTGCTAAACAGTCGCTTGGATCTATTCACTGCGGCTCTCTCAGGCTATTCACCTTAATAGAGCACCCCTTCTCCCGAAGTTACGGGGTCATTTTGCCGAGTTCCTTAACGAGAGTTCTCCCGAGCGTCTTAGAATTCTCTTCTCGCCTACCTGTGTCGGTTTGCGGTACGGGCACCTGTATTCTAACTAGAGGCTTTTCTCGGCAGCGGAGGATCAGGGATTTCGGACCCTTGGGTCCTTCACGGTCACAGCTCAGCCTTCACGGAACACGGATTTGCCTATGTTCCAGCCTTGCATGCTTCGACGCGCACAGCCAGCGGCGCGCTCACCCTACCTTTCTGCGTCCCCCCATCGTTCAAACAAATACGAGGTGGTACAGGAATATCAACCTGTTGTCCATCGCCTACGCTTTTCAGCCTCGGCTTAGGTCCCGACTAACCCTGAGCGGACGAGCCTTCCTCAGGAAACCTTGGGCTTTCGACGGAGGGGATTCTCACCCCTCTTTTCGCTACTCATACCGGCATTCTCACTTCCAAGCACTCCACTAGTCCTCACGATCTAGCTTCGCTGTCCTTGGAACGCTCCCCTACCCAATCCCTACTGGGATTGCCATAGCTTCGGTGATACGTTTAGCCCCGGTACATTTTCGGCGCAGAGTCACTCGACCAGTGAGCTATTACGCACTCTTTCAATGATGGCTGCTTCTAAGCCAACATCCTGGTTGTCTAAGCAACTCCACATCCTTTTCCACTTAACGTATACTTGGGGACCTTAGCTGATGGTCTGGGCTGTTTCCCTCTTGACTACGGATCTTAGCACTCGCAGTCTGACTCCCGAGTTAAAGTTTTTGGCATTCGGAGTTTGACTGAATTCGGTAATCCTGTGGGGACCCCTCGTCCAATCAGTGCTCTACCTCCAAAACTCATCACTCGAGGCTAGCCCTAAAGCTATTTCGGGGAGAACCAGCTATTTCCGAGTTCGATTGGCATTTCACCCCTACCCACACCTCATCCCCGCATTTTTCAACATGCGTGGGTTCGGGCCTCCAGTCGGTGTTACCCGACCTTCACCCTGGACATGGGTAGATCACCCGGTTTCGGGTCTACGACAACGTACTCACTCGCCCTATTCAGACTCGCTTTCGCTGCGGCTCCGCCTCATCAGCTTAACCTTGCACGTTATCGTAACTCGCCGGTTCATTCTACAAAAGGCACGCCATCACCCATTAACGGGCTCTGACTAGTTGTAGGCACACGGTTTCAGGATCTCTTTCACTCCCCTTCCGGGGTGCTTTTCACCTTTCCCTCACGGTACTGGTTCACTATCGGTCACTAGGGAGTATTTAGCCTTGGGAGATGGTCCTCCCGGATTCCGACGGGGTTTCACGTGTCCCGCCGTACTCAGGATCCACTCTGGAGGAAACGAAGTTTCAGCTACAGGGCTGTTACCTTCTTCGGCCTGTCTTTCCAGACAGTTCACCTACTCCGTTTCTTTGTAACTCCGTATAGAGTGTCCTACAACCCCAAGAGGCAAGCCTCTTGGTTTGGGCTGATTCCGTTTCGCTCGCCGCTACTCAGGAAATCGCATTTGCTTTCTCTTCCTCCGGGTACTTAGATGTTTCAGTTCCCCGGGTCTGCCTCTACCTACCCTATGTGTTCAGGTAAGAGTACCATCCCATTACGGATGGTGGGTTCCCCCATTCGGAAATCTCCGGATCAAAGCTTACTTACAGCTCCCCGAAGCATATCGCTGTTCGTCGCGTCCTTCATCGGCTCCTAGTGCCAAGGCATTCACCGTGCGCCCTTTCTAACTTATCCATTTTTACATCAGATTCCCTTCGTATCTCTTCGTCTGGTTCCTGTCTTTCTGTCAGTCACGTAGACAACTACGCTCCTTCCATCAAGCATTTCCCATCCTTGATCTACTCGGGTCTCTTTGTAAAACAGTTAACCTAAAAGGTTTATGAATTCTTGACGTCTCGTTCAAACAGTTTAAAACCGATGAACAAAACTTAATTTGAGTTGATTTTAGATTTAGTTTTCAAAGAACCTGCCTACAGAAGTCGGTACCAGGCATCTAGCTTGGTTCCATACCCTATTAGGCTATAGATGAATGAATTTGAGTTCATTCAAAACTGAACAAAAGATCCGAAGCGTTATATGACCAACGGTCATATATCGACTAGAGTAAATACTCCATAGAAAGGAGGTGATCCAGCCGCACCTTCCGATACGGCTACCTTGTTACGACTTCACCCCAATCATTTGTCCCACCTTAGGCGGCTGGCTCCAAAAGGTTACCTCACCGACTTCGGGTGTTACAAACTCTCGTGGTGTGACGGGCGGTGTGTACAAGACCCGGGAACGTATTCACCGCGGCATGCTGATCCGCGATTACTAGCAATTCCGGCTTCATGCAGGCGAGTTGCAGCCTGCAATCCGAACTGAGAATGGCTTTATGGGATTGGCTCCACCTCACGGCTTCGCTGCCCTTTGTACCATCCATTGTAGCACGTGTGTAGCCCAGGTCATAAGGGGCATGATGATTTGACGTCGTCCCCACCTTCCTCCGGTTTGTCACCGGCAGTCACCTTAGAGTGCCCAACTAAATGCTGGCAACTAAGATCAAGGGTTGCGCTCGTTGCGGGACTTAACCCAACATCTCACGACACGAGCTGACGACAACCATGCACCACCTGTCACTTTGCCCCCGAAGGGGAAGCTCTGTCTCCAGAGTGGTCAAAGGATGTCAAGACCTGGTAAGGTTCTTCGCGTTGCTTCGAATTAAACCACATGCTCCACTGCTTGTGCGGGTCCCCGTCAATTCCTTTGAGTTTCAGCCTTGCGGCCGTACTCCCCAGGCGGAGTGCTTAATGTGTTTACTTCGGCACTACGGGCATCGAAACCCCTAACACCTAGCACTCATCGTTTACGGCGTGGACTACCAGGGTATCTAATCCTGTTTGCTCCCCACGCTTTCGCGCCTCAGCGTCAGTTACAGACCAGAGAGTCGCCTTCGCCACTGGTGTTCCTCCACATATCTACGCATTTCACCGCTACACGTGGAATTCCACTCTCCTCTTCTGCACTCAAGCTCCCCAGTTTCCAATGGCCGCTCGGGGTTGAGCCCCGAGATTTCACATCAGACTTAAGAAGCCGCCTGCGCGCGCTTTACGCCCAATAATTCCGGACAACGCTTGCCACCTACGTATTACCGCGGCTGCTGGCACGTAGTTAGCCGTGGCTTTCTGGTGAGGTACCGTCAAGGTGCCGGTAGTTACGCCGGCACTTGTTCTTCCCTCACAACAGAGCTTTACGACCCGAAGGCCTTCCTCACTCACGCGGCGTTGCTCCGTCAGACTTTCGTCCATTGCGGAAGATTCCCTACTGCTGCCTCCCGTAGGAGTCTGGGCCGTGTCTCAGTCCCAGTGTGGCCGATCACCCTCTCAGGTCGGCTACGCATCGTCGCCTTGGTAAGCCGTTACCTTACCAACTAGCTAATGCGCCGCAGGTCCATCCCTTAGTGACAGCTAGATGCCGTCTTTCAAAAGAAAATCAGGCGATTCTCTTTATTATCCCGTATTAGCTCCGGTTTCCCGGAGTTATCCCAGTCTAAGGGGCAGGTTACCTACGTGTTACTCACCCGTCCGCCGCTAACTTCCGGGAGCAAGCTCCCTTCTGTCCGCTCGACTTGCATGTATTAGGCACGCCGCCAGCGTTCGTCCTGAGCCAGGATCAAACTCTCCGTTAAAAGTGTTTTCTTACACACGGATGTGTTGACTTCGACGTTGCAACACGGACGTTGCGGTCTTAGTCGAAGATCCTAAGCTGTTGCACATTTTAAAGCTGTGTCTAACTTCATTGACGAGATACCTTGTATCTCTTTTACGCTTGGCTTTTGTTCAGTTTTCAAAGAACTCGTTTGCGCCTCGATCTCTCTTGGCGACTCAATTAATATACCATTTTCTATCATACAAAGTCAACAACTTTTTTAAAAGAAAAAGTTTTAATTGTTTGTCCGTCTCTCAAGAGGACAAGTAATAATATATCATGCTCAAACAAAATAAACAACTAAAAAATTAGTTGTTTTTAATGTCCTTTTTTTCTAAATTCTTATGCATTTTTAAATTAAACTCGCTCACAAAATAAAATGCTGTACCGCTACTAATAAGGCCATCCCTGGTACTCCCAACAGCGCTATTACGCTAGCAGTGATTAGATTAATCGGTATAAATAATCCTGTCACAGTCGTTAACGAATTAAATAAAAATAAAACTAATGCAGCAATGATGAACTTAACACCTAAGCGACCAAGAAATCGGAATGGTTTTGCTGAAGCCCCCACTAATAATAGAAGAATCACTAAAGCACCTAACAAAAGTAAAACCCAATCTCCCAACATACTCCCCTCCTAGCAAACAGCTCGTCTTACTTCACTATATGTCAGCCGAAAAAAAATAGAACATAAAAAAAGCCTCTATATTAATAGAAGCTCCTTACTAATGTTTCCTTTTACGTTCATAGCGAATTCGCGCTTCTCTAAGCAAAAAAGAATAAAGCACCTCAGCACGCTGAACTTCTGCATGCATATCATCAGACGCATCTAAGCTGTGATCAAGCAACCCACGTTTATAGTCCAATTGCTCTTTCAGTGAATCAACGTATTCGTAAAGCCGTTGATCCTCTTCCTTCCATAACAACCCTTTTTTTCGTATTCCCATCATTTTTTATCACCTACAACTCACGTCGACCTTCAATTGCTTTTGATAGGGTGACTTCATCTGCGTATTCCAGGTCTCCACCGACAGGTAAACCATGGGCAAGTCTTGTAACCTTTATCCCTGTGGGTTTAATTAAGCGAGAGATATACATAGCGGTCGCTTCACCTTCAATGGTTGGATTCGTAGCAATAATTACTTCTTCCACCTGACCGTTTTCTTGTAGCCTCTTGATTAACTCTGCTACCTTAATATCTTCAGGCCCAACACCGTCCATTGGGGAAATCGAACCGTGCAATACATGATATAAACCGGTATATTCCCGCATCTTTTCCATTGCAATGACGTCACGTGATTCTTGCACCACACAAATAGCCGTTTGATCTCGATGAGAATCATCGCAAATTTGACAAGGATCGGAATCCGTAATGCTATGGCAAAAAGAGCAGTACGTTAAATCTCGTTTTGCATGAACAAGCGCTTTTGCAAAATCAAGAACATCGTCTTCTTTCATATCTAATACATAAAAGGCTAAACGACTTGCTGTTTTTGGACCGATTCCCGGCAAACGAGAAAATCCTTCAATTAATTTAGCTATAGGTCTTGGATATTGCAATCAACCTGCCTCCTAGAACATTCCTGGAATATTTAAGCCTTTAGTAAACTTGCCCATGTCTTGCTCTACTAGCTCGTCTACTTGTTTCAGCGCTTCATTTGTTGCGGCAACAATTAAATCTTGTAGCATTTCAATATCATCAGGATCGACTACATCTTCAGAGACTTTCACTTCTAGAATTCGCTTATCTCCTGAAGCGACCACGGTAACCATGCCACCGCCGACTGTTGCTTCAACTGTTTTTTCCTTTAGTTTTTCCTGTGCTTCTGCCATTTGCTTCTGCATTTTTTGCATTTGCTTCATCATATTACCCATGTTCTTCATAAAATCAGCTCCTTAAGAATCAATTACTTCTATTAAATCTTCACCAACAAGTTTTACAGCTTCATCCATGAACGGATCGCTTCGTGGCTTGTCGCTATCTTTGTCTTTCATATAATCTACTTTCACCTGTTCCCACTGCGTTTGTAACAACGTAGAGAAATCAGAACGTTCTCCAAATACTTGTTGGAGTACTTGGATAAGCACGTCTCGAAACTTTGTATCCATCATATCACGATGCATTTCATTTTGAAACGCCAACAATATTTTTGCTGAGGAAGCGGCAACGGGTTTGCAATCATTTAACCAAGCATGAGCAGGAACACTTAGCGATTTAACTTGCTCTTTTACATTTGCCCATTTATTTACGGTATCTTGAAGCTGGGTTTTATCGGCTGAAGCAACAATTTCCTTTACTTGCGCTGAGATACCAGACTTCCCTTTTCCGTTTGTTCCAGGTCTTGCGCGTGGTGGAGCCTTACGAGCTGGCGCTTGTTCCTCATTTACCGGTTGTTGAGTCGGTCTTTGCTGCAGCTGTGTTTGCAGTTTATTCAATTGCTGCTTTAATTCTTCCAACTCGTTGCTTTGTTGCGAAACTTGAGGTACCTCTCCAACTTCCATTACCTTAATGACAGCCATTTCCAAAATAATTTTTGGCTTTAGCGCCCATTTAATATCTTGTTGGCTATCCGTTAATTTTTGAATGATCCTATGAAGCGTTCCTACATTAAATTGCTGTGATAATTCAATAAAGGGTTCATCCACTTTCGCTCTTTCTAATAAATGGTTAGCTTCTGGAGCCGTTTTATATAGAAGTAAGTCCCTAAAATATAAGATAAGATCTTCCATTAAACGTTTAGGGTCTTTTCCGTTTCGCAATGTCTCATCAACCGTCTCTAACGCCAGGCGAGAATTTTCTTGAGCTAACGCGCCAATAAGATTATTAAGTGCCTCTCTCGAAACCGATCCAGTTATCACAAGTACATCGGATAAACGTACCCGTTCACCTGAGAAAGAAATGGCTTGATCAAGTAAACTTAAGGCATCCCTCATTCCACCATCAGCTGATTGAGCAATTAATTCAATTGCATCTTCTTCATAGGCTTGTTCATTATGATCAAGAATTCGTTTCATGCGCAGCACTAATTCTTCGTTTGTTATTGGTTTAAAATCAAATCGTTGACAGCGAGAAAGAATCGTTAAGGGTATTTTATGAGGTTCAGTCGTTGCTAAAATAAAAATTACATGTGCAGGGGGTTCTTCTAACGTCTTTAAAAGAGCATTAAATGCACCTGTAGAAAGCATATGAACCTCGTCAATAATGTAGACTTTATAAGAGGTTTCCGTAGGTGCGTATTTCACCTTCTCTCGTATGTCTCGTATCTCATCTACACCGTTATTAGAAGCAGCATCTATTTCCATCACATCAATAATGGAACCATTTGTTATTCCAATGCAGCGACTGCATTCATTGCACGGTTCTGCAACCGGTGCATGTTCACAATTTATTGCTTTCGCTACAATTTTAGCCGCACTTGTTTTCCCTGTACCTCTAGGACCAGAGAATAAATAAGCGTGCGCCATTTTCTGTTGGAGCAATGCATTTTGTAACGTTTTCGTTATATGAACTTGACCAACAACGTCTTCTAACAGCTGTGGTCGCCACACACGATAAAGGGCTTGATAGCTCATGTATTCATCCAACCTTTCACAGTCGTATCCTTATTATATCGTTTCCTTATGATCGAATAAAGCACTAGCGCTATTTTTCTCCTATTTATATCGTAATAGAAAAAAAGCCCGCTATTGCTAGCGAGCTTTTGGACATTCTATAAATAATACCGTGCACCTTTCCTCGATAACAACTTCATAAGCGTTACCTAAGCAGTTAGCTCGATCCAGGCACCTCTGCGGCACACGAAAGGATCCACTTACTGCTGCTTCCTTCCGGACCTGACAGGGTTCATGGGTTTCCGTTGCGCAGAACCCAAACGTCAACACCACTTACTTAGGGCAGACCTTACAAAGAAGTTACCTCAAAAAGGAATTCAACCTCGCTACAGCGGATTGCGAGTTACAGGGCACCGCTACCTCCCCGTCTAGCACGGCAAAGTGTTGCACTATTAAAATAGCGCAAATCTAAGTATACGTGATCCAAATCGAAAACGCAATCCCTTACTCCTCTAATTCTTTCTTTAAACGCTTTTTCTGATCGCGTATGTACTTAAAAAACGTTGAAAGCAATTGGCCGCACTCTTCCCTTAATACACCTTCCTGTACATCGCAACGGTGATTAAAGCGTGGCTCCTGAAGTAAATTCATTAACGTTCCGGCACATCCTGCCTTATAGTCAGCCGCACCGTAGACAACTTTTGGGACCCGCGCCTGAACAATCGCACCTGCACACATCGGGCAAGGCTCTAACGTCACATACAAGGTACAGTCTTCGAGGCGCCATGTACCAAGGACTTCGCAAGCTTTTTCAATCGCAAGAATTTCCGCATGAGCAGTCGATAATTGATTTGTCTCTCGTAAATTATAGGCTGAAGCAATGATTGCATTGTCTTTCACAATAACAGCACCAATTGGCACTTCGTCAAACGTAAGTGCTTTTCTAGCCTCTGTTAGTGCACAGTTCATCCATTGTTCATCGTTTTGAATGTCCACATCTTCAGCCCCTTATATGTATACAAAAAAACGACCGCTCTTCTAGGGTCGTGTACTCTTAAAAAATATGGCGGAGGAAGAGGGATTCGAACCCCCGCGGGCTTTGACACCCCTGTCGGTTTTCAAGACCGATCCCTTCAGCCGGACTTGGGTATTCCTCCGTATCAACTGACAAGAACAATCATACAACATCCACTAAAAAAACGCAAGAAAAAACTGCCGATAAATCGACAGTTTCTTCTATATAATGATTACTCTACGAAATGAGCTTCGTTAAGAACCCAATCATCCGTAGGTGTAACAATGATTCCCTCAACGCTGTCTTTAATTCCGTGTAGATATTGCGTATAGTGTGTGAACACTAATGGAACTTCTTCATTCGCAATTTCTTGTGCTTGAGCATAAAGATCCATACGGTTTGCTTCATCTACTTCTGCTACTGCTTCATCAAGGATCGCATCTAGTTCAGGGTTTGAATAGAATGCACGGTTACCTGCAGCCCCGAAGTTATCCGTGTGGTAAAGTGGTGCTAACGCATAGTCAGCGTCACCAGTTGCTGAGCTCCAGCCAAGGATGAACATTTCATGGTCGCCTTCACCTGTATCTTCTAAGTACGTCGCCCATTCAACAACGTCTACTTCAAGCTCAATGTTTAAATCAGACAGCGCAGACTGCATGTACTCTGCCATCTGGATACGAGCTGGTGAATCATTTGTCATAATGCTCGTAGAGAAACCATCTTCGTAACCAGCTTCTGCCAACAATTCTTGTGCAGCTTCTACATCATAAGATAGCGCCTCTGCACTTTCATCGTGTCCGATAACGCCAGGTGCTACAGGCGTTTCAGCCGGGAAACCATAACCTTCTAATAAATTATCAATCACAACATTTTTATCAACAGCCATCGCAATTGCTTGACGTACACGAACATCATCAAATGGCTCTACTTCTGTATTAAATCCGAAATAAGATCCAGAAATACTATCTGTCACGTTTAAGCTTGCATCTTCAATGCCTTCAAGTTGAGCTAAACCAGCTGCATCAACTGTAATGAAGTGAGAATCTCCTGTTGTTAATTCTGCAAGACGAGCAGATGCATCAGGGACTGTTTTGAACGTAACGGTATCTAAAATAGCTGGCTCGCCACTCCAGTGGTCATCGTAACGCTCAAACACTAGCTCAGAACTACCTACAGTACCGCTTTGGTAAGAGAAGTAACCCGTTCCAGCAGGGTTATCGTTAACCGCTGTATATGGTTGTTCCCCATCTTCCATTGCAGCATAATCTGCTTCGATGACGTCTGGGCTAATCATGAAACCTCCGCCATGAGCAAAGCTAAATAAGAACGCTACATCTGGCTCTTCTAATACAAACTCAATCTCGTAATCACCTAGAACATTGATTTCAGAGATTCCTTCAAAAAGAAACGCACGTTGTGAGCCAACATCTTCGTCAGTGATACGGTCGATATTCGCTTTAACTGCATCTGCGTTAAACGCTGCTCCATCATGAAACGTCACGCCTTCTTTAAGTTGGAAAGTTAAGACATCTCCCTCGTCGTTCCAGCTATAATCTTCTGCTAAGACATTTTGAAGATCCATATTTTCATCAAATTCAAGTAAACCTTCATATACTTGTCCTTGAACTTGACCAGATGGCACGTCATTTACTTGGTGTGGGTCAAGACCAACAATATCAGATTGAGTAGAAAGTACTAAATCTCCACCTTCAACGGCTTCTCCTGATGACTCGCCACCGTCGCCATTTCCATTATCGCTACCGCCGTCTCCTTGTCCATCATCTGCACAAGCTGCAAGACCAAGAGTAGCTGTAAGAGCTAATACTGCATAAAAAGGTGCTTTGTTTCTTTTCATAAGATGTATCCTCCCTTTGTTACTAGTGTGAGTTTTCTGTAAAACAAGCTAAACTATATAATATATTACACTATTATACAAGAATATCAACAAAATTTTTAAACAATTAAGTAACAAGGTCGTATGTCTAGATTCATAGTTTGAACTATTTTCCATCTTTCATCCTATTTAAAGACTACTAAATAACGAGAAAAGTTCTCAGTTAAATTATCAGAAATGAATCAATTTAACAACTTTTAATCGAAATTTAGCCAAGATTCAAGAAAACTTCCCGACTACGTCGATTCGATTAGTTAAAATCTAAAAATTCCCTTTGAAGTTATGAGACTCTTCCTATAAAATACTATATTAAGATTATAAAATCTCATTGTTTTTCTAATTTGGGCTAGTGTATAATCAGACGATGCGAATAACGCTTAGAAAGAAAGGAAGTTGGACATGTCTCAGGAAACGAAAAGCCAAGTGCAAACTCCAGCAAAACCACAGAGACCTTGGGTACGTAACTGGAAAGCATTTTTAGGTCGGTTATTGTCAAATAAATCTGCAGTTTTTGGTGGATCACTCATTATTATCTTGGCCATTATTGCAATTATCGGACCGCTGTTAGCTCCATACGGAATTGATGAAAAGGATTATGCTGTTCGTCTGCAGGGTCCATCTGCTGATTATTGGTTCGGGACAGATCACCATGGTCGTGATGTTTTCTCTAGGATCCTCCACGGGATGAGTATCACGTTTCAAATTGGTTTTGTTTCAGTTGCAATAGCTGGTACAGTTGGAACGATTATTGGAATTGTTTCTGCTTACTATGGTGGATTTATTGATACTGTTATTATGCGTATTATGGATGTGTTAATTGCATTTCCAAGTATTGTTCTTGCTCTAGCAATTGTTGCAACATTAGGACCTGGTATTGATAATATCATTTTAGCAATCTCAGTTAGTGCATTTCCAGTTTTCGCAAAAATCGCACGAGGGTCAACGTTGGCTGTTAAGAAGTTAGAATATATTGACGCTGTTCGTGCACTGGGAGCATCAGACTCTAGAATTATCTTTAAACATATTTTACCGAATACAATGTCACCTTTAATTGTACAAACTACTTTATCCATAGCTACCGGCGTGCTGTCTGCTGCGGGTTTATCCTTTTTAGGCTTAGGATCACCACCGCCATCACCTGAATGGGGCGCGATGCTAAACACGGGTAGAGAGTATATGTTCCAAGCACCACATTTAACGTATGCTCCTGGTTTAGCCATTGTTGTCTTTGTACTTGCATTTAACGTATTTGGTGATGGATTACGCGATGCGCTTGATCCAAAATCAACAAAATAAGCTAAGAAAAGAGGTGTAAGAATGCTTAAATTTATTGTACGTCGGCTAATACAACTAGTACCTGTTTTAATCGGGGTTACGTTACTCGTTTTTTCATTAATGCATTTTATTCCGGGTGATCCAGCACAAGTGCTTGCTGGTGAATCTGCTACACCGCAACAAATTGAAGCGGTAAATGAGCGATTAGGTTTAAATGACCCTTACCCGGTTCAATATTTTCGCTATATGTCTAATCTTGTTCAATTTGACTTAGGGAATTCGTTAAGAAGTGGCTTACCTGTATCAGAGATGATTGGGGACCGGATATGGGTGACCGTCGAATTAGCTTTTTATAGTACCATACTAAGTATTTTCTTAGGCATTATTGCAGGCGTTTTAGCTGCTACAAAACATGGTTCATTCCGCGACTCTGCCATTATGGTCGTTGCTTTGTTCGGAATGTCGATGCCAAACTTTTGGCTTGGACTTGTGTTAATTCAATGGTTTGTACTAGGAAATGTACCGTTACTAGGAAACTGGTTAAACTTTGAATGGTTTAGCCCGACCGGTTGGGGCAGCTTCAGCCAAATTGTCTTGCCAGTCTTTATGTTAGGAATTTCCGGTGCAGCGATTATTGCTCGTATGACACGCTCTAGTATGCTCGAGGTTATTCACCAAGATTACATCCGTACAGCACGTGCGAAAGGTGTTAAGGAACGGGTTGTTATTTACCAACATGCTCTAAAAAACGCGTTAATCCCAGTTATTACTGTAACGGGCTTAAGTTTTGGTAGTCTATTAGGTGGAGCGGTGTTAGCAGAAAGCGTGTTTGCGATTAACGGCATGGGGAGAATGATTATTGATGCCATTAGTACTCGTGACTTCCCTGTTATGCAAGGTGGAATCCTTGTCGCGTCCTTATTATTTGTTCTTGTCATGTTCTTAGTAGACATTGCTTATCGTCTTGTAAATAAACGAGTAGAAGCGGAATAATGGAATTTATCGTAGAAAGGTGTGAGATGATTGAGTAAAGATGCTATCCTGCAAATTCGCGATCTTCGTACATCCTTTTTCACTAAACAATTAGAAGTAAAAGCTGTCGATGGCGTTACATTTGATGTTGAAAAAGGAAAAACGATTGGGATTGTCGGAGAATCTGGTTCTGGTAAAAGTATCACTTCTCTATCTATATTAAACTTGCTTTCTCATCCAGGAAAAATTGTTGGGGGCGAGATCCTTTTCAAAGGGGAAGACCTGTCGAAAAAGACACCAGCACAAATGAGAAAGATTCGTGGAAACGAAATTTCAATGATCTTCCAAGAGCCGATGACATCATTGAATCCTACTTTTACAGTTGGTAGACAAATTAGTGAGTCCTTTCAAATTCACGAAGGTTTATCAAAAAAGGATGCTCGAAAACGTTCTATTGAAATGTTAAAGCTAGTTGGTATTCCGTCTCCTGAAAAGCGAATTGACCAATATCCATTTGAACTATCTGGTGGAATGCGTCAACGTGTGATGATCGCAATCGCTCTCGCGTGTCAACCTGAGTTATTAATAGCTGATGAGCCAACAACAGCATTAGATGTAACGATTCAAGCTCAAATCTTAGAATTAATAAGAGAATTACAACGTACGTTAGGCATGTCCGTTATTATGATTACCCATGACCTTGGTGTTGTTGCTGAGACGTGTGACAATGTTGCGGTTATGTATGGTGGACAAGTTGTCGAGTACGCGCCGATTAATGATTTATTTAAGAATCCGAGGCATCCTTACACGGTTGGTTTAATGAATTCATTGCCAAAGCACGATGAAGATGTTGAAGGTGATTTAACCATTATTAAAGGATCTGTGCCAGCACCTGCAGACATGCCAAAAGGCTGTCGTTTTGCTCCACGTTGTCCGTTTGCGAGCGAGATTTGTAAAGAGCTACCTGAATTACAAACTGAAGAAGACGGTAGACAAGTACGTTGTTGGATTTATACAGATCAATGGGATGGTCCGGAGGTGAATGTTCGTGCCGAATACGTTACTAAAAGTAGCTAATTTAAAACAATACTTTCCTATAAAAGGTGGCTTCATAGGTCGTACAGTAAACCATGTTAAAGCGGTTGACGACATTTCATTTGAATTAAATGAAGGCGAAACGGTTTCAATCGTAGGGGAGTCTGGTTGTGGGAAATCCACAACTGGACGTGCCATCCTTCGTCTAGATGAGCCGACTGAAGGCTCTGTTGAATTCCAAGGAGAAGACCTTCTGTCATTAAGTCGGGGAAAAATGCGTAAAAAACGTGATGATATGCAAATTATCTTTCAAGACCCTTATGCATCCATTAATCCGAGACAAACAGTTAGACAAGTGTTATCAGAAGCACTGACGATTCAAAAGGTAGCGCCTGCTAAAGAACATGACGGCATTATTCGTGAACTAATGAAAACTGTTGGTCTTGGTGAGCACCAAATTGATCGGTTTCCACACGAATTTAGTGGTGGTCAGCGTCAACGTGTTGGGATTGCCCGTGCATTAGCCGTTAACCCGAAATTAATTATCTGTGATGAAGCGGTGTCTGCATTAGACGTATCCATTCAAGCACAGGTCATTAACTTGCTAAAGAAGCTACAGCGTGAGCGTAAATTAACGTATTTATTTATCTCGCATGACCTTGGTGTGGTTCGTCACATCTCCGATCGCGTGATTGTGATGTACTTGGGTAAGATCGTGGAAATCGGCGATAAAAAATCGGTTTTTGATAATCCTCAACACCCGTATACAAAAGCATTGCTATCGGCGATTCCAAGTCCTGATCCAAATGTGAAGAAAGAACGTATTATTCTTCAAGGTGACGTACCATCTCCAATTGATCCACCGAATGGCTGTCGTTTCCATACTCGTTGTCCATTTGCGACTGATAAGTGCCGTACGGAAAACCCAGAACTTCGTACAACAGATGATATGAAGGAAGGGCACAGAGGTGCGTGTCACTATATGGAAGAGATTACGGCTGGAAAAATGGAGCCTGCTTATTCATAAGACAAACCAGTTAGCTGCAGCAGCTAACTGGTTTTTTTATAAGACTTTACTTAAGAATGCCTTTGTCCGCTCGTGCTTTGTTTCATCAAATAATTGTTCGGGTGTCCCCTCTTCCACGATCTTGCCTTGATCCATAAAAAACACACGGTCGCCTACTTCTCGGGCAAAACCCATCTCATGCGTAACCACGACCATTGTCATTCCATCAAGGGCAAGGTCTTTCATTACGTTTAATACATCCCCTACAAGTTCTGGGTCAAGAGCGGATGTAGGTTCATCAAATAACATAATCTTTGGATTCATAGACAACGCACGTGCTATTGCTACACGTTGTTTTTGTCCACCAGATAAACTAGCGGGATAGTCGTTGGCTTTATCACTTAAACCAACTTTTTCAAGGAGAGCCATTGATTTTTTTTTAGCTTCTTCTTTATCTAGTTTTTTTATTTTCATTGGCGCGAGCGTAATATTTTCTAGAACTGTTTTATGAGGAAATAAATTAAAGTGCTGGAACACCATTCCGACATCTTGACGAATGCGGTTTAAATCTGTTTTTGGCTCCGCTATATTCACATCTTCAATGTAGACATCTCCTGATGTAATATGCTCGAGACGATTTAAACAACGCAAAAATGTGCTTTTACCTGAGCCAGAAGGGCCAATTACACATACCACTTCTTTTTCATTAATTTTCGTTGAAATTCCCTTTAATACTTCATTTTCTCCAAATGATTTATGCAAATCTTTTACGGTAATCATTAGTGATCAAGTCTCCGTTCTATATACCTTAATAAGATTGAAGCTGGTATCGTAATCGATAGATAAAATAAACAAACTAATAAATATGTATCGAAATAGGAGGCGGAAATCCCTGTATACGTTCGGCTTTGATACATTAAATCGGCGACAGCAATCGTCGACAAAAGTGAAGTATCTTTTAAACTAATAACAAACTGATTTCCAAACGGTGGAATCATGACCTTTACTGCCTGTGGCCAAACAATATGACGCATCGTTTGAGCACTTGTTAGCCCTAGCGAACGCCCTGCTTCCATTTGTCCTCTATCTATTGATTGTACAGCGCCTCTTACAATTTCCGCAATATATGCCCCTGAATTTATCGCAATCACAAAAATTCCTGTGTATAACGGATCAAACCGCATCCCAAAGATTCCAGGTATGCCAAAGTGAATAAAGAAAATTTGTGCGAGCAGTGGTGTTCCTCGAATGATCTCTACAAAAATAACAGCAATTGCTTTTAATAGATGAAATTGAGAAAGCTTCATCAAGCCTACTATGGTTCCAATAAGACTCCCGAGAAATACACCAACAATCGTAATAATAATCGTCAGCTTTAAGCCTTCTACTAAAAATGGAAATGCACCAAAATCCATTTTATGTCTCCTTTCATTAATAGAGTTGCTCATTCATTAAGAACAAGCAACTTCATTCATTTACATGCCTTCTGGTCGTTCGCCAAAGTACTCTTCATAGATGTCTCCATACGTACCGTTTTCCATTAAAGTTGAAAGTGCCTCGTTAACATCTTCTACTAAATCTGATCCTTTTGGAAAAGCAATCCCATACTCTTCCCCTGTTAACATGTCGCCTACAATTTTCATGGAGCCTTCTCCTTGCTGCTGCATAAAGTACTGTACGTTAGGCATGTCATAAAGTGCAGCATCTACATGGCCAGTAAGTAACGCTTGATACGCTTCAGTAATCTCCGGATAAGCATCCGATGCCGCGTCTGTATTTTCCTCAAGATATGTTTGACTGGTTGACGATAATCTCGTTGATACGGTATGAGATTCATTTAAATCATCGATCGACTCAATTGTGTCGTTATCCTCAGCTACTGCTAAAATTAAACCAGATTCGTAGTAAGGGTCTGAGAAATCGATGTTTTCTTTACGCTCCTCTGTGATGGTCATTCCATTAATGGCTGCATCATAAGAACCTTGCTCAATGCCAGAAAGGGCACCAGTGAAATCCATTTGATGAAATACGACTTCAAAGCCTACTTCATCTGCAATAGCTTCCATTAGCTCAATGTCAAAGCCAATTAACTCATTTGTTTCTAAATCAATAAATTCAAACGGGACAAAGTTGTTGTCTGTCGCAACATCGTATGTAACCGTTTCTGAGTCCTGATTGCCTTCCTCCTCAGAAGCCGTGTCTTGACCAGACGTGTCGTCACTGCCACAAGCTACTAAAAGTAAGAACGTTCCTGCGATGGTAAAAGCTAATCGTTTTTTCATAAAATCTCCCCTTTATCTTTCATTTCAGTTAATTTAAATAGTTTAGCATATTCTATTTCTAAAGACAAAAATCATATAGGCCCTTAATCTTGCAAGTACGGTTATATAACGGTTTGAAAGGAGCATGCCTCCCTCATTCGTACATTTTGGATTACGTATCGTTTTCACAAAAAAAGGATTGGAGTGTGGTTCTCCAACCCTTGTTTCTCTTTATGCCAATTTAAAACAAACAACCTTCTCTTCAGTCATTTCGTTAATAGAAAATTTAACCCCTTCTCTACCGATACCAGATTGCTTCGTTCCACCAAATGGCATGGCATCAATTCGAAAATCGGTGCTGTCATTAATCATGACGCCCCCGACATGGAGCTCTTTAATTAATGTAAACGCGCGTTGAAGATCTTTTGTAAATAGACCTGCCTGCAAACCATATTCTGTTTGATTTGCTTTTTCAACCGCTTCATCAAGGTTTGAATACGGATAAAGCAAAACAACGGGGCCAAACACTTCTTCCCTACCAAGATAGCAGTCATCGGGAACATTTTCTAAAACGGTTGGTTCGTAATAAGCCCCGTCTCGGTTCCCACCTGTTAACATAGTTGCACCCGAACGAACCGCATCTTCAACCACAAAAGCAACACGTTTTGCTTCTTTTTCATTAATTAATGGACCCATGTCCGTTGATTCATCAAGCTTAGATCCTAGTCGGTACGCCTTAGCTTCTGCGACGAATAATTCTTTAAATGATCCGTATATCGTTTGGTCGACATAGATGCGCTGCACGCCAATGCAGTTTTGACCTGCAGCCCAAAACGCACCACTTACGCATGCAGGCACCGCTTCTTCTAACGAAGCATCATCTAGAACAATAACAGGTGAATTTGAGCCGAGCTCCATGCTTTTCTTTTTTAAACCGGCTTGATTGGCAATTTTTAAGCCTGCTTCCATTCCACCTGTAAAAGAGATCATTCGTACGTCAGGATGGGTCATAAGAACCTCTCCTACTTCCGAGCCGACGCCCGTAATGACAGATAGAATGCCTTTCGGCAGTTCAGCATGATCAAATGCCTGCGCTAAAAAGAGTGCGCTAAGTGGAGTAGCTGTAGCTGGTTTGACAACAATTGCATTGCCAGCTGCAATGGCAGGACCAACTTTATGAGCGACTAAATTTAACGGGTCATTAAAAGGCGTTATGGCGCCAATAATCCCAAGCGGTACCCGTTCATAATAGCCAAACCGTCCAACTCCTCCTTGTGACTGATCAAAAGGAATCGTTTCCCCAGTCACTCTTCGGGCTTCTTCTGCAGAGAGACGCAAAGTCTCCACACATCTACCTGCTTCTTTTCGCGCTTCTTTAATCGTTTTGCTACCTTCTTTAGCTATGGTTCGGGCAAAGGCCTCTTTATGTGTAGCTACATAGTCAGCTGCTTTATTTAGCATTTCCATTCGTTTGTAGACTGGTAACGCAGCAGATTCTTTTGCGCCTTTCTTTGCTAATTCAATCGCATCAGCCATATCGTTACGTGATGCTCTTGGAACGACTGCAATTAGATCATCGTCTTCAGGGTTACGAACTTCTAGCACTTGTTCTCGTTCTACCCATTCACCGGCAACATACATTTTCTGTCGTTTTAAATCCAATTTCATAGGAATACCTCCTAATTCACCATTGTGATAGTGGCTTGCTTTTGAACATGCAGGTGACAGTAAATTAAATCAATCATTAACGCAAAACCAGTTTCGCTTTTCCCTGCGCCAGCTCCTGTTAACGTAATCTCACCTGACATATTGCACGTATACGTCACGGCATTCGTTGCGCCGCCAATACTTGCTAAAGGATGATCCATGGCAACTTCGACCGGTTTGACAGATGCACGAACATCTCCATCTGGAAGCTCTTCTACCGTGCCAAGCATTTTCCAACATCGTTGATTCGCTTTAGCTGCAACGATTGCTTCACGAGACAATGTATTTAATCCTTTACGCTCGACTTGATCCACAGTAATGGATTTACCCATAATCGCATTGGCTAAGATGACGACTTTATACATGGCATCATAACCCTCTACATCACTCGTTGGGTCTGCCTCTGCATATCCTTTTTCTTGTGCTTCTGCTAAAGCGGCTTCGTATGATTTTCCCGCTTCCATTTGTGTAATCATATAATTGGTAGTTCCGTTTAAAATCCCACTAATTTTTGTGATCTCGTTGCCAATCAATGTTGCTTTTGGAAGTCGTAATGCTGGTGTCCCACTCATTACTGTTCCTTCATATCCTAGAAAAACGCTGTTTTCTTTTGCTAATTGCTCCAGTTCTTTTAATGCGAGCGCAATTGGGCCTTTATTCGTCATAACAACACTTTTCTTATGTTCAAAAGCGGTTTTACAATGGGTAATTGCCGGTTCTCCCGTTTTAACATTTGTATAGGTAGCTTCCACCACAACGTCTGCGTTGCTTTCGATAATTGTTTCAATCGCATCAAGTCCTCGCACCAAATCATTAGAACCTGGGTACGTATCTAAAGAACCTGTTTCTTCTAGCGTTTCGAGAACAAGCGCCAAATTAAGACCATTCGGATCGTAAATTGACCCCTTTTTAAAATCAGAAATGGCCACGACGATTGGATCAAATCCTACTTCTTCCTTTGCTTTCTCGCTGTTATGAATCAAGTGATCGACTAGACCTTGACCGACAACCCCAAATCCTAGTAACGCTAACTTAAGCTTCACATCTCATTCCCCCTGTTTAAAGCAGCGATTGCCGCAGCAGCCATCATACTGGCTCCTTTTTGTAAACATGATTCATCAATTTGAAAAAGTGGTGTATGCAAATCAAACTGCCCATGTGCTGGTTGGCAGCCTAAGAAAAACATTGCTGCTTTCGTTTTTTCAGCCGTATAAGCGAAATCTTCACTTCCCATTCCAAAGGGTGCATCAATGATCGTATCGTCTGGATAGAGCTGCATCGCTGTTTGCACGACAAGATCAACCACATCATGATCATTCAAAAGTGGTGGTTCCCCTGGTTCAATCATGCAAGAACCTTCTCCACCAAAGACATTAGCAAGGCTAAATGTATTCTTAATTTCCTTAAGTAAATAGGCTCGCGTCGAAGCAGTATAGCAGCGCAACGTTCCTTCTACATAGACTTCAGAAGGAATGACATTATTGGCAGCTCCGCCTTGTATAATCCCTATGCTTAAAACAGCTGATTCCAATGGCGATACGAGCCTTCCTTGCAGGCTATAAAGCGCCGGTAGTACTTGGGAGAGTAACCAAACTGGGTCTTTCCCTAAATGAGGGTACGCTCCATGCCCACCTGTTCCTTTAATGGTGCCTTTAAATACGTCCAAGCTTCCCATTGAAGGTCCTTTATGAACTTGGATCGCATCAGGTGTCAGCCACGGACACATATGGAGAGCGAGCGCCAGATCGACCTCATCGTATACGCCCTCTTCGATCAAGTACGTGCCACCTGACTTGTTATACTCGTCAGTCGCTTCCTCTGCTGGTTGGAAAACAAAACGAACGGTGCCAAGTATCGATTCATTTTTAAATTGCTCTGAAAGCAGTGTAGCTGCACCTAGAAGAATGGCTGTATGTGCATCGTGTCCACATGCGTGCATCACACCTGGATGTTGACTTGAAAAGGAGACATTTGCCTCCTCTTCAATAGGTAATGCGTCCATATCAGCACGTAAAGCAATTGTTGGTCCTGTTCCCTTTGATAATGTTCCAATTACGCCGTATCCATGTGTAGATTGGCGAACCTCCATCCCTGGTATTTGTTCAAGTTGTTTTTTTACAAAAGCGGACGTCTCTTTTTCTTGAAAACTACGTTCAGGATATTGGTGGAGGTGGCGCCGCCATTTAATGATCGTTTCTTCTATCTCTTGCGCTCGTTTTTTTATTGCCTCCATCTTACACGCCTACTTTAGCAGCCTCGAATGCTTGCTTGAAATCATTTATAATATCCTCTGCATCTTCAATTCCACACGAAACTCGAATAAGTCCTTCGGGAATGCCCATTGCAGCACGCTCTTCAGGTGTACATTCAACGTGGCTTGTTGTTCTTGCAGGTCCTACCGTTGTCTCGACAGCTCCTAAATTCGCAGCACGATTCGCATACTGTAACTTTGGCAAAAGATGGCGGACTGTATCGACTCCTCCTGCAACGGCAAAACTCAGCATGCCGCCAAAGCCAGACATTTGTTCTTTCGCAATGGCGTGATTCGGATGATCTTCAAGCCCCGGATAAAAGACTTGCTCCACGCCTTCTACCTTTTTAAGAAACGTTGCTAGCTTCATCGCATTCTCGGCTTGGCGTTTTACCCGCAGGTCGAGTGTTTTCATGCCACGCAAGAGTAAATAAGCAGCCCATGGGTCCATTGTCGCCCCATTAATCTCACGGTAATGATAAATCGCTTCTACTAATGAACCATCATAGCCAACAACAACGCCTCCTAACGCATCAGCATGACCGCCTAAGAACTTCGTGGCGCTGTGAATAACGAGGTCTGCACCGAGCTTTAATGGATTTTGATTAACAGGAGTCGCAAATGTATTATCGACAATGACTAGCGCTCCTGCCTCATGACCGGCTTCTGCACACTTTTTGATATCGGTAATTTTCACTGTTGGATTGGTTGGCGTTTCTAGATATAAGATCTTACATCCTTTTGCTGTTTCCTCTAAGATTTGCTCATGGTTCCCTGTTTCGCAGAACTGAACCTCTACATTCATATTTGGCAAAAATTCAGTAAAAATTTTATTCGTGCCCCCGTACGTATCTTTAATCGTTACGACACGATCCCCAGGACGGAGAAACGTATAAAGTGAATTTGATATCGCAGCCATACCAGTAGAGAAACTCGTTGCTGCGTTCGCTCCCTCTAATACCTTCACTTTATCTTCAAATGCTTGAACCGTTGGATTCGTATTACGTCCATAAATATGACCTTTCTTTCGACCAATCGCCACTTCATACCACTCATCCATATCATCGTAGCCAAACGCTACACTCGGAATGACGGGTACTTGTGTGGCTCCGTGCACTAAATAGTCTTTCTCGCCAGCCCATACGGCTTTCGTTGCTAACTTTGCTTCATTCATCTCTGTCATGTGATTCATCCCCTATCTTTGTTTACGATGCTGAATGGATTGATGTGTTTGATAACAATTGTCTTGGAAAATTACATAAAAGCTCGCAACTATCTTTTGTTACGCGTATTGATTCGCTTATTTCTACGCCAAAGTCTTCATACCACATGCCGGGAATGACGTGGAAAGCCATGTTTTCTCGTATGATCGTTTGATCCCCTTTTCGTAAGCTTGCTGTATGCTCACCCCAGTCAGGTGGATAATTTAAACCTGTTGAATAGCCTAGTCGTGATTTTTTATTTAACCCGTAACGATTAATCGTTTTTTGCCATACTGCTTCCACTTGCTCACATGTTACACCTGGCTTAATGAAGCCCATCACTTCATTTAACCCTTCCACCACGATGTCTGCTACGTCCGAAACCCGTTGTTGCGGCTTCCCGATTGTAATCGTCCTTGCTAACGGAGCGTGATAGCGCTGATGACAGCCTGCAAGTTCAATGATAACCGTTTCCTCATTTGGGTAGCGTTGATCGTTCCACGTGATGTGAGGAGCGCTTGTTTTAATGCCTGCAGGTAAGAGCGGGACAATCGCTGGGTAGTCGCCTCCACTTTCTTCTGTTCCTGAAATTTGCGCGTGGTAGATATCTGCGACCACATCGCATTCTCTTGCACCAGCTTGAATGGCATTCATACCTGCATACATCGCTTTTGAAGCAATTTTTCCTGCCTGCTTCATGTAATGAATCTCTTGTTCAGATTTAATAATTCTGACCCAATTGACTAAATTCGTTGCATCAACAAACGACGCATTCGGTAACGCCAATTTTAAACGATGATGGGCTTGAGCCGTGTAATAGTACGTATCCATTTCAACCCCGATTGCACGATTTGACTGACCGATATCAGCAAGAACTTTACCGATAAAATCCATTGGATGTTGTTCTTCTGACTGCACGTAGTAATCAGGATACGAAATAATCCGCTCATGCATTAACCATGTTGTCTGTTTTGCTACATTGGCATCCATACTTCGACCAAGCCAAATCGGCTGCTCTTCATCAATTAAGATGACTAACATTTGATGAACATAAAAGGACCAACCGTTAAATCCGGATAGATAATTCATATTTGCTGGATCTGTTATTAATAAGACGTCAACTCCTTGCTGCGCCATTTTCTTTTTCGTATTCGCAATCCGAGCTTGAAACTCCTCTAATGTAAATGGAAACATGATCGCTTTGCCTCCTTAAATATCCAAATGATTCTATATGAACATTATATAAAGACAGCTTTCAAAACGTAATGTAAAAAATGTATGAAAATTAGGTTAATTTATTAGACAGTTTGAAATGCACATTCATTTTTCCTTATTTGACAAGGGGTTTGAACGTTAACGGATCTAACAAACGAAAAACACCTACGAGTGAGGTGTTTCCATGTTTTCACTAATTTGATAAGTTCGAATGCTTAAATCAAGTAAAAATAAGTTATCAGGATTTGCTAAGGATAGACCGGTAATCGATTCAATTTTTCGTAAGCGATACAAGAGGGACTGTCGATGCAGATGTAAAACTCTAGCCGTTTGCGAAACTTTATTTTGATTTCGCTGATAGGCAATAAAGGTGCCAATCAAATCAATCTCTCTTAGACTAGAGTAATCAATAAGAGGGGTGACGTACCCTTGAATTAACGCTTTTAATTCATCAACCTCGCCAATCTTATGAAGAACTCGATCAATTTTTGTATCAGAGTAATAAATGCGACTCCCTTTACCTAATCGGCCAAACCCCAATAAAAGCGCTTGTTTTGCTTCTTTGTAACGCTCTTCAAACTCGGAAGGCTCGATTACGGCATCACCTATTGCCCACGTAAGTTCAACATCAGGTAACAAGTGATCAAGCCTTCGATACAACAAATCTAAAAAGCTATTTACGGTTGCTTTATAGTCGTCTGCGGAAACTTCAAGGAAGATGATTATCTGTCCTTCTAAGAAGGTTGACATGCACGCTCGTTCAATCGTAGATCCAGCAAAATAAATTTCTTCTTCGATATAATGAACCATACTATGAAGCCATTCATCGAAGGTTGCCGATTGGTTTCCTTCTCTAAAAAGTTCTTCAAAGTTGTGAGGAGCCCCGACAATGGCAAGGTACGGAAGGTTTAAATTGTACCCCATCGCTTGAGCCTTTGTTTTTAACAGTTTTGTCTGCATCCCGTTCGCAAGATCAGCGACAAAGTTATCTCGAATCCTTGCCTCGGCCTCCTGTACAGCATTTTCTTGCAAAAACCAGAAAGCAGCGGCAGTTACCGTATGTTCCAAAATGATTAAAAACCCTTGCTCATCCACCTGGTCTTGTTTTTCCAATGGCTTTGTAAACAAATAACCCTGTATATAATTATTTGTTTGAATAATCGGTAGCACATAAATGGTTCCTTGTTCTAAGCAAACTTCTTGCAGCTTGCTTTCTAAAGGATGATGTTCACTTATATAATCAAATGATTTTATATTTTTTAATGCGACTCGCACGTGATTCTCAAAAATGGCTGTACTAAGGTTGCTTTTCCCTTTTATGACGCCTAGATGATCCGTGATTACGAGAGGCACAGATACACAATCTGACACATGACTAATAATTGTTGAAAGCCGCTCACCTGCAAGCGTTAACGTTAAGAGCTCTTGTTGAATACGTTGGGTAAAACGAATACCCGCTTGCTTTTGATCCATTAGGCGTGCCGTCACAGCTTGCGTTAAATCAGCAAAGCGAATTTCCCATGGGAGAAAAATAATTGGGAGCTGGTGTTCTTCTGCCAAAGCCTTAGCGTCTTCATATAGTTCAAAAATATAGCGTCCAGTCGCTATAGCCAATGCAGCTGCTTCAGACTTGATGACATCAGATACAAATTCAAAAAATTGCTTAGGATCATGCCCGTACCCAATGCCTGTCGTTAGAACAAGCTCATGTTTGCGTATGAAATTTTCAACGGGTGCCTCTGTAATGGACACCCACTCCACTTGTTTATCCGCAATATAACGCGATGCTGTTTTTACGGTTGCAGGTTTCATAATCTCGAGCTTCATAATTTCTTCTAAGTTCAACATCATTTTGCACCCCATCGTCTATTCTGCTGCATTTACTCATATAATTCTGGTCTTCGATTCTTCAAAGAAGGTACGTCCTCTCGTATACGGTACACATCCTCTCGCTTTAGTTGCGCAGTTATCGTCGCTTCAGACCCTTGAGCTTCTGATAGAATATCTCCTCGAGGATCAATAATAACGGAGTGACCACCATATTCTGTTTGATCATCTCCACCAACTCGATTAATTCCAACTACATACACTTGGTTTTCAATCGCTCTTGCTTGAAGTAGATTCAGCCAAACCGACGTCCTTGCTTTTGGCCAAGCGGCAGGTACGACTAACACCTCTGCACCTTGAAGTGTTAACATTCTTGCTAACTCTGGAAAGCGCAAATCATAGCACACAATTAACCCAAAGTTTATGTTATCTAAGGTAAATGTATGAGGTGCGTGATCCCCCTGCTGAAAATAAATTGGTTCATCAAGCATCGGAACAAGATGCGTTTTATCATATTTATGAACGAGCGCCCCTTTTTTATTAAAGATATGGGCTGTATTATAATATTTATTTTCTCTATTTGTTACAATTGATCCTCCAAAAATATGAAGATTATGTTGTTTTGCTTTTTCTGCAAAAATCGCATTTGTCTCTTCAGCCTCATCAGCAATCCGTTTAAGGTCTTGAAACGCATAACCAGACGACCATAACTCTGGTAAAAACACACTGTTGATTTGCTTATCTTGACCTACTTTATCAATCCATGTTGTCACGTTTTCTCTATTCTTTTTTACATCTCCCAATAACACATCTTGTTGAAAAATAGAAATATTCATTTTAGATCAACTCCCTTATGCTCATTGTGTACCCGAATTGCAAAAAAAGAAGCAGAGGTCCAACCCCTTGCTTCTTTCACTCACGCTATTAATTAAACCAGCCCGTTACCGTATCTGTAATGCTTGTCCACATACCAGAGAAAAAGGAACCGATTCCTCTCATTGACATCGTAAACCAGCCAGCTTCTTCGATATCTTCTGTCGCAACAAGAGCTACGCCACTTGATTGTGTTCCTTGAATGTACTCAGTTGGATCATCAAAGTTTACTTTCAATGTTCCAACCCGCTCACCTGCAGTAATCGGTGCAACGAGTTCCCCATCTTCATTCATACGGTCTTCATCAATTGCTACTTCTAATGAATATCCTTGCTCTGCATTTTGTGGAGTCGAGATCTTCAAGTTTTCAGAAGTTACAACTGGCACCTCTGTCTCTTTTCCACCATTAACAGAAATCATATTGTCCTCAGGTTCTTGGCCTTCTTCTACAACTGTAATTTCTTCAAAATTGTCAAACCCATGGTCAAACAACTTTTCTGTTTCATCAAAACGTTCAGTCCGAACTTGGGGGTTTCCTGCATTCATGACAACCGTTATTAAACGCGTTCCATCTTGTAAAGCTGTTCCTGTAAAACTGTTTCCCGCAGCATCTGTCGTACCTGTTTTTAAACCATCCGCACCTTCATATTCATGGCTCATTCCTGGCAACATTTGATTCCAGTTCGGCATATTAACTGTTTCATCTGGTCCAGCCTGAAATTCAGCAAACGGGACGCTTGCCGTTTCTAATACTTCAGGGTAATCGTTTAGAAGGTGATAAGCCAATTGGGCAACAGAGCGAGCGGACATAGTAGTCTCTGCATCAGCTGGAGTACCCTCTGGGTGAAATCCATCTAAGCTAGAATTGTTTAAGCCACTTGAATTAACAAAATCATACTGATCTAAGCCTAATTCTCCTGCCTTTTCATTCATTTGTTCAACAAACGCTGTTTCCGATCCAGCGATATGAGCAGCAAGTGCCATCGTTGAAGCATTCGCTGAATAAATAGCCATGGATTCGTATAATTCTTCGACTGTATAGTCATAATCAGATCGTAGCGGTACGTTAGATAGTCCACTTTGATGTGATAAAGGGTAGAGATGATCTTCAATTGCTACCGTATCATCCCAGGCAATTTGTCCTTCTTCAATCGCTTCAAATAATAAGTACTCTGTCATCATCTTTGTCATACTTGCAATCGCTAATTGTTCATCTATGTTATCTTCATAAAGGATTTGCCCTGTATCTCCATTAATCATAATCGCTGCTGATGCATCAATATTAACTGTATTCGCATCTGCTTGTTGATAAGGTAATGTTACTAGAGCTAAAATTAACGTGAACAAGACCGATACTTTTGCCCACTTCGCTCGGTTATTTCTTTTCAAAATTACACCTCCACTATTTCTACACATGTCCCCTATTGTATCATGTGAACATCCAAAAAAATAGATAGGGAAGTCCCTATCTATTCGTCAAAAGTTTGTCAATTATAATGAATAATTTGGCGCTTCTTTTGTAATTTGTACATCATGTGGATGACTCTCTTTCAAACCTGCTCCTGTAATACGAATAAACTGCCCTTCATCTCTAAGGTTTTCTAGTGAAGCTGTACCACAGTATCCCATACCAGCACGAATTCCACCAACAAGCTGATGAACCGTATCGGCTAAAGGTCCTTTATATGACGTACGTCCCTCAATTCCTTCTGGAACTAGCTTTTGATTGTTTTCTTGGAAGTAACGATCTTTACTCCCCTTCTCCATCGCTCCTAGTGAGCCCATACCACGATAAACTTTATACTGACGTCCTTGATAGATCTCTGTCTCGCCAGGACTTTCAGAAACGCCTGCAAGCAAGCTACCTAGCATAACAGCATGTCCGCCTGCAGCTAGTGCTTTCGTAATATCGCCAGAGTATTTAATCCCACCATCAGCAATAATTGGCACGCCATGTTTTCTCGCTTCAGTTGCACAATCATAGACCGCTGTAATTTGAGGTACTCCAATTCCTGCTACTACGCGTGTCGTACAAATCGACCCTGGACCAATCCCAACTTTTACTACACTAACACCAGCTTCTATTAGCGCTCTTGTTCCTGATGCAGTAGCTACGTTTCCAGCGATAATCGTAAGGTCAGGGTATTTAGATCTTACATCAGCTACTTTGTCTAACACGCCTTGTGAATGACCGTGTGCTGTATCAATAACAATAGCATCAGCACCAGCTTTTACAACTGCTTCAATTCTTACGTCTGCATCTGCAGAAACGCCTATTGCAGCCCCTACTAAAAGGCGCCCTTGCTTGTCTTTTGCAGAATTAGGGAATTCAATTACTTTTTCAATATCTTTAATAGTAATTAACCCTTTTAATACACCTTCGTTATCAACGAGTGGGAGCTTTTCAATCTTGTACTTCTGCAGAATTTTCTCTGCTTCTTCTAGTGTTGTTCCAACAGATGCTGTGACTAAACCTTCTTTTGTCATCACATCATCAATTTTTATTGAATAATCTTCAATAAAGCGTAGATCACGATTTGTTAAAATTCCTACTAGATGCTGTTCGTCATTCACAATCGGTACACCCGAAATACGATATTTACCCATTAAATGCTCTGCGTCAAACACTTGGCGATCAGGTGTTAAGAAGAAAGGATCCGTAATGACGCCACTCTCTGAACGCTTTACTTTATCAATTTGCTCCGCTTGCTCTTCAATGGACATATTCTTATGAATAATTCCCATTCCGCCTTCACGTGCAATCGCAATGGCCATTTCAGATTCAGTTACTGTATCCATACCTGCACTTAGAATAGGTATATTTAGCTTTACATGTTCACTAAGCTTTGTTGCTACTGAAACATCTCTTGGAAGAATTTCAGATTTAGCTGGTAAAAGTAAAACATCGTCAAACGTTAAGCCTTCTTTTTGAAATTTGTCATCCCACATCGTGTTTGTCCCCCTTAAAAAAGCCAGAAAATATTATTAGTAGCTTATCAACTGGGCAAACTACTGTCAAGACAAGGGTTTAAGTAGCACTTTTCTGAATTCATTGTACATAAGGATGGTTGACCGTATGAACGATTTTACATTTTTTGAATCAGCAAGTTTTACCAAGAATTTTTTACACAAACATTACTTAACGCTAGAAACAAAAGAACAAGCCTCATCAAAAAGTTATATGAACTCCTATCGGTTTATGTATCACATTCAACATGGACAACTTTACTATCAACAAGCTAAATTAGCTCCGGTTGCTATTAAACCTATGCTACTCTTTTACGGACTGTCTCAACTTTTAAAAGCGTGTATTTTAAAATATGACCCAGACTACCCATCTAAGTCATCTGTGTTGTCCCATGGCGTATCAACACGGAAGCGCAAAAAACAAGGCTACTCTTTTTTAGCAGATGAAGTAAAAGTACAGCGGGATGGGTTATTTCCTCATTTCATGATAAAAATGTTTCACATGAAACCAAATCAATATTCTGACAAATATTCGATGTCTCTTCTTTTTAAGCAACTTCCCGGATTAAAGGACGCCTTTGACTCGTTGCTGTCAGAATACCCTTTTTTCTCAGGTAAAATAACTAATCAAATCATCGCATTCCCTGGTGCCCTGTTAGATTCCTATCACATGACCGCTGAACGATTTGCGGAATATTTAGTAGCCCAAGGAGTGTCTCATAAAATAAACGTTGTAGAGAGCAAGGATACTCTTTCTATTCACAACGTCGTTTCAACAGCCAATGACGTTAATCCGCTTTTTCATTTTAACGATCGTGTCTTCATTCACGCTCAAAAAGATGATTATCTTAAACTGCCCGACTTAATGGTTTACTACTTAGTACTATATAATTTAAGTATGATTTGTCGCTATGAAACCGAATGGTGGGGAGAGAGACTCCATACATTGGATTGTGACGAAATGCCATTTATTAAGCACTTCTTAGAGATCGTTGAACAAGACAGTCAAGGAGCTCTGTTAAGAAAATTAATGCACAGCTAACTTAGCATTTTTGTAGTTATTTGCAGTTGCTACAATCGTTTCAAACACTCTTCGTTCTTAGGACTGTTTTAAGGCTAACTAATTGTCGACCTAACATGCTTCTACTTCTTTTTATATTGACCTATATATAAAGCTGCTTTCTTAACAACGTCCTACGGCTCCGTCATGATTTCCTACGGGGATGCTTCACACGTTCTTTTTACGATAGGTCCTTCACGACGTTCTACGAAAACGACCCTTTCGTCTCACAGGGAGGCACGATGTCTTTTCTTCGATGATCATTCATGACGGATTTGGATTCGTGCTTTGTCCGATTTGGGTACTTGCTTCTTCATTTCGCTTCTTCGAAGCGCAGCTCTTTTGCGCCTCTCTACACAAAAAAAGACACCTATTCAGGTGTCTTTCTGCTTGCCTGGCAACGTCCTTTGGCTCCGTCATGATTTTCTACGGGGTCGGTTCGCACGAAGCGATTTCAAGGTTGCGATTCCATGTAGCCTTACGACATTCATAACTCCGTCTCACAGGGAGGCACGATGTCTTTTCTTCGATGATCATTCATGATGGATTTGGATTCGTGCTTTGTCCGATTTGGGTACTTGCTTCTTCATTTCGCTTCTTCGAAGCGCAGCTCTTTTGCGCCTCTCTACACAAAAAAAGACACCTATTCAGGTGTCTCTCTGCTTGCCTGGCAACGTCCTACTCTCACAGGGGGAAGCCCCCAACTACCATCGGCGCAAAAGAGCTTAACGACCGTGTTCGGCATGGGAACGGGTGTGACCTCTTTGCTATTGCCACCAGACTATGTTGACGTTCGATCAACGACGAATCTCTTCGTCTTGTTTCTCGTTGTCAAAGGTAAAAGAATCAACGATTCTTTCAAAACTAAATCTAGAAATCAAACTCAAGTCAAGAAAAATTTAGGATAAGCCCTCGACCGATTAGTATCAGTCCGCTCCATGTGTCGCCACACTTCCACTTCTGACCTATCAACCTCATCATCTCTAAGGGGTCTTACTGGCTTACGCCATGGGAAATCTCATCTTGAGGGGGGCTTCATGCTTAGATGCTTTCAGCACTTATCCCGTCCATACGTAGCTACCCAGCGATGCTCCTGGCGGAACAACTGGTACACCAGCGGTATGTCCATCCCGGTCCTCTCGTACTAAGGACAGCTCCTCTCAAATTTCCTACGCCCGCGACGGATAGGGACCGAACTGTCTCACGACGTTCTGAACCCAGCTCGCGTGCCGCTTTAATGGGCGAACAGCCCAACCCTTGGGACCTACTTCAGCCCCAGGATGCGACGAGCCGACATCGAGGTGCCAAACCTCCCCGTCGATGTGGACTCTTGGGGGAGATAAGCCTGTTATCCCCAGGGTAGCTTTTATCCGTTGAGCGACGGCCCTTCCATACGGCACCGCCGGATCACTAAGCCCGACTTTCGTCCCTGCTCGACTTGTAGGTCTCGCAGTCAAGCTCCCTTATGCCTTTGCACTCTACGAATGATTTCCAACCATTCTGAGGGAACCTTTGGGCGCCTCCGTTACTGTTTAGGAGGCGACCGCCCCAGTCAAACTGCCCACCTGACAATGTCCCTGACCCGGATCACGGGTCGAGGTTAGAATGTCAGCACCATCAGGGTAGTATCCCACCGACGCCTCCACCGAAGCTAGCGCTCCGGTTTCCTAGGCTCCTACCTATCCTGTACAAATGGTACCAACACTCACTATCAAGCTACAGTAAAGCTCCATGGGGTCTTTCCGTCCTGTCGCGGGTAACCTGCATCTTCACAGGTACTATAATTTCACCGGGTCTCTCGTTGAGACAGTATCCAAGTCGTTGCACCATTCGTGCGGGTCGGAACTTACCCGACAAGGAATTTCGCTACCTTAGGACCGTTATAGTTACGGCCGCCGTTTACTGGGGCTTCAATTCAGAGCTTCTCCCTTACGGGATAACCCCTCCTCTTAACCTTCCAGCACCGGGCAGGTGTCAGCCCCTATACTTCGCCTTGCGGCTTGGCAGAGACCTGTGTTTTTGCTAAACAGTCGCTTGGATCTATTCACTGCGGCTCTCTCAGGCTATTCACCTTAATAGAGCACCCCTTCTCCCGAAGTTACGGGGTCATTTTGCCGAGTTCCTTAACGAGAGTTCTCCCGAGCGTCTTAGAATTCTCTTCTCGCCTACCTGTGTCGGTTTGCGGTACGGGCACCTGTATTCTAACTAGAGGCTTTTCTCGGCAGCGGAGGATCAGGGATTTCGGACCCTTGGGTCCTTCACGGTCACAGCTCAGCCTTCACGGAACACGGATTTGCCTATGTTCCAGCCTTGCATGCTTCGACGCGCACAGCCAGCGGCGCGCTCACCCTACCTTTCTGCGTCCCCCCATCGTTCAAACAAATACGAGGTGGTACAGGAATATCAACCTGTTGTCCATCGCCTACGCTTTTCAGCCTCGGCTTAGGTCCCGACTAACCCTGAGCGGACGAGCCTTCCTCAGGAAACCTTGGGCTTTCGACGGAGGGGATTCTCACCCCTCTTTTCGCTACTCATACCGGCATTCTCACTTCCAAGCACTCCACTAGTCCTCACGATCTAGCTTCGCTGTCCTTGGAACGCTCCCCTACCCAATCCCTACTGGGATTGCCATAGCTTCGGTGATACGTTTAGCCCCGGTACATTTTCGGCGCAGAGTCACTCGACCAGTGAGCTATTACGCACTCTTTCAATGATGGCTGCTTCTAAGCCAACATCCTGGTTGTCTAAGCAACTCCACATCCTTTTCCACTTAACGTATACTTGGGGACCTTAGCTGATGGTCTGGGCTGTTTCCCTCTTGACTACGGATCTTAGCACTCGCAGTCTGACTCCCGAGTTAAAGTTTTTGGCATTCGGAGTTTGACTGAATTCGGTAATCCTGTGGGGACCCCTCGTCCAATCAGTGCTCTACCTCCAAAACTCATCACTCGAGGCTAGCCCTAAAGCTATTTCGGGGAGAACCAGCTATTTCCGAGTTCGATTGGCATTTCACCCCTACCCACACCTCATCCCCGCATTTTTCAACATGCGTGGGTTCGGGCCTCCAGTCGGTGTTACCCGACCTTCACCCTGGACATGGGTAGATCACCCGGTTTCGGGTCTACGACAACGTACTCACTCGCCCTATTCAGACTCGCTTTCGCTGCGGCTCCGCCTCATCAGCTTAACCTTGCACGTTATCGTAACTCGCCGGTTCATTCTACAAAAGGCACGCCATCACCCATTAACGGGCTCTGACTAGTTGTAGGCACACGGTTTCAGGATCTCTTTCACTCCCCTTCCGGGGTGCTTTTCACCTTTCCCTCACGGTACTGGTTCACTATCGGTCACTAGGGAGTATTTAGCCTTGGGAGATGGTCCTCCCGGATTCCGACGGGGTTTCACGTGTCCCGCCGTACTCAGGATCCACTCTGGAGGAAACGAAGTTTCAGCTACAGGGCTGTTACCTTCTTCGGCCTGTCTTTCCAGACAGTTCACCTACTCCGTTTCTTTGTAACTCCGTATAGAGTGTCCTACAACCCCAAGAGGCAAGCCTCTTGGTTTGGGCTGATTCCGTTTCGCTCGCCGCTACTCAGGAAATCGCATTTGCTTTCTCTTCCTCCGGGTACTTAGATGTTTCAGTTCCCCGGGTCTGCCTCTCCCTACCCTATGTGTTCAGGTAGGAGTACCATCCCATTACGGATGGTGGGTTCCCCCATTCGGAAATCTCCGGATCAAAGCTTACTTACAGCTCCCCGAAGCATATCGCTGTTCGTCGCGTCCTTCATCGGCTCCTAGTGCCAAGGCATTCACCGTGCGCCCTTTCTAACTTATCCATTTTTACATCAGATTCCCTTCGTATCTCTTCGTCTGGTTCCTGTCTTTCTGTCAGTCACGTAGACAACTACGCTCCTTCCATCAAGCATTTCCCATCCTTGATCTACTCGGGTCTCTTTGTAAAACAGTTAACCTAAAAGGTTTATGAATTCTTGACGTCTCGTTCAAACAGTTTAAAACCGATGAACAAAACTTAATTTGAGTTGATTTTAGATTTAGTTTTCAAAGAACCTGCCTACAGAAGTCGGTACCAGGCATCTAGCTTGGTTCCATACCCTATTAGGCTATAGATGAATGAATTTGAGTTCATTCAAAACTGAACAAAAGATCCGAAGCGTTATATGACCAACGGTCATATATCGACTAGAGTAAATACTCCATAGAAAGGAGGTGATCCAGCCGCACCTTCCGATACGGCTACCTTGTTACGACTTCACCCCAATCATTTGTCCCACCTTAGGCGGCTGGCTCCAAAAGGTTACCTCACCGACTTCGGGTGTTACAAACTCTCGTGGTGTGACGGGCGGTGTGTACAAGACCCGGGAACGTATTCACCGCGGCATGCTGATCCGCGATTACTAGCAATTCCGGCTTCATGCAGGCGAGTTGCAGCCTGCAATCCGAACTGAGAATGGCTTTATGGGATTGGCTCCACCTCACGGCTTCGCTGCCCTTTGTACCATCCATTGTAGCACGTGTGTAGCCCAGGTCATAAGGGGCATGATGATTTGACGTCGTCCCCACCTTCCTCCGGTTTGTCACCGGCAGTCACCTTAGAGTGCCCAACTAAATGCTGGCAACTAAGATCAAGGGTTGCGCTCGTTGCGGGACTTAACCCAACATCTCACGACACGAGCTGACGACAACCATGCACCACCTGTCACTTTGCCCCCGAAGGGGAAGCTCTGTCTCCAGAGTGGTCAAAGGATGTCAAGACCTGGTAAGGTTCTTCGCGTTGCTTCGAATTAAACCACATGCTCCACTGCTTGTGCGGGTCCCCGTCAATTCCTTTGAGTTTCAGCCTTGCGGCCGTACTCCCCAGGCGGAGTGCTTAATGTGTTTACTTCGGCACTACGGGCATCGAAACCCCTAACACCTAGCACTCATCGTTTACGGCGTGGACTACCAGGGTATCTAATCCTGTTTGCTCCCCACGCTTTCGCGCCTCAGCGTCAGTTACAGACCAGAGAGTCGCCTTCGCCACTGGTGTTCCTCCACATATCTACGCATTTCACCGCTACACGTGGAATTCCACTCTCCTCTTCTGCACTCAAGCTCCCCAGTTTCCAATGGCCGCTCGGGGTTGAGCCCCGAGATTTCACATCAGACTTAAGAAGCCGCCTGCGCGCGCTTTACGCCCAATAATTCCGGACAACGCTTGCCACCTACGTATTACCGCGGCTGCTGGCACGTAGTTAGCCGTGGCTTTCTGGTGAGGTACCGTCAAGGTGCCGGTAGTTACGCCGGCACTTGTTCTTCCCTCACAACAGAGCTTTACGACCCGAAGGCCTTCCTCACTCACGCGGCGTTGCTCCGTCAGACTTTCGTCCATTGCGGAAGATTCCCTACTGCTGCCTCCCGTAGGAGTCTGGGCCGTGTCTCAGTCCCAGTGTGGCCGATCACCCTCTCAGGTCGGCTACGCATCGTCGCCTTGGTAAGCCGTTACCTTACCAACTAGCTAATGCGCCGCAGGTCCATCCCTTAGTGACAGCTAGACGCCGTCTTTCAAAAGAAAATCAGGCGATTCTCTTTATTATCCCGTATTAGCTCCGGTTTCCCGGAGTTATCCCAGTCTAAGGGGCAGGTTACCTACGTGTTACTCACCCGTCCGCCGCTAACTTCCGGGAGCAAGCTCCCTTCTGTCCGCTCGACTTGCATGTATTAGGCACGCCGCCAGCGTTCGTCCTGAGCCAGGATCAAACTCTCCGTTAAAAGTGTTCATCCTAAGCTGTTGCACATTTTTTAAAAGCTGTGTCTAACTTCATTGACGAGATACCTTGTATCTCTTTTACGCTTGGCTTTTGTTCAGTTTTCAAAGAACTCGTTTGCGCCTCAATCTCTTGGCGACTCAATTAATATACCATTTTCTCTCGTATAAAGTCAACAACTTTTTTTAAAAGAAAAAGTTTTAATTGCTTGTCCGTCTCTCAAGAGGACATGTAATAATATATCATGGCATTCATAAATCGTCAACATCTTTATTAAACTTTTTTATAGATTCCTATTTTAAAATTGTCCCATTAAAACAAAGAGCGATTTGCATCCATGTGCAAACCGCTCTTTAACTCAACTATTTGTCGATTGACCTCCATCAACGTGGAGGACTTGACCGGTAACGAATCTCGAATCGTCAGAAGCCAAATATACATAAGTAGGAGCGAGTTCAAACGGCTGCCCAACTCTTCCATACATATTATCAACAGGAAGCGCGTTGTCATCAGCAGGAAAACTAGCAGGAATGAGAGGCGTCCAGATTTTCCCTGGAGCAACCGCGTTAACACGAATGCCTTTTTCACCTACTTGTTTTGCTAATGCTCTGGTCCAACCTACATTTGCTCCCTTTGTCGCTGTATAGTCTACTAATTGCGGCTCACCCACATACGTAACAACTGAAGAAGTCATAATAATAGAGCTTCCAGGTTGTAAATACGGCATTGTTGCTCTCGTTAAGTAAAAGTGTGCGTAAACATTCACTTTAAATGTGTGATCAAATTGTTCGTCAGTAATATCCATAATTGAATGCTGTGGAAATTGAACACCTACATTGTTTACGAGAATGTCTATTTTTCCGAATGTATGAATGGCTTGTTGCACAATTTCTTCGTTCTTTTCTCGCTTTGAGACATCTCCAGATACCAGAACACATCTAGTCCCTAATTTTTCGATTCTCGCTTTCGTTCGATAAGCATCTTCATGTTCATTTAAGTAACTAATGACACAATCCGCTCCTTCTTTTGCAAAAGCAATCGCCGCGGCAGCACCTATTCCACTATCTCCACCAGAAATAATGGCGACTTTTCCCTTTAACTTACCGCTTCCTTTATAATTTTCATTCTCAATAATGGGTTTTGGTACCATTAATGATTCTACACCTGGATGGTCTAGCTGTCTTTGCTCTGGTGCCGTTACGTTTACGTCTTCGTAACGAGTAATTTTTCCATAGAAGGGATAGAGGGGGTAGGAGCCTTCCTTTCTATTGTCTTCGTACCATTTCTGTAACTGTTTCATTTCTTGTGTTTTCTCGTGTTCATTGCTCATTTCATTCATCACCTCAATACGCCTATTGTATGAATAGGCAATTACCTAAGTGCACGTCTTTTTAATTAAAGACAAGCTCATCACGACGTCAATTGCGTAAGGTAGTATACCAAGGAGGAATGAAAAATGAACTTTACGTTTTATCCTGAAATTACTTTACTACCATCAAATGACGAATCACACAAAGAACGAATGTATTACTTAGGAGACTCTTGGCTTGTCCCAAAGATCGGACCTCGACCTCCATATTATGCACATCCTCGGATTGAACCTCATTATCCGCTTGTATAAAGAAAAAAACTGTCCTTGAAGGACAGTTTTTCTTATTCTTCGGTCTGCTCGTTTGTTTCTTCAACAACTTCTGCTGCTTCGTCACCGTCTTCCATGTCTTCAAGGTCTTCCATATCTTCATCGTTAATATTGACTCGAGCTACAGTCGCAACCTCTTCGCCTTCTTTAACACGAATTAATGTTACCCCCTGGGTGTTTCTTCCGGTTGTTGAAATTCCTTCGACAGTCGTACGAATAATAATGCCATTCGCAGTAACGATCATAATATCATCGTCTTCTCCTACCATCTTAAGAGACACAAGTGGACCATTTTTATCCGTTACGTTACAGGTCTTAATTCCTTTACCGCCTCTACTTTGAACACGGTATTCTTCAAGTTCCGTTCGTTTTCCATACCCTTTTTCTGTTACGACAAGAACTTTTTGATCTTCATTAATAACATCCATACCAACAACACCGTCGTTCGTTGAAAGGGAAATCCCTTTTACGCCACCGGCTGTTCTTCCCATGTCTCGAACATCACTCTCAGAAAAACGAATCGCCATACCTTGTCTCGTGCCAATCATCATCTCACGGTTTCCATCTGTAAGGCGGACTCCGTGCAAGGAATCATCTTCTCGTAAATTAATGGCGAACAAACCACCTTTACGGATATTCGCAAATGCCGATAGCTTTGTACGCTTCGCAATTCCATGTTCAGTCAGGAAGAATAAATAAGAATTATCGACGAATTCTTCAATAGGAATAACTGTACTTATGGTTTCACCAGGATCGATTTGAAGTAAGTTAATAGCTGGAATTCCTTTTGCCGTACGTCCAAGCTCAGGAATTTCGTATCCTTTTAAGCGATATACTTTCCCTTTGTTCGTAAAGAAAAGAATGGTATGGTGCGTATTCGTTACAAATAGATGTTGGACGAAATCATCATCATTTGTGCCCATTCCTTGAATCCCTTTACCGCCCCGCTTCTGTGCACGGTACGTAGACACTGGAAGTCGTTTGACGTAGCCATTATGTGTAATCGTAATAACAATGTTTTGACGAGGGATCAGATCCTCATCTTCAAGGTGCTCTTCACTCATTGAAATGATGGTTCTACGTTCATCATTAAATTTTTGCTTTACTAATTCTAGCTCTTCACGAATCACTTCTAATACTCGTTCTTCGCTTGCTAAAATTGCCTTAAGTTCAGCAATACGAGCCATAATTTCTTGATACTCTTGCTCTAGCTTATCGCGCTCAAGTCCAGTTAGTCGCTGTAAACGCATATCTAAAATGGCTTGTGCTTGATCGTAGCTAAGCTCAAAGCGCTCAATTAAACTGTTTCGAGCGATTTCTGCTGTTTCCGAACCACGTATTAAAGCAATAATTTCATCAATGTGATCAAGTGCAATTCGTAAACCCTCTAAAATATGAGCACGCGCTTCAGCTTTATTTAAATCAAATTGAGTACGTCTGCGAATAACTTCTACTTGGTGTTTTAAATAATGTTCTAATGCTTGTTTAATGTTTAATACTTCAGGCTTGCCATTTACAAGTGCTAGCATATTGATACCAAAGCTAGTTTGTAACGCTGTTTGTTTATAAAGATTGTTTAAAATGACATTTGCATTCGCATCACGACGAAGATCAATGACGATTCTCATCCCGTTTCGATCGGAAGAGTCTCTTAACTCACTGATCCCATCAATCTTTTTGTCTCGAACAAGCTCAGCAATTTTCTCGATTAAACGTGCTTTATTCACCTGGTAAGGCAATTCTGTCACAATGATGGACTGCTTGCCTTTGTTTTCTTCAATATCCGTCTTTGCTCGAACCATTATAGAGCCGCGCCCTGTAGTGTAAGCCTTCCGAATACCCGAACGACCTAGGATTTCCCCTCCAGTGGGAAAATCTGGTCCAGGAATGTGTTCCATTAAATCAGGAATCGTAATTTCTGGGTCCCGCGATAGTGCTAAGACACCATCAATCACTTCCCCTAATTGATGGGGCGGAATATTCGTTGCCATACCAACCGCAATCCCTGATGTTCCATTGACTAAAAGATTTGGAAACCTTGACGGTAATACTTTTGGCTCTCTTTCGGTGCCATCATAGTTGTCATCAAAATCAACTGTATCTTTATTTAAATCGCGAACAAGTTCCATTGAGATCTTAGACATTTTTGATTCGGTATAACGCATGGCCGCAGCCGAGTCACCGTCAATAGACCCAAAGTTTCCATGTCCATTAACGAGCATATAGCGATAGCTAAAATCTTGTGCCATCCGCACCATTGTATCGTATACGGAAGAGTCACCATGTGGATGGTACTTACCTAAAACTTCCCCTACAATCCTTGCCGATTTTTTGAATGGTTTATCCGGGGTCATCCCTAATTCAAACATCGCATATAAAATACGGCGGTGCACAGGCTTCATTCCATCTCGTGCATCAGGTAAAGCACGACTTACAATAACACTCATGGCATAGTCCATGAATGATTCTCTCATTTCTTCATCAATCAATCGTTCTCTAAGTCTAGATACATCTTCTTCAGCCATATAAAAACCTCCGCATTAAACTAAGCGAAACACTTAGTCTTCCTCTTAAACATCCAAGTTCTTAACGTACTGCGCATTTTCTTGAATGAAATCTCTTCTCGGCTCTACTCGATCGCCCATTAATATTTCAAAAATCTCATCTGCTTTAATTGCGTCAGCAAGCGTCACCTGTAGCATATTTCTCGTGTCAGGATCCATGGTCGTTTCCCATAATTGCGTCGCGTCCATTTCTCCAAGTCCTTTATAACGCTGAATTCCAATCTTAGATCGATCTTCAATTGTTGAAAGATGTGCGTCTAATTCACGATCAGAATACACATACGTTACGTTATTCCTACCTTGTTCAATCTTGTATAGCGGTGGCTGCGCAATGTATACATAGCCTTGCTCAAGAAGCTCACGCATATAGCGATAGAAAAACGTAAGGATCAGTGTCCGGATGTGCGCACCATCTACGTCCGCATCGGTCATAATAACAACCTTGTGATAACGAGCTTTTTTGATATCAAACTCTTCACCAATCCCGGTACCAATCGCGGTAATAATCATTCGAATTTCATTATTTGCTAGAATTTTATCAAGACGTGCTTTCTCCACATTTAAGATTTTCCCTCTCAATGGAAGGATTGCTTGAATATGTGGATCTCGTCCACCTTTAGCAGAACCACCGGCAGAGTCCCCCTCAACAATAAACAATTCGCTTATGGAAGCATCCTTTGATGAACAGTCCGTTAATTTTCCAGGAAGTGAGCTTACTTCTAACGCACTTTTTCGACGTGTTAGCTCTCTCGCTTTCTTCGCTGCTTCTCGCGCTCTTGAAGCCATCAACCCTTTATCGACAATTTTTCTAGCAACAGTAGGATTCTCTGCCATAAAACGAGAAAAACTTTCGGAAAAAAGAGAGTCGGTAATCGTTCTTGCTTCACTATTTCCAAGCTTCGTTTTTGTTTGACCTTCAAATTGTGGCTCTGGAATTTTAACAGAAATAATCGCCGTTAACCCTTCACGGACATCTTCACCACTAAGGTTCGGGTCATTTTCTTTAAACAAGCTGTTTTTTCTTGCATAATCATTAATCACCCTTGTTAGACCGGTTTTAAAGCCAGATTCATGGGTTCCACCTTCGTGGGTATTAATGTTGTTTGCAAATGAATAAATACTACTTGTATAGCCATCGTTATACTGAACGGCTACTTCCACAGTAAGGCCTTCTTTCTCTCCTTCTACATGAATTGGTTCTTCATGTAGTGCTTCTTTCGTACGGTTTAAATGCGTGACAAAAGAAGAAATTCCGCCTTCGTAATAGAATGTCGCTTGTTTTTCTTCCTCAGCTCGTTTATCTGCTATTTGAATCGTTAGGCCTTTATTTAAAAAGGCAAGTTCTCGCACTCGGGTCGAGAGCGTGTCGAAATCAAACTCTAGCGTTTCCTTAAAAATTTCACCATCGGGTTTAAACATGATGACTGTACCAGTCTTTTCTGTTTCACCAATTACGTTAAGATCTTCTTGTGGAACCCCTCTAGAGTAAGATTGTTTATGAATTTTACCGTCTAAATGGACGTTTACTTCCAAGTACGTAGATAACGCATTAACAACTGAAGCTCCTACGCCGTGCAGTCCACCAGAGACTTTATATCCGCCTCCACCAAATTTTCCGCCAGCGTGAAGCACAGTCATAATAACTTCTACTGCAGGTCGACCCATCTTTTCTTGGATCCCAACAGGTATACCACGACCATTGTCTTCAACCGTTATTGAGTTATCTTTCTCAATCGTTAAAGAAATCGTATCACAGTAACCGGCCATCGCCTCATCAATACTATTGTCAACAATTTCCCACACAAGGTGGTGTAGTCCTTTTTGACTTGTTGAGCCGATATACATACCCGGACGCTTTCTTACAGCTTCTAATCCTTCAAGTACTTGTATCTGACTTTCATCATACGTTTGATTTTGTTCATTTTCCAAAATTTTTCACCTTCTCATTAGGGGTCCTTAACCAATTGATCCTTCTTCATCCTCAGCTAAACGATCTAACACATTCTCATTCGAGCGTTTATAGAGGGTTTGAGTGGAAACTGGGGAATAATACACATGATGATTTGTCACAACTACACTCTTAATGGCGTCTGTAACATTTCCAATGCATGTTTTCTGTATGGTTTGATTTTCAAGAAAAGCGAGCGTATCTTTCGGTAACGCTTCTTCTTCATATGGAAAAATACCAACAACACGGTTAATTGGTAAAATAATATCTCCACCTACATGAATATACATCGCTTACTCCATTCGTTTGACTTCGCCTTGATTTACAGTAAAAATGCACGCTTCTTCACGTACACGTTCATGTAGTCCACTAATTGACGTTGTTGTTACAAACGTCTGTACTCGATTTTGAATGGTTTCTAGTAAATGGGACTGTCGATAATCATCTAGTTCTGATAGCACGTCATCCAGTAAAAGAATAGGGAATTCGCCTACTTCATCATGGATTAAGTCGATCTCTGCTAATTTAAGAGATAACGCCGTTGTTCGTTGCTGTCCTTGTGACCCATACTTCTGCACATCAAGATCGTTTATCGTAAAAGCCAAGTCATCTCGGTGCGGGCCGAACAAAGTCGTTCCTCTTCTAACCTCTTCTGTTTTTTTCGCTTCGTACTTCGTTTGCATGTCTACTTTTATTTTCGACAGATTTCCTTTGTCTGATACCTCTAAAGACGGGATATATTCCAGGCGGAGCGCCTCTTTCCCTCGACTTATTGATTGATGGATCGGAACAGCCCACTTTTCGAGCTGTGTCGTAAACTCGGCTCGCTTTTTTGTAATAAACGCGGCCCGCTCAATCATTTGATCCGTAAGAATATCGAGCATCGTAAAATCTGTTGACCTCTTTATCTGCATATCTTTGAGCAAGACATTTCGTTGCTTAATAATTTTCCCATAGTGAGAAAGTTCATAAAGATAAACTGGGCTAATTTGTCCAAGTTCAATATCAATAAACCGTCGTCTTATTTGAGGACTGCCTTTCACAAGCTCAAGATCTTCTGGTGCAAACATGACAACATTAATCGTCCCTACATAATCACTTAGTCGCTTTTGTTCAAGTCCATTAATTTTTCCGCGCTTTCCTTTTTGCGAAATAATGAAATCAAGTTCAACTTGTCCCGTTCGGTTTTCAGCTTCTACATGGACCCGTGAAAAGTCTTTATCAAAACGAATCAGCTCTTTGTCTTTACTCGAACGATGTGACTTTGCAAGTGCTATTACGTAAATTGCCTCAAGTAAATTAGTTTTCCCTTGCGCATTTTCACCAATAAAAACATTCACTTTTTCGCCGAACGATAATGCCGTATGTTCGTAATTTCGGTACGATGTTAATTCAATTTTTCTAATTAACATCTTTACACCTTAGAAACGATTAAAAAGGTTTGCCCGTCCTCTAAATCAATTTGATCATCATGGCGCAACTTTTTCCCACGACGATTTTCCGGTTCACCATTTACGTATACGACATATTCACTTAAATACCATTTAGCCATGCCACCTGTATCAATAGCGCCTGTCTCTTTTAATAATTGACCAAGCGTAATAAACTCTGATTGAATTTCTATTTGTTCCATTCCGTGCACCTCACCATCTGCTAGACGAAGGGAAGACAGCACACGTCAAATGAATGCTGTCTCTAAATTTGTTAGCTGTATCGGATTGTTCGCTCTAAAATAATCTCTTTCTCTATTGTACTAAACGAATTGAATCTAGCCAACCTTTTTTCATATATCGGTATTAATATGTCCTTACCGGTGAAAAGAGGTGTAAATAACGATCTGATTCAATCGGACGAATAACAAATGGGCTCATCGCACCAGTGAACATCAGATGAATTTCTTCACTATCAATGACTTTAAGCGCATCAATGATATTTTTACCGTTAAACGAAATTCTTAATTCTTCTCCTTCGAATCTTTCAACAGCCATTTGCTCCGTTACTTTCCCTACTTCTTGTGAAGTCGATGAAATTTCAATCTCTTCTTCTCCAAGCGTCTTCATGTTAATCACATTATTTTTAGCTTCTCGAGATAAAAGCAAGGCTCTCTCTAACGTTTGAAGAAGTGGTTTTGTTTTTAAAATAAAGCTCGTTCTTGATTGATTCGGAATCATACTTGATGTAACAGGATACTTCCCTTCTAACAACCTAGAGAAAAATAAAATATTACCCAATTTGAACAGAATTTGGTTTTCCGTTACTACAATATCAACGGCGTCTGACGTATCCTCAATAATTTTACTTAATTCTTGCAAGCTTTTTCCCGGAATTACAACATTTTGAAAACGTAATTCTTGATTCTCCGCTTCCACTTTCGCACGGCGCATCGCTAATCGATGACTGTCTGTTGCAGTACAGATTAACCCATCTTCTTCCGTCTCGATGTTTACACCTGTCAACACCGGACGTGTTTCCTGAGTGGACACTGCAAATACAGTTTGGCGAATGACTTTTCGAAGCATGTCTTGCGGCATACTGAAAATCAAATCTTCTTTTAGTTGTGGAAGACGCGGGTATTCGTCCGGATCAAGTCCATTGAGGGTGAAGACAGACGAACCGGATCGAATTGTTGCTGCAAATTGATCGTGAACCGTAATATCAATCGATTCACCAGGTAATTTTTTTACTATTTCAGTAAAGTATTTTGATTGAAGAACGATGCTACCTTCTTGTTCAATTTCAACAAGTTCTTGTTCATTTTCAACAGTTGGAATAAAGGCTTCGATTGATAAATCAGAATCGCTACCGGTTAACGTTAAGCCATTTTTTGTGGCGACGATTTTTATTCCTGTAAGTATAGGGATAGTTGTTCTAGAAGAAACAGCTTTTGCTACGTGTTGGACATCGTGAACCATTCGATTCCGATCAATAATGACATGCATACATTGATACTCCTTTTCATAAACATATATATTATTCTTTTTTTTATTAAAAAAAGTAGTAGTAATAGTAATAGGGCTTGTGAGTTTGTGGATAACTAAAAAAATGCGTAAATAGACAGCCTATTCACATGTGGGTAAATTGTGGATAGGCTTGTTCCAATTATACACATTATTCACAGCTATTGTCGAAGCTGTTCTGTAATCATTTGAACTTTTTGTTGTAATTCTTGATCTGTAACGAGTAATTTTGAAATTTTTTCGTGAGCGTGAATAACGGTCGTATGATCACGTCCACCAAATTCACTTCCGATTTTCGGTAGTGAAGCATCTGTCATTTCTCGAGACAAATACATGGCGATTTGCCTTGGAAACGCGACAGATTTTGTTCGTTTTTTAGCTTTGAAATCTTCTAGCTTTACTTGGTAGTGATCGCCAACAAGCTTTTGAATATCTAAAATGCTAAGTGTCTTTGGTAGCGCGTTTGGAATAATATCTTTTAGTGCTTCCGCAGCCAAGTCAGCATTCATATCTTGATTAATAAGAGAAGAATACGCAACGACACGAATTAACGCACCTTCTAATTCACGAATATTCGTATCAATTTGGTTCGCAATGTAGAGCATAACTTCATTTGGAATATCAAGATTCTCTGCTTTTGCTTTTTTTCTTAGGATCGCAATTCGTGTCTCTAGATCCGGTGGCGTAATATCTGTAATTAAGCCCCATTCAAATCTCGAACGAAGACGGTCTTCTAAAGTCGGTATCTCTTTAGGAGGACGATCACTAGAGATAACAATTTGCTTGGATTCTTCATGTAAGGCATTAAATGTATGGAAAAACTCTTCCTGTGTTTGAATTTTACCAGCAATAAATTGAATATCATCGATTAAGAGAACGTCTACGTTGCGGTACTTATTGCGAAAATGAACAGCTTTATTGTCGCGAATCGCATTAATAAATTCATTCGTGAATTTTTCTGATGAAAGATAAACGACCTTCGCGTTTGGATTATGTTCCATTACATAATGGCCAATCGCATGCATTAAGTGGGTTTTCCCTAATCCAACACCACCATAAATAAAGAGAGGGTTATACGCTCTTGCCGGAGCTTCAGCTACAGCAAGTGATGCAGCGTGAGCAAATCGGTTCCCGGATCCGATAACAAATGTGTTAAACGTATATTTGTCGTTCAACATCGAACGATTTGTGTCGTTTTGAGCAGCTAAATTAACGTCTGTCGCAGCTGGAGTAGGTTGTTCTTGAATGACTTCTTCCTCTTGCTCATGCTGCGGGATAACAAACTTTGGATTTAATCTTGCTCCAGTTAAATGTTCAATAATATCTGCTGCCAAGCTAGAATAATGATCTTCAAGCCAATCTCTTGCAAACTCATTTGGTGCTGTTATGGTGATGACATCATTTTGAAGAGCTGTTGCGGTTGTCGACTTTAACCATGTTTCGTAACTTGGTTTGCTCACTCTTTGTTTCATTTCTTCAAGAACCTTATTCCAAAGGTCATGGATATTTTCCAA